>JAJRTS010000052.1 GCA_024278175.1 Gemmatimonadales bacterium | reverse complement strand
GAGAGTCAGAATCATCATAGCGACGACAGTTTTAAAATTGATGGAGAGGGCGAAAATTAATCGGCGTAGCCGATCCCACCAGCTTTAGCTGTTACATGAAGCCACCGGCTTTAGCCGGTGGAGTATTCACTGGGGGAGGAACACTTAAGGATAGTGTTGTCAGCGGTTTTGCAATAAGCTCTAAGGGGGCGTTGAAATAAAGACATTCAACGCCCCTCTGGAAGCGTGTTGAACTATTCGAAAGTAAGGCGTCTGGTTGTCAAGGGCCGTTTCCCGCTATTCAAGCCTAAAACGATGCGTACGATGCAACTGCTTGGTATAGCACAAGTAACAGGATCGGCAAAAGAAACGGCTTGCCTTGCCCTTGACAACTTGCCCAAACGAAATTTTTCATTCCAGGCGTTGAGCGTATTATTTCAACGCCCCTCTAAATCTAACGCGAAAAGGGATTCAGGATTCTTTCAGATTCCAGCCAAAGAGCATAATGGTATGAAAAAATATTGGCCACTGATTTTCGGAACGGGATTGATAGCGGTATCGGTATCAATTTACTTCATTCATTATCTGCTCTTCGGTGATCTTCACCACATTTTATTGTACCTGGTTGGCGATATTGCCTTTGTCCCGATTGAAGTTCTGCTGGTCACCTTGATAATCCATAAACTGCTGGAGGTGAGAGAAAAGAAAGCTCAGATGGAAAAGTTAAGAATGCTTATTGGGGTATTCTTCAGCGAGGCCGGTAATACACTGATCAATTATTTAGCTGGATTTGACCGGGAAAGCGAAAATCTCCAACAAAAGTTAAAAGCAAACAGGGACTGGCGGGAAAAAGATTTTCAGGATGCAATCAAATGGGTAAAAAAATACAAATGTAATATGGAAATAGACAAAATGGACCTTGAATACCTGGCAAAAATTCTTAAAGCAAAAAGAGGGTTCTTAGTTACTCTGTTGCAAAATCCAGTCCTTTTAGAGCATGAAATATTTACTGGTTTGGTAAGGAATTTATTCCATCTGGAAGAGGAATTTTCAACACGCCTGGATGTTTCCAGGCTATCTGAAAAAGACAGGATTCATATTAAGTCGGATATGGAAATCGTATATAATGCATTGATCATAGAGTGGATAGGTTATCTGAGGTATCTTAATATGAATTTTCCGAATCTGTTTATGTTCATGACGGCAACAAACCCTTTTACAAAAAAGAATTCAATTAATGTATTGGCGCAAAGTTGAAAGCAGTTAATTTAGCGGGGGGGCGGTTATGGGAAAATACGAGAAAATAAAAGCCGGCGACCTTTATTATCTGAAAGCCGGCGACCGGCATCCGGCGGATACGTACTTCCATTTTTCTTTTGCCGATTATTATGACCCTCAAAATATGAATTATGGAGTTTTGCGAGTAGTAAATGATGATAACGTAAAGCCTGATAGCGGCTTTGGTACACACCCCCACCGGAATATGGAAATATTCAGTTATGTTGTTAACGGGCAGCTTACTCATCGGGACAGCGCGGGTAACCATGAAGTTCTCAGCCGCGGCCATGTCCAGTGTATTTCAGCCGGGTCCGGGGTGACACATTCCGAGCTCAACGAACAGGACGACTGGTGCCGTTTTCTGCAAATCTGGGTACTGCCCGAGGCTGCGAATTTACCGGTCAGGTATGATCTGCATAAGTTTTCTCCCGAGGAGAGAGAAAATAAATTATTACAAATTATAGCCGGCACAAAAAATAAGGACCAGGCCCCGCTCCATGTCTGTCAGGACGTAAATGCCTATGTGTCTGAATTAACAGATAAAGATAAGAGCGTATCCTTCGTTTTGAACGAAGCTCGCCAGGCGTATATCTACTGTTTTGAAGGAAGCATAAATATCAATCAATATCCCTCGCTGGCGGAGCGGGATTCATTGAAAATAGACGGTAAAGCCAATCTGGAGTTTAGCCTCGCCTGCGCTAAAGCGCACTTTATCATCATTGAGATGCATAGAGCATAACTTTGTTAGTTACAGAAACCTTTGATTGAATTATCAAATATTTTGTAGGGGCGGACCCGTGTGTCAGCCCGCGGGCGACCGATCGGTCGCTGCTGAGAGTACTCGGAATTATTTTTTCAAAGATTTCTTGCCGTACCAGTTTTTGTTGTATTGAAGTTTATGCCGATTGAATGAATAAAATGCTGATTTAGCATAGATAAGGGAATGTGATGGGCAAGAATCTGGTAATAGTGGAATCCCCGGCCAAGGCCAAGACACTGGGCCGCTATCTGGGCAAGGACTATACGGTCAAGGCGTCGATGGGCCACGTGATCGATCTGCCGGTAAAAGAGCTTGGCGTGGATCTGGATAACGAGTTCAACCCCACTTACCAGGTGATACGGGGTAAGAGCAAGGTTATCACCGAACTGAAAAAAGCGGCCAGGAACGCCGGGGAGATTTACCTGGCTCCCGATCCCGACCGCGAGGGCGAGGCTATCGCCTGGCACCTGGCAAGCGTGCTGCCCAAGGCGGACAAGCGCATTCACCGGGTGATGTTCAACGAGATCACCAAATCGGCGGTGCTCGAGGCCATGGCCAGTCCTCAGGAGCTCAACCGCAGCCTGTTCGAGGCCCAGCAGGCCCGCCGCATTCTGGATCGGCTGGTGGGCTACAAGATCAGCCCCCTGCTCTGGAAACGGGTCCGCAGCGGATTGAGCGCCGGGCGGGTCCAGTCGGTGGCGGTGCGGATAGTCTGCGAGCGTGAGGAGGAAATCCGCCGCTACAATCAGAAAGAGTACTGGAGCATCCTGGCCTCCCTGCTCACCGGCGGGCAGGACGCTCTGGATGCCCGGCTGTGGTCGGTGGACGGCAAGCGGGTGGTGACCCGTCCCGATGAGGAGGCCGAGCGCGAGGACCGCTTCTGGATCAACGGGGAGAAGGTGGCCGAAGAGCTGGCCGGGGAACTTCGCCGGGCCGGCGACGGACGGGTGGCCGAGGTGGAGCGCAAGCAGAAAAAGCGCAATCCCCAACCGCCGTTTATCACCAGCACCATGCAGCGCGAGGCCGCCGTACGTTACGGCTGGCCCGCCCGCAAGACCATGCAGGTGGCCCAGGGGCTCTACGAGGGTATCGAGCTTGGCGGCGATGGCGCAACCGGTCTGATCACTTACATGCGTACCGATTCCACGCGCGTGTCCGAGAGCGCCATCGGCCAGGTGCGGGAGCTTATCCGGGCACAGTACGGCGACAAGTACCTTCCGGGCAAACCCAACCGTTTTTCCGGCAAGAAACAGGGCGGCAAGGTGCAGGACGCCCACGAGGCGGTCCGTCCCACCGGAGTGGAGCGTACGCCCTCCTCGATGAAGCGTTTCCTGAACCCGGACCAGCAGAAGCTCTACACGCTGGTCTGGTCCCGCTTTGTGGCCAGCCAGATGACTCCCGCCCTTTACGACCAGACAACGATAGATATCGAGGCCGCCGTCAGGTTTATCCTGCGCGCCACGGGTAGTGTGATGAAATTCCCCGGGTTTACCAGGGTATATACCGAGAACCTGGAAAAGAGCCCTGGCGCGCAGAACGGTAACGGCGAGGAACGTCTGCTGCCGAATATCGACCCCGGCGAGGTTCTGGAACTCAAACAGGTCACGCCGCGCCAGCATTTTACCCAGCCGCCGCCGCGGTTTACCGAGAGTTCCCTGATCCGCGAACTTGAATCCAACGGGATCGGCCGTCCGTCCACCTACGCCTCGATCATGAGCACGATTACCGACAAGGGCTATGTCCAGCGCCTCAAGGGCTCGTTGCGGCCCACCGACCTGGGGTTTGTGGTCACCGGCCTGCTGGTCGAGCGTTTCCCCGGCATCCTCAACGTCCAGTTCACGGCCCGCATGGAGACCCTGCTCGACGAGGTGGAGGACGGGCGGAAGGACTGGCGCAAGCTGCTCGGCGAGTTCTACCGCGACTTTGAACCCGCGCTGGAGGAAGCCAAAAAACAGCGGGGCAAGGTGGTGATCGAAACCGATGTCGCCTGCGACAAGTGCGGCGCAAAGATGGTGATCCGCTGGAGCAGGCACGGCGCGTTTCTCGGCTGCTCCAACTGGCCGGAATGCGAGGGCACCAAGCAGTTCGAGCGCGATGAGAACGGTGAGATCAGGATTGTCGAGGAGCCGACCACCGATGTCAAGTGCGACAAGTGCGGCAGTGCGATGATCCAGAAAAAGGGCCGCTACGGACCGTTCCTGGCCTGCTCCAACTACCCGGCCTGCTCCAATATCAAGCCGATAACCACCGGGGTCAAATGCCCCCGCGAGGGCTGCGCTGGTGAGCTGGTGGAAAAACGCACCCGGCGGGGCAAGATCTTTTTCGGCTGCGACAAGTATCCCGAATGCGACTACGCCACCTGGGACCGTCCCCTGGAAGTGGCCTGCCCGCAGTGCGGCAAGAAACCGCTGTTCCAGAAAATCTTCCGCGGCGGCCGTGCCGGAGGGGCCTACTGCGAGTCCTGCAAGGCAAAGTTTGCGATGGAAGAGCTCTCTGATGGCTCCGGCGGTGATGACGGCGTGGCCCAGAGCGCTTAAAGTGTGTAAAATACCTCCGGCACGCTTCGTGCAACGAGATTTTACCGAGTTAATCCTGGCTTTATTGGCGTGTTGGGAGATAACGAAAGTATGGGCATTGGGGTTAGGTTATCAAGGGCCGTTGCTCACAATGCCAGGCAGCTATTCTCTCATGGTTTCGGGTGTGAGGTGGGGGGTGGGGGGTGAAAAATCCCCTCTAACAAGAGGGGTGCCCGCCACAGGCGGGCGGGGTGTGTAATCAGCTATCCTGTCGATAATGCCTTTTAGTAAAAGAATTGCTTTTCTGCAAATTCCTGACCGGACAATGTCGGGACCGCCCCAAAAACATTCAGACGGCCCTCAGGGGCGGTTGAGCGATGAAAGCGAACCTGGAAAAATACCTGCGCCACCTGGCCGGACGCCGCAATTACTCCGCCCACACGGTGGCCGCCTATGGTCGGGACCTGCGCGAGTTTATCTCCTTTCTGGAAGACTACCGCTCGGCAAAAGACCCCCCGCCCGGTACTCTGGACAAGCTGGAGGTCCGCGCCTGGCTGGGCTGGCTTGCCCGCAGGCGGCTGGCCAAGACCACGATCAACCGCAAGATGGCCTCTCTCAAGGGGTTCTGCCGCTGGCTGACCGGCAGCGGGGCCATGCAGTCCGACCCAACCTCGGCGCTGGTATCGCTCAAGACCGAAAAACGCAGGCCGGAATATTTTACGGCCCAGCAGGCCCGGCGGCTGATCGAGTCTGTCGACGGCGGCTCGCTGCGTGAGCGCACGGCCCGGGCGATTCTGGAGCTGCTCTACAGCTCGGGGCTGCGGCTGTCGGAACTGGTGGAGCTGAATGTGGCGGGTTACAAGGCCGGCCAGGGTATCGTGCGCGTGATGGGCAAGGGCGGCAAGGAGCGGCTGGTGCCGGTAGGCAGGTCCGCGCGGGAGGCGATTTCGCGGTATTTGCTGGCCCGCCGCCGGGAACAGGGAGCTTTTTTACCGGCGGGTCCTCTTTTTACAGGCAAGAGTGGCAAGAGAATAAACCGCCGCCAGGTGCAGCGCCTGGTGGGCGAGGCCTGCGCCCGCGCAGGAGATTCGCGCAGAGTGGGGCCCCATGCCCTGCGCCACTCTTTTGCCACGAGTATGCTCGAGGCCGGGGCCGACCTGCTCTCGATTGCCGAGATGCTGGGCCACGCCAGCCTGTCCACCACCCAGAAATATACCCACCTCACCGTGGATCACCTTCGCCAGGTCCACCGCCGGGCGCACCCCCGCAGCGGCGGCTGATTGTCCGGCCGGATTAGCCCGAACAGGAACTTGTTAACCACCGTTGTTGAAAAGACGGCCCTGATTTAGTATATTAAATCTTTTCCCTAAATATATCCACTGCACAGGCGGATGGCGCAATGGCGACTGACCGGGAAAACCGGATTCGCAGCACGACAATTCTGGCGGTGCGCAAGGACGGTAAAGTGGCCCTGGGCGGCGACGGCCAGGTGACGCTGGGCGACTCGGTGCTCAAGAGCGGAGCGACCAAGGTCCGCACCCTGCAGGACGGCAAGGTGCTGGCGGGGTTCGCCGGCTCGGTGGCCGACGCCCTTACGTTGTTTGAGAAATTCGAGGCCAAGCTCAAGGACCACCCCGCCAACCTTGCCCGCGCCGCGGTGGAGCTGGCCAAGGAGTGGCGCACCGACCGCTACCTCAGGCGACTGGAAGCCCAACTGGCGGTGGCCGATGCTGAGCACAGCCTGCTGATCAGCGGCACGGGCGATGTGATCGAGCCCGACGACGGGGTGATGTCTATCGGCAGCGGCAGCACGATGGCGGTGGCCGCGGCCCGGGCGCTGGTGGAGCACAGCAGCCTGGAAGCGGGTGAGCTGGTGCGCGCCGCGCTGGAGATCGCCGCTGATATCTGTATCTACACCAACAGGAATATCACCGTACTGGAGCTTTAGCTCCGAGAGCAAGACTGGAAAAATGGAAGATACGAGCAAGAAGGTTACAGCGGGCGCCGAAGCCGGAGACGAGGCCGGGGATGCCGCAGAAAAAACTCAGGACGAGGAATTCCTGATCGATCTCTCGGCCGAGCCCTCGCCGCGGCAGATTGTCGAGGAGCTGGACCGCTACATTATCGGTCAGGGCAAGGCCAAGCGGAGCGTGGCGATAGCCCTGCGCAACCGCTGGCGCCGTCAGAATGTGGGCGAGGAGATGCGCGAGGAAATCCTGCCGAACAACATCATCATGATCGGCCCCACGGGCGTGGGTAAAACGGAGATCGCCCGTCGCCTGGCCCGTCTGGCCGGGGCGCCGTTTATCAAGGTGGAGGCCAGCAAGTTTACCGAGGTGGGCTATGTGGGCCGCGATGTGGAGTCGATGGTGCGCGAGCTTGTGGAGCTCAGCGTGTCGATGGTGCGTGACGACCGCGAGGCCGAGGTGGAGCAGGAGGCCACCCGCGCGGCCGCCGAGCGGATCCTGGACCTGCTGCTGCCGCCCGTGCCCGAGCGCAGGCGCGGCGGCGGCCATCTGGCCGACAATTCCACGCGGGACGCCCAAGTGTTCGAGGCCACTGTGGAAGAGGTGGGCGAGGCCGGGACGGAACAGTTGAAAGAGGTGCCGGAAGACGACGAGCCGCGCGAGCGCCGCGAGCGGATGCGGGAGAAAATGCGCAGGAAGCTGGAGGCCGGAGAGCTCGAGGAGCGCAAGGTGGAGATCGAGTTCTCGGCCCGTGGCGTGCCGATTATCGACATGTTCAGCGTACCGGGCATGGAGGACATGGACGTCAACCTGGGCGAGATGCTGGAGGAGATGATGCCCCGCCGCAAGAAGAAGCGCGAGGTGAACGTGGCCGAGGCGCGGCGGATCCTGATCGCTGAGGAAATCCAGAAACTGGTGGATATGGAGGATGTTATCGGCGAGGCGATCGACAGGGTGGAAATCTCGGGGATCGTCTTTCTCGACGAGGTGGACAAGATCGCCGGGCCGGCGAGCAAGAGCGGTCCCGATGTGAGCCGCGAGGGTGTGCAGCGCGACCTGCTGCCGATAGTCGAGGGTTCCAACGTGCCCACCAAGTACGGGCTGATCCGTACCGACCATATCCTGTTTATCGCCGCCGGGGCGTTCCATCAGGCCAAACCAACCGACCTGATCCCTGAGCTTCAGGGACGGTTTCCGATCCGTGTGGAGCTGGAGGCGCTGGTCGAGGAGGATTTTTACCGGATTCTGACCGAGCCGAAAAACGCGTTGGTCAGCCAGTACGTGGAGTTGTTGCGCACCGAGGGAGCCGAGATCGATTTCGACGACGGCTCGGTGCGCGAAGTGGCCCGAACCGCCTGGCTGCTGAACCAGAAGATGGAAAATATCGGTGCGCGGCGGTTGCACACGGTGATGTTCGCCCTGATGGAAGAGTTGCTGTTCGAGTTGCCCGAGCGCGAGGAGAAACAGGTCTCGATCACTGCGCAAACCGTGCGCGAGAGGCTTGAAAAACTGGTGCAGGACGAGGACCTTCGCAAGTACATCCTTTAAGGCAGTCGCGATTTTTTTTGTCCAACTAGAGGGGCGTTGAAATAATACGTTCAACGCCCGCAAATGAAACATTTTGCGCTGTTGGTTGTCAAGGGCAAAGCAAGCCGTTTCTTTTGCCGGTCCTGTTACCTATGCTATATCAGGCAGTTGCATCGCTCACGCCATTTTGG
>JAJRTS010000051.1 GCA_024278175.1 Gemmatimonadales bacterium | reverse complement strand
TTGATTAAAGGTATGCCATTTGATAAGAAGTTTTGGAAAAAGAGTGGGGGAGCGTGAGGGGGAGAGAAAAGAACCTTTTTTAAAAGGTTTTGTCTCTCCCCCTCACTATTCTTTCAATTCTCTGATTAAATCAAAGGGCTCTTATCTTTTTGCAGTGCAACTAAATACAAGATTGTAGCGGACCCGCGAGCCGGTCCACATCTGAGTGGCAACAAGGATTCAGGAGGGAACCGTAATGATTAAGTATATAAGAGGATGGCGCCGGGCGGCTTGCTGTGCCGCGTTCTTGCTTGCCCTGTTTATGTTCACCGAGCCTCTTCTGGTGGGAAGCCTTCGTGGACAGCGCATACTCCAACTCGATCTGGAAAACGCGGTGCAAATCGCGATGGGTTCCAGTTACCGGATCAAACAACTGGAAATGGGGATCGAACGGACTCGTTTCTGGCTTAAAAGCCGGCGGGCATCGCTGAAATCCAAAGTGGAAATGCGCCTGCGCGCTCCCGAGGTCAAGTCGGTCAGCGAAACCAAGTGGAACTCCACCATTCAGCGCGACGAGATTGTCCGCTCCGATACCCGCCGCTGGCAGATGGACCTCTACGTCACCCAGCCGGTGCTTCTGTTCGGCTACCCCACCAACGGCTACCTCTCGCTGAACAACAAGATCTACCGTTATGCCCAGCAGAAGAATACCTCCGAGGTTGACTACTACAACCGCTTTTTCGTCAAGTTCAAGCAGCCGTTTCTGCTGCCCAACACGCTGAAGAACAATATCGAGGACGCCGAGCTGGACCTGGAGCGCAGTGAGCTTGACTATATCAGGGACAGGGTGCGGCTGGTCGATGATATCGCCGATGATTATTACGACCTGTTCGAGGTTGTCTGCCGCAAGAGTATTTATCAAAACCAGATCGATAATCTTCGACGCGCCGAGCTGATCGCCAACGATCTGGCCAGGGGCGCTTCCAACCATGAGATCGAGGCCACGCAGGCGAGAGTTGAACTGACCAACGCAAACGAGCAGCTCAGTAAGACGCTCAGCGATATCCGCCGCGAATCCGCCCGGATCAAGCAGCGCCTTCAGCTCGAGTACGAGGACTCGGTGCTTGTGGAGCCCACGTTCGAGATCAGGCAAATCGACGTGGACGTGGACCAGGCGATCCTCTACGGTTACAACCTGCGGCCTTCGCTGCGACGGCTGGCGATCACCCGGCGCAAGAACGAGATCAACCTCAATAACTCCAAGGGCTGGGACGCGTTTCATGTCAACCTGGAAATGACCTACGGGCTGGAGAATATCGACGACCAGTTCAATAACATCTGGCGCAACTACGATAACAGCTACTCGATCAGCCTGCAGGCCTATGTGCCGATCTGGGACTGGGGACGCCACAAGGCCCAGGTGGACGCCTATAAGGTGACGGTGAAAAAGACCGAGCTTTCTATCGAGGAGAACCGCAACCGCATCCGCAGCGATATAATCAACGCCGTGGCCAACCTGGAGGACTACCAGCAGCGCGCGGTCAACATGAAACAAAGCGCGGGCACGATCCAGGAAATCACCGATTTCGGCATGGAGCAGTACCGCGAGGGCGCGATCAGCCTGCAGGACCTGCTGCAGATGATTACCCGTCAGCGCGAGACCGAGATGAACTTCCTGGATGCCTACCTGGGCTACAGGCGCTCATTGTTGACGCTGATGGTGGAGACCTACTACGACTACGAAAACGACATCTCGCTGCTCGAAAAGTTCCGCCGGCAGTCCAGTTGAACGGGCCGGATGAGAATGTATTATTTGTAGAATTGCAACTCGCAATAACCGAAAAGGACGGTGGCCCCATGATCCGGACCAAAATTTCAGTTCTGACAGCACTTTTACCACTCTGCCTCGTTGCCCTGATTCAGTTCAGCGGTTGCTCCGGTTCCTCCAACGCCGTCCTGCTCGACGACGACTTCTCCGCGCTCGACCCCCAGATGATCTCCGCCCCGGTGGGACCTCACACCGAGTACCACTACCTTCCCGAGGCCGCCCCGGTGGGCAACTGGGCCGTGAGCTGCTTCACCTGGGAGAAACCCGCCCAGAAAGCCTGGTGGATTCAGCGCGAGGACGACGGCAGCCATGTGCTGGCCCAGCGGTTCGACAGCAAGGAAATGACCCACACTCACCCGATGGTGGTAACAGGCGATACACTCTGGACCGACTACGACGTGGTTGTGCGCTGGGCCCTGGACAGTGAGCGCGAGGGCCGCAGCGGTGTGGTGTTTCGCTACCGCAACGACCGCAGCTATTATTTTTTCGGTTTCGAGGGCGGACAGGTAGTGCTGATGAAAGTCAACCACGGCAAAGGGTTCCGCCAGCCCAACGAGAAAATCCTGGCCGGCGAGATATTCCCCCGTCAGCAGGGCAAATACTACGTGGCCGCTATCAAGGTCGACGGCCCCCGGATCGTGGCCAAACTGGCCGGCGGCCCGGAGTTGACCGCAACCGACAGCACGTTCGGCCACGGCAAGGTGGCCCTGCTCTCCGACATCCCCGCCCGTTACGACCGCGTGCAGGTTACATGTGCTCCGCGGGAGAAAGCGCGGATCGACTCGCTAAAAGTCCTTAACGCGCAAATGGAAGCCGCGTTGCAGGCCGCTAATCCCAAACCGGTTGTCTGGAAAAAGATCACGACAAAAGGGTTCGGGGTGGGCCGCAACCTGCGGTTCGGAGACCTGAACGGCGACGGCGTCACCGACGTGCTGATCGGGCAGGTGCACCATTACGCCGCGCCCCGCGACTCCTACAGCGAACTGAGCTGCCTGACCGCCATGACGTTCGAGGGCGAAATCCTCTGGCAGATAGGGGAGCCGGACCCGGAGAAGAACCATCTGACCAACGATGTCGCCTTTCAGATTCACGACCTCGACGGCGATGGCGCGGCCGAGGTGGTCTACACGATGGGCATGGAGCTGATCGTGGCCGACGGGGCCACGGGCCGAACAAAGTACAAGGTCCCGACACCCGTGGCCAAGGCCCCGGCCGACAGTTTCCCGCGCATCCTGGGCGACTGCCTTTACTTCTGCGATCTCAGTGGCCTCGGGCGCGATTCGGATATCATCATCAAGGATCGCTACTGGCACATCTGGGCGCTGGACGACAAGCTGCAACCGCTCTGGGAGAGCGAGTGCGTCACCGGCCACTATCCCTACGCCTATGACACGGACGGCGATGGGCGCGACGAGCTGGTGATGGGCTATACGTTGTTCGATGACAATGGTGAGAAAATCTGGAGCCTGGACGAGCAGGTGGAAGACCACGCCGACGGGGTGGCGATTGTCGATTACGACGGCGACGGGCCGGATGCGCCTCTCTATTTCTGCGCCGCCAGCGATGCCGGTGTGTTCTGGGCCGACCTGGAGGGCAATATCGTCCGGCACTACTGGAGCGGCCACGGCCAGAATCCCGCGGTGGCCGATTTCCGCCCCGACCTTCCGGGTCTGGAATCGCTAACGATCAACTTCTGGGGCAACCAGGGGCTGGTGCAGTTTTTCGACAAGAACGGAGAAAAATACCACGATTTCGAGCCCAACCAGTACGGCAGCATGTGCCTGCCGGTTAACTGGACGGGGCAGCCGGGCGAGTTCTGGGTGCATAACCCCAATGTGGCCGAGGGCGGGATGTACGACGGTCTGGGCCGCCGGGTGGTGCTGTTCCCCGACGACGGCCACCCGGACATGTGCAACGCCGTGCTGGATATCACCGGCGACGTGCGCGATGAGGTGGTGGTCTGGAACCCGGACGAAATCTGGGTCTACACCCAGGACGACAACCCCAAGCAGGGAAGGCTCTACAAGCCCGTGCGCAACCCGCTCTACAACTACTCCAACTACCAGACTACCGTGAGTTTGCCGGGCTGGAGCGAGTGATTTCCACCGCTGATTGTGCTATGGGATAAAGAAAGGGCCGCCCCGGCCGGGGTGGCCCTTTTGTAAATGTGTTCCTTAAGCTTTGGTTCCGACTGGTATCCGTTCAGTTCCCCTTGTTCTGCGAATAGTACTTAGAGACCTTTAAAAAATTAGACGACTGAATTGTTTTGAGGAAGTTTTTCAGCTCACTCATTTTTGTGGATCAAAAGAAAATTCGGGTTTTTTAGCTGTAACTGTATGATTTGATTAAAGGTATGCCATTTGATAAGAAGTTT
>JAJRTS010000050.1 GCA_024278175.1 Gemmatimonadales bacterium | reverse complement strand
GGCCAGCCACTCGGCCAGCGCAATCTGCTGGGACGTTCCCCGCAACGTCATCGTCCGCTTGGCGGTGTCAGTGGCTGGAGGCTGAATGTCCGTCATCAAACGGACTACCTCGACAAGTTCCCGAAAGTCCAGCACCGTCTCGGCGTGCGTGACATGGAGCACTCGCTCCACGCTCTGCTTTTCGGGAGTTTGTCCAGACGCCGCGGAGATGAAGAGGACGGCAATCAAAAGTTGAAAGGTCCTGACGCCCATGGCTTGTATCGAAACCGTCATCCCTGCTCCGCGATCAGCCTACAGCCGATTCTATCAGCAGGGAATAGTGAGCACTTGTGCGATGATGAACACGCTTTGTCTTCATTAGAAAGAATCCTGGTGGTTTTCCTCTGCCGGGTCATCCTGGTCGTTCTGGCCAGCCTCTCGGCGCTGGCTGAACAGAGGCCACTGGAGTTCGCCGATATCATCGAACAACGGGAGCCTTTCTCTCCCCGGGTCTCGCCGGATGGGAGCAAAGTCTTCGGCGCTCGCGAGAATTGACCCACCTCTGCTCAGCAAGAGTGACCCAGGCATGCTGTAACTGAGCCACGTCCGGAGCTGATTCGGGTGTGCTGACGATGAGTCAGCATGCCTGAGGCCCGGAAGAGACCCTGCTCGATCTGCCGGAGGTGGTTCCGGCCCGATCCGCGTGTGGGGGGCCGTCAACACGCGTGCGGCAAACCGGAGTGCCAGGCCCAGCGGCGGAAGAAGACCCAGGCCAACTGGCGCGCTCGGAACCCGGACTACGCCACTGCCTACCGAATCCAGCAGCGTAGCGCACGGGAGCCGGCCCCGGAACCACTGCGATTGCCGGCCCCGTTGGGCCAACTTCCCTGGGATCTCGCGAAAGACCAGTTCGGGACGCAAGGAGCTGATTTCATTGGAGTTATGGGCACACTCCTGCTCCGGTCCGCGAAAGACCAGTTCGGGGCGTATCTTATTGATACCAAGGGAGTTTCCGGCACACTTCCCCCGACTGCGGCGAAAGACCAGTCCCAGCCTCCCGCATACTGTGATCTCGACGCGAGAGCAGGCGATGCAACTGGAGTTTCACCAACTCGACCAGCGCTTTGAACACCTGCGGGTCCGTGATCCCGGCCGGCAGCGGCGGCTGCTGGCCTCGCTGGCCGGATCGGGTCAGCAGACGCCGATCGTGGTGGTGGCCGCCGCCAACCAGAGCGAAGGTTATCTGGTCATCGACGGCCACCAGCGGATCGCGGCGCTCCAGCAACTGGGCCGGGACACGGTGGAGGCGGTTCTCTGGGAGATGAGCGAAGCCGAGGCGCTGGTGCTGGAGCGTTCGCTGCGATGGTCCAAACACGAGACGGCGCTGGAGGAAGGCTGGCTGCTGGCGGAGCTGGAGCAGCGCTTCGGCTATGGACTCGACGAGTTGGCGCGGCGGTTCGATCGCAGCACCAGTTGGGTGTCGCGGCGGCTGGCGCTGGTCGAGCTTCTCCCGGAAGCGATCCAGCAGCAGATGCGCGAGGGCAAGATCGGGGCGCAGTTGGCGATGAAGTATCTGACGCCGGTGGCGCGCATCAGCCTGGAGGATTGCCAGCGGATGGCGGCGGCGTTCGCCAACCATCACTGGAACACGCGGCAAGCCGGGCAACTCTATGCCGCCTGGCGCGAAGGCTCGCTGGCGATCCGAAAACGCATTCTCGATCAGCCCGAGCTGTTTTTGAAAGCGTGGCGGCAAGTGGAACCGACCGCCTCGGCCACCGAACTGTTGCGCGATCTGGAGATGGTGTCGGCCATCGTGAAGCGCGCCAGCCGGCGGTTGACCGGCGCGGCGGCCCCACTGGACGGCAGCCAACTGGAAGAGGCGCGACGCCGCATCGATCGTATCCAGAGCCAACTCCAGCGTCTTGATGGAAAAATTCCGCAGGAGATCCCACAGGAGCAACCGCCCCATGTTGAGCAAAGCACAACGAACCACGATTCTGGAACTGAACGCCCAAGGCGTGAGCAAACGCGAGATCACGCGGATCTTGAACGTCTCGCGTGCGACGGTGCGCAAAGTCCTTCGGTCGAACTCCACCGAGGTGCCGGAACAGCACCGCCCCGAGAAAGCCGAACCCTACCGGCAACAAATCCTCGAGCTTTTGATCACCTGCAAGGGGAACCTCGTGCGGGTCCATGAGGAACTCACCGCCTCCGGGGCGGCCTTGTCATATCCAGCGCTGACCGCCTTCTGCCGCAGGCATGGCATCGGACAGGCTCCAATCGTGCCCGCCGGCCGGTACCACTTTGAGCCGGGCCAGGAGTTGCAGCACGACACCTCCCCGCATGAGGTCCAACTGGAAGGACGGAAACGCAAGGTCCAGACGGCCTCGGCGGTGCTGTGCTATTCGCGGATGCTGTTCTTTCAGATCTACCCCCGCTTTCAGCGCTTCGACTGCAAGGTTTTCTTGACCGAAGCGTTGCGCTACGCCGGTGGCGCTCCCCAACACGTCATGATCGACAACACGCACGTGGTGGTGCTGCGCGGAACCGGACGCGAGATGGTTCCGGTACCCGAGATGGCCGCTTTCGCCGACCGCTTCGGGTTTCGCTTCCTGGCCCATGAACGCGGTGACGCAAACCGTTCGGGGCGTGTCGAGAGGCCGTTTTCCTTCATTGAAAACAACTTCCTCGTGGGACGCACCTTCGCCAGCTGGGCGGATCTGAATCAGCAAGCCCGGCAGTGGTGCGATCGGGTGAACTCGACCTACAAGAAACACATTCGGGCCATTCCCCGGGAGTTATTCGCCGTCGAGCGGCTGCAACTGAAACCACTGCCGGCGTGGATTCCGGAAGTCTACCGGCTGCATCATCGCCGGGTGGACGTGGAAGGCTACGTCGCGGTGAACACCAACCGCTACTCGGCACCGGTGGCCTGGATCGGCCGCCGCGTGGAGGTGCGCGAAACCAAGGACACCATCGAGATTCAACTCGACGCGCGCCACATCGTCACCCACGCCCGCCTCCTCGAGCCCAACCAGCAGCGGGTAACGCTGGCCCAGCATCGCCCGCCGCGTGGGCAAGGCCGCAAGCGCGGCGAGCCTCATCCGGAAGAACAGGCCATTCTGGCGGCCGCGCCGGAGCTGGCCGATTATGTCGCGGCACTGAAACAACGGGGCCGCAAAGTCGTGGCTCTTGCCCTGCGCCAACTGTTGCGCCTGGTTCGCGAGTATCCGCGCGAGCCCTTGCTCGCCGCCGTCCGGGAAGCCGCCCGTTATGGTCTCTACGATCTGGACCGGCTGGAGAGGATGATCCTGCGCCGCATCGCGCGCGACTACTTCCGGCTCGACATCAGCCACCCAAGTGGACACGACGATGAGTGAAGAACTCGAACAACTGCTGAAGAATCTCCACCTGAAGCGCATTCTGGAGATCTATGACGAACAGTTGCGCACGGCCGAGAAAGAGGATCTTTCCTACTCCGAGTTCGCTGCGCGACTGCTGCGCGCCCAGTGGCACGCGCGGCAGGAAGGCGCGCTGGAGTGGCGCATCCGCCGCGCGAACCTGCCCGAGCGCTGGTCGCTGGAAACCTTCCCGTTCGCCCGCCAACCCGGCGTCCACCGCAAGCAGATCCGCGCCTTTGCCGAACTGGAGTTCATCGCCCGGGCCGAGAACATCGTATTGATGGGGCCCACCGGGGTGGGCAAGACCGGACTGGGGTGCGGACTGCTGCTGAAAGCGCTTGAGAACGGCTACCGCTGCCAGTTCGTCCGCGCCCAGGACTTGTTGGATGAGATGTACGCTTCGCTGGCCGATCGTTCCACCCGCCAGTTGCTGAAACGCCTCGCCCGCCTGGACATCCTGTTGATCGATGAGTTCGGCTATCTGAACCTGAAACCCGAGCAGTCCAACATCTTCTTCAAGCTGATGGAGGAGCGCTATCACCGCCACTCCACCATCATCACCACCAACCTGGAATACGACGAGTGGCACAACTTTCTCGGCAACCACCCGATGGTGGAAGCGCTGTTGAGCCGCATCCGGCACTACTGCCACACGGTGCGGATCAAAGGCCCCTCGCTGCGCGATCCGCAAGGCTGAACACGTGGAAAGCCAGCAAGAATATGTGCGGAAGCTTCTCGATGCCTACCGTGCAACGCCGGAAACCACCGGCGTGGTTCGCCGCCCGGACCGCCAACTGGCCGCCCAGTTCTACAAACGAGGCGTGCCTCTGATCGCCGTCGAGAACGCACTGGTTCTTGCCGCGGCCCGTCGGCTGGCGCGTCCCGCCGACGCCCCGCCTCTCACCACGATCCGCTCGCTGGCCTACTTCTCGCCGGTGATCGAGGAAGTGCTCCACCTCCAGGCCGGCCAACAGTACTTCCAGCACCTGCGCAACAGGCTCCAGAGTCTCAGCCGGGCACGGTAGGTGTCAACGCTGTCTCCACAGCGAATATCACCGCCGCCCCCGCGCACGCCTGCGGCGTGGATGATGGTGATGATCTGCCCCGGGCCAACTCGTGTTCTGAATCGTGTTCTTCGAACGGGTCAGTCTATCTGAGCACAAAAGGGTCATTTCTGGTGAGCGCCGAAGCTTCTCCAATAATTGAGTCCTGACACCAGTAAAAGCGCTGGTCGCGCTGACAACTTCAGCCATACGGCACTCCTTGCAAAGCTGGGGCTTCGAAAAGCAATTTACAGGTTCGAGGCCATTCGTGAATCCCCTGCACCCCGGGTCGCTGAGATGGAGCTCTGCCCCCTGTGAACCCGCGTGATGCGGGATAATCCAGAGGAGCATTGCATGGTAGCGGCACGGGTTTCCGACGTCATTGGCGGTTCCGCGTTTGCCCAGCTATAGCTCATGAATGGCAATGTGTCCCAAACTTCGGCCATCCCCAGGCTGGCTGGTGACGATCTACACCAACGAACAGCTTGGCAGTTGGATTGCCAGTTGATTGATTTGGGATGAGGATAATTGATCGTCCGAAATCGGGAGTCTGATGCAGTTCGAGTCCCATAGCGCTGTTGTGCGAGGGGTGCCCGGTGCGCGAGGCGCCGCTCTGCAGCATGCCACCGCCAAGAAGAGTTGGTTGTTGGCCGTGGGGTTTTTCTTGATCCGCCTTGTACCTCTTACTGCGTTCCTGCTTTGCGGATTGCACTTCAGTGGGACTCTGCTTGCCGGCAACTGCACCGGTTCGTTAACCTCAGGAGCTCAGCCGCCTGATTCTGGAATTGCGGCAACAAAGGTGGTTGTCGATGCTCAAGGAAAGGCTTTGATCGACATTACGTTTTCATCCTCGTGCCCGGCTGGCGCAGATGTCGCCGCACTGCAATTTGATGTTCGTTATGACGCACAGGCCCTCGATCTGTCGGTGGTTTCGGGCCCCGCCGCCGATGCATCGGGAAAGACGGTCTGGACTTCGAGCCCGGAGCTTCGCGTGGAACGGGTTCTGATCGCCGGCCTGAACCAGAACCTGATAGAAGACGGGGTTATCACGAAACTGTTGGTTCAGGTAGAGGCAGAGACACCTCCGGCCTCTTATCTACTGGTGGTCAACAATGTGGTGGGAGCGACTCCCGCCGGCCAACCGGTCTTTGTGCCGGCCAGCGACGGGGAGGTGGTCGTAGCTGGTGATGGTGTACTCGCACCGGTGGTGCGAGCCGTTACGAACGCTGCCAGCTACGAATCGGGAGCAGTTGCCCACGGGGAGATCGTGGTGATCTGGGGTGAATCCTTGGGGGAGGATTCAATCACCACTCTTCGGATTGCTTCAGACGGTAGGGTAGCCAACTCACTGGCCGCCACCAAGGTTCTCTTTGACGGAATCCCCGCGCCGCTGATCTATACGACGCAGCATCAACTGTCGGCCGTGGTTCCCTATGCGATTGGAGGGCGGCCTGAGACCTCGCTTGAGGTCGAGTACCGGGGGGTACTGTCTGTTCCCACCGTCTTGGCGGTGACCAGCACTTTTCCTGGAGTGTTCACGATGGATCAATCCGGCACTGGCCAAGGAGCCATCATGAATCAGGATGGCTCCTTGAACGGGCCGGAGTATCCCGCAGCCGTTGGATCGGTGGTATCGATTTACGGCACTGGTGAAGGGCAGACTGCGCCCTCTGGGGTTGACGGACTTGTCGTCGAACAATCGGATCTGCGGCGGCCACTGCTGCCGGTGGAGGTGTTGATCGGAGGAGAGAGCGCGGAGGTGCTTTACGCCGGCTCAGTCGTGGGACAGGTGTCCGGCCTGCTCCAAGCGAACGCGCGAGTTCCCACTTCGGTCGAACCGAGCGATTCAGTGCCGGTAAGCATTGTGATTGGTGT
>JAJRTS010000049.1 GCA_024278175.1 Gemmatimonadales bacterium | reverse complement strand
GAACGGTACGTAATCCGCCAGTCCCTTCTTCGACAATACCTCCGTGATCGCTGCCGTCAACGTCGTCTTACCGTGGTCTACATGACCGATCGTGCCAACGTTTACATGGGGCTTCGTCCGCTCAAACTTCTTCTTAGCCATTTTGGCAACTCCTTACGCGTTTTTTAATTCAAACGTTGCTATCGTTTTTATATCCAAACAGTAATCAGACCGTTCAACAGGCGAGAATCGCCTCGGCCTTCTCCTTACTGACAACCTCGTAATTGGAGAACTGCATGGAAAATACCGCCCGTCCCTGCGTAATCGACCGCAGGCCCGTGGCATAGCCAAACATGTTTCGCAGCGGCACAGTTGCGTTTACCACCTGAGCCTCCCTCTTTTGGCTCATCCCGTGCACCTTGGCCGCGCGGCTGGCCAGATCACCCATTACATCGCCCAGGTACTCCGTGGGCACCGTTACCTCGACATCGAACACGGGCTCCAGCAGCTTAACCCCGGCCTTTTTGACCGCGTCCTTAACCGACATTGAGCCGGCGATCTTGAATGTCATTTCGCTCGAGTCCACATCGTGGTACGATCCATCTATCAGGCGGGCGCCGACATCGACCAGCGGAAAGCCGGCCGAGCCACCACTGACCACAGCCTCGCGGAAACCCTTTTCCACCGCCGGGATATATTCGCGGGGGACAGCTCCGCCGACAATTTTATTTTCGAAATGAATGCCCTTACCGCGTTCAAGCGGCTCGAATTCTATTTTGACATGCGCGAACTGGCCCCGACCGCCGGTCTGGCGAACAAACCTGACCTCGATCAAAACCGGCCTGGCCAACGCCTCGCGGTAAGCCACCTGCGGCTCACCGACATTGGCCTCTACCTTAAACTCGCGCATCATCCGGTCGACCAGCACTTCCAGATGCAGCTCGCCCATCCCGGAAATAAGAGTCTGCCCGGTGTCGATGTCTGTCCTGACCTGGAACGTGGGATCTTCTTCGGAGAGTTTCTCGAGAGCGGTTGCCAACTTATCCTGATCGGCCTTTGTTTTAGGCTCGATAGCAACGTGGATCACCGGCTCAGGGAAAACCATCCGCTCAAGTATGATCGGGTGGCCCTGCTCACAGAGCGTATCGCCGGTGCGCGCCGATTTGAGCCCGACCACCGCGGCGATATCGCCGCAATAGAGCTGGTCGCGTTCTTCGCGTTTATTGGCGTGCATCTGCAGGATACGGCTGATTCGTTCCTTGCGATCCTGAGTGCTGTTATAAACGTGGGTACCGGCCTTGAGAATTCCACTGTAGGAACGCACGAAAGTAAGACGGCCCACGTAGGGATCGGTCATGATCTTGAAAGCCAGACCGGCAAACGGCTCGTCGTCGGCCGGCTTGCGCTCCACAATCGCCTCTTCGTCACGGGGAAGATGGCCAGCCACGGGTTCGACATCCACCGGTGATGGCAGGTAATCCGAGATACAGTCCAGCAGCTTCTGCACACCTTTGTTCTTGAAGGCGCTGCCACAGAGCACCGGGATAACGCCGACCTTGCAGGTGGCCTTGCGGATGGTTCTTTTGATCAAGGCCTCGTCATCCACATCCTCTTCATCAAGATACTTGTGCATCAGTTCATCGTCAAAGTCCGAGAGGGTCTCGATAAGGTCGTGGCGGTATTTCCCGGCCATCGCCAGCAGGTCCTTGGGAATATCAACTTCCTCGTAAACCGCGCCCTGCGTACTTTCCTGCCAGATGATACCCTTCATCTCGACCAGATCCACCACTCCGGTAAAAAGCTCCTCCGAACCGAACGGGATCTGCAGCACGAGCGGCCTGGCTCCCAGGCGTTCTTTAATCATTTCAACCGCGTGGAAGAAATCCGCCCCCGCCCGGTCCATTTTATTGACAAAAGCGATACGCGGAACCTTGTAACGGTCCGCCTGACGCCAGACGGTTTCGCTCTGGGGCTCCACGCCGCCAACGGCACAGAACACCACAACCGCCCCGTCAAGAACCCGCAGACTGCGCTCCACCTCAACAGTAAAGTCAACGTGTCCGGGAGTGTCGATAATATTGATCCGGTTCTCATTCCAGAAGCAGGTGGTGGCAGCGGAGGTAATCGTAATCCCCCGCTCTTTCTCCTGCTCCATCCAGTCCATGGTAGCGGCGCCTTCATGCACCTCGCCCATCCGATGGAGCTTGCCGGTGTAGAACAGGATCCGCTCGGTTATAGTTGTCTTACCGGCATCGATATGCGCCAGGATGCCGATATTTCTGATTTTATCCAACGTCACTCTTCTTGACATTTCCTTACTTCTTCCCCTCTGAACTCTAACTGTGCACTAATTTAAAAATCCCGCATAAAACGCCGCCCCATGAGTACTCAAAAGGGCGGCTGGAAAAAAAGTTGTCGTAAGAATACCCGCCTCAGCGAAACCATAGCGCAGCCAAACTTCCGGCCGCCTGTCACCAGAGTGCGGGAATTACCACCGATAATGGGCGAAAGCCCTGTTGGCCTCAGCCATCCGATGGGTATCTTCCTTCTTTTTGACCGTACTTCCCTCGCTACGGTAAGCCGCTATCAGCTCCGCCGCCAGCCTCTCATACATGGTCCTTTCACTGCGAGCCCTCGCGAACCCGATCAGCCAGCGCAACGCCAGTGCCGTTCTCCTGTCCGGCCTGACCTCCACCGGGACTTGGTAGGTGGCCCCGCCAACACGGCGGCTCTTGACCTCCAGGGCGGGCTTGGCATTGTTTACCGCCTGCTTGAACACATTCAATCCAGGCTGGCCGGTCTTCTCCTCCACCAACGCCAGGCTGCGGTAGAAAATGTTCTCAGCCTTGCTCTTCTTGCCGTCACGCATCATGCTGTGAATGAACTTCGTGACAAGCGTGCTCTGGAACCTGGGGTCCGGCTGTATTGCTCTTTTCTCTGCTGCTTTTCTTCTCGACATCTGGCCGTCCGCTCAAGAATCAGGATTTCGGTTTCTTAGCGCCGTACTTGCTCCGGGCCTTTTTACGATCGTCCACACCGCTGGCGTCAAGCGTGCCGCGGATAATATGGTAACGCACACCGGGCAGATCCTTCACACGCCCGCCGCGAATCAACACTATTGAATGCTCCTGCAGATTGTGTCCCTCACCGGGGATATAAGAAGTCACCTCGTAACCGTTGGTCAGGCGCACACGAGCCACCTTGCGCAAAGCCGAGTTAGGCTTCTTGGGCGTGGTGGTGTAAACCCTGGTGCAGACTCCCCTGCGTTGCGGGCAACTCATCAATGCCGGAGCATTGGTCTTACTCTTGATTTTTTTCCTGCCCTTACGGACAAGCTGATTGATGCTTGGCAATAAAACCTCCGCAAAAGAAAGAGTCTTAGAAGATAGTCCGTTAATTCTCTTTTGTCAACACTAAATAACGTTTTACAGCCCTTTGAAAACAAAGAAATCCCTGCTCCGGGCCTCTCCGGTCGGTAAAGCTAAAAAACCTCATTTTGCCGGCCGTAACCGTTTTGCCGGTTGTAACTCTATCAGCATACCCGCCATCAGAGCTGGATTTCCTGCTCGATCACGGTTTCCTGGTCGGCTTCGGCCTCTTCTTCCGCGCTCTTGGGAAAAATAACGTCCTTGTAGCGCAGCAGTCCCGTTCCGGCGGGGATCGGGTGGCCGATGATGATATTCTCCTTCAAACCCTGCAGATCGTCGCGCATGCCGTTGATCGCCGCCTCGGTAAGCACTCTGGTGGTCTCCTGGAAGGAGGCCGCCGAGATGAAACTGCTGGTTGTGAGACTGGCCTTGGTGATACCCAACAACTGCGGCATACTGGTGGCCGGCTCGCCTCCCTCGGTGATCACCCGCTCGTTCTCGCGGCGGAAAACGTGCTTGTCCACGCTTTCGCCCTCGAGGAAGTTGGTGTCGCCGGGGTTGACAATGCTGACCTTGTTGAGCATCTGGCGCACGATTACACCAACGTGCTTGTCGTTGATTTTCACGCCCTGCAGACGGTAGACTTCCTGTACCTCGTTGAGCAGGTATTCCTGCACCGCGCGCGGTCCCTTGACCTGAAGGATATCGTGCGGGTTAATCGGTCCCTCGCTCAGGCGGTCGCCGCTGCGCACCCAGTCGCCCTCGTGCACGCGAAGGTGCTTGCCGTAGGGGATCAGGTATTCGCGGGGCTCGCCGATCTCCGGTTTGACGATGATCTGGCGGTTACCGCGGACGATCTTGCCGAATGAAACCCGCCCGTCGATTTCGGTAATCACCGCCGGGTCCTTGGGCTTACGCGCCTCGAACAGTTCGGCCACTCTCGGGAGGCCGCCGGTGATATCACGGGTCTTGTAGATATCGCGACCAAGCTTGGCCAGGATCGTACCCGGAGCCACTTCCTCCTCGTCGCCGATCAACAGGTTGGCGCCGGTGGGGATGATGTAGTCGCGGATCTTCTCGCCCTTGTCGTTCAGGATCTCGATATGCGGATGGTAGGCCTTCTCGCGATCGTCGATAATCACGCGCTGGCGGCGGCCGGTGATTTCATCGAGCTCCTCGCGCAGGGTAATATCCTCTACAATATCGCCGAGATTGATCTTGCCGGCGACATCGGTCAGGATCGGATTGGAGTGAGGATCCCACTCGAACAGCAATTTTTCGGCCTCGACTCTCTCTCCGTTCTTGACATGAACCACCGAGCCGTAGGGCACGGTGCTGCGGCCGCGCACGCGGTCTTCATCATCCCTGATCACAATCTCGCCATCGCGGCTGACCACCACCAGTTCACCCTTGGCGTTGGCCACGGTGACTAGATTGTCGTACTCCACCGAACCGTCGACCGGCGAGGTCTTGCGGCTCTGGGCAGCGATACGGCTGGCCGTTCCGCCGTAGTGGAACGTACGAAGGGTTAGCTGCGTGCCCGGCTCTCCGATACTCTGGGCGGCGATAATTCCCACCGCCTCGCCGATCTCAACCGGACGCATTGTAGCCAGGTCGCGGCCATAGCATTTCTGACACAACCCGTGCTCGCTTTCACAGGTGAGTACGGAGCGGATACGGACACTCTCGATCCCGCTCTCACCAATCGTGCGGGCTTCTTCTTCGTTGATCTGATTGCCGGCCTTGACAATCACGTTCGGGTTCCCGCGGGCGTCCTTGTTAATCGGGTCGATCACGTCTTCGAGCGCCACGCGGCCCACAATCCTGTCGCGCAGGGGCTCGATAACTTCCTCGCCTTCCTTCAGGGCGCTGATATCCAGCCCCAGGATCGTTCCGCAATCCTCCTCGGAAATCGTCACGTCCTGGCAGACATCCACCAGGCGGCGGGTCAGGTAACCGGCATCGGCTGTCTTGAGCGCCGTATCGGCCAATCCCTTACGGGCGCCGTGGGTGGAGATAAAGTACTCCAGCACGGAGAGGCCCTCGCGGAAGTTGGAGGTAATGGGAGATTCGATAATCTCACCGATCTGACCCGTAATCTTCTTCTGCGGCTTGGCCATCAGGCCGCGCATCCCGGCGAGCTGACGGATCTGCTCACGGCTACCCCTGGCGCCTGAGTCAGCCATCATGTAGACCGGGTTGAACCCGTCGTTGCTCTTGCGCAGGGCGATAAACATTTCCTTGGCCACATCGCTGGCGGTGTGGGTCCAGGTATCGATCACCTTGTTGTAACGCTCACCGTCGGTGATTGCGCGCTGCTTGTAGGCCTTGGTAATCCGATCGACATCTCTGCGGGCCTTGACCAGCAGTTCTTCCTTGCGCTTGGGGATCATCATATCGGTAATTCCAACGGTGATTCCGGCCCAGGTCGCATTGGCGAAACCGAGATCTTTCAGGTCGTCGAGCAGCACCACCGTGCGCTTGAGACCGGCCTTGCGGTAGGCATCGAACACCAGGTCGTTGAGCGCGCCTTTTTTCATTTCGCTGTTGATGAAACCCAGCTCCTCCGGGATGATCTGGTTAAAGATCACCCGGCCGACTGTTGTGTCTATCCAGCGCCCGTCAACCTTGAGGCCGATTCTGTCGTGAAGTTTGAGCCGGCCGTTTTCCAGCACCCGGATCGCGTCGTCCTGATCGATAAACTTCATCGGCTTGTAGCCCTTGGGCACCACGTAAAGGTCGCGGGTCAGGTAGTAGCAGCCCAGCACGATATCCTGGCTGGGACTGGCCACCGGCGTACCGCTCGAGGGCAGCAGGATATTGGTGGCGCTGAGCATCAGCACACGGCACTCGATCTGGGCCTCGTAGGAGAGCGGTACGTGAACCGCCATCTGATCGCCATCGAAATCGGCGTTGAACGCCGGGCAGACCATCGGATGCACGCGAATCGCCTTGCCCTCGACCAGAATCGGCTCGAACGCCTGGATCCCCAGCCTGTGCAACGTAGGCGCTCTGTTAAGCAGCACCGGGTGATCGCGCACGATCTCCTCTAAAATGTCCCAAACCTCCGGGCATTCTTTCTCTACAAGCTTCTTGGCGCTCTTGACCGTCTGAACGAACCCTTTCTCCTCCAGCTTGCGGATGATGAAGGGCTTGAACAACTCCAGAGCCATCGTCTTGGGCAGGCCGCACTGGTGCAGCTTCAACTCCGGGCCGACCACGATAACCGAACGTCCCGAGTAGTCGACCCGCTTACCCAGCAGGTTCTGACGGAAGCGGCCCTGCTTGCCCTTGAGCATGTCGCTCAGACTCTTCAGGGGGCGCTTACCGCGGCCGCGGACCACGCGGGTACGACGGCCGTTGTCGAACAGGGCGTCCACCGATTCCTGCAACATGCGCTTCTCGTTGCGCAGGATCACCTCGGGGGCGCGCATCTCGATCAGTTTCTTGAGCCGGTTGTTACGGTTGATCACCCGGCGATAGAGGTCGTTAAGATCGCTGGTGGCGAAGCGTCCACCCTCCAGCGGCACCAGGGGACGCAGATTGGGCGGGATCACCGGGACCACGTCCATGATCATCCACTCCGGGTTGTTGCTCGAAAGGCGAAAAGCCTCCACAACCTTAAGGCGCTTGAGCAGCCCCTTCTTACGGTGCGGCGAGGTCTCCACTTTCACCAGCGAACGCAACTCGCTGGAGACATCCTCGATATCGATTTCCCGGAGCAGCTCCTTGACCGCCTCGGCGCCGATACCTGCCTTGAAGCCTTCGTAACCGGCTTCCTCGGCGTCGAGGTAATCGTCCTCGCTGATCAGCTCTTTCTTCTTGAACTTGCTGTTGCCCGGCTCGATCACGACATAGTTGGCGTAATAGAGCACCTTTTCCAGGTCGCGAAGGGTCATGTCCATCAGGTAGCCCATCCTGCTGGGCAGGCTCTTGAAAAACCAGATATGGGCCACGGGTACGGCCAACTGGATATGCCCCATCCGCTCGCGGCGCACGCGGCTCAGGGTGACCTGCACACCGCACTTGTCGCAGATCACGCCACGGTAACGGATACCCTTGTATTTACCGCAGTTGCACTCCCAATCCTTGACGGGTCCGAAGATCTTCTCGCAGAACAGCCCATCGCGCTCGGGCTTGAAGCTGCGATAATTAATCGTCTCCGGCTTGGTAAGCTCGCCATAGCTCCACTGCTTGATCTGATCAGGAGAGGCAATGCTCACCTGGATATACTTGAACCTGTTGCGAGTAGTCTCGCGCGGGTTTCTCAGATCTATCATAGCCCCTCTCGAGGGTAAAATTGAAAGTATCCTCAAAATTCTTTATCACAAGCTGCTGCGCTTAGCGCCCCGGCGTCATCATTCGCCGTCCTGGCCCAGAATCACCGACAGTCCCAGGCTTTGCAGCTCCTTGATCAACACGTTAAAACTTTCCGGCGTACCCGGCTCCGGCAGATTGTCGCCCTTGACTATTGCCTCGTACACCTTGCTGCGGCCCACTACGTCGTCACTCTTGACTGTCAGCATCTCCTGCAGAGTGTGGCTGGCCCCGTGGGCCTCCAGAGCCCAGACCTCCATCTCGCCGAAACGCTGACCGCCGAACTGGGCCTTACCGGCCAGCGGCTGCTGCGTAACCAGCGAGTAGGGACCGATCGAGCGGGCGTGGATTTTATCTTCCACCAGATGACTGAGCTTGAGCATATAGATGTAGCCCACAGTGACCGGGAAGTCGAATTTTTTCCCGCTGCGTCCATCGCGAAGCTCCATCTTGCCCCTGGGGGGCAGCCCGGCCTGCTTCATCAGATCGAAAATCTCTTCTTCGCTCGCGCCGTGGAAAACCGGGGTCTCGACATCCATCCCCAGCAACTGCGCCGCATAGCCCAGATGGGTTTCCAGAATTTGTCCCACGTTCATCCTGCTGGGCACGCCCAGCGGGTTGAGCACTATTTCCACCGGAGTCCCGTCGGGAAGGAAGGGCATGTCCTCCTCGGGAACGATCTTGGCGACAATACCCTTGTTGCCGTGCCGTCCGGCCATCTTGTCGCCCACGGCCACCTTGCGCTTCTCGGCCACATAGACCTTGACCAACTGGACAACGCCGGGAGCCAACTCGTCGGGAGCCGTGATTTTCTCAGTCTGCCTCTTGGCATACTCTTTCGCCGAGTCGATTTTAGCCTCGCCCTCGGTCACCAGATGCTTGATCTTCTCGGTTACATCATTGTCTTCCACCGTGATCGTTCCGATCTCGATCCTGCTCCAGTCGATCTCACCGATCTCCTTGGCGGTAAGCTTCTTACCGGCCTTAAACTGCTGCTTTTCGGTGTCCTTGTTGAACAGGCAGACAACTTTCTGGTTCTTGAGCAACCTGGCGATCTGCTCCCAGGTAAACTGACGGATCGCCCGAATTTTCTCCTGTTCAGCGCGGGTTTCCTGATTGAGCTTCTCATCGCTCTCGTCCTTGATCAGCGGATCATTGATCAGCCGGCTGAACACCTTGACGTCAATCACCACGCCCTCGATACCGGGCGGGATTTTCAGCGAGGTGTCCTTCACGTCGCCGGCCTTGTCCCCGAAAATGGCCTTGAGCAGACGCTCCTCGGGGCTGAGTTCGGTTTCGCCCTTGGGACTGACCTTGCCGACCAGAATATCACCGGGGCCCACCTTGGCGCCGACACGGACGATTCCGCGCTCGTCGAGATTACGCACCGCCTCCTCACCCACGTTTGGAATCTCGGCGGTAATTTCCTCGGTGCCACGCTTGGTGTCGCGCACCTGGAGCTCGAGTTCCTGGATGTGGATCGAGGTGAATTTATCCTCCTTGACCAGCTTCTCACTGATCACGATAGCATCCTCGTAGTTGTAGCCGTACCACGGCATGAACGCGCAGAGCACGTTGACACCCAGGGCGAGCATGCCGCGATCGCTACTGGCGCCATCGGCAATAATGTCGCCCTTCTTTATTTTCTGCCCCAGATCAACCAACGGCCGCCGGTTGATTGCCGTGTCCTGGTTGGTACGCATGAACTTGTGCATCTTGTAGCTGTCGTACTCGGCCATGGCGTTGAAAACGCTGGTATCGGAGCGCTCTTTTTCGTTGACCAGGATCACGATTTTGCCGGCGTCCACATACTCAACCACCCCGCCGCGGCGAGCCGTGACCACCGCGCCGCTGTCCCGGGCCACACGCTCCTCGAGACCTGTACGCACCAACGGGGCCTCGGGGACGAGCAGGGGCACCGCCTGGCGCTGCATGTTGGAACCCATCAGCGCGCGGTTGGCGTCATCGTGCTCAAGGAACGGGATCAGCGCGGCGGCCACGCTAACAAGCTGGGCCGGGGCCACGTCGATATAGTCGATTGCCTTGGGCGGTTCACGCAGGTAGTCGTTGCGCCTGCGGCAGAGGACATCTTCGTCGAGGAACTTACCGCTCTCATCGGTGGCCGCGTTGGCCTGGGCGATCAGGTACTTGCCCTCCTCGAACGCGTCCATGTAGACTATCTGGCTCGTGATGCTGCCGTTTTTCACCTTACGGTAAGGAGTCTCGATAAAGCCGAGTTCGTTGATCTGGGCGTAAGTGGTCAGACTGGTGATCAGTCCGATGTTCGGCCCCTCCGGGGTCTCGATCGGGCACATGCGCCCGTAGTGGCTGAAGTGCACGTCGCGCACCTCGAAGCCCGCCCGCTCGCGGGTAAGTCCGCCGGGGCCCAGGGCACTCAATCGCCGTTTGTGTGTCAACTCCGCCAGCGGGTTGGTCTGGTCCATGAACTGCGAGAGCTGGCTGGAACCGAAGAAGGCGTTGATCACGGCGCTGATCGTGCGGCTGTTAACCAGGTCGTCGATCTTCAGCCCCTCATTGTTCTGCAGGCTCATGCGCTCCTTGATCAGCCGGGCCATGCGGTTAAGCCCCAGGCTGATCTGGTTGGCCACCAGCTCACAGACGCTCCTGATCCGCCGGTTGCCCAGGTGGTCTATATCATCGGTCTCGCCCTGACCCTCGCTGAGAGCGACCAGGTATCTGATCACGGAGATAAAGTCTTCCTGGGTCAGCGTTGTTGTATCCTTGCTGATTTTGAGGCCGAGCCGCTGGTTGATCTTGAAACGGCCGACCATGCCCAGGTCGTAGCGTTTGGGATTAAAAAACAGCTTCTCGGTAAAGTCACGGGCGATTTCCATGCTGGGAGGATCGCCATTGCGCAGGGCCTGGTAGATGCGCGTCAGCGCCTCTTCCTCGTTTTGGCAGCTATCCTTGCGCAGGGTGTTTTTGATCAGCTTGTTCTCAAGGCCCTTGATTGCCGGCTCGTAGATATCGACCTTGTCGAAGCCCTTCTGCTGCAGGCTGCGGGCCAGCGGACCGGTAAGCTCCTGCCCCAGTTCGGCCAACACCTCGCCACTGTCCTCGTCCACCAGTTCGGTGGCGACCAGGAAAGGCGAGGTAGTCTCGCGTTTGCGCTTGCTCTTGCCGGCGATTTTCTTAAGGTCGGCCTTGCTCTTCTTGTAGAACATTTCGATGATCTGCCGGTCCTCGGGGTAACCGAGCACCCTGAGCAGAGTTGTAGCCGGGAATTTCTTTTTCTTGTCGATATGGACGTAGAGGCAGTCGTGGATGTCAACGTTGAACTCCACCCAGGAGCCGCGGAACGGAATAATCCGCGCGTTGAAAAGCTGCTGTCCGTTGGTATGGGTCGTTTCCTCGAAAATCACGCCTGGCGAACGGTGCAACTGGCTGACGATTACCCTTTCGGCGCCGTTGATCACGAAAGTTCCCAGCTCCGTGATCAGAGGCAATTCCCCGAGGAAAACTTCCTTTTCAATAATATCCTTAATCTTCTTTTTGTTGCCCACAGTCTCCTTGGTGATCAATCTCAGAGTGGCTTTGAGCGGGATCGCGTGTGTCATGTCCCGTTCCTGGCACTCCTCGACAGTGTATTTCGGTACACCGAGACTGTATTTTACAAACTCCAGGGTAAAATTCTCCTGGTAGTCTACTATTGGGAACACCTCGTTGAACACCTGCTGCAACCCGGCATTTTTGCGCTTATCGGGCGGCGTGTCCTTCTGCAACAGCATCTCGAAAAACTGGGTCTGGATACCCAGCAGATGCGGCATATCGACAGGCCGCTGCAGCTTGGCGAACGAGGTTGTCTGCAGTTCGTTACGCGGCTTCATGTATTAACCAGTCTCCTGATTTGGATTGGTCAGAGTACAACAAAACGGATCATTCCGCTCCGGCAGCGCTAATAGTGCGAAAAGGGACAGCTAAGCTCACTTGGTACACATCTTCCCCGATCCTGCGGCGATACCGGCGCCGGTCGTGTTATCCACGATGGTAAACAAGCTTATCAGTCCCTGACTCTTCTGGTTGAAAGTAACGGGAAGCGCCCCTGTGGCATGTTTTTCCCGCGGGATATATTTATGATCGCGCTGATTAGCTAATTTAGCCTGCCTCCGTTTTACAGTGTGAAAGCCCGGTACGGTCCGCGGCCTTGATGGTCCGGGTCCGTACCGGGTAAGCACCTGCCGTAAAACCGTCCTTCCTCTTACGGAAGGGGCGGTGTCCGAGTAGCTACTTAATTTCGACCGTGGCGCCGGCGTCCTCGAGCTTGGCCTTCATCTGCTCGGCCTCTTCCTTGCTCACGCCTTCCTTGACCGGCTTGCCGAGATTGTCAACCACTGCCTTGGCTTCCTTCAGACCCAGGCTGGTGAGCTCGCGCACAGCCTTGATCACCTGGATCTTCTTGTCGCCGATCGCGGCGAGCACCACGTCGAACTCACTCTTTTCCTCTGCCGCGGCGGCCTCGCCGCCGCCGGCAGCGGGAGCGGCCGCCATCATCGGCGCGGCGGCCGAAACGCCAAATTTCTCTTCGAGCTCTTTGACGAGCTCGTTCAGCTCAAGAACAGTCATGCTCTCGATGGCTGAAATGATTTCTTCTTTGGTCTGGGTCGCTGCCATCTTACTGATCCTCCTCCGGAGAATATGGGTTTCATTATAGAAAGTATTGCCTGAAGTTATTCTGATTCTTTGGCCGTGGCCACCTGCGAGAGCACTCGGACTGCACGGGCGATCGTATCGTTGAGCACACAGACCAGGCCGGTGATCGGCGAGTTCATGCTTCCCAGCAGCCTGGCAAGCAACTCCTCACGCGAGGACAGCTTGGCCAACTGCTCGATAGTGGCCGCATCCACAACCTGCTCGCTCATCATACCCGCTTTGGGCGTAAAGCTTTCATGGCTCTCGCGGAACTTTGCAATAATCTTAGCCGCCGCCAATCCCTGGTCTTCGCTGATCACCAACGCGGTAGGCCCCTCGAGAAAAGGAACGAGCCCTTCCCAGGGGGTATCGGCCACGGCGCGCTGGACCAGGGTGTTCTTGGCCACCATGTACTCGACCTCGGCCTCCCTGAAGTTGTTGCGCAGGCCGCTGACATCCTTGACGTTGACGCCGGAGAAGTCGGTCAGGAATACACTTCCTGCCTTTTCCAGCTTGGCTTTGAGATCATCGACAACCGCATTTTTTTCTTTTTTCAGCATAATCCCTTTTACTCCCTCCGACTCAAGCTTGCGCGTCAGGCGCTATCCGCGACGATAAAGGTTCGTGTCCAGCTTGAACCCCGGTCCCATCGTACTGCTCAGTGCGACCGTACGAAGGTACGTTCCCTTGGCCGAGGCGGGTTTCAACCGGGTGATAGTTTCGACCAGCACGCTGAAATTCTCTATCAGCTTCTGATCCTCGAAACTGACTTTGCCGATAGGGGCGTGTACGTTACCTGTTTTGTCCACGCGAAATTCTATCTTTCCAGCCTTGGCTTCCTGAACAGCCTTGCCGATTTCCATGGTAACGGTCCCGCTCTTGGGATTCGGCATCAGTCCACGGGGGCCCAGTATACGACCCAGCTTGCCCACCTTGCCCATCATGTCCGGCGTAGTGATCGCTGTATCGAAATCGAACCATCCGCCGGATATCTTGTCGATCAGCTCCTGATCTCCGACATGGTCCGCGCCGGCCTCCCGGGCCTCGTTGGCCTTTTCGCCCTGGGCGATAACCACGACGCGCAGTTCCTTACCGATACCGTTGGGCAGCACCACGGTGCCACGCACCACCTGGTCTGCGTGGCGCGGATCGACCCCGAGACGAAACACTGCTTCCACTGTCTCGTCGAACGAGGCATAGGAGCCCTCTTTGAGTTTGGCCACCGCCTCCTAGATCGTGTAGCGCTGCTGGGGGTCGAGCAACTCCTGAGCTGCGTTGAATTTCTTTCCGTGCTTAGCCATAAATTAAGTTCCTGCCGTCGGTTTATTACCTGTCAACAGTGATCCCCATCGAACGGGCCGTGCCGCGAATCATGCTCTTGGCGGATTCGAGCGAGGCCGCGTTCAGGTCGGGCATCTTGGTTTGCGCTATTTCCGTGATCTGGGCGTCGCTCAGATGGGCCACTTTATTCTTGTTCGGCTCACCGCTGGCTTTCGCCAGGCCCACCGCCTGCTTGATCAGCACCGGCGCCGGCGGGGTCTTGGTGATGAAGCTGTAGCTGCGGTCGACATAAACGGTGATTTCCACCGGAATAATCGTCCCGGTCTGCGCCTGGGTCTTGGCGTTGAACGCCTTGCAGAAGTCCATGATATTAACCCCGTGCTGGCCCAGTGCCGGTCCTACCGGGGGCGCCGGATTAGCCTGGCCGGCGGGTATCTGCAACTTGATAAAACCGGTTACTTTCTTGGCCACCTTCGTACTCCTTCGGTCGCGTTTATTTTCATTTCAGAGAACTATTTCAATTTTTTCAACTGCAGGTAATCCAACTCCAGCGGCGTTGGTCTCCCGAACAGAGAAACCACCACTTTGACCTTACCCTTTTCCGGATACAACTCCTCGATCTGTCCATTGAACTCCGTGAACGGTCCGTCCACGACTTCCACGTACTCGCCCGCCGTGAACGGGATTTCATCGACCGGCTGGCCGGCCATCGAAGCAACCCGCTCCTCGCGCCGGATCACCTTGTTCACTTCGCTCTCACGCAGAGGATGCGGTTTCACCCCACCGCCGGCGAACTTGATTATGCCCTGGGTGTTACTCAAGGTATACAGGGTTTCATCATCGGCCACCATGTTGATCAGCACGTAGCCGGGATATATTTTCTTTTCCAGCTTAACCTTTTTGCCGTTCCTCAGTTCGGTCACTTCCTCGGTGGGGACCATCACCTCGGCAATCTTCGGCTCGCCCTTCTCGTCGGTAAGCTCGCCGGCCAGGGACTCGATCCGCAACTTTACCTTATTCTCGTGCCCGGAATAGACTTGGAGAACGTACCATTTGTAATCCGGCATCGGATATACCTGCTAAACTAAATGAACTTTCCATTTGAATCGTCCGGATCAACGGACCCGGACCCGCACCGGACGGAGTATTGATCATCCCCCAACCGGCATACAGTGCGCACCTCTGCTAGAAGATGGCGTCAACCCCGAGGTTGATGATCTTGTCGATAATCCAGATCACTAACGAAACAAAGATACAAACCACTATCACTACCGCGGTTGCTCCCTTGACCTCGGTGCCTCCCGGCCAGGTGACCTTTGTGAACTCGTTACGCACTTCCTTGAGGAACTGCACCAACCGGTCGATCTGCGAAACTTTCGTTACCGTTTTTTCAGCGTGCTGCGCCATTACAGCCCCTGACTACCGTTGCTGTTGCATTCGAAGAATTCAATGGCAGGCCAGGAGGGATTCGAACCCCCAACACCCGGATTTGGAGTCCGGTGCTCTAGCCGTTAGAGCTACTGGCCTGCATTGACTTAACACGTAACCTTACAGCCCCTTATCGCGATTCCTTATGCAGGGTATGCGAATTGCACTTAGGGCAAAACTTGTTCAGTTCCATCCGGTCGGGATGGCTGCGTTTGTTTTTCGTGTAATTGTAGTTACGGTCCTTGCATTCCTGGCAAGCCATAATCACTTTGATCCTGTTACCGCCAGCCATTGCGCCTTGTCCCTTCGTTAAAATTGAAGCCTTCCCGCGGCAAAGCACGGGAAGCTTCGAGCTGTCAATGCAGTCCTTAGACTGTTTTTTATTCGCTCGCCAACCATGCGGTCAGCCACATCGGTTGCGCCCGCCGCTCAATGCACCCCCACAGCCAATCGCGCGGCCTCACAGCCCGCCGCAGCCTCAGCGCCCCTTTTTACTCGATAACCTCGGTTACAACACCGGCGCCCACAGTACGGCCGCCCTCGCGGATAGCAAACCGAAGCTCCTTCTCCATCGCTATCGACGTGATCAACTCTATCGTCAGCTCCACACTGTCGCCGGGCATCACCATCTCTACGCCCTCGGGCAAGCTCGCCGAGCCCGTCACATCGGTCGTG
>JAJRTS010000048.1 GCA_024278175.1 Gemmatimonadales bacterium | reverse complement strand
GACATACTTTTCCATTCGTGCATAGGTTCTTCCTCCTGCTCCGAACGGGGCTTTCCCTGAGGAAGAACCTATTTCTTTTCCCCGAATCGGTGAAACCTTTTCGGGTCGCACGGCCAGAGGCCGTGGTTTAATTATTTAATTAAGTAGCCTCAGCTTAGAAGCGAAAGTCTATACAAGGAAATATTACAAAATTGTTGACCGTCGTGACAAGAGATCGTTAGCCGAGAATCCCGATAATTATATAGAAGTCAGACCTGTCAGGTGGGATGGTAAGAGTAAATTGAAGCCCGGCCAGTTAACTTGGTTTCCGGAGGAAGAAAAACACTTACTTGCGAAAGTGGACGAAAAGTATGCCGAAGTATTGGCAGGCATGCTGGAGGATAAGCAAAAAGATAATGGAAAGCATAAAGAGACCTTAAGCGCCGAGCCTGAATTGGCCTTTGGTGGATGTTCATCATATGGATTTCTAGACCAAGGGAACCCCTACTGCATTTATTTAATTGGGGCTGAGGTGATGAATGCCAGTTATGGGGATTGGTTTTATGGACATGTAAATATCGATGGAGGATGGTGGACGGTTATATATGATCAAGCTTATTACGATGGCGATTGGTTATACGATGCTGCCGCGGTACAGATATTTTGTGGCGAGTACGCTATAGGTTATGTAAGAATTCAATCAAGCGCGTGTTATCGTAGCGGTTGGCTTCCAGGCGGCCTTTGTTATATGTGTGAATGAAAAAGGAATGATTAATAATAGATTGCTGAGGTATCCAAACAGCTTACACCTTGGCATATTCTTTATGTTCTTATAACTGAACCAATCTTGAGCGTTCGTTGAAGGTGGCATTCCAAAAGGTTCACCCTTCCTGTGGGAAGGGTGAACCTTTCCATTATACCCATGCTTGCATAGGCCATTATTCCATCCAAAGTAATATGAGCAATAAAAAAGAATCGTGCATTCTCACTCCTCCCGGTACTCCACCCGGTTGTTGTGGCTCTCCCAGACCACCACCTTGTCGGCTTCCACGCCCGCGGGCAACTCCCGGCCCGCCAGCTCGAAAATGGTCCGGGCGATATTCTCCGCCGTGGGGTTCAGCTTGTCGAACGGCGGGGTTTTATTGAGGTCCACATGGTCGAAACGCTCTACCAGTTCAGCCAGAATACGCTTCATCCGCCCGAAATCGATACTGATCCCCTGGCTGTCGAGTTCGCGCGTGCGCACGGTGAGCTGAATCCGCCAGTTGTGGCCGTGAAGGCTCGAGCATTTGCCGTCGTATTCACGAAGCTGATGGGCGGAAGAGAAATCATTCTCCACGGTAATCCTGTACATCTGGCCGGTCCCTTCTTAAAACGTGTTGAAATATCCGAAAGTATGAGCATATGGTTGTCAAGGGCCGTTTCTCGCCAGGTCAGCCCAAAACGATGCGAACGATGAGCAGCTCGGTATGACATAAGTAACAGAACAAGCAAAAGAAACGGCTTGCCTTGCCCTTGACAACTTGCCGGCGCAAAATCTTTCATTCCAGGGCGTTGAATGTTTTATTCCAACGCCCTCTTATTCAGCGGTTTTTTTCAGTTCGAACAGCAGTTGCAGCGCATCGAGCGGGGAGAGTTCCTCCGGGTCGATTTCGCGAAGGCGGTCCACCACCGGGTGAGGCCGGCTCTGGCCGAACAGGGTAAGCTGGTCGCGCTCGTAGTGGACATTCGGCGCATGGGCCCCGCGGGCGAGCGCCGGCAGGTTTTCGGTCGTGAACTCGCCGCTCTCAAGGTTGGCCAGCACCTCGCGGGCGCGGGTGATAACCTCGCGGGGCAGACCCGCCAGGCGCGCCACCTGGATCCCGTAGCTGCGGTCACTGCTGCCGCGCTCGATCTTGTGCAGGAAGATTATCCGCTCCCCGTGCTCCTTGACCAGCACGTTATAGTTGCGCACGCGCGGCAACAGGATCTCCAGTTCGGTCAGTTCGTGGTAATGGGTGGCGAACACGGTCTTGGCCCGGCAGCTCTTTCGCTCGTGGATATGCTCTGTCACCGCCCAGGCAATCGAGAGCCCGTCGAACGTGCTGGTGCCCCGCCCGATCTCATCCAGCAGCACCAGGCTGCGCGGCGTGGCGTTGTTGAGGATATTGGCCGTCTCGTTCATCTCCACCATGAACGTGCTCTGGCCACGCGCCAGGTTGTCGCTGGCGCCCACGCGGGTGAATATGCGGTCGGTCAGGCAGATCTCGGCCTCGGCGGCCGGGACGAACCCGCCCATGTGAGCCATCAGCACGATCAAGCCCACCTGGCGCAGGATCGTGCTCTTGCCCGCCATGTTGGGGCCGGTGAGCACGATAATCTGTTCCTCCTCGTTGTCGAGCAGGATGTCGTTGGGCACGAAACTCTTCTCCAGCACCATCCGTTCCACCACCGGGTGACGGCCGTCGCGGATGCTGATCCGGTTTCCATCGGTCATTTGCGGGCGCACGTAGTTGTATTCCACCGCTATCTCGGCCAGGTTGGCCAGCGTGTCCAGCTCGCCCAGGGCCGTGGCCGTCTCGATAAGCTCCGCGCCGAACCCGGCCACGTGCTCGCGAAGGGCACAGAACAGCTCGTACTCCAGCGAGCCGATTTTCTCCTCCGCCCCCAGCACCTTGTCCTCGTACTCTTTCAGCTCGGCGGTTATGTAACGCTCACCGGTAGATATAGTCTGTTTGCGGGTGTAGTCCTCGGGCACAAGGTGAAGGTTACTTTTAGTGACCTCGATAAAATAGCCGAACACCTTGTTGAATTTGACTTTCAGGTTGCCGATCCCGCTGCGCTCGCGCTCAGTCGTTTCGTAGCGGGCGATCCAGCCCTTGCCCTGGGTCACCAGGGAGCGAAGTTCGTCCAGGGAGGAGTTGTACCCCTCGGCGATCACCCCGCCCTCGGTGAGCTGCAGCGGCGGTTCCTCCACCAGCGCCCGCCCGATAAGCTCCACCAGTTCGGGAAACTCGGCCACGCTGTCGCCCAGCCGGCGCAGCGCCTCGTTGTCCGAGCCGGCCAGCAGGGATTTTATCTGCGGGATCGCGGCCAGCGAACGGCCCAGGGCGGCCAGGTCGCGGGGGCTGGCGCGAAGGCAGGAAACGCGGGAGGTCAGCCGCTGGATATCCGCAACCGTTTCGAGCCGGTCGCGCACGGAGCGGCGCAGTTTCCCGTCGCGGGTAAGCGCCTCCACCAGCTCGTGACGGCGGCCGATCTTTTCCAGCTCCAGCAGCGGTTCGCGCACCCAGCGTCGCAGGGTGCGCGCGCCCATGGCGGTGCGGGTGGAATCGAGCACCTCCAGCAGCGTACCCGAGCTTCCTCCGCCAAAATTACAGACCAACTCCAGGTTGTCCGCTGTCGTGCGGTCGATCACCATCACGTTTTCGGCAATAAACGGAGTGAGCTTGCGCACGTGGGCCAGCCCGGCCGGCTGCATGCGGGCCACGTAATCCATGATCGCCCCGGCGGGTATCAGCGCGGGATGGTTGTCCTCGATCCCGAACCCGTTGAAACTGGCGATCCCGAAGTGATCGAGCAGCCTTTTGCGGCAACCGTCGCGGTCGAACCGCCAGTCGTCAAGGAAGCTGAGGTGATAAGTTTTATCCGGGGCGTGACCCAGGGCGTCGTAGAGTGGAAGTTCGCCGGGCCTGCGCGGTTTTTCGGCCAGTCCGCCGGCCCCGGCCAGCAGGATCTCGCGCGGGCCGATCCGTCGCAGTTCGTCCTCAAGAAAAGCGAGGGCGGCCCCGGCGACAAAAAACTCGCCGGTGGAAAGGTCCAGCCAGGCCAGGGCCACCCGGTCCTTGCCCAGCGGATGGAGCGCCGCGATAAAGTTATTCCGGCATGACTCGAGCAGGTTGTCGCTCAGCACGGTGCCGGGGGTGAGCACCTCCGTAACCGCGCGCTTGACAATTACCTTGGCCTTTTTGGGGTCTTCCACCTGCTCGCAGACAGCCACCTTGTACCCGGCCCGGACCAGTTTTGCGATATAACCCTCAACGGCCTTGACCGGCACCCCGGCCAACGGAACCCGTCCGGCGGCCCCGTTGTTACGGCTGGTCAGGGTCAGTCCCAGCACCTGCGCGCCGATTTTGGCGTCCTCGCAGAACATCTCGTAGAAATCTCCCATGCGAAACAGGAGGATTTCTTCCTGGTGCCCGGCCTTGATCCGGTTGTATTGCTCCATCAACGGGGTTTCGCCGGCCATCGTTTCCTCACCCGAATTATTCATAAAAATATCGCCCACTTCTTTAACGGTAAGCGCTGCCGATAACTTACCGGAATATTGTTCAAAACTCGACCCGATTTGTAATAATAATCCCGAAAAGTAAAAAAGTAGCGATATTTTTTACCTTCGGCTCGCCTGCTTTGTCGGCAATAGCTGCGTCATCAGTGGATTGCGGTACGCCAGTACAGCGGCGCCACTGCTTCCTTGCTCTCGAACAAATCAGGCTTCGTGAATAATCCGGGCTCATTTTCCGGGCTTGATTACGTGGTATTCGAGCTTGTTTTTCTTCAGCTTCGCGGTGATTCGTTTCAGTTCTTTCTCGGAGGCGATACCCTCGAGGTGCACCCGGTAGAGCTTATCACCGCGGGGCTGCTCGATAACCGGGCTCAGGCCCAGCTTCCTGATGCGCGAGGCGTGAGCGGCGGCGCGCTTGCCGCTGCTGAACGCGCCCAGTTGCACGGTCCATCCAGCGTGCGTGGCCGATCCGGGAGCGGCGGCGGCGGGAAGGTAGCGGCTGGCGAACACGGTACCGGCGCTGGCGTTCTGCCAGCGGGTGCGCCAGTCGGCGGCATTACGGCCGCCGGCGGAACCGTAGAAGTTGTTCAGACGATAAAGCGCGGCAAGGCTCAGCCGATTGCCGGCGGTGGTGTAGGCGGCCAGGTAAGCCTCGGCGGCCTCGCGGGTTTTGCCCCGGCGCTCCAGTGCCATTGCCTGCCAGAATCTGGCCTCGCCGGTCAGCGGGGTTTCTTCCGCGGCAAGGGCTGATTCCAGCTTTGAGAGCGCCTGTTTAGCGCGGCCACGCTCCAACTCCGCGCGGGCGGATTTGATAGTCACCCGCTGGACAGCCGGGGTGGCCGTCAGGTTCTTAAGCGCGAATTCCCACCACTCCACCGCGTTCTCCCAACGCCGGGCCGAAAAGAGCAGATCACCCATGCGCTCGGCGGCCTGACCCGTGTTCGGGCCACGTCCGCTGTGGCGGGCGAACTGCTCCAGCAGAGAGGCGGCGGAGTCCGCCGGGGCGGCCAGCACGGCGTTGATCAACCGGGCCGCCTCGGAGCCGCCGGCAGAGAGCTCGGCGGCCACGATCCGGCGGGCCTCGCCGGTGTGCCCGGCCAGCATCCGGGCGCGGGCCACATCCAGCGGCCCCTGGGCCAGGGCTGCTCCGGCGGTCAGTAAAACCACGGCTGCCAGCAGGATCGTCACAGTGGCGGAAAATTGTTTATCTGGAAGGGGCATCTGGTTCAATCTCCCGGAATGCTGAAAGCCAGGGTGTCGAGAATCAGCCTGTCGGGCAGGCTGCTGCTTTTGAGCCGCAGGTCGGTTTGGAGCAGCAGGCTGAAAATTTCTTTCATTTTATCGTCGCTGAAAGCTCTGGCCTGGGCGAACAGCTCACGTACCGAGTCCTCGCGCCACCAGCTCAGGCCCAGTTCTTTCTTGATTCGCTCATCAGGCACCCTCCGGGCCATCAGCCCCCTGATCCGGGCCACGCGGCCAAAATGGGCGCTGGCGGCGGCAACCGCCCCTACAGCCGATTCGCCGCGGCTGGCGAGCTGGCCGGTAATATAAGCGGCCAGCAGCGGCTTGCCCGTGGCCAGGGCGTCCACCCAGTCGAACACGCTGGCGCCCTTGTCGACCCCGGTCATCTCCCGCACGTCCCGGGGGCTGATCTCCTCGCGCTCACCCACGAAAAAGGCCAGCTTGTCCAGCTCCCCGGCGAGACGCGCCAGGTCATCGCCCAGACGGGCATAGAGGTCGTTGGCGGCCTGCCTGCCGATTTTTTTACCGCCGAGTTCCGCGGTGGAAACGATCCAGGAGAGCAATTCGTGCTCGCGAAGAGGCCAGAAGCAGATGCTGGCCGCTGCCTGCTCCAGGCGGGCGGCCCATTTGGGGGTGCCCCGGCGCTTGTCGATTTTGACCCTGCTCGATGCGGCCAGGATCAGCACGGTGCTGTCGCAGGGTTTTTCCGCGTAGGCGGCCAGCAGGTCGCGGGCCTTGAGCTGCGCCTTGTCCACATCCTGGACCAGCACCACCCGCCGCGTCGCCATCATCGGCGGGGTGGCCACAGAGGTCAGCACCCGCTCGTTATTCATGCCCGGCCCGTGGAAGCGCTCGTAGTTGAAATCGGCCGCCGCGGGCTCGACCGCGTGCCTGGTCAGCGTGTCCACCGCCAGGCGGATCAGGTAGCTCTCATCGCCGTGAAGGAAGTACACCGGCTGGAAAGCGGAGTCGGCGCATTCGCGGTTGATCCGGTTTATATCGGTACGGGGCATGGTTTCTCCGGCCGGTGGTAAGCCGTCTGTGTTAATCTTAAACGGCCCGGGATTTTTTCATTTCGACTGTATTGCACTACCCCCGGCAGAGCCACGAGGAATTCTCTTATATTAAAGGGGCGTTGGTTCAATACCTCTTTAATATAAGGCCCGGCAGTGTGCGCTCAAGGGTTTATTCCGGCGGCGGGGGGATAAGAAAAAAACCGGACCGCTGCGGGGTCCGGTTTTGCAATATGTCCTGAATGTTGCGCCTGAACCTACTCCGCGGCGTAGACTCCGCTTTCGACAAGCACCGGATGGCTGCTGACACCGTAGCTGAACGCGGGTTCCCCGTCAGGGTTGTAGGACGCCAGGTAAGCTTTCTGAGCCGGGCGTCTGTCGGTTTCGGTCTCCGGCTCTCCCGCTACCGGGAGCTGGTCGGCATTGACCACATCGACAGTGGAATCCACGGCCGGGTTCCAGGCAACGCCGGTCCTGTCGCCGCCGGTAAAGAGCAGCGAGCCCACCAGCGCAATCATCACCACCGCCGCCGCCGCCAGGGTATTGCGCCCGGCCGCGGTGCGCAGGGGGATAACCCCGGCTTGTTTACCGCCACCCTCCACCGCTGCCATCACCCGCTCGAACATGTCGTCCGGCGGCTCAATTTCCACCGGGGAACGACTCAGAGAATCCACGCCAACGCGGTACGCCTTAAGCATACCGGCGCAGCGGGGGCAATTATCGAGATGAGACTCGACCTCGGCAACGAGGGCGCCGGGCAGTTCGCCATCGACATAGACCGAAAAATTAGTTTTGAAACCGCCGCAATTCATCTTACCAAATCCTCACTATGCAATACGTTAGGGTGTACCCTCCGTGTTCCGGTTGGTAAGTTTCCGCGCAGTACCGCAAGTATATACCATCCGAATGACAGAATAGTTCCCTGAAAATAGTAAAATCTTTCAGCGGAAAATTCAATATCTTATTGAGGTTTCTGCTCTTCTGCCTCCGGATCGTCAGCAGGCACCTGCGGGTCCTGCTGCCCGGATTGTTCCACGGGCGCTTCCGGTTCCGGCGGCGGAGGCTGCTCTCCGGCAACAGGCGCGGTGGCGGCAACAGACGAATCGGCCGGCGGCAGTTCGTCCTGCTCACGGGTGAACTCCAGTTCGATCACCTCGCCGCAGCGGCAGGTGATTTTAAGGCCGGTCAACTCACCATCGTCCCCGTGGAACCTTTCGATGCTCACCTGCGGTTTCTCGCTGTCGCCCGGAGCCTCGTCGTCGGGCCGGGGGGCCGCAAGGCCGGCATTCTCTTCCATCGCCACCGGCGGTTCGTCAAGCGGTATGCTCTTGTACACCTTGTCGTCGAACTTGCGGATTACATAATCCGCTTTTTCCACGTTGATGCCGGACCCTTCGATTTCACTGGCTTTGATTATCCTTTTTTCTGCCACGGCTGACTCCCTGCTATTTGTTATAACCGCATAACGGCGGCGAAGTTGCGATAAATCAGCGAGCCACCAGATAAACGAACGCCAGGAAAGCCGTCACGCTCAGAGCGACCAGCAGCAGCAATCCCCCGGTGCTGAGGTTAAGATAGGTGTGACGGTGCGTTATGGCCCTGGTGAGCGGGGCGGCCTCAAGCATCTCGATCTCGGTGGCCTGAACAGGTGGTTCGTCCCGCCGGGTTCCAGGATCGCCATCGCCGGCGTCCGATGGCTGGGGAGCGGGCTTGCGGGGCAGGTCCGCCCCGCAGACCGGGCAGTTCTCCAGCGTTTCCGGCACACCCGCCCCGCAGTCCGGACAGTCCGTTAACTGCCCGCCGGCGTTTCCGTCCTGCCCGTTGGTGTCGTGATGGTCGCTCTGGAGCCGCTGGGCGAGCTGTGCCTGTGCCCGCGCACCCAGGGCCTGGCCCACGTCGATAATTTCCCCGCACGGACACTCCATCAGCCCGACGCCGTCGGCCGGAACATTGATTGTCTTGGTGCAGCGCGGGCAGACAATCTCGGCCAGGTTTTCGCTGGAGCGTTTGTCCAGGCCGCCCTTGAGGGCCAGCAGCTCGTTGTCCACGTTGATAATCCACGAACAGTCGTCGTAGGGACATTCCACCAGTCCGTGCATGGTTGTGTCAAGCTGGACAGGCCGGTTGCACTCGTAGCAGGAGATCGTAAAGCTGTTAACGTCACCCGGCTCTTTTTTCTGTTCCCGCCCCAGTTCCTCGGGTGTGTAGGTTTTCCCGCAGTCCGGGTTGGTACAAACCATCAGGTCGGTGACCTCATCGTCCTCGATCAGTCTGGAATCACAGACGATACAGCGCAGGAACCCGTCGCCGGCGGCTGCGCCGCTTTCCTTCTCGGCCTGGGTAATCATCGCCACCAGCTCGTCGGTGTCCTTGATCAGGATATTTTTCCTGCGGGCGTAATCCTGGGCGGCAGGCGTAAAGTGGGTGGTGGCCAGGCAGATTCCCTTGGGGATTTCCCTGCCGGCCATTTTGCCATCTAGCTCTTCCAGGTCAGCTATCTCAACCTGCTGTTCCAGCGGCCACTCGTGGTAGCACAAAAGCACGGGAATGCCATGGGGATCGCGAAGCTCCGTGCTCCCGACCAGCCGCTCCTCATCGATCTCCGGCAGGGTCATGATATCGTAGCCGCGCGGCAGGAACAGCGCATGCAGGATGCTTTCTAATTTTACGCTGATCCGCTTGCGCGCGTTGGGATCGGCCTTGATCATTTTGAAATTTTTCCAGATCCATAAACCGGCCCCAGCCAGCGCCGCGGCGGCCAGCATCGCTACGCTCAGCAGCGGATTTTCCTTGACCTGTGACCACAACAGCGCGTGCAGGGCCGCCAGCAGACCCAGCAGGCCCAGCGCGAACAGTTCCTGTTTTTTCAGTATCGAGCCTCCGCTGCTCATCGGCGGAACCCTTTCCCCGGTGGGAGGCTGCGGGAATAAAGCGTTAATGGGACGGCGCGGATGTATTGATTGCAAAAAGATGACGTTTCATTATACAAGCTCATAGCGGTCAAGGGCAACACTGCCGATTCGGGCTGTTTTCAGCGGGAAAGCAATAAAACTGAGCAAAAGGCTTGACATTGATAACCAAGCTTCTTATTTTCACTATAGCAGCCAGTGTCCTCATCAGAGCACACCGCACCTCGTTTACCTCATCGACTTCCGAGAAACCATCTGCTCCGGGGCCTGATTTAGCCGGTTTGAGTTTTGATTTGTTACCCTGAATGATTCCCCTATTGACAGCAAATGACCCGATAATCGACATAGCAGGCGCGGATTCAATTAGCGGATAATTTTCCCAAACACTTCCTTCCGGACAAGTATCGCTTTCAAGACAAATCCAGGTGTTTTTTTCAAAAAAATTAACTCCGGTCAACCCAATTTAAGCAGCAGGGGCGAGGGGAGGCGTATTGCATATTGGATGGGTTGCAGACGGGAGGTTTTGCATAATTCAGATTTCATAGCGAAAAATGTAAGCCGGATATTTTACTTTCAACTCAAGGAGACGTAGAAGTGGTAGAAGATGTTATCGAAATCAAGGAAATGAAGGCCAAGTCGATCACCGAGTTGCACGAGATGGCCGAAGGGATGGGTCTGCATAACTACGCGGGCCAGCGCAAGCAGGACCTGATCTTCATGATCGAGCAGAACCTGCTGGAGAAAAACGTGGTGCTCAAGGGCGAGGGCGTGCTGGAAATCCTGCCCGAGGGCTACGGGTTCCTGCGCTCGCAGGACTGGAACTACTTTTACGGGCCGGACGATATCTATGTCTCGCCCAGCCAGATCAAGCGTTTCGACCTGCGCACCGGCGATACGATCCACGGCCGCGTGCGCCCGCCCAAGGAAGGTGAGCGTTACCTGGCGCTGCTCAAGGTGGAAGAGGTCAATTACGACGATCCGGAGCAGGCCAAGCACAAGGTGCTTTTCGACAACCTGACGCCGCTGTTCCCCGACGATCACCTGAAGCTGGAGAACAAGGCCCGCGACATCTCGATGCGCATTATCGACCTGGTGGCCCCGATCGGCAAGGGCCAGCGCGCGCTGATAGTGGCCCCGCCGCGCACGGGTAAAACCGTGCTGCTTAAAAAGATAGCCAACAGCATTACCGAGAACCACCCCGAGGTGCACCAGATCGTCCTGCTGATCGACGAGCGGCCCGAGGAAGTGACCGACATGGAACGCTCGACCAAGAACACCGAGGTGATCAGCAGCACGTTCGATGAGCCGGCCGACCGTCACGTGCAGGTGGCCGACATGGTGATCGAGAAAGCCCGCCGCCTGGTGGAGCACAAGAAGGACGTGGTGATTCTGCTTGACTCTATCACCCGCCTGGCCCGCGCCCACAACGTGGTGGTGCCCCACAGCGGCAAGATCCTCTCCGGTGGTGTGGACGCCCACGCGCTCGATAAGCCCAAGCGCTTTTTCGGCGCCGCGCGTAATATCGAGGAGGGCGGCAGCCTGACCATTATCGCCACCGCGCTGGTGGATACCGGCAGCAGGATGGACGAGGTTATTTTCGAGGAGTTCAAGGGCACTGGCAACATGGAGCTGGCCCTGGACCGCGCACTGGCGAACAAGCGGATTTTCCCGGCGATCGACCTCAACGGCAGCGGCACGCGCCGCGAGGACCTGCTGATGGCGCCCGATGTGCTCAATCGCATCTGGATCCTGCGCAAGTACCTCAGCGACATGTCGAGCAGCGAGTCGATGGACTTCCTGGTCTCCAAGCTCAAGGACGCCAAGACCAACCAGGACTTTCTCGACTCGATGAACGCCTGAGTTGTTTGCGGATCAGAGAGAGTTGTAACGCAAAGAGGGGCCCGATTTTTTACTGTTCGGCCTCTCTTTGTGTTACCAGCCCCTGTAGCGCTCAAAAACTTCGGGGTCAAGCTCAAAGTTGTTGTCATAAGTCGTTGCCTGAATATCCTGTACCCATTTCTTGAATCCAAGTTGGGATATCAGGCGGTTATTCCCATTGAGCGCAACTACACCGGCTTTTCCGCCATCGCATCCGGTGTATATGAACAAACGGTCAGTAATCGTTTGAGTTTGTTTTGAAATGGCTGCGGAAGTGAATTACCCCGCCTACAAGGCGGGGCATCTTAAAACAATTCCAGCTGCTCCGGAGTTCTCTCTTGTTCTTGGTGATATTTTAGATAATTCCGAATCACTTCCGCCGTTACGTTGTCTCCTACCGTGCGGACAAAATAG
>JAJRTS010000047.1 GCA_024278175.1 Gemmatimonadales bacterium | reverse complement strand
TCGAAAATGATGTGTGGGAACCATGTTGATAGCTGCTCATACATTACAATTTAGCCATCTCATGCTAAAGCTGCCACCTGAAAGGTGGGGGTTTTAACCCTCCCAAACGGGGACAATAAAATTCAGGCCAGTTAATTGTAACTACATGATCTGACCGAAAGATATGCCCCTTGATAAGAAGTTTTGGAAAAAGAGTGGGGGAGTGTGAGGGGGAGAGACAGGACCTTTTTAAAAAAGTTTTGTCTCTCCCCCTCACAATTCTTTGTTTAAATCAAAGGTCTCGAATAAAAACTTCTTAATTTCTCGATGCTTAACCTGCAACCCAATCGGCCGAGTGAGAAGCGTATGCTTCTCGCGGGCGAACACAAGGTTCGCCCCTGCGAATGGGACTGCAAAACATTAGATGACTGAATATACATGAACACGCTGAAGAAACTGCTGGACCTGCTGGAGCGTTCCGAACCATTCAACCAGACTCTCGAGCACGTGCAAGGCGCCGTGCAGCGGAAAGTTCCTCTCGAACTGCGCCTGGGTAACCTCTACGGCTCCACCAAAAATCTGGTCGCGGCCGGTCTGGCCCATAAGCTGAATAAAGGGCTGATTTATGTCACCCGTGGCTCCCGTCAGGCCGAGAAAATCGAGGCCGACCTGCTCAATTTTCTACCCTCCGCCAGGGTGCGCAATTTCCCGCAGTGGGAAATCCTGCCCTACGAGGACGCCCGCCCCGAACCCGGTATCGCCGGATCACGGGTGGAGGTGTTCCTGGCGCTGATGGACCGTGCGCCGGGGATCACGGTTACCCCCGTACGCGCGTTGCTGCAGAAAGTGAGCGCCCCCGAGGAGTTCTGCGACCGGGTCCGCACGCTCAGGGTGGAGGAGGATCTCGACCTGGAGCAGTTGCTCTCCGACCTGGTGGAAATGGGTTTCCGTCGTGAGGCGATGGTCGAGGAGGTGGGCAGCTTCAGCCTGCGCGGCGGCATTCTCGACATCTACGGCTACGGCATGGAAAACCCCGTGCGGATCGAGCTGTTCGGCGACATTATCGAGGAAATCCGCTCGTTTGAAATTGCCGACCAGCGCTCGGTGGCCAGGCTGAACGAAACCGTGCTGCTGCCGGTGACCGAAAGTTTCGGCTGGGAGAAAAAGCAGGGCGATGACGAAAAGCTGATCGATATCCTGACCTATCTCGACAACGACAGCGTGGTGCTGTTCGACGACTACGAGGCCGTGCTGGAAGAGACAGTCAGGTTCGAGGACGAGGTGGAGGGTTACTACCGCACCGCGTTCGAGCGCAGGGGATCGCTGGTGCGCACTCCCGCTGAGCTGTACCTGACCGGTGAGCAGCTTGCCGCCCGCCTGAAGAACTTCATCCGCGCCGATATCCGTAGTCTGCATCAGCGCGCCGCAAGCCCCGTGGTCCCGGTCCGCTTCGACACCCGTGAGCCGCCGGCGGTCAACCGCAACATCGACCTGCTGCGCGGCCGCATCCGCGCCGACCGCGACGAGGGTCGCTCCAACCTGATAGTCTGCGACAACAAGGGCCAGTTGAACCGGCTGGAGGAGTTGCTGGGCGATGCGGCCTGTTGTGCAGAACTCGCTATCGGCAGCCTGGAGACAGGGTTCGTGCTGGGTGAGGCGGCGCTGGCGGTCTATACCGACCACGAGATTTTCCATCGTTTCCGCCACCTTCGCACCCGCCGCCGCTACAAGCGCGCCCCGGCCCTGGAAAGTTTCTCCAGCCTGGGCGAGGGCGACTACGTGGTCCATATCGACTACGGGATCGGCCGTTACCGGGGGATTAAAAAAATCACCACCGAAAGCGCCGTGGTCGAGTGTCTGTGGCTCGAGTACGCGGACGGCGATTTCCTCTACGTTCCGGTGGACCAGTTGGGACTGGTGGAGCGCTACACCGCCGAGGACGGCGCGGTGCCCGCCATCCACAAAATCGGTGGCAACGCCTGGGAAAAGGTCAAGAGCAAAACGGTCAAGGCTATCGAGGACATGACCGCCGAGCTGATCGAGATCTACGCCGAGCGCAAGGTCCGCGGCGGCCATGCGTTCTCGGCCGACACCCAGTGGCAGCGTGAGCTGGAGCAGGCGTTCATCTACGAGGAAACCTACGATCAGTTGCGCGCTATCGACGATATCAAGAACGACATGGAAAGCTCCGCCTGCATGGACCGTCTGCTCTGCGGCGACGTTGGGTTCGGCAAAACGGAGGTGGCCGTGCGCGCGGCGTTCAAAACCATCCAGGACAACAAGCAGGTGGCCGTGCTTGTGCCCACCACCGTGCTGGCCCAGCAGCACAATATCACGTTCAGCCAGCGCCTGGCCGATTTCCCGGTCTGCGTGGAAACGCTCAGCCGCTTCAAGAGCCCCGCCGAGCAGAAAGAAATTCTCAAGCGCCTGGCCGAGGGCAAGGTGGACGTGATTATCGGCACCCACCGGCTGATCAGCAAGGACGTGAAATTCCGCGATCTCGGCCTGCTCGTTATCGACGAGGAGCAGCGCTTCGGAGTGCGTCAGAAAGATAAACTCAAGCGCTTCAAGCGTACCGTGGACACGTTGGCGATGACCGCCACGCCAATCCCGCGCACGTTGCACATGAGCCTGATGAGCGTGCGCGACCTGTCGCTGATCACCACCCCGCCCCAGGACCGCCTGCCGATTGTCACCCAGGTCTGCCCGTTCGGCGAGGGCGTTATTATCGAGGCCATCCATCGCGAGCTGGCCCGCGACGGGCAGGTGTTTTTCGTCCACAACCGGATCGGCTCGATCTATGCGGTCTACGACATGCTGCGCCGGATCGTGCCCGAGGCCAGGATCGCGGTGGCCCACGGCCAGATGCCCGAGCGGGAACTGGAAAGAGCCATGCGACGGTTCCAGGAGCGGGAAATCGACATCCTGCTCAGTACGATGATTATCGAGAACGGGCTGGATTTTCCCAACGCCAACACGATCATCGTCAACCGCGCCGACCGTTCAGGGCTCAGCCAGCTTTACCAGTTGCGCGGACGAGTGGGACGCAGCTACCACAGGGCCTACGCCTACCTGCTGGTGCCGCCGCGGCGGATGATCACCGACGAGGCGGTCAAACGGCTGCGGGTGCTGGAAGAGTACACCGAGCTTGGCAGCGGCTACGAGATCGCCATGCGCGACCTGGAACTTCGCGGTACGGGTAATATCCTGGGCAGCCAGCAGCACGGGTTTATCAACGCCGTGGGATTCGACACCTATCTCAAGCTGCTCAAGGAAGCTATCGCCACCGTACAGACCGATCTCTCGCCGGCGGAAACGGCCCGGACGGCCAAGATTAATCTTGATCTGCCCGCGTTCCTTCCCGATCACTACGTGCCGGACAGCAAGCAGAAACTGGCTCATTACCGAAGGATCAGCCGGATTACCGAACCGGCGGAGCTGGACGAGGTGGCCGCCGAACTGGCGGACCGTTACGGCGAGTTGCCCGCGGAGGCGGCCAACCTGCTGGCCAAGACCCGGCTTCGCGTGCACGCCTCGCGCCTGGCGATGGAGAGTGTGTTTATCGGAGAGGGCTACTGCAAGCTCGATTTCGGGCGGGAAATCCGTTACCGCCTGGTGCAGGTCAGCTCCGTGCTGGAGCGGGTGCCGGGTGAGAAAAAAGTGGTCAGCATCCAGCCGCTGGCCCTGGTGCTCGACACCCCGGATTGCCGCGCCGCGCTGGAGTCGATCACCGCGGCGCTGGCCGCGATGGCAGCCGAACCGCAACGCTACCTGGAAGAGAGCGCGGCGCCGACCGGGGAGCCTCACGGCCGCTGAGTTCCACCAACTGATCCGCCCCCTCTGCCATCATCTGTCTCACCGGATCCCCCACGCTTTTTTCCATACTGCCTTTTCGGCAGTGGCTGCCCACACGTCAATTTTATCGTATTCACTGTCAATTTATTGACCGGTGTTTTCTCTTTGTTGATAAAGGATACTCACTGTCACTTTGACTAAAGACTTGCCAAGCTTGATTCTGCTTATCTGTCCATAAAAAAGGGAACATTGGCATAGATCGTGCTGTAAACATAAGCAGGAGCAACAGCCGCAGCTTAACAGGCCTTAAAGGAAGCGAGGTGGTGGCAATGAGAAAGGCGATGAACATGGCGCTGGGGTTGCTGGGGCACAAGCTGAGGATCGGTTTTCAGATCAGGCCGGATGACAGGGAAACACTGGAAAGGCGCAATGAAAAAATAGTCCGCGATTTCAAGCAGGGCTATACGATTGGCCGGCTTGCTGATAAATACAGCCTGACCGAGAACAGGATCTCGCAGGTTTTGACCGAGTTCGGCGCCCGCAGGCCCAAGTGGCGCAAGATGACACCCGAAACGCGCAGGAAAATTTTCCTGTTGGCAAAGAAGGGATTGAGCAAGGCCGAGATCGGTCGCATGATCGGCGTCTCGCGCGAGAGGGTGAGACAGATACTGCAGCAGGGAATATAGGGTGGTGTGGTGTGGTGCCCTGCGGCATAAAAAGGGACCGGAAACGGTCCCTTTTTTTTTGTCTCCCGGTTGTGCTATATTAGAGGGGTTCTCAAGGATTTAACAGGCTGTTTGATTAGCGGGGCGTTGCAATAAAACGTTCAACGCCCACGAATGAAATATTTCGTCTGGTCGGGTTGTCAAGGGCAAGGCAAGCCGTTTCTTTTGCTGATCCTGTTACTTATCTTATACCCGGCAGTTGCATCGCTTGCACCGTGTTGGGCCGGCCTGGCGGGAAACGGCCCTTGACACCCGTTACTCCCATTCTTCGTATTTTTAACACGCTTCTAGAAGCGGCAGGGAGAAGAGGCATGACAAGTCTGTTCGAGGAAAACGAGCAAATCCTCGACGAGCTGGAGCAGGCGGAGCATTGCCTGGAAAAAATCCGGATTGAGGGAGCCGACAGCGCCGAGGCGGCTGAAAAATGCGAGTTGGCCGGTAGTATCAAATCGCTGGTGTCCCGTCTGGTACGGAACATTGAGGCTTCCGAGGGCAAGGTCGAGCTGCTCGGTGGCGCGGTTGTGCTGTTGGATCTGGCCGATGTGCTGGAACGTTACGAGGCGGTGTTCGATATTCCGGGCTTGACCGAAAGGCTGGACGAGGTGCGGACGATGATTGAGCAGGCCGGCTGAGCGGCGCCGGCCACGGTTCAGGCAGCCACCACGTCTCGCTTTTCCTGGCGAACCGGCATCGGAGTTTCCGTGATCAGGAACAGGTCCTCGATCAGTTTCTGCTCCTGCGAGCCGGCCGGGGCGCTGTGCCACGAATTGACGAGTTGGCTGATCTGCTCTTTAGACAGTAGAGTGTTGCCCATATCACTTTCTCCCTGAAAGAAGCATTTCCTCTCTTTGGTATCAGTAACGGCATAAATGCAAGAAACGTGCTCAAAATTGTTGCGCGGCTACCGGCGGCGGCCGCTCCGCGGCGCAAGTTCTTGGCGGATAATGTCAATATTTTTTTGAATCCCTGTGTGGCTTGCTTTTGCCGGATGACAAGCAGCTTGCCCGTTGTTCGGATTCGAGCAGGCGGAGTGCGCAAAATCCATCATCGTCTGTCAAAAATCTGTTAATCGTACAGTCACGACGGTTGCTTGTTGTGACCCGCCGGGTAACACAATGGCCATTTTGCCCCGCCCCTGGTTCAGTCGTGGCGGTAGTCGGCTGCTAAGCGCCGGATTGACAAGGCATATGCGCGGCTTTATCTTGAGTCATGCCGGGTGCCAGGTCTGGCTTGTTCTCTTGACGTTCTTTTGCAAAGCTTAAGCGGAGACGCGAAGATTGGCCCGTAAGTCATCAACAGGGAGAAAAGGCGATCTGCGCGAGGAAGCACTGGGAATCCTGCTGATTGCGCTGAGTCTGCTCTGCGCAATCAGTATGCTGCCCGCCGCGCTGCTCGCCGGATTCAGTTCTCAGACGGACCAGGGCTACCGTAACCTGGTGGGCCTGCTGGGCCAGTTTATCAACGAATCGCTCAAAGACCTGGCAGGTGTGCTGGCCTATGCGTTGCCGGTCATGCTGGTGTGCTGGGGCTGGCGTCTGTTCAGCGGCCGTGGTTCCAGAGTCTATCTGCGAATCACTGTTTACACCCTGGTGCTGGGCCTGGGGGCCGTGATCCTGATCGGTCTGGGCGGTGAGCCTGCCGCCGGTTCGCTGGACTGGAGCGCGGGCCGGCTGGGCAACTGGCTGGCGGGGTTGCTGAGCGTGGGCCTGGGACCGGTGGGTGCCTACGTGGCCGTGGCGGCGGCGCTGCTGCTGTTTCTTTCTTTTTACTCCGGCCTCTCGTTCCGCACTCTCGCCGACTGGGGAGCCAAAGCCGCGTCGCTGATGGCCGCACTGGCGGCCTCGGCCCTCAAGGCTGTTTCGGACCGTCCGGAGAAGAAGAAAAAAACTGAACGCGGGAAGAAAAAAACAGCCGGGGAAATCCACGAACCCGAGGAGCCAGATGACGCCGGGCCGGAGCCGCGCTACGAAATGCCGGCCGAGCAGCCGGTCGAGGACTTCCAGTTCGACCTGGGGATTATGGACGAGGAGCCGCCCTCCGTGGAAGAAACGGGGCACGATGATGCGGAAAATAACCGTCCTGAACCAGCGGGCGGCCAGGCGGAACCGCGCATGTCCGGCGCCACCGGCGAGGGCGGCTACGAACTGCCGCCGCTGGATATCCTGGAGGACAGGAGCGGCTCCGGCGCCGTGGTCAGCCGCGAGGAGCTGGAGCGGATAGGCCGCGTGCTGATGAGCAAGCTGGCCGATTTCAATGTGGAGGGCGAGTTGGGCAATATCACCCGCGGCCCCCAGGTGAGTACGTTCGAAATCAAGCCCGCGCCCGGAGTGAAAGTGAACCGGATCGCCGCGCTGGCCGATGATCTGGCGATGGCCATGCGGGCCAAAAAAGTGCGGATCATGGCTCCGATCCCCGGCAAGGGAGTGGTGGGCGTCGAGCTGCCGAATCCCGTGCTGGAGATGGTCTCGGCCCTCGATGTGTTCTCCACCGACGATTTCCGCCGCAGCAGCCAGCACGTGCCCATCGGCCTGGGCAAGGACCTGGAGGGACGGATCAGGGTGGCCGACCTGACCCGGATGCCGCACCTGCTGATCGCCGGTACCACCGGCAGCGGCAAGAGCGTCTGCATGAACATGATTATCGCCAGCATCCTGTTCAATTTCGGGCCGGACCAGGTGCGGATGCTGATGATCGACCCGAAAATGATCGAGCTCAACCTCTACAACGACATCCCCCACCTGCTGCACCCGGTGGTGACAGAGGCCCGCGAGGCAGCCGGCATCCTCAAGTGGGCCACCGCCGAGATGGAGCGCCGCTACCGCCTGCTCTCGCGTAACAGCGTGCGCAACATCGAGGACTTCAACGTAAAGCTGGCCTCGGGCAAGCCGGTCAAGGGACCGGACGGCGTGCTGCAGGATGAGCTGGACCCGATGCCTTATATCGTCATCCTGGTCGATGAGCTCAGTGACCTGATGTGCAGCGACGTCAAGAACGAGATCGAGGCCGGGCTGGTGCGGCTGGCGCAAATGGCCCGCGCGGTGGGGATCCATCTGGTGGTAGCCACCCAGCGGCCCTCGGTCGATGTCATCACCGGGCTGATCAAGGCCAATTTCCCCAGCCGCCTCAGCTTCCAGGTCTACTCCAAAATCGACAGCCGCACGATTCTCGATGTCAGCGGGGCCGAGCAATTGCTGCGCAACGGCGACATGCTGTTTGTCCCGGCCGGCCAGAGCGACCCGGTGCGGATCCAGGGCGCGTACCTCTCCAGCGATGAAGCTGAAGGACTGGCCGCCCATTGGCGCGAACAACCGTGGTTCGCCGACGGGGAGGCTGAAGATGACGAGGACGGCGGCCCGGGGCCGCGCAACGGTATTCTCGACAGCCTGACCCCGCAACTGCTGGAGGACATGGAAGAGGCCGAGGACCGTGACGAGTTGTTCGGCGAGGCGGCCAGGCTGGTGGTGCGCCACGACCAGGGATCGACCTCGCTGATCCAGCGCAGGCTCAAGGTGGGCTACGCCCGCGCCGGCCGGATTGTCGATCAGCTCGAGCGCGCCGGGATAGTCGGCCCGCCCGATGGCAGCAAGCCGCGCGAGGTGCTGATCGCCGCTGAGGACCTGGCCGGTTTTGGCATCGAATAAACCGCTCCCTCCGGGCGACAAACCGGTTGGAGAGATTCAGGACATGTTACCACAACTCTACTTGCCGGACATCCTCTGCCGATGAATTTTCTTACCGTTTACGGCCATAAGCTTTTAACGGCTTTTTTATGGTTCCGGCCCTGCTGTTTCCCGCCACCGGGCGGGCCGCTGATTTCCAGTCCGTGCTGGCCGGGATCGACCGCTACTATGAGTCTATCGGCAGCCTGCGCGCTTCTTTTACCCAGGTGGTCGAGGTCCCCGCCCTGGAAAAGAGCGAAACCTTCAGTGGCACGCTCTATTTTCTCAAGCCGAACCTGATCAGGTTGGAATACCGCAAGCCGGCGGGTCAGTTGCTGGTCGCCGACGGGACCGACTGGTGGTTCTACATGCCCCGGCAGGAAATTCCCCAGGTTCTTCGCGCATCGATGCAGGGCGGTGGGGGCGATGTGCCGGTCTACGTGCTGGGCGGCAGGATGGCCGAGCGGTTCGGCGGCCGCCTGCTGGGAACGGCAAGCCGGGGTGGGGCCGAGTGTTACGTGCTTGAGCTGGAACCCAAAAACCGTAACGCCTATTATCGTTCCCTGCGCGCCTGGGTGGACAGACTCACGTTCGCCACCCGCGCCGTGCGCTACCTGGACGAGACGGGGAATTTCAACACTTTCGACCTGGGCGTGGCGAGCACGGATACCTCACCGGCCCCGGAGTTGTTCAGCTTTACGCCGCCGGCCAACGCCCAGGTGCTGGAGGCCGACTCTCCGGCCGGGAGCACCGGCCCATGAGAGTGCAGAGGATTATCAACGGCAACTGAATAAGGGAAACTTAACCGGGAGCGCATTTGAACTGCCGGCAGATTCTCCGCAAGCTGGAAACGATGGGCAGCGCGGCAAATGTCGAGGGCATGGCCCGCTACGGGATCAGGCCGGAGCGCGCGCTGGGTGTTTCGATGGCCGCCCTCAGAACCCTGGCCCGTCAGCTTGGCATCAGCCACGAACTGGCGCTGGAGCTTTGGGACGCCGGGATTCACGAGAGCCGTCTGCTGGCCGCCCTGCTGGCCGACCCGCGGCGGGTGGACGGGCCGCTGATGGAACGCTGGGCCGCCCAGTTCGACAGTTGGGCGCTCTGCGATACCACCTGCGGCAGTTTGTTTCGCAAGGCCGGGCCGGCCTGGGAGAAAACCAGGCAGTGGTGCGGCCGCGAGGAACTCTATATCAAGCGGGCGGGGTTCGCGATGACAGCCTGGCTGGCGGTCCACGACAAGAATGCCTCCGACGCCGAATTTTACAAGCTGCTGACCCTGGTCCGCCGCGGGGCCGCCGATGAGCGCCCGCTGGTCAGCAAGGCTGTCAACTGGGCGTTGCGGCAGATCGGCAAACGTAACATGGAACTCAACGCCCGGGCTATCGAACTGGCGGTTGCCCTGGCCGAAACCGGCGGAAAATCCGAACGCTGGGTGGCCAACGGCGCTCTTCGCGAGTTGACGGGAGGCAAGGTGCAGCAACGGCTGATCCTGTCCGGGAGTCGCAAATGAACACGGTGGAACTTGTTGTCGCATCCCTGCGCCGCTCCGCGGTGTTGATCGGAAAAAACATCTGGCTGCTGGGATGGGCGTTTCTTTACTCGTCCACCGCCCCGGTTTTGCTGTTGGGCGGCACGGGCCTGCCGGTGTTGTTCTGGTGGCTGAGCGGGCGCTATTTCGAGCCGGGATTGCTGTTCAGCGATCCGTCGGCGTTTATCCTGGGCCATGCTCCGCTGATCCTGTTCTCGCTGGCCGGGTTTACTGTCGGCTGCGGGATTTTCCTGCTGGTGCTGCTGTTCTACCACGGCGCGCTGACCGGAGTGGCTGTCAGGGGGCTGGCGGCCGGAAACGGCGGCGTAGGCAAAGTGAGCGCCTCGTCGTTTTTCGAGGAGGGCGGCAGGATGTTCGTCCCCGGAGTGACTATCACCACTCTGGTATCGCTGCTGCCGCTGCTGCCGATGGTTATCCTGCTGTTGCCGGTTATCGTGCTCTCTTTCAATCTGGCCGGGCTGGTTACCGGTGAGCTGAGTTTCCTTACGCCGTGGGTGCTGCTCTGCCTTGCGCTGGCCGTTGTCAGCGGGGTGCTTACGGTGTTCTGCTGCTGGATCGCGATGCTCTGGTACCGGTTCTCGCTGGCGGCGGCCAGAGTGGAGGGCCATCACGGGAGAGCGGCGCTGTGGCGGGCCTGGCGGTTTTTTAAAGAGCGCTGGAGGCTGGTTGTCTGCTACCTGGCGGCATCGCTGCTGCTGGGCGTACTGAGCTGGAGTGTGGCCGCGCCGTTCTCGCTGGGCGGTAAGTTTGTCCAGGGCTGGAACGCCCCGCTGGGCTTGGCGATGCAGATTGTAGGCGTGCCGCTGGGGGCCGTGCTGGGCATTTTCCTCGATCTCTGGCTCAAGTGTGCGCTGGTGGCGCTGTTTGTGGACAATCGTTGAGGTTGAATTTTGCCAAAAAAACAAGCCGTCGCTATCGTTACTTTCGGCTTACCTGCTTGGTGAATAATTCGGGATAGAGAAAGAGAGTAGCATAATTATAGATGAACGTGCTTCCGCCCGTGTGGGCCTGATCACGCTCGGCTGCGCCAAGAACGAGGTTGACAGCGAGTACATGCTGGCCGACCTCAGGCGCGAGGGTTTTATGCCGGTGAGCGAGCTGGCTTCGGCCGAGGCCGTGGTGGTCAACACCTGTTGTTTTGTCGAGCCTGCCCGCGAGGAGGCGGTGGAGACTATTCTCGAAGCCGCCGAACTGAAAAAGAGCGGAGCTTGCCGGGTGCTGGCCGTGGTGGGCTGCATGGCCCAGCGCTACCGTGTGGAACTGGCCGCAAGCCTGCCCGAGGTCGATCTCTTTATCGGCGTGGGCCAGCAGCAGCGCTCGCTCCCGGAGCAACTTCGCCGCTGCCTGGGCCTGACCGCGCCGGTACCCTGCGATATCCCGCCGTTGCCGCGCGTGGTGGAGACGACCCGTCAGGGTTGGGCGTATCTCAAAATCTCCGAGGGCTGCGACAACCGGTGCAGTTACTGTGCGATCCCGCTGATCCGGGGCGCGTTGGCCAGCCGCCCGGCTGACTCGATCCTGCGGGAGGCGCGTTTTCTGGAAGAGCAGGGAGCGCAAGAACTGGTGCTGATCGCCCAGGACGTTACAGCCTGGGGCGCTGACACGGGCAAGGGCAAGGGCAAAAGATCAGGCGGGATTGTCTCGCTGCTGGAGAGCCTGCTGGCCGGTACCGCCGTCCCGTGGATCAGGTTGCTCTATACCCACCCGGCCCATCTGGATGAGGACCTGCTGACGCTGATCGGCGGCGAGAGCAGGATTGTCCCATACCTGGACATGCCCGTGCAGCACGCCTCCGACCGGGTGCTGAAGGAGATGGGCCGGGGAGTGAGCCGAAGGCAGTTGTTGGAAAAAATCGAACTGGCGCGCAGGCTGATCGACTCGCCCGTGCTGCGCACCACCGTGATGGTCGGTTTTCCCGGCGAGAGCGAGCGGGATTTTGAGCAATTGCTGGAGTTTATCGCCACGGTGCGGTTCGACCGCCTGGGCGCGTTCAGTTATTCCGTGGAGGAAGGGACTGCCGCGGCCGGCCGCGGCGACAGCGTCCCACGGCGCGAGAAGGAGCGGCGCCTGGAAGAAGTGATGGAGCTTCAGTGCCGGATTTCCGCCGAGCTCAACGCGGCCCGGGTAGGCCAGACCGTGCCGGTGCTGGTCGAGCGGCCCGCTGACCGGGACGAATCCTTCGGCGGGCGGTACGTCTGGGTGGGCCGGGGCCGGGCCCATGCGCCGGACGTGGACGGCCAGGTTTTTTTTACCGATCCGGCCCACGGAGCAGCTTCAATCTCTCCGGGGCGGATAATCCCCGTCTCGATCACCGAAAGCGGGGACTACGACCTGTTCGGTGAGCCGTAACGGCGGTAAGCACCCGGAGGGCCGCCGCCACGGTTTTACGGGTTGAGACCTTTGAAAAATTGGCCGACTGAATTGTGATGAGGAAGTTTTTCAGCGCACTCATTTTTGTGTATCAAAAGGCAATTCAGGGGTTGTTAATTGTAACCACATGATCTGACCGAAAGAGGTGCCCCTTGATAAAAAATTTTGGAAAAAGTGAGGGGGAGCGTGAGGGGGAGAGAAAAGAACCTTTTTTAAAAGGTTTTGTCTCTCCCCCTCACTATTCTTTCAATTCTTTCGATTAAATCAAAGGTCTCGGGTTGTTTTTTTGCCGCCGGGTGATTAGAATAATCACCGGCGCACCGTTTTTCAGGCACCCCTTTAACAGCGTGTTTTTTTCGGGCACGCCGCCAGAGGCAATTTCACATCTTTACGGGCCGGTCATGCCGATAAAAAAATCTCAAGACAGGTCAGCCTCCGCGTTCGCCATAGCGCTTTTTGCTATCGTGTCGCTATTCTGTCTGCTCTCCGCTGTTTTCGCCGTTTCCGCCAATGCCCAGGATCAGCCCGTTGTGGTCTCCAACGTCAAGGTGGAGCCCAACCCGTTCAGCCCCAACAACGACGGGGTCAACGAGACCGCCAAGTTCAGTTTCTCCCTCAGCGAAGCCTCGGCAGTTACGATCGAGATAGTCTGGTTTGATACCTTGGTGATTGTTGGTGGCGACACCCTCCACAGCGGAGCGCTCAACGACACGCTTCTACTGGGTGATACCACATATGGATTTGCCTCGGATACGATCTACCTGAACAATGCGGCTGTCTCGGGGCTGAACGAGTATGTCTGGGACGGGAAACTGGGTAGTTTGCTGTTGCCTGACTCCACTTGGACCTACATGGTCCGCGCCGAGGACCTGGACAGCGACGACCAGTTCTCTACCCAGCCCATTACGGGTACTTTCAAGATCGACAGCAACCCGCCGGTGATCAGCTCGGTGGGGATTACGCCCAACCCGTTCAGCCCGGACGGCAACGGGATCAATGACGAGGCCATTATATCATTCAGGCTTACCGGCTTGCCGCAGAACGATAAAGTGGGAGATATCGCGTTCAAGTTGACCTACGATATCGATAACAATCCTGTTGATCTGGTGATGGATGACCCCAAGAGCCATCCAAAGTTCTCCAGCAATGATACGTTGTTTTTTAATGATTCTCTCGAAATCAATCCTCCGATAAATAGTCCTATCCGGCTGCAGTTCATTCCTAAAAGCCTTAATACTAACCAGATCAGTTTTCTGATTCAGGGGGGGCGGGTCCTTGATTCAGGCGATACTGTCGCTGTCTCGGCCAGCGTGATAATCGACGCCTACAATACGAATAACCCTGTAGACCGTAACAAGACATCCACAGCTAAGTTCAGTTTCATAACGCAGGTAACAAATGTCGCTGGCAGCAAAAACGATAACACTACCAATCTGGTCGAAGTCCGCACGTTTGCCGGAAACGTGCTGGTTGAGGTCTACAACAGTTCCAATGTCAACGTGGCGTCAGGACTGGCGCTCGATCCTCCGTTCATTGGCAACGGGGTTTATGAGGCCACCCTGTCGACGGTTTTGCCGGACGACACATACAGGTTCGAGATTACGGCGGTCGATGAGAGCGGGAACCTGGCATGGGTCAGCCGTCAGGTTTCGGCGATCAGTGAGCCGATTAAGATCACCGGTTTATCGGTAGAGCCTCTGATAATCAGTCCCGCTAATCTGGATAACGAGGCGGACTTTACAACTATCAGCTATACTCTTAACCGCATCGGTAACGTAACAATGCAGGTGTTCCGCGATGAAGGCGGCCAGAGCGCCAACACGCTGGTTCGGACCATCCTTGACGGCGTAGCCAAGCAGGACGAACCGCATACGGAAACCTGGGGAGGTATCGATAGTTCCGGCAACTATGTCAGCTTGGGAACAGAGCAAAACTACATTGTTGTTCTTTCGGTCTATGACCCGATTACCACTCAAACGAGTGTCTCCAGCATTGCGCTGACGGTCGATAATCAGAAGCCTGAAGTGCTGACGATTTCGCCGCTGGACAGGCGTACAAACCAAGCCAGCCTGGAGGTTCGAGGCCGCGCCGACGCCGGAGCGCTTGTCCGTCTCTACCGCAACGGTGAGCTGGCCGCCGTTCCTGAACTCAACGCGATAGGCACGTTCCAGAGCGTGGTTGAGCTTGGCGGCGACGGGCTGAAGCAGATTTTCGCCCACGCGTTCGACGAGGTTGGCAACGGCCCCACTGTCAGCGACACCCAGCAGGTGCTGCTCGATACACGGCCCCCCGTGGCGGTGGATACGGTTATGCGCAGCGGCGGCTCGCGGCCCGGCCTGAAAGGGCTGGTGCTCACTGAGTTCGGCCCCGGCGACACGCTGGAAATTGTGCTCTCCGAGGGCGGCGCCAACGTGAGCGGCCTGGAGCTGCCCACGGTTAACATGCGGGTATTCGGGCCCGGCAGCGATGAGATCAGCGGCACGCTCAGCCTGGCCGATCCCGACACGGCCCGGTTTGTCCCCCTAGCCACCTACAGCGACAGCGGCACCTACTCTCTGTTCGCCTCGTTCGCCGACAGCCTGGGGAACAGGGATTCGCTGGTCGCGGTTTTCAGCGTGGGCGCGGCCCAGCCGGCTCCGAATCTTGACAGCGTAAGTGTAAACCTTTCGCGTGGCGGTTACCTCAACAGCCGGCTCGACCTGACCCAGCAGGGCAGCCAGTGGGTATTCACCGCCCATATCCGCGACTACAGCGGCACCGGTCTGGACAGCGCAACCAGCACGGTGCAGTTGTTAAACCGCGCGGCCCAGGATATTATCGAGGGGAGCTGGACAATTACCGGCGGGAATATCGTCTACACCGTGGGGCAGAATATCGCCACCGACGGCTCGATGGACGGCTGGTACGTGATGCTGCTCATTGTTAACGACAACGACCCGGCCACCGCCACGCTGGTCACTTCCGACTCGCTGTTCAACGACACCCGCCGTCCGGACACGCTCTCCGTCTCCGCCGATACCGCGCGCCTTGGCGTTACCCTGCGGGATTTGGCGCCGGGCTCCGGAATCAGCCTGCTGCGCAGCAGCCTCACTGTCCGCCCGCCCACCGGGGTAACCCTGCCGGAGATGTCATCCACCAACGATGGCGACAGTACCCTGTTTGTCGAGTTCGACCCGCCGCTGAGCGAGCCGGGGATTTACTCGGTGGACGTCTCGGTTATCGACCGGGCGGGCAACCAGCGGCTGGTCACCAGCCAGTTCACCGTGGGCAGCGTGCAGGTACTGCCGCGGATAACCGCGGTTTCCCAGCCGTTCGGCGGCCCGGTGCGGACCCAGTCACTGACTCAACCGCTGAGCGTGTGGGTGTTGCTCGATGATATCGCGGGAGTAGGCATTGACTGGGACATTACCGGCGTGTCCCTGCTCGGCCCCGACTCCGTGGCGCTGGCCGGAACTGTTTCCAATGCAACGGACACGCTGCAATTGTCTCTCGACGGTCTGCTCAGTAACAGCGGCCAGGACGACGGCCGTTACACGTTGCAGGTCCACGCGGTCAACAGGGCCGGGGGCGTGCTCGACAGCACGCTCGATTTCGTGCTCGACAACCTGCCGCCCGACACCTCGGCCCTGGTGTTCGTCGGCGACAGCAGCACGATCCGGATCAGTATCACCGACCGCCCGGCGGTGGCGGGTGTGGACTCCTCCGGCGCGCTGCTCCTGGGGGCCGTGGCGACGATAATCGGTCCCGGCGACCAGCAGCTTGCCACCACCACCACCCACGACGGTATCAACACTATGATCGTTACTATTGAGGGCGGCAAACCCCAGACCGCCGGAACATATAACCTGCTGGTTGCCATCCCTGACGCGGCCGGCAACAGCCGTAACGTAACCATCCCATTCTCGCTTAATGTCACCAGTGTGCTCAGTGTGTGCCCGCCCGACAGTTCGGTGGTGACCGGAGAACTGGCCGCGATAGTGCTTAAAGCCCAGGGACTGCCCGACGGCGAGAGCGCGGGCGCGGCCAGCGCGCTCACTGTTACCCGCGATGGGATCAACGTGAGCGGTACGCTGAGCCTGCTCGGTGACAGCATGGTATTCGTCCTGGGCGACACGCTTCGCTCCGATGGCGTCGACGATGGGTTGTACCGGATTGCGGGAGTGTTCGACGCACTTTCGCTGGGACCGGTCCGGCAGGTGAACACGCTGTTCACGTTAGATAACAAGCCACCGGACACCGTGGGTGTGAGAATTGATATCTCCTCCGGGGGCACGCTGGTAACCGTGGAACTTTCCGACGGCGGCGATTACCCGCAGGTGGCCGGGATCGACCGGGACGCCACCACGGCGGTGGTGGTCGATCAGGGCGGCCGCGAGACCGCTCCGCTGAGCAAGCGCTGGCTCGATGGGTCGAGTGTGGAGTTCAGCCTGGCCCCGTTCAGCCGGGGCGGGCTTAACCGCCTGCGCCTCTCCGCTGTCGACAGGGCGGGACTGGTCGCCACGTTCAATATCACGGTGGTCAACAACGAGGGGGCCGGCCAGGGAGCGAGCACCGCGTTTGTCGAGGAGGTCCCGGCCCGCACCAGCGCTAATATCTCTTTTGTCTCCGGTCGCGCGGGAGCCACTATCACGCGGGCCGTGCTGCGCATCTTCAACCTCCGCGGCGACCTGGTGCGCAGGATCGACGTCTCCGGCCGGATCGGCTCCAACGGCAGCCAGGTGAGCGCACAGTGGCTGCTGGCCAACGACGGTGGCGAGTACGTGAACAACGGCGTGTTTATCTACTACTGGGAAGTGACTTTCAGCGACGGCCGCATTGAGCGAATCCGTAAAACCCTGGCCGTGGCGCGCAGATAGCATGGAGATTTTTTACCGGATGACAAATAGAGTAGCCACATATGCGGCATTGCTGGCCGTTTCGCTGCTGGCCGCGGGCGCTGGCATCGGCCACGCCGCCGGCAGTTCGGTCACGGCCGGAGCTTTTGCCAGCTACCCGGTGAGCGTGCGCGGGGCCGGGATGGGTGGAGTGTACGGCCCGGTGGTGGAAAACCTGGGCGGCGCGTACCATAACCCGGCCCGCCTGGGGTTTGTGGACACGCGCGCCGGGGGAATCAGCTACGCGGACATGAGCGGTCTGGGTCTGGTGCGCAATGTCTACCTGGAGTATGTCCAGCCGGACAGGGGTTATGGCGCGGCCGGGATGTACTGGAACTGGCGCGGCACCGAGGTGGAGGGGCCGGGGGGTGTGGGCGAGCTGGGTTATGCGGAAAATACCCTGAGCTATGCCCTGGGCAAGCGGATCGGTGAGTATGTGGCCGTGGGTGTGGCGGTCAAGGGATACTTTATTTCCACTGATATTACCGATGCCGGGGGTAAGGGTGGCGGTCTGGACCTGGCCCTGTTCATCCGGCCGGACCCGTGGACTACCGTGAGCCTGGTGGTGCGTAACGCGATCAGCCGGGTGGAATGGGACACCGGCCTGGGCGACAACCTGCCCGTGGAGATCGAGGGCGGGGTCAGTTACCTGATAATCGACGGGCTGCTGGCGGCCGCGGAGTTGCGGTTCGAGCGCGGTAACTACAACTCCTTCGCCATCGGCGCGGAGTACGTGCTGTTGCCCGGGGTGGTCACCGGCCGCGGCGGGTTTACCCGCAGGTTCGACCGCACCTATCCCAGTTTCGGCCTGGGGTTCACGCCCGGCGCGTTCCATATCGACTACGCCGCCGAGATCGACGCGGGCGGCAACGGCTTGGGTACCACCCACCGCCTGGGCATGAGCGTTGATTTTTAGCCGTAAAAAAAGATAGTTGACTTAACTCCCGGTATTCTGGTAAAATACAGGTGTCCATCGAATCAGGATGAAGCAGAAAGGCTTTGCCAGCGGTAGGGAGCGAGGCCTCAACCGGGGGTGATGGCAATGAAGGAAAAACTGGCTGCAATCGGCCGGGTGCTGGTGCTGGCCGTGGGCCTGGCGACAGCGGCCGTGGCCGTGGTGGTGATGGTGACCAGCGACGATCTGGCCGTGCGGACAACCGCCCTGGTGGCGCTGGCCGCCGGCATGATCATCCTGCTGCTGGCCGCGCTGATCGACAAGGTGAGCGTGTTCGGCCAGATTCTGCGCCATGTGCAGTACCTGACCCAGAGCTCGCAGTACACCGCGCGGCTGGTGCACGAGATCACCGAGGTGATGCGCGCTATTCAGGAAATGGAAGAGGAGCAGCAGCGCTCCGGCGGTAGTCCGGACAAGAGTAGCGGAGGCTCGGGGGGCGGGGGCAGTTATGTGGACGAGCTCAGCGCCGAGGAACTGGAACTGGCCAGCACACTGCGGCAGTTCGAGGAATAGTATAGCTTTGAATTATTAAGTCAGAGTTTTATTATTAAGGGACCGAGAGGGGTCCCTTTTTTATAGGAGGAAACAAATGGTTTATACTATAGGGTATGAAGGGAAAAATATTGTAGAATTTATAAATTGTCTCTTGACAAATGGGGTGAACTATTTAATAGATATTAGAGACAAGCCCATTAGCAGAAAAAAAGGATTTTCAAAAACCAAATTATCCGAACAATGCAAAGAGCACGGTATTGTATATCATCATATTAGGGAACTGGGCACACCTAAGCATTTAAGATATGAAGTGTTAGAAAAACAAGACTTCTCACTCTTGTATGATTATTTTGAAGATATATTTGATAGTAGAAAAGAAGAGATGGATTTGTTAGTTAGCAAGATTCAAGAAGAAGTAGTATGTCTTATGTGTTTTGAGCAAGATGTAGAAAAGTGTCATAGGAACATCATTACTGCTAAGCTCCAAGAAATTACTTCCGACAAATTCAGCATAGTAAACTTATGATGACTAAGTTCCTTAAAGAGGAAGTAGTAATAATTGGTAAAGCAAATCCACATGGTAGTAAAAAATACAAGGAAACCGTCTGTACTGGTGCAGTAACAATGGATGGCGAATTAAGGAGAATATATCCAGTACCTTTTAGATATTTAGAGAAAGAAAAGCAATTTGAGCGATGGGATATTTTACAGGTAGCGTGGTCTAAAAGTACAGACAGTACACGGCCTGAAAGTTTTAAGCTAAAGAATGAGGATTCTTTCGAGATAATAGGAAAAATTACTAGCTCTAAAGAAAAGCGTAATATCATTAAAAAAGTACAATCAGACTCTATTGAAGATATTGAAGGCCTGCTAAAATCTGGCAAAAAATCGCTGGCAATGATACAGATTAGAAATGCCGAAATATATGCAAAGCTAAATGATAAAAAAGAAGAAGATACCGTTGATAATCAGTTAGATTTCTTTCTGAAAAGTATTAACCCTTTAAAAAATGTTCCGTATTCTTTTCATTTGAAATACAATTGTTATTCAGACAAATGTAAAAAAAGAAAACATAATCAGATATATTTAGCTTGGGACCCCTACGAGACACTGCGCAAACTAATGGTTGATCCTAAATATCAAAACCCCGTGGAAGAAGTTATTGATCGGCATAAAAAGCTCCGTTTGAATGAATCAAAATTTGAAATTTATTTGTTGCTAACAACTCACTTTAGGTTCCCTAGATGGATGATTGGAGGGATTTACAATTGTAAAAAAGTTAGTCAGTTGTCGTTACTATAAGGCCGCTTATTATTTTCTTTTACATAAATTCCGTATTTGTTGTTATTTGTATGTAAGGAAAGGGTGCCTCAAGGCACCCTTTCTTCGCAACATATCCCTTCAGTTTGCTTTAGAAATTTTTCTTCTTCAGCGCACGCACTTGTTTACCCTGCTCCACCCAGGTTTCGTGCAGGGTCAGCAGGTCGCTCAGGATCTCGAACATCTGTACGCCCATCTTGTAATAGCGCTGTGCGTTCTCGATCTCGCAGGGCAACGCCAGCGGCACACCGGCCCTGTTGGCGGCGGCGATAACCTCGTCCGTGGCTTCCAGGACCTTGTCGTTGTAGCGCTGCGGCCCCCCCAGCCCGATTGACATGCTGTAGTCCGCCGCGCCGAACATCACCCAGTCCAGCCCGTCCACGGCCAGTATCTCGTCCAGGTGCCCCATGGCGTCCACGTGCTCGATCATCACCCCGATCAGCGGTTCCGTGTCGCTCCAGCTTACCCACGGCTTGTCCGCGGCGGTGCCCCAATCGGCGGAGAAACAGTCGCCGCAGTAGCCGCGCATGCCCCGGGGCGGGAATTTTGCGGCGGCCACCACCGCCTCGCACTCGGCGGCGGTGTTGATCGTGGGCACCAGCACGGCCCCGGCCCCGATCTCCAGGGCCTTGCGCACCAGGTAAGGGTCGCCCTTGTCCACGCGTAGCACGGGGCAGATATCGGCGATCACGGCCGCGCGGATCAGGTTCTCGGCCGTAAAATCACGCCGCCACGAGTGCTCCCCGTCGATCCGGATAAAATCCAGCCCGGCGTGCCCGGCTATCTCCACGATATTCGGGCTCCAGGAGTGCACTGCCGTGCCCACCGCCAGGCCGCCATCAGCCAGGATTTTACGCAGCTTGTTCGGTTTGTGAGTCATCGAAATTCCTTAATCTCCGTTGATGTCCGTTATGGTTGATAACCAGGCCCGCGCACGAACCGGCCGGGGGTGGCGCCGGTATGCTCGCCGTCGGCGACAACGGGCGTGCCGTTGACCAGCACGTACTGCACTCCCGTGGCGAACTGCATCGGCTGCTCGTAGGTGGCGTTGTCGCGGATCGTGGCCGGGTCGAACACCACCACGTCGGCGTAGTAACCGGGGATCAGCAGACCGCGGTCAGTAAGGCCCAGGGCTTGGCAGGGCATGCCGCTCATCCTGTGGATCGCCTGCTCCAGCGGGACGATTTTCTCATCACGGACATAGCGGCCCAGGAAGCGGGCGAACGAGCCGTAGGCGCGCGGATGTGTGCTGCTCTTGAGGAACACGCCCTCCGGCGCGCTGGACTCATTGTCGCTGCAGATTCCTAACCAGGGCTGGGAGAGCTTGAAGCGGATATTGTCCTCGCTCATCACGAAATAGACCATCTGCACCCGGCTGTCGTCCTTGATCACCAGGTCCAGTACCGCCTCGGCCGGGCTGACTCCCCAGATTTCGGCGATCTCGCTGATCGTCTTGCCGGTGAGCGGTTTGAGCGAGTCCTGCTTGAGGCCCACCACCAGGCAACCGTCCGGCCCCGCCAGTTCGAAGTAATTCTCCCAGTTTTCGCCGCGGTCGTTCATCTCCTCCATCACTTTTTTACGGATAGCAGGGTCCTGGAGGTTTTTCACCCACTGGCCATGGCCACCTTCCTGCACCCAGGGGGGCATGGCGGCGTTAAGCCCGGTGCTGGCGGCGGTGTAGGTGTAGATATCCGCCGTAACTTTCAGGCCCTCGTCGCGCGCCTGCTGGATTTTCTCGACAGCGGTTTTCATTTTTGGCCAGTTGGCCTCGCCCGCAGCCTTGAGATGGTAGATCTCACCGCGGATACCGGCCTCGCGCACGATTGTCAGGAACTCGTCGAGCGCCTCGAGCAGGCCGTAGCTTTCGCTGCGCATGTGCGAGGAGTAAAGCCCGTTGTGTTTAGCGGCCGCGCGGGCCAGGGCGATCAATTCATCGGTTTCGGCGTAGAAGCCGGGGGCGTAGATCAACGAGCTGGCCAGGCCCATGGCGCCCTCGCGCATGGCCTGTTCCACGATCTCGCACATCCGCTTGAGCTCCGCGGGCGTGGGCGCGCGGTCCTCGTAGCCCAGCACGTTGATCCGCGGGGTGGCCGCGCCGATAAAGGAGCCCACGTTGCAGGAGACGCCCTTGTCCTCGAGGAACTGAAGGTAGCCGGCCAGAGACGTCCATTCGATATCGTACTGGATGTCTCGCTGGCGAGCCTTCAGCTCACGCTTCATCTCATCGGTGAGCGGCCCCATCGACTCGCCCTCGCCGGTCACTTCCAGCGTAACCCCCTGCAGGATGTCGCTCATGCTGCGGCCGTCCTCGATCAGCGACTCGTTGGCCCAGCTCATCAGGTTGACAAAACCCGGACTGACCGCCATCCCCGCCGCATCGATCTCCAACCCGGCCGTGGCGTCGGCAGGCAACTCCCCCACCGCTACCACTTTGTCTCCGGAGACAGCGAGGTCTCCGACGTAGCCTGGCTCTCCGCTGCCGTCGTAGATAGTGCCTCCGCGGACGATAACGTCATAGTGGGGTGGTTTGGAGCAGGCGGCCCAGAGGCCGACGATCATAATTGCAAGTAGCGGGAGGCGGGGCATCGGGTGTTCCTTTCTCCACTGGTGAGCTTACTGTTTGTCCCGCTCCGTGCGCTTGCTCAGCGGGAGTAGATCGAAGGTTTATGCACGTAGCACTGCTCGTAGTCGGCGGGTTCAGTGCCCACCTTGAATATCTCGGTGTAAACCCTCTCCTCGGGGCAGAAACGGGTGGCCAGCAGTCCGGAGTTTTTGCAGATCAGCCGGGTGGTGAGGCCCTCTGGTGGTGCGGGAAACTCGTGGATTTCGGCCAGTGTCTCGTGGGCGTCACGCATGAAATTGGCCCAGATCGGCACGGCCAGCACACTGCCGGTGCCTCTGTTGGTAATCCGCTGGGGCTGGTCGAACCCGACCCAGACGCCGCAGACCAGATCGGCGGTGTAGCCCACGAACCAGGCGTCGGTATAATCGTTGGTGGTGCCGGTTTTTCCGCCGGCGGGAAGGGTGAATCCCAGCTTTCTGGTGCCCGCGCCGGTGCCGAAATCCACCACGTTTCGCATCATGTCCAGCACGATATAGGCCGACTGTTTGCTCAGGACTTCCTCGCGCACCGGGCGGTAGCGGCGCACCAGGTTGCCGTTGCGGTCGGTGATAGCGGTAATCGCCATCGGCGCAACCCGGACTCCCAGGTTGGCAAAGGTGGTGTAGGCGCTCACCAGCTCAATCGGGTACACGTCCGCGCTGCCGACGGCTATCGACTCCACGGCCGGGATTTTGGTGGTGATTCCCATTTTGCGGGCGTAGGCGGCCACCGTTTCAGCGCCCACGGTCATCAGGGTCTTGATCGCCACCAGGTTGATCGAGCTGACCATCCCGGCGCGCATGGTGATCGAGCCGCGGAATTTACCGCTGTAGTTCGAGGGCCGCCACAGGGTGCCGTCGGCCTGTTCGATAGCGATCGGGCTGTCCTCGACCACCTGGCAGGCGGGGATGCCGTTGTCGATTGCCGCGCTGTAGACGAATGGCTTGAACGCGCTGCCCGGCTGGCGAAGGGCCTGGACGGCGCGGTTGAACTTGCTTTCCCAGAAATTTCTCCCGCCCACCATCGCCCGGATGCCCCCGTCGGCGGGGTCCATCGCCAGCAGCGCGCCCTGCAGGTAGTCCGTGTTGGTCAGTTCGTGCACCGAGAGGCTGTCCTCGCCGATAATCTACCGCCGCGTGCGATGGTTGAATGGCCTGAGCTGGCCGCTTTCGACCAGCTGCAGATGCTCCTCGAGGTATTGCTCGGCGAACTGCTGCATCTTCGGGTCCAGCGTGGTGTAGATTTGCAGGCCCAGGTGATAGAGTTCGTCCTCGCTGTAGTCGCCCAGCAACTGGTTGCGTACGTAATCGACAAAATAGGGAGCTTTCCAGCTCTCCCGGCTGATCGGGTTGACTTTGACCGGGAGCTTGCTGACCGAATCGGCCTGCTCTTGCGTGATTGCGCCGGTTTCTGCCATGCAGACCAGCACCCAGTTGCGTCTCTCGGTGGCGTTTTCCGGGCTGTTGAGCGGGCTGTAGCGGCTGGGCGCGTTGGGCAGCCCGGCCAGCAGCGCGCACTGGGCCAGGTCCAGGTCGCTGATATTCTTGTTATAGTAGGTTCGCGCCGCCTCGGCTATTCCCCAGGCTCCGCTGCCGAAATAGATCTGGTTGAAATAACGCTCGAGGATCTCGTCCTTGGTGTAGGTGCGCTCGATCTGCCAGGAGAGGATCGCCTCGCGGATTTTGCGCGTGTAGGTCCGTTCGCGGGTCAGGAACAGCTCGCGGGCAAGCTGCTGGGTAATCGTGCTGCCGCCCTGGCGGATCGAGCCGGAGACCTGGTTGATATACAGCGCGCGGATGATGCCCCAGACGTCGATACCCCAATGGCTGTAAAACTTGCGGTCCTCCACGGCGATCAGCGCCTGCTTGAGCTCGGCCGGAATAGCGGATAGCGATACCGGCGTGCGCCGCTCCGTATAGAGCTCCGCCAGCAGCGTGGAGTCCCTGGCCAGTACGCGGGTGACCAGGTTCGGCGGCTCCAGTTCCATCTTGGCGATCGAGGGCAACTCGGACTTGAAATACCGGAAGAACTGGTAGCCCATGCCCAGCCCGAAAAAGATCGTGCTGATCACCACCAGCATCACGACCTTGAACAGGTTGCCGGACCTGGGGACGGCGTCTTGCTGTTCGTTTGTGTTATCCGCCATTGGTTGTTTTTTTATCCTAAAGGGTATTGGTTAAGAAATAGACCAGTCGGCAAGATAAATTATAAGCCTCCCGCAGGCAAGCTCTTAAGGACCGCCGGCGCTCGTCAGGCTGGCCCGTACGGGGCAGAAATGACTTGCGTTCCGGCGGGCCTGGTGTTATTTAACTGTTTCTATTATAGTGTATTAGCATCTTTTGGCGGGTAATTTGGTAAACCGGACAAGGACAGGATTTGAGATGGGTTTTCCAGCGCTGAACGAACAGATGGATGTTATCCGCCGTGGGCTGGCGGAAATAATCAGCGAACAGGAGCTGGAGCGGAAACTGGCCCGCTCGCTGAAAACGGGCCAGCCGCTGACAGTCAAACAGGGTTTCGATCCCACTGCGCCGGATATCCACCTCGGACACACGGTAAGCATTCAGAAACTTCGTGATTTCCAGCAACTCGGCCACCGGGTGGTGTTCCTGATCGGCGATTTCACGGCCATGATCGGCGACCCCACCGGCCGCAACGAGACCCGCAAGCGGATGACCCGCGAGCAGGTGCTGGCTAACGCCGAAACCTACAAGGACCAGGTGTTCAAGATTCTCGACCCCCAGGCCACGGTGGTGGATTTCAACAGCCGCTGGCTGGGAGAGCTGGGCGTGGAGGGCGTGCTGGAGTTGTGCGGCATGCACACGGTGGCCCGGATGCTCGAGCGCGACGATTTCGCCAAGCGTTATGCCGACGGCCGGCCGATCTCGATCCTGGAGTTCCTCTACCCGCTGTTCCAGGGCTACGACTCGGTGGCGCTCAGGGCCGATGTCGAGTTCGGCGGTACGGACCAGAAGTTCAACCTGCTGGTGGGCCGCGAACTTCAGCGTCACTGGAAACAGGAGCCGCAGGTGGTGATGACCGTGCCGCTGCTGGTGGGCACCGACGGTACGATGAAGATGAGTAAGAGCTACGGCAATTATGTGGGCATTGACGAATCCGCCGTTGATATGTACGGTAAAATACTCTCGATTCCCGACGAGCTGATCCTGACCTATTTCGAGCTGGTCAGCCGGGTTGGCCTGGAGCGCTTGGCACTGATCAGGCAGGAGCTGGAGGGCGGCGCCGCCAATCCACGCGACCTGAAGCACGAGCTGGCCCTGGAAGTTACATCGCTCTACCACGGCCACACGGGGGCCGCCGACGCACGGGCGCATTTCGAGCGCGTGTTCGTCAAAAAGGACCGTCCCCAAGACGTGCCAGAACACCGGGTGAACAGCGGTGGCGAGCCGGTCTGGCTGCCGGGCCTGCTGCGCGATATCGGCCTGGTGACCAGCACCAGCGAGGCCAACCGGATGATCAAGCAGAAGGCCGTGAGCGTGGACGACGTGAAGGTGGAAAGCACCGACTTTAAACTGCAACCCGAGGGTTCGGTGTTTATCCGGGTGGGCAAACGGCGTTTTGCCAGGGTGATATTTACCGATGACTGATCCGGCGATGGAAGAAAGACTTTTACAGCGGAAAATCATTTACGGCCCCATCGACAGCCGGCGGCTGGGCAAGTCGCTTGGAGTCAATATTCTGCCCACGGAAAACAAGGTCTGTTCGTTCGACTGCCTGTACTGCCAGTATGGTTTTACGTCTGCGCCGCAAGAGCGCCGGCACGTGGGCGGCGAGGGCCTGCCCACTCCCGGCCAGGTGGCGGCCGCGCTGAGCGAGGCGTTGCCGGCCCACGGGGATCTCGATGTGCTGACGCTGGCCGGCAACGGCGAGCCGACCCTGCACCCGCGCTTTCGCGAAATCTGCGAGGTGGTGGTCCGCCGGCGCAACGCGTACCGCCCCGGTCTGCCGGTCTGCATCCTCTCGAACAGCTCCACTGTGGGCAGCCCAGAGGTGCGCGCGGGGCTGAAGCTGCTGGAGCGGCCGATCATGAAGCTGGACGCGGGCACCCAGCAGACGTTTGAGTCGCTCAACGGTTCGCGTTCCGGTGCAAGCCTGGATCGGATCATCGAGGGGTTGAGTGAATTAGAAAACCTGGAAATCCAGACCCTGTTCGTCACCGGGCCGGTGGACAATTCCAGCGAACAGGAGGTCCGGGCCTGGCTGAGCCACCTCCGGGCGCTCAAACCGCGGGCCGTGCAGCTCTATACATTCGAGCGCGTACCGGCCGAGAGCACGCTTGTGGCGCTGGGCGCTGGGCGCCTGGAAGAGATTGCCGCGCTGGTACGCAGGCAGCTTCCCGAGGCGGACGTGCGGGTTTTTTTGCCATAGTAACAGGGCCCAAAATATTCACATGCCCTTGACAGCCAAATTCTCATGACGACATTTTTTTCAACGCCCCTGTAAAATAATCATAAATTGTACGAGTTTTTTGGAGGCGCGATGGCGCGGTTGGCGATTTCCGGCGGCAGGCCGGTCCGGGTGGAAGAGTTCCCGAGCTGGCCGGTGTGGGACGAGAGCGAACTCGAAGCCGCGCACGGTGTGATCACCAGCGGCAGGTGGGGCATGTCCAACGGCGACAAGGTACTGGCCCTGCAGGAGCAGTTCGCCGCTTATCAGGACGCCGCATTCGGGATTGCGGCCACCAGCGGCACCACCGCCATCAGAGCCGCCCTGCTGGCCGCGGGTCTGGCGGCCGGCACGGAGGTGATCGTTCCGCCCTACACGTTCGTGGCCAGCGCCACGGCCGTGCTGGAAGCCAACATGGTGCCGGTGTTCGCCGATATCGACCCCGATACCTACACCCTCGACCCGGCCTGCGTGGAGCGGGTGATCACCGGGCGCACGGGGGCTGTGATGCCGGTGCATATCGCGGGCTTGCCCTGCGATATGGACGCTATCGGCGCTATCGCCAAAAAACACGCTCTGACGGTGGTCGAGGATGCCTGCCAAGCCTGGGGCAGCGAGTACCGCGGCCGCAAGGTGGGCGCTATCGGCCAGCTGGGTACGTTCAGTTTTCAGAGCAGCAAGCATATCACCGCCGGTGAGGGCGGGATGATTGTCACGGACGACGAGGAACTGGCCGCACGCTGCAGCGGCATGGTCAACTGCGGCCGGGTGGAGGGCGGCGCCTGGCACGAACATCACCTGCTGGGCGGCAACTACCGTCTGAGTGAGATCCAGGCCGCCGTGATCCTGGCCCAACTGGCGCGCTACGGCTCCATGCTGGAGCGCCGCCAGCAGAGCGCCGCTTACCTCAGGCAGGAGCTGGCCGATATCGATGGGATCGAGCCGCTGGCCGTGCCGGACTACGTTAGCGCCTCCAGTTGCCACCTTTTTATCTTCCGCTACCACCCTGACTCGTTCGGCGGTCTGCCCAAGAATAAGTTTGTCAAGGCGCTCAACGCGGAGGGTATCCGTCCGGCACACGGCGGTTATTTCACACCGGCTTACCGTCAGCCCGTGCTGCTGGAGAAAAACACCGGGCCTTTTGATCAGATTACCCGTCACGAGTTCCAGGGCAAGCTGATCGACTACGCCGATTTTCACTGTCCCGTGGCCGAGCGCGCCACCGCCAGCGAAGCGGTCTGGCTGCTGCAGAATCTTTTACTGTCCGATCATCGGGGTCTGGAGCAGATCGTGGAAGCCGTACGCAAGATCAGCCTGAATTTCAGCGAACTTCTCGACTAGAGCCAAACCATGCCGCCCTCTTTCCAGCAGGCGTCCGACTGGCTGTTCGGCCTCCAGCGTTTCGGCGTCAAGCTGGGCCTGGAGAAAATCAGCCACCTGCTGGCTGTGCTGGACGATCCCCACCGCTCGTTCGTTTCATGCCACATAGCCGGCACCAACGGCAAGGGCACTGCCGCCGCCGCCGCCGATGCGGTCATCCGCGCCCATGGAGTGCGCTGCGGACTGTTCACCAGTCCGCACCTGGTCACGCTGCGCGAGCGGGCGCGGCTGGACGGCGCCAAAGTGCCGGAGCGGTTCGTCACGGGTTGGGTGCGGCGCCACCGGGACTATGTGGAGCAAGAGCGGGTCACATTTTTCGAGGTGATCACCGCGCTGGCGTTCGACTGGTTCAAGCAGGCCGGAGCGCGGGCGGCGGTTGTGGAAGTGGGTATGGGCGGCCGGCTCGACGCCACCAACGTGCTGGCTCCCGCCGCCTGCCTGATCACCTCGATCTCCCTGGAGCATACCAGATTCCTGGGAGGTACACTGGCAGAGATCGCCGCCGAAAAGGGAGGGATCGCAAAGGCGGGCGTGCCGCTTGTCTGCGGGGAGAACAGGAGCGAGGCGCTGGCAGCTATCCGCGCCCAGGCGCGGCGGGCCGGCGCGCAGTTGCGCCTGTTCGACGATGAGGTGCGCTGGCAGACGCTGGCCATGGATGCGCTTGGCAGCAGGCTTAGCTACCAGTCGCCGGGGCTGCTGCTTGAGGATGCGCGCCTGCCGCTGATTGGAGACCAGTCGGCGCGGAACTGCTGCCTCGGGATTCGCGTTGCCGAACTTACTCTGGAGGGCATGGGTATCACAGCGCAGCCGGAGAAAACAGTCGCCGCCTTGGCTGATCTTTGCTGGCCGGGAAGGTTCCAGCGCATAACCGGCCCCGGCGGGGCAGAACTGGTGTTGGAAGTGGCTCACAATCCGGCGGCGGCGTCCAGTCTGCGCCAGAATATCGAGCAAATTTATCCCGGACGTAAAGCGCTTTTCGTTGTGGCGCTGGCCGGGGACAAGGATTACACGTATTTTCTGGAGCATTTGCTGCCGGTGGCCGGCGGGTTTATCTTTCCCGCGGTGGATTTCGGCCACGGCGATACCCGCAGCGGTGCGGCGGCTCCCGAAATCCTGGCGGCCGTGGCCGACGAGCTGTCCGGCGGTGAGCTAAAGGTCCAGGTCTGCGCCGGTATCGCGGCGGCTTTGCAACTGGTCCGCGGCGAAGACAGACCGGTGGTGATCACCGGCTCGTTCCATACTGTCGGTGCGGCGATGAACGAGCTTGGGATCGAACCGTAAGACGTCCCCCCCGAATGGAGACACGTTTGAGTGAGATCGTACTGAGCTTTCAGCGCTTTACCATGTGGCCCGTGGTCATACTGGCCTCAGTCGTGCTGCTCGTGGTCTGGTGGACCTACCGTCGCACCAGTCCCCCCCTGCCCACTGGCTATAAAATCCTGCTCGCCACTCTGCGTTCCCTGGTGGTTGTCCTGCTCGGCATGCTGGCGCTGGAGCCGCTGCTGGCCCTCGGCAGTGGGCGCAGCCGCCCCGAGCGGGTGGCGCTGCTGGTCGACCGCTCTGCCAGCATGCTGCTGCCGCAAACCGGTTCGCCCGGCGGTCCCGACAGACTGGAAGCGGCGCGGGCGCTGGTGGAGCAATGGATCTCGGGCCGGGATGTGGCGGCAATATATACGTTCGGCAGGGAGCTGGCCCGACTGGAGAGTATCGATGGCCTGGCCGCCGGGCTGCTGGAGGACCGCACCGACCTGGCGGGTGCGCTGGAGAAGCTGCTGAGTGCGCCGGGACCGGGATGGGACAGGGTTGTGCTGGTCAGCGACGGGCGGGTCAACGCGGGTGGCAGCGTGCTGGCCGCGTTACCGGATAGCGGCGTTGCTGTCGACGTTGTGCCGCTCGGCGGCAGTCCCGATGGGAGCGATCCGGCGCTGACCGGTATCGAGCAAATCAGTCCCGCTTACGAGGACGGGCAGGTTGAGTTGGAGCTCACTCTCTCCGGCGAGGCCCGTGCGACGCTTGCGGTGGATATTTTTCTCGATGGCCGCAAGGTGGCGGAGCGCAGGCTGCAGCCGCCCTCCGGCGGAGCATCGCTGAGCGCGGAGCGGATCAGCTTTGACGCGCCCGCGGCCGGCAGCTACTGGCTGGAGGCCTCGCTGCGCCCGCTGGCCGGGGAATTCAGTGAACTCAACAACCGCCGCCTGCACCGCCTGCACGTGCGACAGAGCCGCCGCACGTTTCTGCTGATCAGCAACTCGCCGGACTGGGACCTGACGTTCACCGGCCGTGCCCTGTCCGCCGTGGACGACTGGGATGTCAGCACGCTGCTGATACTGGAGGGAGAGAACGGAAGCACGCTTCACAGGCGCGTCCGGCAAGGGGTGTTCAGCGCGGGCAGCCTTCCGGCAGCGGCGGAGCTTGAGGACGCCGCGCTGGTGTTGCTCCACGGGAATATCGCGAAACTGGGCCGGCGGTTCCTCGGGCGGCTGGCGCAAAGGGCCGCTGCGGGTGCTCTGGGGCTGGTCCTCTGGCCCACGGTACGGTTCGATCCTGCCGTTTTGCCCCCGGAGCTGGCCGGAGTGTTGCCCGTCTCCTCCGGGGCCATTATACCGCTGGAGGCTCCCGCCACGGCCTGCCGCCTGTATACCAACGGACGTTACGGTGTGCTCGGGGCGCTGGGCGGCGGTGGAGTTATCGACGATCTGCCGCCGGTTACAACTGTTTATCGTGGTCTGAAGCCGGTGCGTTCCGCGGAAATCCTGGCTCACGCGGGCAGCCGTGGCCCGCTGGCCGGCGAGGGAGCGCCGGTGCTTGCGGTGCGGCCCTCGGCCGGGGTGCGCAGCGCGCTGATCACGGCCCAGGGCCTCTGGCGCTGGCACATGCAGCGGCAACTGGGTGACCCCGAAGACGCGGCGCTGTATTTCAACATGTGGCGGGAGCTGGCCGGATGGTTGACCGCGGCCGAGCGGAGATCGCCGCTGGTGCTGGAGCCAGGACGGGAAGTGTTCGGCAGGGGAGAGCCGGTGAGCTTATCCGGGGAGATCCGCGACGGGCTGGACGACGGTGAGATCGTTATCGAGGCCTCGCTGTGGAGAGCCGGCAGCGCCACGGTGCGCGACACGGTGGCGACATTGCGAACCACGCGGGCGGCGGCGGGCGAGCGGGATGGTTTCGCGCTCGATTTCGGCGTTCTGCCGCCGGGAGTATATTTTTACGGAGCGCTTGCGAGCTCAGGCGCGGACACGCTTTGGGCCGGAGGCGAGTTGGCGGTGGAGCAGTTCAGCCCGGAGCTGGCGGAGGTCCGGCCCGATAGCCTCGGGCTGGTCGCCCTGGCGGCCTCCACTGATGGCAGGATTATTAGCCCCGGGGAACTGGCGGAAGAGCTGCAACCCGTCGGCGAGGTGCGGGAGATGGTTACCCGGCAGATCGGCCTGGCGCGGGAGAGCTGGATTTACTGGATGATCGTGGCGCTGCTGGCCGCCGAGTGGACTCTTCGCCGGCGAAAGGCGCTGGCATAGAAGCGTGTTGACATATACGCAGAATGGGAATAAAGGTTGTCAAGGGCCGTTCCCCGCTGTTGCTGGCCGAAACAGGTGCCGGGTAATCTAACTGCCTGAAATAAAACGAATAGCAGAATCGGCAAAAAGAACGGCTTGGCTTGCCATTGACAACCAACCGAGCGAAATTATTAATTTAAGGGCGTTGAACGTTTTATTTCAGCGCCTCTCCAGGCCTAACTCACGCAAGGGTTGTTGACAAAGCCTTTTAAGCCGGGTATCTTGTAAGTTCTCCGGCAGGCCGAAGCTTGGACCCGGGGAAAGGCGGCGCTCCCTTGCGACGCCGGGTACGTTTGCTGCAGCAGCATAAACCGTCGGACTTTCAGAAGCGGAGCAGATCGAGATATGAGCGAGAATAGGCATCAGGACATCCAGTTCATCAAGCTTGCGATCCAGGTTGAGAAGGACGGACAGAGTTTTCTGGAGCAGTTCTCCGGCAAGATCGAAAAGGAAGAGAGTGACCTCAAGAAGTTTATCATCCAGTTGCAGGAGATGGTCGGCGAGGACCTGGACAAGCTGGAGGCTTTGCTGACCGGTCTGGAGGACGAGCAGTCCGCCGCGGAGATCGAAGAAAAATCCCTGGACGACTATATCAGGGAAATGCAGGCCGCACGCAATGAAAAGTTCTATCCCGCCGATAAGTTGAAGGACTTGTTCGAGAGCTTTTTCAACCCTATCCAGGTGCTCGATTTTCTGTCCGCCGCGTTGAAGGAGCAGGCTGAGTTTTACACCACCAGCGCCGACAATATTTTCTACGAGAACGAGAAGCAGGCTTTTACCGACCTGGCGGACCGCAAGAGCGAGCAGTCCGAAGAGGCCAACAGGAAGAAGAGAGAGATCATTTCAAGATTTCCCTAACCCGGATTATTCACGAAGCCTGATTTGTTCGAGAGCAAGGAAGCAGTGGCGCCGCTGTACTGCTCAATACCGCAATCCACTGATGGCGCAGCTAATCTGACAAAGCAGGCGAGCCGAAGGTAAAATTTCGCCAGCTTGTTTTTCTTTGGCAATAAATAATATCCGTTTTTGCAGGACAAAGTGATTCTGCGTTAACTCGCTTCATTGCCAAAAGTTATAGAAAGTAGGCGATATTTTTTATGAATAATGCGGGCTAAGCGCGATACCACGTGGCAAGTGGGGTTCGATTCGTTTTTTCGCAGCGCCTCCGGGCCATCGGCCAGGGGGCGTTTTGCATCAGGTAGCACAGGAGGGTATGGTGAAGATCACTGTTGTGCATAAGCTGGAGTTGGGGCAAGAGGCGCCGGCGCTGGTTGTGCCGGTGTTCCAGAGAGCTCTGGACGATGATCCGCTGGTCGCCAGGCTGGATCGCCGCGCGGGCGGGCGGATCCTGGAAGCGGCGGTCCAGGAGCGGTTCAAGGGTAAAGCGGGCCAGAGCTTCACGTTCAACATGTCGGGCGGAAAATTGCCGCGCAGGTTGTGCCTTGTCGGTCTGGGCGAACCCTCGAGCCTGAGCAGCGAAAAATACCGCCGGGCGGCGGGGGCCGCCGCCGGTTGTTTCCGCGCCTGGAACGTGACCAGGGCCGCGCTGGCCTGCCGGGTCCCCGCGCGTGCGGGCGGTGTTACGGCAGTCGAGATTTGCGGTGCGCTGGCCGAGGGCATGAGCCTGGGACTCTACAGGTTCGAGAAGTATAAGAGCATCGACGAGAGCAGCCCCGCCTATGCCGGTCTGGACGAGCTGGAGCTGTTTTTCTACGGTGGCCGCGGAGCGTCGCTCAAGCAGGACGCCGCTGCGCTGAAAACGGCGGCCTCGCACGCGCTCACCGTGGCCGGGGGTGTAATCTCCGCCCGTGAGCTGGTCAATGAGATCCCCGCCGAACTGACGCCGGAACGGCTGGCCTCGGTGGCCGTGAGGCTGGCGAAGAGCCACGAGGGACTCAGTTGCCGGGTGCTGGACGAGCGGGAGATGGAGCGGGAGAAGATGGGCGCCACGCTGGCGGTGGCCCGTGGCAGCGCCAATGCGCCGCGCTTTATCGAGCTGAGCTGGGAGCCGCCGGGCAAGCCGGTTAACGATGAGCTGCTGGTGCTGGTGGGCAAGGGCGTGTGTTTCGACAGCGGCGGGCTGAATATCAAGCCGGGTGAGCACATGGCCGGGATGAAGATGGACATGGCGGGCGCGGCGGCGGTGCTGGGAGCGATGGAGGTGATCGCAGCGCTGAAGCTGCCCCTGCGGGTGAGCGCGGTGGTGGCGGCGGTGGAAAACATGCCGGGCGGGCGCAGCTACAAGCCCGACGACATCGTGCGCGCGCTGGACGGCACCACTATCGAGATCGGCAACACGGACGCCGAGGGCAGGCTGACCCTGGCGGACGCACTGGCCTGGGCCACGGGCAAGCTGGGGGCGAGCCGGGTGGTGGACCTGGCCACGTTGACCGGGGCCTGCGTCGTGGCCCTGGGACCCTCCACCGCCGGGCTGTTCGGCAACGACTAGCGCTGGACGGGTATGGTCAGCGCGGCGGCGGTACAGGCCGGGGAAAAGCTCTGCCGCCTTCCGCTGGACGAGGACATGCGCGAGGATATCAAGAGTGAGTTCGCCGACGTGAAGAATATCGGGACCACGCGCTGGGGCGGGGCGATCACCGCCGCGCTGTTCCTGCAGAAGTTCGCCGGCAAGACGCCGTGGGTGCACATCGATATCGCCGGGCCGGCCTGGGCTGACAAGAAACGCCATTACGACAGTCCGGGTGGCACGGGCTACGGCGTGCGCCTGCTGGTCCGGCTGGCCGGGGACCTGGCGGCGGAAAAATAAAGCACGGATAAGAAAATAAGAAAAGCGAGATTGAAGGCCGCTTCCCGCAAGGGGGAGCGGCTTTTTTTGTGCTGTAAGCTAAATCGAGAACTGTAAAATATTTTAGCGCAGAACTGTGCAAACGCACCTAAACGCACAGAGTTCGCTGGACGCAAGGCGGATGGCTTGTTAATCTTACCCCCGTGACTAATGGATAATCATTCCTTAAGCGAGCGGGGAGTGAACGATGGAGATGGACAAAAAATCCTGGCAGGAGGCACTGGTGAGCTACATGAACCGCGCCGAAGCGAGCACGATGATGCTGTGGGACTGCGACCCCGGAGTGGGAGCGAAAGCCCGTAAGCTGTACGCCGGGATGGAGCGCGAGGCGCTGGCGCTGCTCAGCAAGGGCCACGCAGCCGGGGAGCGGCGGGCGCGGGCGCTGACAAGTGACGGCAACAAGTTGATAGCACTGGCGGACAGGTTGATGCCCGAAGTGCGGCGTATGGCCTGGGTGCGGGCGCGGGTGAAATACCCTCACCCCGGGCTAAAACTGGTGCAGAAGGAGTTACGGCGGATTGAGCGGGATCTTCCCGCCAACAAGCGCGTGATGCAGTCGGCGGGAAAGGAATCGGTTGCGGCTGGACCGCAGGATGCCGGGGAGGTGGTGCTGACGGTTAACGGGGAGGAAGTTAAATTCAGGGGTAAAGTGATCAAGGTGGATTACCGGGCCGCCGGTGCGAAAGACGAGCCGAACGTGGAAATTTTGCTTAAGGGGCCGGGAGGGGGGATGAGCGTCAGGATAAGCTTTGCCGAGACTCCGGAATCAAAAGCTATTAACTGGAACAAGGACAGGATGAACAAAAGAGTGATTAAAAGTGGGACGGACAATGATATTGTGCCAGAAACAGAAATGGCGAAACTGTTGCGCGGGCTTGATAAAATTAGCGCAATGAGAGATTTGAAAGCCGCGTTACCGATGGAAGGTGAAAATTTGAAAGTAAAATTCCAGACACAAGGCCTGAGCGCTAAATATTTCTTTTGGGTTGACCTGGACGACCGGCCACATGCATTCTTTTGTCTGGATATTACTTTTACGGCTTACGGGTTTATCAAAATTCCTTACGACGGCAATAGCTACACGGGCTATGGGAGGAAAGAGGCCAGTTGGGGATTGCCTGAACTAAAGGTTTTTATGGATAAGTTTGCCGCCAAGCATTTGCAGGAGACAGGCAAAAAGCCATATATTGGTAATAAAGCAGTGCAGGATGGTGTTAAATACGGCTCACATAAAGGCAAGAGTCATGCTAAGGGTTATGGCGTGGATATTGATTTTGGCCGGACTTGTGGTAGCGCAATAGTCAATGGAAAAGGGTACAAAGAGAAGGAGCACAAAAAGCAAATTCAGAGGTATTTGAACTGTGGAGCCCCATTTGTTTATATTGGGAATAAAAAGATTGCGGATAAATATGGAGATGAAGTCAAGTATGACGGTAGTGGTGGGCACGATGATCACGATCATGTAAACTCTCCGAAATAATAGCGGAGGGAAGTAGAAGTGCATAAAACACTAATGTTGTATTTGTGCTTTAGTTTTTTGCTTATATTGCCTTTTGATATGTTAGCAGAAAAAACGTTGTACCCATTGGATAGAGATACCCTGATAACAGTTATAAACACTGATAATTTGGCATATAGTAATATTTCTATTACAGATGTTAGTAATCTGACACTGTTAGCGATATCACCATCGGAAAGGTATTTATCATGGCGGGCTAAATGGTTAAAGCCAGATACTTGCGTTTGCGAGGATAAGGGTTGGCCGCCTAACGTACTTATTGTGATGGACCTTCAAACGGGTATCACTGATACGATTTGCCATGTTATGAATTATGATTGGTCTCCAAATAGTGACCAACTGGCCTACATTGCTTATGATTTGTTACCTTCAAATGATTTTCCCTCTGGAAAATACATGGAAGGGGTATCAGTGTGGTTATATAATCCTGAAAGCCGAGCTAAAACTGAAATAGCCGCATGCGATGATGGATATTATGGAATATATTGGTCTGAGTTTGAAGATAAGTTGTACATAACTTGTGCTTATCATGGGCCAGATAAATTTTATAACTCAACAACAGGCGAAGTAGCGGAATCATGGGGTTGGTTTCTGAAAGTTTCCCCCGATGGCAAATATGGATTTCGAGATACGATAGATGATGAAGCGTATTTGTTTGATCTCGAAAGCAGAAAGAAGATAAAACTGGATCCCGATGAGGATTGGGGTTACGGAACAGGAGACATTTATGCCCAATTGTTGGAATGGGGTAAACTTGATGGAAAAACAATAGCTTATGTAAGATTTATGGACTTGGAATACGTTGATTGCGCCACGGGTCGGATGTACAAGGTCACCCCTCCCTCCCCGGACATAGACCCGATCAACGATCTCGTCGGTTTCCGCGACGGCCGCCCCGTGTGGGCAAGAATAACGGGCGATAAAGCAGAGTTGTTTTACTATCAGCAAAACTAGCGTAGCCGCCGCGCCAGTTTGGGGCCCAGCCACAGGGCCAGCAGCAGCGCCGCGCCCCATTGGGCCAGCACGCTGCCGATACTGAACGTACCCAGCGGGTCCCACCACCTCTCAGCCCAGCCCGATGAACGCCAGAACCACCAGCCGATCAGCAGCGCGAACTGTGCAGGAACCACGTACCTGATCAACGTACCGAACCAGCGGGGCAGATGCATGTCGCCGCTGCCGCGCTCCTCCACCATCTCTTTCCTGAACTTCTCGAACCCGTAGATACTCACCGCCACGCAGAACAGCAGGCCGTTGACTATCAGCCCCAGTCCCCAGACCCAGTCCTGGTTGTCGAAAAAGCCGGGCCGCAACGCGCTGGGAATCCCCACCACGCCGATAAAAGCACTCACCGCCAGCGTGGCGGCGGTTCGCCCCATCCCGATATCGAGCAGGTTGCGCACGGCCATCTCCACCATCGAGATCATGCTGCTCAGCGCGGCCAGCACCAGCGCCAGGAAAAACAGCGTCAGCATTACCCGTCCGCCCTCGCCCTCGCCCAGCAGACGGGGGATCCAGATAAATGTCATCCCCGTGCTGTTCTCCCCGGCCGTGGTCGCCACCTCCACGGCGGTCTCGACCGGCAGCAGGGCGAACACGGTTGGAATCACCGCCAGGGCGGCCAGCAGGCTGGCCGTGTTGTTGGCCAGGCCCATGATAAACGCGTTCTCAACCACGTGCTCGCGCGGGCGGGCGTAAACCGAGTAGGTCAGCAGAAGGCCCCAGCCGGCTCCCGTGCTCCACGCGCTCTGGCTCAGCGCCTCCAGATATACCCGGGGACGCAGGAAATCCGCCGGGTCGAAACCGAACAGGTAGCTCACTCCCGCACCCGCGCCGGGAAGGGTCAGGGCTTTCGCCGCACAGTAGAGCAGGATCAACCCCAGCGCCGGGATAAACACCTTCGCACTCGCCTCGATTCCAGCGCGCACACCGGCCAGCACGATAACGCAGCAGAGGGCCACCGCAGCCAGGTGGAACAGCACGGCCTGGCCGCTGCCGGCGAATGCGTGCCAGTACTCAACACCCGTATCTCCGCCGATAGCGCCCAGCAGGGAACCGGTAAAATATTTCATGCACCAGCCGGTAACAACCGCGTAGTAGCAGAGAATCCCCGTGGTGGTGATAGCCACGAAAGCGCCCATCCAGGCATGGCGCGCACCGAGCAGCGCGACAAAAGAGCCCACGGTGCCGTGGCGCGTGCCGCGGCCCAGCACGCTCTCCACACTCAGCAGCGGAATCGACCAGAGAAAGAGGAACGCCATCCAGAGGATAATAAACACGCCGCCGCCGTTGGCCGCGGCTACCCTGGGGAAACGCCAGATATTGCCGGTGCCGATCGCGATTCCGATCGCCGTAAGCAGAAGGCCCCGGCGCGAGGAGAACAGTTCGCGCGTCGCCGCTCCGTTTTTATCCGCCTTTTGCCGGGCCAGAGTGTCCTCCAGCTAACAAAAAGGGCCGCCTCCCTGCGGGGGGGAGCCGGCCCGGTGATGAAGCTCGAACGGGCAGTCCGCCGCGCGGGTAGAGTGCGGCGGGCGGAGAGCCCCGGTTAGTGAGCCGGGTCTATTGCCAGACGTCGGGCTGGTTGTCCCCGTCCGTGTCGAACCCGGCCTGGCCCTTGGAGCCGTCCTCGTTGAATTTCTGCCAGATATCCGGTTTGCCGTCGCTGCCCTTCTGCCCATCCGCGCCCTTGGTGTCATAGGCCACAACCTTGGGTTTGCCGTTGGCATAGTACTCGGTCCAGCGATCCATGGTACCGTCGCCGTTGGAGTCCTGCTGCATCTCGGTCTTTTTCCCGTCGGCGCCGTAGAGAATGATCTGATCTGGCTTGTCGCTCTTGCTGGCGATCTCCACCTTGGTCAGCTTGCCGGTTTCAGCGTTGAAATGCTGCCACTGGTCCACGCTGCCGTTGTTGTCCCTGTCTTTTTCGACCCGGGCTTTCTTGCCGTCCTCGAAGATGGTCCAGGTGTCCAGGACCCCGTCGAAATCAGTATCGGCCTCGGTTTTGACCTTGGTCCCGTTTTTGTCGAACCTGCGCCACTTGTCCACCGTGCCGTCGCCGTTCTCATCGACCTCGATCAGCTCGATTTTAGCCTGGTTGTTGCTGTAGACCCAGGTGTCCTGCTTACCGTCGCCGTTGCTGTCCTTGCCTTCCTTGAGCAGGCCGGCCTTGTCCTGGGCCATAACTCCGGCCGCAAGGGCGGCACAAAGGGCGGCGCAGAGAAAATAAGAGTGTTGCAGACGCATCGGGGATACCTCCGTGGCTGGTGTGAAATGTATCGCTCAACAGTGTCTGTGGTATTCTGCCGGTTATGATGATTGTTTATTTTAACCGTTCGTTTTTCAATTCGCAAGCATCAGAGCAGGTATCGACGGCAGCGGCCCGAAAAAACAAACCCCGGCCGCCATGTTAAAAGGGGCCGGGGGATAACAGGCTCTGCTCTGCCGGGAGGCAATCAATAGTCGTAGCCGACCGAGAAGAAATTGCGCCTGCGTCCCTCCACCAGTTCATCGGTTTTATACAGTCCCAAGGGGGTCTGGTAGAAGTTGGTATCGTAATGGTCCAGAGTTTTCGCCGAGTCGAAACGCAGCACCATGTAGCCCAGGTTGGCGCGGATGCCGAATCCCCAGGCCGCCTGCGCGTCCTTGAGCTTGAACCACTTGGCGCCGGTGCTCGTGAACGGCTGGAACGTGTCGTTTTTTAGCCACGCGCTGGCCGTGTCGAAAAAGAGCACGCCGCCGATTCCGCGCAGCACAATCGGCAGCGGCCAGCCCATCGCCAGAAAGTCGATAAACGGAAAGCGGATCTCCGCGTTGGTAAACACGATGTTGTGGCCGTACATGTCCGCGTACCAGGCACCGCGAAAAGAGTACGGGCCGCCGAGATAAAACAGGCGCGGGTCGTTGCCGAAACGGCTGCCCGCCACCGCCCGCACGGCGACTGTCACCCGCCGCCAGAACAGCCAGTACTTGCGCCAGTCAGCCATCACTTCGGTGTAGCTGATCTCGCCGAAATACTGCTGGACGCTCAGACGGTAGCGGCCGCCATCAATCGGGCCGGTCATCCCGTAGGCGCTGTTATCGTAAACCAGGGCCGCCTGCGGTCCGGCGAAAAAATAGGTGCCGTATTCTTTCAGGGTCCGTTCCTGGGGCGGGTAATAGGAGTAGTACGGGTCGAAATTAAGGCCGATCGCTTTCTGGCTGACCATGTAGGCGGAGGCGCCGTACTCGAAGCGGCGGAACTTGTTGAACGGGCGGCTGAAAATCACTCCTGTGCTGCGCCAGATATTGGCCAGAAACTCGCTGCTGTTGCGCGATCCACCGGTATAGTAGAGGTCGCGGAACTGGCTGATAAAAAAGCTTTTGTCCGTGCGGCCCTCGAGGTTCGTGTACTGGAAGAACAGGTCGCTGTCCTGGATTTTGCCGTAGATATTTGCGCCTATGGAGATATTGTGGTTGCCGAGCTGGTCGCTCAGTGAGACAAACACGCCGCCGGACGCCCCGATATTGCCCATGTAGCCGCCATAGCCCGACACGTAGTCGACACTGAAGCGGGGTTTGTACTTGGCATACTCGAAATCGGCGGTGTCCACCAGCGGAATATTGCTCCTGTCCATTTCGAACTCGAAACTGATCGCCGGCAGCGAGTCGGGTTTGTTGCTCAGCATCAGCAGCGAGTTCGTCCCCGGGGGCAGCGATGGCGCCGCCGCCGCCGGCACTTCAACGGAATCCTCTCCCGGGCCGCCTGCCGAAGTGGAATCCAGGTTGTCGGGTTCGATACGCACAGGGCCAGGGGGGGCCGTGTCCGGGGGGGCCGTGTCCTGTACCGTAACGGAGCTGTCGCTCTCGGTTCGTTGCTCCCGGGGCTGCCGCTCCGGTTTTGTTTTCCCCGTGCTGTCCGGACCCAGGCCGACCATGTCCAGCTCGGGTACGCTGCCGCTGGCCGGAGCCTGGTGCGGGTCGAACACGGCGTCCGGTGGGGCTGCCTGCGGCTCATCCGTGGTTTCAGCCTGTTTTTTCTCCGTCTCCGTGGCTGTCGGCTCCGGGCTCATTTTTTCCGCTGCCGCACTCATGCCGGCCAGCAGCGCCGGCTGATCCTCAGCGGCCCGCTTGCCGACGAATCCCGGCAGGCCGGTGCTGTCGCCGTGGGCCAGGCGTAACTGCCCGCGGATTTTTTTCTTCCGCTGCCGGGAAGCTTCCAGATACACGGTGTTGTAGTCGGACACGAGAACGGTATCCGGCACCCATTCTTTGGACATACGCTCCGGGTTGTTGACGATATAAATATCCCAGCCGGTGTTGAAAAAGGCGCTGAACGCCAGCCTGCCGCTCCCGCTGGACCACGACAGGCACGGGCTGTTTTCGGTAATTCCCGCAACCCCGGTCAGGATGTCGGTTACCTGGTAGTCCTTGCCGTCTTCGAAATCGTGGTAGTAAATATTGGTAATTCCCGAGCGGTCGGACACGTAGGCCAGCTTGCTGCCGTCGGGCGACCACTGGGGCGAGATGTTGTTACCGAAACTGTTGGGCAGCACCGTGTACCGGCCCGTGTCCAGTTCGAGAACGGCTATCCGGTAGTCGGAGAAAAGCAGCTTCTGCATATCCGTGCCCGGGCCGTATTCGGTGGTGAACGCGATCCGCCTGCCGTCCGGGGACCAGGACGGGTCGCGCTGGGTGAAGTCGTCGTTGGTGGTCTGCTCGATCTCACCGGTCTCCAGTGTGATCGTGTAGAGGTTGCTCCTGCCCCCGTCGATCCCGCTGAACACTATTTTTGCTCCGTCGGGCGAGAAGTCCGGGGTCAGCACGCCGTCCAGGCCGGTGGTGAAACGGTGGACAACCTCTTCGTTATAGTAATTGTAAACAAACACGGCTTCCTCGGGGCCGACCTTACCCACGTAGGTCAGGAAGCGGTCGTCCGGGCTCCAGTCGAGACTGGTGTAGAGGAAGCGCAGGTTTTCCAGGTCCGGGTTGCGCTGGCCGCCGATCAGGGTGCGGCCCTTTTTCCCGTCGATTGCGCTGGCCACGCGGATATCGATATAACCGCTCTTGTTGGTGGTGAACGCGATTGTCTCGCCGGTGGAGGTCAGCGCCGGGGTGGTGTTGAAACTACTCCCGTCGCGCTCGTGGTTGGTCAGCCGGCGGCCGACATCCTCCGGCTTCTTGAAGTTGACAATCTGCGGCAGGTAGGTTTTACGGATGTCCTCGTTCCACTGCTTGCTCAGCGTTTTCATATTCGCGCCCAGACTCGACTTGAAAGCGTTGTCCAGGTTGCTGAACAGCGAGGTCTTTTGCAGGATTTCGCCAATCTTGCGGTGCCCGTAGCGCTGGGCGATAAAATACCAGAACGAGTGGCCGAACGTGTAGGCCCCCTGGGGCATGTAGCTCAGTTCTTCCAGGGTCATCAGGTAGCCGTTGAGCGCGGCGTCTCGCAGCCACATCTCGGTGTTGACCGTCATCTTACCGATGCTCAGTTGCTCCACCATGCCCTCGATATACCACAGCGGCGGTGTAAAGGCGAACGGGTTGGAAACCGGCGTGCTTTCGCCCCAGAGAATATCGATCTGGAAAGCGTGGGCCAGCTCGTGGGTCAACACGTGCTCGAAATCCTTCCAACTGCCGGTAAAGGGCAGGATAACGCGTTTTTTCAAGAATTCGTTGACTCCGCCCAGGCCCTCGGATATTTCCTGGGGCAGTACATTGGTCTGGGTAAAATCGGAGAAGCTGGCGTAGAGGATCAGCGGAATCCGCCGCTGAGGCTTGAAATTGAGGATCTTGCTGTAGCGCGTATAGGCCCGCTCGGCCATCCTGGCGGCATTGAGCACCATCGTCCGTTCTTTGTCGTAGAAATAGATATCGAAATGCTCGCTCTTGAGCACTGTCCAGTTGAACTTGTCGTACTGGACCTTGTTTTTACCGAACTGGGCGTAAACTCCGCCGGCGGTCAGTGCGCAAAGGGCGAACAGGGCAATCAGCAACCGGACTGCCCTTTGCCGGTCCGGCTTGCGCCACCTCTTTGTGGAGTACGCTTCTGGGCTACTCATGGCAGGATACCCTCGCTGTATCGTAGTGCCGGGAACCGGACCGTTATCCAACGGACATCCCCTGTTTTATTAGTTCAGTAACAACAGCCGGCCCGGCTTTTACGCCGGCGTACCCGTTTAATACAGTTCCTGGGGCAAAATGTTTCCAAAGTTTGTCCGGAGTGCGCTTTCACTCAGCCGGGATACCTAAAGCGCTTGCGCCACGTTGTTGCCGGAGGTATCTTAAGACTGAACAGTCAGTTATACCCCAATTCTAACCCCATCGCACGCCGGGGTCAATGGTGCAGCCGGTAGCGGTTTACGTCCCTGGCGGTTGCGGGATGGAGCAAGATGGCCCAGAATTACCTGGCGGTATACGGAATGATCGCCCAGGCGGCCGGCGAGGCGACCGAGTCGGTGATGGGGCTCAAGGCGAAAATCAAGGGCAAGTGCTTCGGGCCCAGCAGGGAGTTGCAGGACGAGGTCCGCAGGGTTTACGAGAGCGATGTGCTGGAGCGGTTGCAACTGATCAGCCGCCTGATTGTCGAGCTGGGCGAGATGAGACCGAAACGGTTCGCCATCGGCCTGAGCCGGTTGTCGTTGAACCTGGGCGATAGCGCGGAGCAGATGATTGAGGTGCTCTATATTCCGGGTTACAAGGGTATCGGGAAGGTCGCTCTCGCCCTGCTTGACCACATTCAGCGCTCACTTGTATATTTTCGGAAGACCATTGCGCGCAAACCGGACCCGGCCACTTTCAATATCAACTACCTGTTCCGGGACATCCAGCTCTCCGTCTGTCCCTGGCGAAGCGGGTTACTGCCGCCTGGTGATGAGCGCCTGGTGCGCGTGACGTTCAACGACAAGCTCGACGAGAACCTGCCGCATATGATCGGTGACACGGACGGAATCTATCTGACCCTCTACCAGCTTGTCAGCAATGCGCTGACCGCCGCGGGAGATAACGGGACGGTCAGCATCTATACGCGCTATTTCGAAAAATTCCGGCAACTGCAGGCCACCGTGGCCGACAGCGGACCGGGGATCGACAGGATCGGAGTACTTAAAAGCGCGCTGGTCAACGATATTATCGATCCAAGGCGCGCCGATGAGATCAGGCGCGACGCCTCGGATCATAACAACAAAGTTTTTGAACTTATGTGCCTGCCGCGGGTAAGTACATTCATGCTGCAGGACAGTGCGCATAAGGGGATCGGGCTGGCCCTGGCCAGTGAGGAAGTGAAGAAGCACGGGGGGAAGATGGAAGTGCACAGCAAACCGGGACGGGGAACTACAGTCCAGCTTTTTATTACCATAAAATGACAGCTTGTATTCCAATCTCAATACACCAGCCGAGAGGGGAAAATTGAAACTTCCATCAGTCCTGCAACGGCTATCGGTCCTTGTCCCGCCGGCCATCGTCATTATTTGCCTGCTAGTGTCTGCTTCCTGTTCGGTATTAAGATACAAACCCACGCGCCTGGAAACTGAAACAGGACGGCTCTACACCGATCAGATACAGCTTGCCGGTACGCAGGCCAACCGTGCTTTCGGCGGCCTGAACGGAGGTTTTCCGACCCATACTTCCGGCAACGAATGGGTTGACGATGACAATTTTTTCTGGGCGAAAGGTTATTATCCCGGTATGCTCTGGCTGATTTACGAGGGCGCGGGGGATGCGGACGCTGTCAAGCTGGCCTCTACCTGGATGGCGGGCCTGGAGCCGCTCAAGGGCGAGGCCGGCCGTTTCGGACTGGGCATGGTGTTCTATCCCACTTATGTCAGGGCCTACCAGATCACCGGCAACAAGTATTACCGGCAGGTGGCGCTCGATGCGGCCGAGAAGGTGAATTTACGGTTCACACCGGCAGGGTTCTTCCCCGCCTGGGGCGAGGCCGGAGATACCGTGCTGGGGCGCCGGCTGGCTATCGAGAGCCTGATGGACCTCGATCTGCTTTACTGGGCCAGCGAGGCCGGCGGTAAAAACGATTACGCCCGTCATGCCGGCAGCCATGCCACTTTTGTTGTCGCGCACCTGATCAGCGGCGACGGCCGGATTCTGCAGCTGGCCGATTTTGACCCCGCCACCGGTGCAATTCACGGCGAAAGCACACCGGAACTGGCCGACAACGAAAAATACGCCACCAGGGGTTACAAGGCCTCCAGCGTATGGGCACAGGGACAGGCCTGGGCTATCTACGGCCTGGCCAGTGCCTACAGTCACGAGCAGAACACACTGTTCCTCAACGCGGCGCTCAGGGTGGCCGACTACTTTGTGGATAACCTGCCCGCTGACGGTGTGCCCGTATGGGATTTCGAGTTGCCCGCCGGAGCTGACCATCGCAAAGATACCGCCGCCGCGGCCATCGCCGCCGCCGGATTGCTCAAGCTGGCCAAGCTGACCCCCACGCCGGCACAACGGTTGCGTTACCGCGATACGGCTTTCAAGATTATCAGTGCGCTGAGCGAATCCTATCTCACCACCGACGGCCACGGAATCCTGACCGACGCGGTTTACGGCAAGCGGAACGGCAAAGGGGTGGCGGGTTCTACCTCATGGGCGGACTACTATTATATCGAGGCGCTGCTGCTGCTGCGCGATATCGGGGCCTGAGGCGTAAAAACGGAGAACGGGAATAAACAAGGGCGCGGGAAGAGCATATCTTCCCGCGCCTTTTTTATTCGTCTGCATCGATGCTGAAGCGTACTTCCACCCACTGGCCATCGACACTCAACGGCACGGACAGCACCGCCTGGGCGTTGTGGATATTCTCCGGTACGCGCACGTTGCCGTAAGGACTGTAAGTGTAGACTGGCCATGTAACAGTGGCACTGCCCGGTAAAAAAACGCTCCAGCCGTTGTGGCTTATCCGCCTCGCTCCTGTAAGCTCCAGCGGTTTTTTGTCCAGTGTAACGGTGCGGCCCTCGCCCGCATCCAGCGTTCCGCCGGCATGGATGACCAGCGGCAGGTGGAGATAGGCCGTGTCGGGACGCTCGTAGGTAAATTCGGCTCTGGCGCGGACAGTCGCCCGGGAGTCGTCCTCGATATCGAACGTGAAGCTCAGGCTGAAACCCTCGTGGGCCACGTACATCGTGTCCGCATCGGCTGAGCCGGCCAGCAGCGCGTCGAGCGGAAGGTAGCTCCAGGAGCCGTCGGCGCGATGCACGGCGAACGTGGCCAACTGCGGCTGACCCTTGCTGTTGCCGCCGCCGATAATGGCACCCGTGGCGCTGTTCCAGAGACTTACCGGCACGATCCTGTCCAGGTAGAACTGGCTCAGCGGCCGCTCCGGACTCACCAGTGCGCTCAGCGAATAGACCCAGTCGCCCTGCTTGCGCACCACGGCCGGGCGGTCGAGCGTGTGACGGTAGGAAGGCATCTGCTGGGGGATCGTCGCCTCCTCGCCGGCGGAGTGGTAGTAGGCGTCCTGGGCGATCCGGGCCAGCGACTCCAGACCCATCGCCTGCAGCGGTTTGTCGCTCTCGCCCAGGGCGGTAAGCAGGCGGAAGCGGGCGTAGCGGCGGCCGGCCGGGAAATGGCTGAACGCGAACAGTCCGTAAGAGGCGCGCGGGCGGAAATGGTTACGGTTGCGCTGGTCCACGGTGTGGATATCGATCCCGTCGGGCGTGGTCCAGTGGGTGTGGAAATCCGTGTTGAGCTTCATCGCGCGCATGGCGTCCGGGTCGGAGGTATAATGCCAGAGCAGACCCGCCACCGACACGTTGAGGTAATCGTAGATCATGGTGGGGCCGTCGTGCTCCTCCCAGTACCCGCCGGGCTGGACGTGGTTGACGAAGCGTTTGAGGGCCGGCTCGGTCCGCTGAACCCATTCCGGGATCCCGAGCACCATCCCCATCCGCCAGACAGTGGTGGCCCGCAGGCCGAGGTGGTTGGGGCTGAATCCCAGGAACGGCGAGGTGTACTTGGGACGGTGAATTTTGCCGAACACTTCGCTCTCGGCGATCAGTTTCCCGGCCCGCCGCAGGGCATCCGCCCAACGCTCGGCGCGCCCGGCGTCCAGATGTGGGCGAAGCAGGGCGTACGCCTCGGTCCAGCAGTAGATTGTCCGGTGGGCGTCCAGCGGGTTGGTGGGCTTCCCGTTGACCCGGGGCAGCACGCTGCCGTCGGCTTCCACAATCCCGGCCAGATAGTCTCCGGCGCGGATTGCCGAGGCCAGCGCGTGCTTGTCGCCGTGGAAGCTGTTGGCCTCGTTATCGGTCACATAGAGCAGCGCCGGCGCGTAGATATACTGCATCCAGGTAATCCGCCAGCCGGTCTCGCCGGGGTCGGCCGGATCGGGCATCCCGACGCGGTAACGGCCGTCGGGGGCCTGGAGCTCCAGGGCCTGCTCCAGGCTGCGGGAGAGTACCTCGTAGTAAAGGTCCGGCAGTTTTTCACTGCGCCAGTGCGGATGGTTGTCCAGGCTGGCCGCCGGTAACATGCCAGCGGCCAGCAGAACTGCCGCCAGTGCGGAGGAAATCGATTTCATTGCCTGCTCCCTGTAATTATAGAGTGCTGCTCAGTCCACTGTTATTTTAATTTCCACCCACTGGCCCTCGGGCAGGCTCACCGCCGCCCGGCCCACCGCGTTGTGCAGGTTCTCCGGGATACGCACCGCACCGTAGGGATAGTAAGTGTAAAACGGCCACTCGAACCTGCTACCCTCGGGCAGCTCCGCGCTCCAGCCGTTATGGGCCAGAGTCAGCGCGCCCTCATGCTCGATTTTTTTGGCGGTGAGCGTAGCGCTTTTGCCGTTTATGCTGGCCGGAGTGCCGTCGTGAAGGCGAAATTGTAACTGAAGCAGGGCCGTGTTCTGAGAGTTGTAAGTCTTTTCCGCTTTGGCGCGGATCAGGGTCGTGTTGTCGTCAACGGTGACGAAAGTAAGCCGGCAGGAGAACCCTTCCTCGGCCACGCAGAGCGTATCACCGTCCCAGCTTCCGCGCAGCAGGCCGTCCAGCGGATGCGCGCCAAGTTTGCCGTCGCGCACGGCGGCGAACGTGGCCAGTTCGGGCTGAAGCTTGGTGTTGCCCCCGTCGATAATGGCTCCGGTGCGCTGGTGCCAGAGACTGACAGGCATGGTGCGGTCTAGGAAGAACTGGTTGAGCGGGCTGTCGGGAGAGACGAGCGCGCTGATAGAGTAGACCCAGTTGCCGTTTTTGCGGGCCACGGCCGGGCGGTCGAGCGTATGACGGTAGGAGGGCATCTGCTGCGGGATTGTCGCTTCAGGGCCGTCGGTGTGGTAATGGGCGTTCTGCGCCAGGCGCCCCAGCACGGAAAGCCCCAGGGTCTCGAACGGGTCGCGCTTATCGCCCAGGGCAGAGAGCAGCTTGAGCCTCGCCAGCCGCCGTCCGGCTGGAAAATTGCAGAAACTGAACAGGCCGAACCCCGCCCGGGCAGTGAAATGGTTACGGTTGCGCTGATCCACCGTGGCGATATCGATCCCGTCGGGAGTGGTCCAGTGGGCGTGGAAATCCGTGTTGGCGCGGATCGCTCTCAGTGCCTCGGGATCTTTGTAATAGTGCCAGTAGTAGGCGGCCACCGCCGTATTGAGGTAATCGTAGATCATCGTCGGACCGTCGTGCTCCGCCCAGTAGCCGCCGGGGGTCACTTCGCGCACAAACCGGGCCAGGGCCGTGCGGCTGTCGCTCACCCAGTCGTCCAGGCCAAGGAGCATCCCGATCCGGTTGACAGTGGTGCACCACAGGCCGAAATGGTTGGGGCTGGTGCCCAGGAACGGCGCGGTGAGCCGCGGACGGTTCATCCGGTGGCGCATATCCTTTAACAAGCGGCTGCCTCCGCGCTGAAGGCCCTCCCGCCAGGTTTTTTCTCGCTGCTGGCCAAGTTGTTCCTTGAGCAATCCGTAAGTCTCGGCCCAGCAATAGAGCGCGCGATGAGAATCCTGCGGATTGGCCTTGACCCCGTCGACCACGGGCACGAACCGGCCCTCTTCGTTGACTACCGAGGCCAGCCAGTCGCCGGCCCTGAGCGCCGATTCAAGCGCCCGCCTGCTTCCCTTGAGCGGGTTGGCTTCGTGTTCCACGCTGTAGAGCAGGGCGGGGACGTAGATGTACTGCATGATATACATGCTGAAGCCGCTCACGTCCTGCTGCGTGGTTGCCGGGACGCGCGGACGGTAGCGGCCGTCGGGGGCCTGAAAACGCTCGGCCTTGTCGAAACTGGCGGCCAGCACCTCGTAATACAGGCCCGGCAAGCTGTCGCCGTATTTCCAGTGTGGGTGGTTCTCCAGCGTGGCGGCCCGGCTTGCCCAAGGCATGCCGAGGGCCAGCAGGGTGATCGCGCTTAGCATCATGACAGGAAAATATCTCATGGGATCTCCGTTGTGTGGCGCCGGCCTGAAGCCGGGTTGAGGGTTAGCTGATTCTGAATTTAATTCAATCGCCGCCGGGAGCAAGGGCTGTGGCGATTGCGGCTTCGCGGGGATATATTAGGAGGGCTGTTGATAAAAACTATTCAACAGCCCCGAAATCAAATTTATTATTTTTCTCGCTGTCAAGGGCATGTGAATCAGCCTTCGGCTGACCCTTGACAGCTATATTGCCATGGCGACCGCTTTTCCAATACGCTTCTTCTGGTTTTTTGGTTCGCAAAAGAAACCGCAACGAGGAAAATATGGGCCGGATAAAAATAAGCTGCGGCGCGGACTGTCTGCTGACGGAGAGCCGTTTGCGTGACCGGTTGAGGGGCAAGCGCGTGGGCGTGGTGGTCAACCACACCGCCGTTACACGGGATTATTCGTTCTGGCCCGCGCTGCTGGCCCGGCGCACGGGAGCCGGGCTGGAAGTGATTTTTACTCCGGAGCACGGCCTGTGGGCGGAGCAGCAGGATCAGGTGGCCAGCCCGGCTACAGCCGAGAGCGCGCTGGGAGCGCGAGTGGTGAGCCTGTACCTGGCCGATCCGTCGTCCCTGCGGCCAGGCACCGGGGAGATGGCCTCACTGGACGCTGTGCTGTTCGACATCCAGGACGTGGGCAGTCGCTACTATACATATGTATATACGCTGGCATACGTTATGGAAACCGCGGCCGAGGCGGGCGTGAAGGTTATCGTGCTGGACCGTCCCAACCCGCTGGGCGGCTCTCTGGTGGAGGGCCCGCCGCTGCAACCGGGGTTTGAATCCTTCGTGGGACGGTTCGCGGGGCTTCCGGTGCGCCACGGCCTGAGCGCCGGGGAGTTGGCCATGTGGTTCCATGAAGCACATGGTGTGGGAGAACGGCCCGAAGTAATAGCGGCAAAAAACTGGCGGCGCGGCGACACGGCGTTCGGGTACGAATGCCCGTGGGTGCTCCCCTCGCCCAACATGCCCACGGCGGATACAGCGCTGGTCTATCCGGGGATGTGCCTGCTGGAGGGGACGCTGCTGAGCGAGGGGCGCGGCACCACCCGCCCGTTCGAGATTTTCGGCGCGCCGTGGCTGGACCCGTTCCGCACGGCCGGGTTGCTCAGCTCGCTGGAGCTGCCGGGAGTGCGGTTCCGGCCCCAGCGCTTCATCCCCACGTTCAACAAGTTCGCGGGGGAGCTGTGCGGCGGCTGCCAGTTGCACGTGACAGACCGGGAAAAATTCCGGCCGTTCCTGACCGGTGCGGCGGTAATCTGGGCGGCATCGAGGCTGGACGATCAGAAATCCGGCTGGCTGGAGCGGGCCTACGAGTTCGTGGATAAGATCCCGGCGATCGACCTGCTCTTCGGCAGCGACCGCTTTCGGCTGGCGCTGGATGAGGGCTGCGGGTTCGACGAGGTGCGCGGGCTTTGCCGCCTGGACGAAGCGGCCTGGCTGGAACAGTGTGGGGGGCTGCTGCTGTATTAAAAAAGCAACAGCAAATGTTGGATCAGAATTAAATTGCGGAGAGTGAGCGTTGGAGAACTACCATAGATTTTCAGCCGCCGGCCGGGAGCTTGAAGCCTACCTGGGCGTGCTGTATGCGCGCTACCGGATGATGGACCTGCAGCACGAATGGGTGATCCGCGGAGTGCTCAAGCCCAGGTTCGCCGGGATGCGGCACCTGGTTGAGAGCCACCTGAAGGGTTTCAACGGCCGCTACAATTTCGAGCGGGTGGGCGATGAAACCTACCTGACGATCAGCGCATCGGTGGGCCGCGCCGTGGCCGGAGCGCACCCGCGAAGCTGGCTGCTGCACGCGGGGTTGTTCGCGGCAACCGTGCTGAGCACGATGCTGGCCGGGGCGCTGCGCGAGGGCGGCGATCCGCTGCATTCGCTCGCAGATTTGAGCCTGGGCATCCCGTTCTCCGTGGCGATCATGTCGATTCTGCTGGTGCATGAGCTGGGCCACTATTTTGCCGCGCGCCATCACGGGATGGACGTTACCCTGCCGTTTTTCATCCCGATGCCGCCGCCGATGATATTCGGCACGATGGGGGCGCTGATCAAGATGCGCTCGCCGATGTTCAACCGGCGGATACTGCTCGATGTGGGCGCGGCCGGACCGATAGCGGGATTCGTGGTCAGCGTGCCAGTGCTGGTGGCCGGGCTGATGAGCTCAGGGTGGACCACGTTTCCGCCCAGCTATTTCGTGCTTGGCGATTCGCTGTTGTTCCGCGTGCTGACCGATTGGATCGTGGGCCCGCAGCCGGAGGGGATGTTCCTGAGCATGAGCTCACTGGCGTTCGCCGGCTGGATCGGTTTTTTCGTGACCGCGATGAACCTGATGCCGATCGGGCAGCTCGACGGGGGGCATATCAGCTACGCGCTGTTCGGACGCAAGCATGTTCGGCTGGCGTTCGCGGCGTTCGCGGCGATGCTGGCGCTGTCGTTTCTCTGGCCCGGCTGGCTGTTCTGGAGCGTGGTTATCCTGCTGCTGATCAGGGTCAAGCACCCGCCGGTGCTGGATGAGCATATTCCGCTCGACAGGCGGCGGGTGGTGATCGGCGTGGTGACGATCATTATCCTGCTGCTGACATTCATGCCCCAGCCGATTTTGAGCTGAGAGGGGGAGGAGGATGGCGATGAGCGAGCTCGATCCGGAGTTATTGAAACGGGCGACGCAGTGGATAAGGGAGGCTGATAAGGTGGTGGTGTTCACCGGCGCGGGCGTGAGCGCGGAGAGCGGCATACCCACCTTCCGCCAGGCGCAGAGCGGCCTGTGGGCCAAATACGATCCAATGCGGCTGGCCACGGTGGACGGGTTCCTTCGTGACCCGCGGCTGGTGTGGCAGTGGTACGCCTACCGTCGCAGGCTGGTGCGTGAGAAAGAGCCGAACCCCGGCCACGCGGCGATCTTTGAGCTGGAGAGCTGGGCCGGCGAACTGACGGTTATAACCCAGAACGTGGACGGCCTTCACCACCGGGCCGGCAGCGCAAGGGTAATCGAGCTGCACGGCAATATCACACGGGTTAAATGTTTCGAGGGCGGCCACGTTTACCCGGACTGGGACGACGAGGACGCGGGGGGCGGGGAACTACCACCGTTGTGCGAACATTGCGGGCAGATGTTGCGCCCCGACGTTGTCTGGTTCGGCGAGCAGTTGCCCGAAGGGGCGTTGGTCGAGAGTTTTTCTCTTGCCGGCAGTTGCGGCGTGATGCTGGTGGTGGGCACCAGCGGCAAAGTGCAGCCGGCGGCATCGCTGCCGGTTGCCGCGCGGGAGGCCGGGGCGCGGGTGATCGAGATCAACCCGGAACCGAGCGAGATTACGCCCACGGCTCATTTTCTGCTTAAAGGAGCCAGTGGCGAGGTGTTGCCACAGATTGTGCGGCAGTTGCGGAAGTAGAAACGGGAGTTGTGATAAGCTCAAAAGTAAAAAAAGGCGGGCCGGATGGCCCGCCTTTGACGTTGTCGGCTGTTATTAGCGTTGCTCATGCGCTTTTACCGCTTTTCTCGATTGTGCAGATGCGGTTTTTTCCTGAGCGTTTGGCCCGGTAGAGCGCTTTGTCGGCCAGGATCAGCAACTCCTTGGGTTCGCCTATGTTGTTGCCTTCCATGGAGAATGCTCCCATGCTGATTGTCACGTGCAACTCTTTACCATCACCGGATTCAAAGATATTTTTTGCCACCCTCTTGCATATTTTATCCCCCACCGCCAGCGCATGTTCTAAAGTGGTGTCCGGCAGCAGCAGGACGAATTCCTCGCCGCCGTAGCGGGCTGTAATATCGGCGCCTCGCCGGCTACCCTTGAGCAGGTTTGCCACCTGTACCAGGATTTCATCGCCGACCTGATGGCCGTAAGTGTCGTTGAATTTCTTGAAATCATCGATATCGGCGATCAGCAGCGAAAGCGGGCGTCCGTGACGCACAGCGCGGCTGAATTCCCGGCTGAGCGATTCCATGAAGAAGCGATGGTTGTAGAGCCTGGTCAGCCCATCGGTAACCGCCAGGGTTTCCAACTGACGGTTGAGCTGGTGGAGCTTGTTGAGCAGGAGGTCTTTTTCCTGTTCCACGCGGCTGCGCTCGGTAATATCGACCAGACTGACCAGCAGGTTATTGAATTTCGCGCCCTTGAGCGGTACGGCCAGATTGACGATGGTGCGGATGTGGTTCTGCTTGATCGTCAGAAGATCGGATTCGCCCTGGTAATATTTCTCGCCGCGGGCAATAGCGGTCATGAACTTTTTAAAATTATCGCTCTCCGGGTCGAAGAGGAATGTTTTCAGGGGGCCGAGCAGGTCTTCCCTGCGCCGGGCCTCGAACAGCTTGACCGCAGCATGGTTGACGTCCACGGTCTTGACCAGTTCGCTCGCCAGCCTGACAAAATCAGGGTTCTCGTCGAAGTATTTTTTCCAGCTTTTGATCCCGCTCTTGCGGACTCGCTCGATAGCGTCCTTGAGCGGATCGTATTCCAGTTCCACCAGTGCCACCTCGGCGGTCTGGAAGATAGTGCGGAAGCGCTCCTCGCTTTCGCGCAACTGCTCCTCGGCTCGTTTACGGTCGGTTATGTCGCGCTGGATAGTGAGCGCACCGATTACTTTCCTGTTATCGTCGCGAAGAATATTGGAATTGATCTCCACGCAGGCGATTGTTCCATCGGCCTTCTTGACCGAAACTTCCTGGTGACGGATCGAGCCGCCCTTGCCATCGGGAGTGGGCACCATGTTGCTGATCAGATCGAAATTATCGCTGGTGTAGAGGTCCAGCAGATGACGGCTTTTGAGTTCCTTTTTGGTGACACCGAAAAACTGGGTGGCCATCTTGTTGCAGTCGATAATCCGTCCACGGATGTCGACAGTGTAATAGACATCGGGCGCGTTATCGTAGAGGGAGCGGAATTTCTGCTCCCTCATCTTAATTTGTTTGGTGCGCTCGCGGATACCGGCTTCCAGGTTGCGCTTGGCGATTTTCAGCTCGCTGATCAGCTTCTGGTTCTGCAGGCTGATTTCACGCTGCTCCAGGCCGTTATCGACAGTCAGCATCAGCTTGGCCAACTGCATCGGTTTAACCAGGAAATCGAACGCGCCGAGACTGATCGCCTCCAGGATCAACTCGATAGTGGCATGACCGCTGAGCATGATCGCCACCGTGTCCTCGGACTTGCGCTTGAGCTGTTTGAGTACTTCCAACCCGCTGGTGTCGGGCAGCCTGATATCGATCAGCGCCAGGTCGTAGGAGTGGCTTTCGATTTTGCCGGCGGCTTCCTTGGCGGAAAAAGCCCGATCGGTACGATAGCCCTTACTGGCCAGGCTCTCACAGTAGAGCGCATTAAGTGCCTCGTCGTCCTCGACAATAAGTATGATCTGGTTTTTTTTCATGGTCCTTTTCGACAGTTTCACGCAACCAACCCTGCATGCGCGGAGGCTCAGGGACGGAACTTGGCGATCAGATCTTTCATCTCCGGCACACCGCGCTTAATCAGACGCTGGCGGACTATTTCCGTGCCGTGTCTGTATTCGGGGAACGGGTGCTGGAAAATGACGCCGAGCGAGATTTGTCCCGTTTCGTCAGCCACCTGAAAAGCATGGCTGCGGTCGGTGGGGTCATAGCCCTCTACTTCGTTGAGGTAACGCACCTGGTTTTTAATAATCCCGAACTGGTCCTTGCCCACGAATGTTACACAAGGGCTGAGGATCTGGATAAAGGAGAAACCCTTGTGCTCAATCCCCTGGCAGATCACATCGACCATGTGCTTGATGTCGCCGGCGAAAGAGCGCGCGACAAACGAAGCGCCGCAGCCGATAGCCAGGCCGATAGGGTTGATCGGGTTTTCGATGCTGCCGTAGCTGGACGTGGTAGTCACCATCTGGCCCGGACTGGTGGGCGAGAGCTGACCCTTGGTCAACCCGTAGATGTTGTTGTCCATTACGATATAGGTAATATCCACGTTGCGCCGGCAGGTATGGGGAAAATGCCCCGTGCCGATACTGAACCCGTCACCGTCACCGCCGGCGGCGATTACGGTCAGCTCGGGGTTGGCCAGCTTGGCTCCGGTTGCGATCGGCAGCACCCGGCCGTGGACCCCATTGAAGCCGTAGCCCTTGAGGTAGCCGGGGATGCGGCTCGAGCAGCCAATCCCGCTGAAGAGCATCGTGTTCATCGGGTCGAACTCCAGGCGATGATAGACCTGGCTGAGGGCGTTGAGCACGCCAAAATCGCCGCAACCCGGGCACCAGACCGGTTTCAGTCCGCTTTTGTATTCGCTGGGGGTTGATGGTTTCGGAGCTGCCTGTACAGTTGTATCCATTTTATCTTGAACCTCCACTGATTCTCTCAGGTCGTAAAGCGTTACCGGTGATCAATCAAGCAGCTTGCGAAATTGCTCGACCATCTCGTAAACCGCCAGCGGTCTGCCACCGCTACGGCCGTAGTGCAGCGTACCGTCCGGCAGGTCCAACTGAGCTTTCAGCAGGTTGAGGAACTGTTTGGAGTAAGAGAGTTCGACAACCAGAAGCTTATCGAGGCTCTCGAAAAACTGATAGACCTGGCGGGTGTCAAGCGGATAGAGTACTTGTGGGATCAGCGCCTTGACAGCCAGGCCCTGGGCGTTGAGAATCTCCACTGCCTCGCGGATCGGTCCCTTGCTGCTGCCCCAGCCGATAACGCCCAGCGAAGCGTCGTCCGGGCCGTAGTGGCGCATGAAATTCACCTCGGCGGCCACGCCTTCCAGCTTGCGGTAGCGCTTCTCGTTCATCCGCTCGTGCTCGGCGAAATCGCTGGTCGGGTCGCCGGCCTCGTTGTGCTCGATTCCGGCGGCGCGGTAGAGGTGGGGATCCTTGCCCGGGATACTCATCCAGGTAACGCCGGAGGGAGTGATTTCGTAGCGTTTGTAGTCGGCCGGCGAAACCTCGTCGGCCTTGGGCCGCGCCCGTTCCCAGGGCCTTATTTTGTCTAAATCAGGCTCGTGTATCGAGCTTTTGCACTGGGCGATAAACCCGTCGGAGAGCACGACCACCGGTAACTGGTATTTTTCGCTGATGAAGAAAGCCTCGCGCATCACGTCGAAACAGTCGGCCACATCGGCCGGGGCGATCACCACCTTGGGCGCATCGCCGTGGGTGCCGAAACAGGCCTGCAGCAGATCCGATTGTTCACTTTTGGTTGGGATTCCAGTGCTGGGGCCCACGCGCTGGGCATTGACAATCACGCAGGGAATCTCGGCGATCGAGGCCAGGCCGATCAACTCGATCATCAGGCTTATACCCGGTCCGCTGGTGGCCGTCATCGCCTTGGCTCCGGCCAGCGAGGCGCCGATCACCATCCCCATGGCGGCGATTTCGTCCTCGGTCTGGATCATCGTACCGCCGTAGGCCGGCATGTGGTTACTGAGCCACTCCATGATTTCGCTGCTGGGGGTAATCGGGTAGCCGGCGAAAAAGCTGCAACCGGCCAGCAGTGCGCCGTAGGCCGCGGCGTCGTTGCCGGTCATCACCACCCGTTTGTCCAGCATGCTCTCGTCGATTACCAGTTTCATGCTCGAGGGGACTTGCAGGTTGTCCTCGGCGTAGCTCTTACCGGCCTCGTAGGCCTTGATATTATTGTCGATTATCTCGACACTCTTGCGGGAGAACGTTTTACGTAACGCCGCTTGCATCTCCTTGTCCGGCAAGTCGAACAGGCCGCTGAGCACGCCCAGGGCCACCATGTTCTTGGCCAGCTTGGTGCCGGCGGTCTCTTTGGCCATCTCCGTGAGCGGGATGCGGTAGATTTTGGCCGGTTGCGCACCCACAATCGAGCGTTCTGGTTCTTCGTCTCCCTCGTGGCCATCTTCGATTACCACTCCGCCGTCGCTGAGCTCGAGCTCGATGCCGAACCTTTTGTAGTCGTTCCAGTTTAACGCCAGCAGAACGTCGAGCTTGTCGGGTGGAGCGGACACTTTCTTGCTGCTCATCCTGATCTTGCAGGAGGCCTCGCCGCCCCGGATCTGAGGGCCGAAGCTCTTGAGCATCAGACACTTCATCCCTTTTTTGGCCGCGGCGTTGACCAAAGTTTCTCCAGTAACCATCACACCGTCACCACCACTGCCAACCATTCCCAGATTCAACTCATCGCCACCCATGAGCGGTATATCTCCTTAATTATATATGAGGTGAGAACCTTGTTTCTCAAAGCTTAAGAACATGCGCACTGAACGGGCCGGCACAGGCCGGCCCGTCAAAAAATTATACTTATATAATACACCAAAGCGAGTATATCAAGTTAACAGGGAATTAGCAACAGGCATCTAATCCTGAAAGAATCATTTTAACTCAGCGTTGTCCGGTTAGGAACTTGCAGTATCATTGGTCACCGAACGTTTTTAAAAAGAGGTTTTACGGAATATTATCATTGACTTTTACACAATAGCTCCAACCTGGCAATTTCGTATAACACCTTACCGGATAGGGAGAT
>JAJRTS010000046.1 GCA_024278175.1 Gemmatimonadales bacterium | reverse complement strand
GAGCTGGGCGATGTGCTGTTCACGGTTGTCAACCTGGGCCGCCAGCTTGAGGTTCATCCTCACATAGCACTGGAAAAGACCAACGCCAAGTTCATCCGTCGTTTCAAAAAGATGGAAAAGTTGCTGGAGCAGCGGGGGCTGTAACTGGGTAAGCTAACGCTGGAGGAACTGGACAAGTTCTGGGACGAAGTCAAAAGCGAGGAGCGTGGGGAGCCTATCGCTTAGCGAACAATCTTCGTACGGCGTCGAAAAAATGCCTGTTGTCCCGCACACCGTCGTAGGAGAAGAAACAGATCCCGCCGGCCCCCAGCGGCGCCAGCCGCCTGGCCCTTGCCATGACACCGCTCACCGGCACGTCCCAGGCCCTGATTCCCGCCCAGACATTTTTCCGTCCCACCCGGTCGCACGCCGCCTCAATCTGGTCGTAGACCTTGTCCGGGTCGGTTCCATAGGCCATCGGCAGCACCATCTGCACATAACCCTCCTTCAGCCAGCGCTGCCAGTCCTGGCCGAACCGGCTCAGGGCGAGCGGGATATCGGGTTTGACCGCCGCGCTGAGCAACGCCCCGGGCCGCACCGAATCGAGAACCGAGCGAAGACGCGCCACCAGTCCGCTCACATAACCGGCCCGCACCGTCTGCCACTGCGCGACCAGTTGCTCGTAGCGCCGTGTGCCGACTTCGCGGCGCACGCTCTGCGGGTCCCTGACCAGTTTCAGCGGGTCGGTGCCCTGTGTGGCGTGGAACCCCCGGCGCGCATCCGGCCCGTAGTCCACGGAACTCATCGGGTAACGGATATAGTCCAGATGGACGCCATCGACCGGGTAGCGCGAGGCCAGGTCGCGGACGAAGTCCTCGATGTAGCGCCGCACAGCGGGGTTTGCCGGAGACATTAACGCGCCGGCGATGTTGCTCCGCCCGAACTGCTCACGGCTGTAGGAGGCCAGCGATTTGCCGTCGCTGTCATACATTATCCAGTCCCTGTGGCGGTTGAACACGTGCGACGGGTCATCCGGCGGTGAGGGCGCGCTCCAGACCAACAGAGTATTGATCCAGGCGTGGACCTTGATCCCCCGCCCGTGGGCCTTTTCCAGCACATACGCCAGCGGATCGAAACCGGCGGCGAGCTGATCGCGCACAGGACCGGCTGGCGGATAGACGTTCGAGGGAAACCAGGCATCGCCACGCCCGCTGACCTGCACGAACAGGTTGTCGAACCCGGCTTCATCGGCCCTGCGGACCATCTCATCTATACTTTCCGCCGAGGCCATGCTGTAGCGCACAACCCACATCGCCCTGGCCTGAGCACCGATCGCCGCCGCGCCGGTGGTAAGCGAGAGGGATACAAGCATAATCAGCAGTGAACGCATTCGTGCTCCAGGGGTGACAAGAAAAAACGGGAGAGGGTATACTATCCCTCTCCCGTCCTGATGTCAATCCATTGCAGATAAAACCGGCAACCGCCTTAGTCCTGCTTGTTTTCTTCGGCGGCCTTTTCCCCGGCCTCAGCCTCCGGCTGCTGCTCGGCCGCGGCGGGGGTTTCGGTCTCGGCTGCCGCTTCCCCGGCTACCGTCTCCTGCCGGTCGGGAGCCTGGGTTTCCGCACTCTGCTCACCGGCAGCCTCGGCCTGCGGGGCTCGGGCCACCGCATCGGGAGCGGTTTTCTTTTTTGAGCGACGGCGGCGCTTACGTCCGCTGCCCTTGGAGACCTCTTCCGCCACCAGCTCCAGCAGTGCCATTTCGGCGTTGTCTCCGTTACGGTTCTCCATCTTAAGAATCCGGGTGTAACCTCCGGGGCGATCCTTGAAACGCGCTCCGAGAATATCGAACAGCTTGGTCACTGCCTCTTTGTCCTTGATCAGGCGCAGGACCTGACGGCGGGCGTGGAGGTCGCCTCTTTTGGCGAAAGTGATCATTTTTTCCGCCAGCGGCCGAACTTCCCTGGCCTTGGCCTTGGTGGTCCGGATTCTCTCATGCGTGATCAGTCCGGTGATCAGGTTGCTCATCAGCGCCCGGCGATGACTGGCGGTACGGTTGAGCTTGCTGCCCTTCTTCATGTGTCTCATCTTAGCAGGTCCTTACTGTCCTCGCTTCCACTCACTGAAAGACAGCGGCGGTACGAGACGGGGTTATTCCTAATCGTTTTCCTCGTCGGTGACATCTTCGAGCCTGTTCTGCTCGGCGTCCTCATCAAGCTCCCATTCGCCCTTATCGTTCTTGTTCAGCTTCATTCCAAAAAACATCTCGTGGCGCGCGAGGATTTCGCTGATCTCGTTGAGCGATTTACGGCCGAAATTACGGAACTTGATCATCTCGCTCTCGCTCTTCTGCACCAGTTCGCCGAGAGTTTTAATATTGGAAGCCTTCAGGCAGTTACTACTGCGCACCGAGAGCTCAAGTTCTTCCACACTGCGGTTGAACAACTCCTTAAGCTTGTTGTGTTTCAGGTCCTGGGCGCTGCTCTTCTGCTCCTGGGGCTCACTGAATGCTTTCAGGTATTCCAGGTGTTCGATCAGCAACTCGGAAGCCCTGATCATCGCAGTTTCCGGATCTACCGCTCCGTTGGTGGCCACACGCACGATCAGCTTGTCATAATCCGTACGCTGGCCCACACGCTGCTCCTCCACATCGAACGAGGTGCGCACCACCGGCGAGTAGATCGAATCGACAGGGATCAACTGCGGGTCGTCGGACGGCAACTCGTGCTCATCGGCCGCGGTATAACCGCGGCCCATCTTGACCAGCAGCTCGATGCTGACCTTTTTATTTTCCTGCAGGCTGAACAGATAATGGTCCTTGTTAACCAGTTCCAGGCCGGCCGGGGTAGATATATTAGCCGCCGTAACCTCGCCTTTCTTGCTTGTTTCCAGCTTGCAGACCCACTCTTCCTGCTCGTCGTCGTCATTTGTTTTTCTGAACACGACCCGCTTCATGTTCAGGACCAGCTCGGAGATATCCTCGAGCACGCCCTCAATAGTTGTCAGCTCGTGCAGCACTCCGTCAATCCTGACGCCCCAGATCGCTATCCCCTCAAGCGAGGACAGCATCACCCGGCGCAGGGCGTTACCGAGAGTCAGACCGAAACCTCTTGCCAACGGATAGACGTTAAATACACTGCTATTATCGCCACCATCGCCGGCCTGTTTCTCAATCCGCGAGGGAAGTACAATGTTTTTAAGACTCATAACCGCTATTTCTCCCGCTTGAATTAACCTGTATTCTGGGGAATAGCTCCGAAAAATCGATTTCCCCGCAACCGGGGCAAATATTTGAAACCGGCTGCCGCTTAACTCCTCTGGCTCCTTGCTTGCAACACAGGCAAACACTCCGTGTGGCAAACAAAACGCGTTTTCGAGGCGAACCCGCGCGCGCCGGCAATTACTTGGAGTATAACTCCACGATCAACTGCTCCTGGGCGATAATCGGGATGCCCTCTCTTGTCGGGATCTCGAGCAGCTTTCCGCTCTGGCTCTTGTAGTCCACGCTCAACCAGGAGACGGTTTCCTGCTTGCCCCGCCTCTCGATTGTCGAGAGCACCAATCCCAGTTCACGGCTGGGCTGCTTGACTGAAATTTCCTCACCGGGACAAACCTGGTAGGAAGGGATGTCAACCAGCTTTCCGTTAATCCTGATATGGCGGTGGCGCACCAACTGCCTGGCACTCTTTCTGCTGGGGGCGAACCCGAGCCGGTAGATAATGTTGTCCAGCCTTGTTTCGAGCAACTGGAGCAGGTTCTCACCGGTAACGCCACTTTTCTTACTGGCCCTGACGTAGTAATTACGGAACTGTTTTTCCAGAACACCGTAGATCCGTTTTACTTTCTGTTTTTCACGCAACTGAACCTGATAATCGCTCACCTTGCGCCGACGGGCCATGTTCCGTCCATGCTGGCCGGGTGCGAAATTACGGCGTTCGATTGCGCATTTATCAGTGTAGCATCTTTCTCCCTTGAGAAAGAGCTTCATGCTTTCTCTACGGCACAACTTGCAACTGGCTTCTATGTATCGCGCCATCAGTTAACCTCCAACAGTGAAACTAAACTCGCCTGCGCTTGGGCGGACGGCAACCGTTATGTGGGATCGGAGTAACGTCCTTGATCGAACGGATCGCCAGCCCGGCGGCCTGGATGGCCTGGATGGCCGACTCGCGTCCCGCTCCGGGCCCCTGCACGCGCACATGCACACGTTTCATCCCCAGATTGACCGCTTCCTTGGCCACCGTGTCGGCGATGATGGTAGCGGCGAACGGAGTGCTCTTTTTCGAGCCCTTGAACCCGCATTTTCCGGCGCTGGACCACAGCAGAACGTTGCCGCTCAGGTCGGTGATCGTCACTAGCGTATTATTGAAGCTTGCCTTGACGTGAGCGACGCCCTCGCTCTCTACCTTTTTGACCTTCTTCTTGGACTTCGTACCCTTTTTTCCTGGACTTGCCATGCTCACTCCTGTAACGAATACTTAAGGGATTTGCCTCGGCCCGGACCGGAAGCCATGTCCGTGCACCTCCGGGCGAGTCCCCGATTTTCAAACTCCCTGCCCGCTGAGGGAAAGAGAGAGATTACTTCTTGGCCTTAACCTTCTTCTTACCGGCGATAGCTACCCTGGGGCCCTTGTTGCTACGGGCATTGGTGTGGGTACGCTGTCCGCGCACCGGCAGCTTACGGCGATGGCGGATACCACGGTAGCAGCCGATATCCATCAGCCGCTTGATATTCATCGCCACCTCGGTCCGCAGGGCGCCCTCAACCTTAAAGTCACGCTCGATAACACTGCGCAACCTTGTCTGTTCACTGTCGGTGAGGTCAATCACCTTGGTGTTCGGATCGATCCCGGTTTCCTCGAGGATTTTTCTGGCGGAACTGCGCCCGATCCCGAAGATATAAGTCAGGCCTATCTCGACTCTCTTCTTCCTGGGCAGGTCGACTCCGGATATACGAGCCATTACCTAATCTCCCAACGTAAAATTACAGATGACTCAGGAATCAACCCTGGCGCTGCTTATGCTTGGGGTTGCGGCAGATAATGCGCACCACCCCGCGCCGGCGAATTACCTTGCAGTATTCGCAAATTGGTTTTACCGAACTGCGGACTTTCATTTCTTAACTCCAGATGCAACACGTTTGTATTTATTTGTACCGGTACGTTATCCGGCCACGGCTCAAATCGTAGGGACTCAACTCAAGAGCCACTTTGTCGCCGGGCAGGATCCTGATAAAATTCATTCGCATCTTACCGCTGATGTGGGCCAGCACTTCGTGGTCATTTTCCAGCTTGACCCTGAACATGGCGTTGGGCAGCGGCTCGATCACCGTACCCGTTACCTGGACTGCTTCTTCCTTTGCCATTGAACTTCCCTGTTTAATTCTTCCGGGCGACTCCCGCTTACGGCCTGCTCAAGCCAAACCTCAGTTAGTTAGAATCTCCGGCCCGTTTGCACCGACTGCAACCGTATGCTCGATATGGGCGCTTAACTTACCATCGGCCGTAACCACGGTCCAGTTGTCGTCCAGAGTACGGATCTCGTGGGTTCCCTCGTTAACCATCGGCTCGATCGCGATCACCAGCCCCTCTTTCAACCGATACCCGTTGCCAGGCTTGCCGTAGTTAGGCACCTGCGGGTCCTCGTGAAGGTTCTGGCCGATCCCGTGGCCCACCAGATCACGAACCACTGTATAATTCCGCTCTTTGGCCACAGCGTTCACCGCATGGCCGATATCGCCGACACGGCTACCGGGCACCGCTTTTTGGATCCCCGCCGCCAGCGCCATTGTTGCGCAATCCATCAGTCTTGTGCGCCGCTTATCGGCCGCACCCACCATGTAACTGGCTGCCGCATCGGCATAGAATCCCCTGCGCACCACTCCCACATCCACACTCAGCAGGTCGCCATCGATCAGAACGCGCTCGTTGCTGGGTATTCCATGCACAACCTGATCGTTAACGGATGTGCAGAGGGTTGCCGGAAACCCGCCGTAGCCCTTGAACGCGGGCAGAGAGTCCGGATAGGAGCAGATCAGCTTTTCCGCCGCCTGGTCGAGCTCCCAGGTAGTAACCCCCGGCACCGCCATTTCTCTTGCCAAGGCCAGAGTTTCGGCCACAATCTTGCCGGCTTCCCTGATTTTCTCAATATCCGAACGCGTCTTTAGAAAAACCATAGCCACTTTACATTGCCCGTCGGCCGGGCACCTTTGATTTCTTCATAAATCCTTCATAATGACGCATCAGCAGGTGACTTTCCATCTGCTGGATCGTATCAAGCGCCACACCGACCACGATCAACAGGCTGGTGCCGCCGAAGTAAAACGGCACGTTGAGCCAGCGATACATGTAGATCGGCAGAACCGCTATCGCCGCCAGGAAGATCGAGCCCGGCAGCGTGATCCTTGTCAGCACCTTGTCGATATACTCGGCTGTACGCGCTCCCGGCCTGATACCGGGAATAAACCCGCCCTGGCGCTTGAAATTTTCCGCCAGGTCAACCGGATTGAAAATTACAGCTGTGTAGAAATATGTAAAAAACACAATCATCAAAACGTAGAGAAAAGCATACGAATTCGTATTGGGTTGAAAGTAGCCAGCAATATTTTCCAACCAGCTTCCGGGCGCGAGGAAAGAACTCAGCGTCGCCGGCACCACGATAATCGACTGGGCAAAAATAATCGGCATCACGCCGGCGCTGTTGATCCGCAGCGGCAGGTGAGTCTGCTGGCCGCCCATCACCTTGCGCCCCACCATCCTCTTCGGGATCTGGATCGGGATCTTACGCGTACCCAGAGTCATCACTATCACTCCGGCCACCACCGCCACCATCACCACGACCACCAACAGCATCGGGATAATCCCGATCACGTCGTTGCGCAGCATTTCGATACTCTGGAACACCGCGCCAGGAAAACGGTCGATGATGCTGAAAAAGATCAGCAGGCTCATGCCGTTGCCGATCCCGCGCTCGGTGATCTGCTCGCCGAGCCACATCACCACCATCGCGCCGGTGGTGAGCGTTACGATTGTGGTGACCCTGAAAATCCACGTATTATCCAGTGTTACCGCTCCCAGGCTCTGCAGCCAGGTAGCGATACCGACACTCTGGATGAACGCCAGCACAACAGTACAGTAACGGGTGTACTGGGTGATTTTCTTGCGTCCTTCCTCGCCCTCTTTCTGCAACTTCTCGAAATAGGGAAACACCGGCGGCAGAAGCTGGAAAATAATCGAAGCGCTGATGTAGGGCATGATCCCCAACGCGAATACGGTCGCCCGTTGAAGGCCTCCGCCCACAAACATGTCCAGCAGCCCGAAAACAGTGTTCTGCTGGGTGCTGAACCACTCCATCAGCCGGCTTACATCTATTCCGGGCACCGTGATATGGCCACCAATACGGTAGACAATAACGATCAGCAGCGTGAAGCCCAGCTTACGCTTGAGCTCCGGCACGTCGAAAACGTTCTGCAGCCCCGCCGCCATTACAGCACCTCGACTTTACCGCCCGCGGCTTCGATCACTTCGCGGGCCTTGGCGCTGAAGGCGTTGGCGCTTACATTCACCGCAAAATCCAGCTTCCCGTCGCCCAGCACCTTCACCGGCTGGCCGGCCTTACGAATTAAACCCAACTCAACCATCGCCTGCGGATCAAGGCTCTCGCGCTTTCCCACCCGCTCGATATCCGAGAGGTTGATAACCTGGAAAGTTTTGCGGAAAGGGTTCTTAAACCCCCGCTTGGGTAAACGCCGCTGGATTGGCATCTGTCCGCCTTCGAACCAGACGGGCATCTTGTTCTTGCCGCTTCGCGACTTCTGGCCTTTGTGGCCGCGGCCGCTCGTGCCGCCCGACCCGGAACCGCTTCCGCGTCCGACTCTCTTGCGCTGGCGGCTCGATCCCTCGGGTTTTTTCAGTTCACTCAGTTTCATTTCGCGCTCTCACGAAGGTTCGATTACCGTTTCACTCTAAACCGTAAAATTCAGACCGTCCGCCGTCAGCGGCTCACTCAGGCGGTTTCCTCAACCTGAACCAGATGACTGACCTTGAAGATCATCCCGCGGATCTGCGGTGTGTCGTTATGCACGACGGTTTTCTGGTGATGGGTCAGCTTGAGGGCCACCAGGGTGGCCTTCTGTTTCTTCTTGGCGCCGATCCCGCTCTTGGTCTGGGTAATTTTCAATTTTTTTGTCTTGCTACTCACTGGCCGCCTCCACTACCACCTTATCGCCTCCGGCCACTTCCTCGGGAGTCACCCCCCTGAGTCTCGCCACTGACTGGAGGGTTGTAAGTGCCTTCAAACCCTCCATCGTTGCCTTGGCCATGTTGTGCGGGTTATTGCTGCCCAGCGACTTGGAAAGAATATTATGAATTCCCGCGCACTCGAGCACGGCTCTGACGCTGCTGCCGGCAATCACACCGGCTCCCGGAGCCGCCGGCCGCAACATCACCCTGCCGGCCCCGAAACGGCCGACGATATCGTGTGGAATCGTTCCGCGGATCACCGGCACTTTGACGATATTCTTCTTCGCCGTTTCCATACCCTTACGGATAGCGTCCGCGACCTCGTTGGCCTTGCCCTTGCCCAGGCCCACTTTACCGTTGCCGTCGCCAACAGCGACCAGGGCGCTGAACGAGAACCGACGTCCACCCTTGACCACTTTGGCGCAACGGTTGATTGAGATCACATTCTCGATCAAGTCGCCTTTTTCTTTGTTCATCTCTGCCACTTGCGGTACTCCTTGCGGTGGTGCGTGGTTAGAGCCAGGTGCGCATCAGAACTGCAGGCCGCCTTCGCGGGCGCCTTCGGCAAAAGCCTTCACGCGTCCATGATAGATAAAGCCGTTACGGTCGAAGACGATCTTCTCGATCCCCTTTTCCCTGGCTTTTTCGGCCAGCAGTTTGCCGACAGCCTTGCTAACCTCGATTTTTTTCTTGCCCTTGGTTTCAATTTCCTTGCACTGGGAAGAAATCCCCAGCAGGGACACGCCTTTCGTATCATCGATGATCTGGGCCTGGATATTTGTCAGGCTGCGGTTGACCACCAGTCGCGGCCTCTCCGGTGTACCGGAGACATGCTTACGGATACTGGCGTGCCTTCTTGCTCTTGCCTTTTTTCGATCAAAAGCTTTCATCGTCATTTCCCGGTTCGCACTTACAGCGTTAAAGCAGGGCCCGCTGGCCCTGTCACTTGATCTCAGGTCAACTTGCAGGATCAGGCCGAGCCGGCCTTACCGGCCTTACGGATAATGTGCTCGCCCTCGTAGCGCACACCCTTGCCCTTGTAGGGTTCCGGCGGACGGAAAGCACGGATTATTGCCGCGATCTCGCCCACCGCCTGCTTGCTGATTCCCCTGACCACTATCTCGGTCAGCGACGGGGTTTCGAAGGTCACTTTATCCGGCGGCGGAACTTCGATTTTGTGCGAGAAACCCAATTCGAGGCTGAGCGCCTTACCGGCCATCTGCGCCCGGTAACCCACTCCCTCGATCAGCAGCTTTCTCTTGAATCCTTCCGTGACACCCACAACCGCATTGAAAATCAATGAACGGGTCAGACCGTGCAGGCTGCGGTTGAACTTGTGGTCGTCGGGGCGCTTGACAAGGATTTCCTTTTCCCCGATCTCCACGATCATATTGGGATGAATCCGTTCCTCGTTCCTGCCCTTTGGTCCCTCGACCACAATTTTTTCACCATCCCTGACAACCTTCACACCGTCCGGAATGGGGATCGGCAATTTTCCGATTCGGGACACTTGGGTCCTCCCCTGATTCTTCGTCTCAATTACTTGATAAAATATTTTGCCAAATAAGCTCTGATCGCCATCAACTACCAGACGTGGGCGATAACCTCGCCGCCGATGTTCCTGGCGCGTGCCAGGCGGTCTGTCATCAGTCCCTGGCTGGTGGAAATAATCGCCACACCCAGCCCGTTGCGAACACGTTTAATATCTGCCGCGCCCTTGTAAACCCTTCGCCCGGGGGTACTTATCCTGCGCAGACCCAGGATTACCGGAGTTTCGTTCTTGCCGTAGCGCAGGTAAATCCGCAGCAGGTTCTGAGCCGGTTGCGCGATTTCCCTGAAATTGCCGATCAGCTTTTCCTCGAGCAGAATGCGGGCCATTTCACGGACCAGCTTGCTGCTGGGCACATCAACACGAATCTTTTTGGCCTGGTATCCGTTACGGATCCTGGTCAGCATGTCGGCGATCGGGTCTGTCATCGTCATAGCGCCGTACTCTCCAGACATTTAGTTACAAGTAGTACAAAAGCCCGACGGAAAGGGTCCACGGCCAGCTTGCCGCGCTTCTCTCCCGTTTATTACCGGCTATTACCAACTCGCTTTGCGCATACCGGGGATAAAGCCCTGCAAGGCCAGTTCCCGCAGGCAAATGCGGCAGACGCCAAACTTGCGGTAATAACCGCGTGGACGGCCGCAACGCTGACAACGGTTGTACTGCCGGACCTTGAACTTGGCTTTTCTCTTCGCCTTGGCGATAAGGGCCTTCTTAGCCACTATGCCATCCTTTCCTGGTTACTCTTGATGGCGAAGTAAAAAGTCCACCTACTTCGTTGCGCTGCATATCTCACACGTTGCGGAGTACCCTCAGTACGCCTCAATTGCTCGATATTTGCGCGCCTCGTATCCGGAGCTTTTTACATCGCCATCGACAAAGTAAGACTTTTTACAAAACCATCACTCTTTATTCCCGGCCCTGCTAAATCACGCAACGGCCGGCCACCAGAGCATCACTGTCTAGGCCACTTCCTCTGCTTTCGCACCGTCCTGAATCGTGGCGGCGCGGAAAGGCATCCCCAACCCGCGAAGCAGAGCAAAAGCCTGGTCATCGCGCTCGGTGGAAGTGACGAAAGTAATGTCGATCCCGTGGATCCCCTCGATCTTATCGTAGTCGATCTCGGTAAAAATCACCTGTTCCCTGACGCCCAGGGTATAGTTGCCACGCCCATCGAAACTTCTGCTGAGCAAACCGCGGAAATCCCTGATACGAGGAATCGCCACGGAAATCAGGCGGTCCATGAATTCCCACATCTGCCTTCTGCGCAAAGTTACCCGGCAACCGATCTTCATCCCCTCCCGGAGCTTGAAGTTCGATATCGATTTCTTTGCAGTGGTGATCACCGCGTGCTGCCCGGAAATCCTGCGCAACTCTTCCTGAGCCGCCTCGAGAGCCTTCGGGTTCTGGATCGCTTCCCCCATACCCACGTTGAGCACGATTTTCACCAGCTTGGGGATTTCGTTGACGTTATTGATCGCGAAATCTTCCCTGAGCTTTGGAACCACGACGCTGTAATAATGTTCCTTGAGCCTTGACATTGCTGAGCTACCTGTTTACTTGAGTGATTCTGTTACCAGCTTTCGAATTCGGTTTAAGTCCTACGCCCCGGCTTTGGTCTCGATCACTTCACCGCTGGCCACGCTGATCCGGACTTTCGATTCCTTCTCGTCGTCCAGTTTCCTGCTGCGCACCCTGGTGCCCTTGCCGGTTTTCTCATCCCAAAGCATCACATTGCTGAGATTGAGCGGAGCTTCTTTCTCCACTATTCCGCCCTGGGGGTTCTTCTGGGTCGGCCTTGTATGGCGCTTGACCATGTTGAGGCCTTTGACAATCACGCGACCGGCCTTGGTCATTATCTTGAGAACTTCGCCGGTCTCGCCCTTATTGTTACCGCTGATTACGACTACTTTATCGCCTTTAACTATCCGCATGTTTCTATCACCCTGTTCTGTTTCCGACTTATGGTTGTCAGAGCACTTCCGGCGCGAGAGAGATGATCTTCATGAACAACTTCTCGCGCAGTTCACGGGCAACGGGTCCGAAAATACGGGTTGCGCGGGGCTCCTTGCGGTCGTCGATCATCACGGCCGCGTTCTCGTCGAATCGGATGTATGAACCATCCTTACGCCGGATTTCCTTCTTTGAACGGACCACCACGGCCCTGGCCACATCACCCTTGCGCATGCTGCTGTTCGGCATGGCGTCTTTAACAGTGACAACGATAATGTCGCCGACACTGGCGTAACGGCGTCCCGATCCGCCAAGCACTCTGATACAGAGGACTTTCTTGGCTCCCGAGTTGTCCGCGATTTTAAGGATAGACTCTTGCTGAATCATTTTTCAACCATCCGTATGCGAAAATGTGCCGCTGTAGACTCAATTACTCCTGGCCGGTGGAGAGTAGCTCTATCACGCGCCAGCGCTTGTCTTTGCTCAACGGTCTGGTTTCTGCAATCTTAACCAGGCTGCCGGCTTTGTACTGATTGCTCTCATCGTGCGCCTTGAATTTCTTTTTGCGGCGCACAGCTTTTCCGTAAACCGGGTGCTTGAACTGCCGCTCGACTTCGACCACGACAGTTTTGTCCATCTTGTCGCTGACTATCACCCCGATCCGGGTCTTACGGTCATTCCGTTCCATCTCAACTCCAAGTGTGAGTCATTCTTCTCTTTCAGGCTTTAAGAGCAAGCCGGCCTACTGGCCGGAGGCGACCTGCCGTGCTCCGCTTTCCTTTTCACGCAGGATAGTTCTGCAACGTGCAATATCCCGCCTGATAAAACGCAACTGTAACGGATTATCGACATTATGGACCGCGTTACGAAACGAGAGGCGGAAGTACTCCTCCTTCAACTCGCCCAACCTGGCCCTGATCTCATCCTCGCTCAGCAGCCTGATTTCATGAGCTTTCATCTGTCGCCTCGCTTACGGAATGTCTCTCCACGATCCTGCACTTTACCGGCAGCTTGTGACTCGCCAGCCTTAGCGCCTCCAGCGCCAGTTCCTTGGCGACACCGCCGATCTCGAACATGATTCTGCCGCTTCTTACAACCGCCACCCAACCCTCGGGGGCGCCTTTTCCCTTGCCCATCCGGGTTTCAGCCGGTTTCTTTGTGATCGGCTTATCCGGGAAGATGCGGATCCAGACCTTGCCGCCGCGCTTGATGTGACGGGTGAGCGCCACACGAGCGGATTCGATCTGCCGGTTGGTGATCCAGGCCGGCTCCAGCGACTGAAGGCCGAACTCGCCAAAATCGATATTGCTGCCGCGATGGGCGAGCCCGCGCATTCTGCCGCGCTGCTGTTTACGGTGCTTGACTCTTTTCGGTGAAAGCATTTCTTTTCACTCCCTTAGCCCTTTGCTCGCGCACCTGTTGGGTCAACGCGAGAGAAGGGTGTACCGTTCTCTATTGTCATCGTTCTCGGACAGGCCGCCTACGCCTAGCGCGAACCGCCCGGCCGCTCCACCTTCTCGAACCGTTTCCGCTTGGGACGAATAACCTCGCCCTTGCAAATCCATACCTTGACGCCGATAGTGCCGAAAGTGGTATTAGCCGTCGAGGTGGCATAATCAATATCCGCGCGGATTGTGTGCAGTGGCACACGTCCCTCGTGATAGCCCTCGCTGCGGGCGATCTCCGCGCCGGCCAAGCGGCCGCCGGCGATAATCTTCACTCCCTGGGCACCCATGCGCATCGAACTGGTAACCGCCTTTTTCATCGCCCTGCGGAAACTTACCCGCTGCTCCAACTGGAAGGCGATCCCGTCGGCCACAAGCTGGCTGTCGAGTTCGGGAGTCTTGATCTCTTCGATCTTGATGAAGATTTCGTCTTTGGACAGGTGGGCCAACTCATCACGAAGCTTGTCCACTTCCTGTCCTTTACGGCCGATGACCACCCCGGGCCTGGCGGTATGGATAATTACAGTCATCTTCTGGGGTGTCCGCTCGATCACTACCCGGCTGATCGCCGCGTGGCTCATCCTGCTGCGGATGTACTTACGGATCAGCTCGTCTTCCTGCAGCATGGGGCCGAATTTCTTGTCGGTGAACCATACGGAACTCCACTCCTTGACCGTACCAAGCCTGAAACCGATCGGGTGTGTCTTCTGACCCACGTCAAATCTCCTTGCTACTGTACCGTCCCAGCGCCTGCTGATCCCGCCAAACACGGGGCCTGCGTGGGTATAATAAGATTACTGCCTCACATCGGCTTCCGGAACATCGAGTTCCACCGTGATGTGGCTCGAACGCTTGAGCACGGGAGTGGCCCGACCCATCGCGCGTGACATCCACCGTTTATAGGTGGGACCCTGGTCTACCTGGATACTGTGCACCGTGACCTGGTTTGTGTCCAGATCGAAACTGCCCAGTTGATTAACCGCGTTGCTGTAAGCCGACTGGACCAGCTTACGCACCGGTTCAGCCGCGGCTTTCCTGGTGAAACGCAGGATATTGTACGCCTCTTCCACGTTCTTCCCTCTGATCAGATCGATCACGAGTTTTACCTTGCGCGAACTGATACGCACGAACCTGGCTTTTGCTGTCGCTTTCATTTTGCCGATCTCTGTCTTCAGTTATAGCTGTTAAGCCTGATGCCAACAACACCGCTGAGCGCGGACAAATGTCCCGCAATCGAGTCCTACTTCTTCTTGGCCGTGCGTTCGGCCAACTTTCCGCCGTGCCCCCGGAAGAACCTCGTGGGGGAAAATTCGCCCAGCTTATGTCCCACCATGTTCTCCGTGACGTAGACAGGGATAAACTTGTTCCCGTTGTGCACCGCCATGGTGTGGCCGACAAAATCCGGGCTGATTGTGGAGCGACGGGACCAGGTTTTGATAACTTTCTTTTCCCCGGCCTCGTTCATCCGATCGATCTTCTTCTGCAGCGAAGGCTCGATGTACGGTCCTTTTTTAAGCGATCTGGTCATAATTCCCGCAATACCGGTTAAGTTTATTTCCTCTTCTGCCTGCGCCTGACAATCAGTCGGTCACTGGCTTTCTTACGCCGGCGTGTTTTGTAACCCTTGGTGGGCTTACCCCACGGAGTACAGGGATGACGTCCGCCACTGGTGCGGCCCTCGCCGCCGCCCATCGGGTGGTCAACAGGGTTCATCGCCACACCACGCACGTGAGGCCTGCGACCCAGCCAGCGCCTGGCACCGGCTTTGCCGTAATTGATCCCCATGTGCTCCTTGTTACCGATCTCCCCCACCGTAGCCATGCACTCGCGAGGAATCAATCTTACCTCGCCCGAGGGCATCCGGCAATGCACGTAGCGTCCTTCCTTGGCCACCACCTGCAGCGATGCCCCGGCGCTACGCGCCACCTGTCCACCCTTGCCGGGCTTGAGTTCCACGTTGTGAACAACCGTACCCAGAGGGATTTTGCTCAACGGCAGGGCGTTACCCGGGTTAATCTCGCTACCCGGACCGGCCTCGATCATATCGCCGACTTTCAGACCCTTGCAGTGCAGAATGTAGCGCTTCTCACCATCGAGATAATTGATCAGGCAGATGAACGAGGTGCGGTTCGGATCATATTCGATCGTGGCCACCCTGCCCTTGACCCCCAGCTTGTTGCGCTTGAAATCGATGATCCGATAACGGCGCTTGACCCCGCCGCCACGGAAACGTACGGTTACGTGCCCGTTGTTGTTGCGGCCGCCCTTGCTGCTCATCGGCGCCAGCAGCGACTTCTCCGGCTTATCCGTGGTCAGCAGGTCATAGGCGTTGATCGAGCGGAACCTGCTGGCGCTCGTTATCGGTTTCAGTTTTTTCAGAGCCATTTTCGCGTTACCCGGCTATGGATTAAATACCCTCAAACAATTCGATATGGTCATCGGCCGCAAGCGAGACGAACGCTTTTTTCCATGAGGCCCTTCGCCCCTGATTGCGGCCCTGCCTCTTGATCTTACCCAGACGGTTCTGTATCCTGACCTTAGTGACCCGCACGCCGAACAGACTTTCGACAGCCGCTTTCACGTCGTGCTTGGTAGCTACCACATCGACCTCGAAACAATACTGATTTCCGGTCTCACGCAGAGCGTCACTTTTCTCCGTCAGCAGCGGCCTCTTTATTACCTGATACTGATCGATCATCGCCAGCTTGCTCCAGTTTTTCGATTACGCTTTTTTCGATCACCAGCTTGTCGGCCAGCAATACGTCGTAAGCGTTGCACTCGTTAAAAGTCTTCATCGCCACGCGGCCAATATTGCGCATGGACTTCCAGGCAATCGGCCTGTTCTCGTCCACCATCACCAGCACTTTGCCCTCGGCGGCGCCCAAACTTTGGAGCAGCGCCACTGCGCGAGAGGTTTTCGGCTGGTCAAAATTCAGGTCCTCGACTACTACAATGGCGTTTTCCTCGGTAGCCCTGGCGCTGAGCGCGCTGATAAAAGCCTTGCGTCGAACCTTGCGCGGCAGTCGAACGTCGTAATCCTTTGGCGAGGGGCCAAAAATAGTGCCGCCGCCGCGCCAGATCGGGCTACGGCGAGTACCTGCGCGAGCACGGCCCGTGCCTTTCTGCCTCCAGGGTTTGCGGTTTGAATAGTTAACCTCACCGCGATCCTTGGTGCTGGCATTGCCCTGACGCCGGTTGGTCAGGGTGGCGTTGACCGAATAATAGACGGCGGCCTCGCTCGGCTCTGTTCCGAAATATTTTTCCGGCAACGCAACCTGTCCGGCCTGCTCTCCGTTTTCTTTCAGCACCGTAACTTGTTTCATCAGCTTCCCCAAAACTTGAACCGTCACTGACAGTCCGGATTTAACTTGCAAGCTTATTTTTTCTTGAATACAGTCACAAAACCGCTGGCCGGACCGGGAACCGCTCCCCTGAGAAAGAGCCGGTTACTCTCGGCATCCACTTTGACCACAACAAGGTTAAGCGTCTTCTGCGCAGTGTTGCCGTACTGTCCGGGCATCTTTTTGTTTTTCCAAACCCTGGCGGGATCTGCGGACATACCGATAGAGCCAGGTACGCGATGAGCCGTGTTACCGTGAGTTTCATCGCCGCCACTGAAACCGTGGCGTTTGATCACACCCTGGAAACCACGCCCCTTGGTCACGCCGCTCACATCGACATCGTCGCCGGCCGTGAATATCTCCACACTCAACTCCTGGCCCAGCTCGTAGGAAGCGGCGTCCTTAATCCGAAACTCACCCAGAGTCTGAGGAAAATAGTCCCCGGCCGCCTTGGCAAGATGACCCTTCATCGGCCTGGTAACGTTCTTCTCCTTGCGGCTGCCGAACCCGACCTGAAGTGCGTTGTACCCATCCTTCTCGGTGGTCTTGATCTGAGTGACACGGCACGGTCCGGCCTCGATCACTGTCACCGGCACCACCATACCCTTGTCATCGAAAATCCTGGTCATTCCGACCTTTTTACCTAGTAGTCCAAGCATTACTACCTCTTTGAGGGCCATTGAAAAAATATTTAAACGGCCGGTAAAATCAAATTTATTACTTTTTTCGCCGCCCGATGGCATCCGGATCACCCCTCCGGCCGACCCTTGAGAACTCGATGCCCACGGCGCTCGATTTCCAACATGCTACTTTGAGACCCTTATCTGACAATCACAGCCGCTGGTCAGCAATTCGAACGCCATATTTTTCTTTGCACACAATACTCATCGGGGGAGAGATCAGGTTTTGATCTCGATATCGACCCCGGCGGGAAGATCAAGCTTGGTAAGCGCATCGATAGTCTGCGGCTTACTGTTATAAATCTCGATCAGCCGCTTGTGCGTGCGTATTTCAAACTGCTCGCGGCTCTTTTTGTCAACGTTCGGTGAACGGTTGACCGTGAATACACTGCGCCGGGTCGGTAAGGGGATCGGACCCACCACCTCTGCGCCGGACTCCACCGCGGTCTTGAAAATATCCTCGGTCGAACGATCAATCAGCGCGTGGTCAAACGATTTGAGCCGGATGCGAATTCTCTGTCCCTGCACTATTTCCTCTTATCGCAGAAAGGATGAATTTACTCGATAACCTCGGTTACAACACCGGCGCCCACAGTACGACCGCCCTCGCGGATAGCAAACCGAAGCTCCTTCTCCATCGCTATCGACGTGATCAACTCTATCGTCAGCTCCACACTGTCGCCGGGCATCACCATCTCTACGCCCTCGGGCAAGCTCGCCGAGCCCGTCACATCGGTCGTG
>JAJRTS010000045.1 GCA_024278175.1 Gemmatimonadales bacterium | reverse complement strand
CCTTGAATCCCGCCGCATGGTTCCTTCTCGGTCGCTTTGTCATCTCCGCCGCTCCTTTCTGAATGCCTCAGTTTAGAGCAGCTTTACCACTTAAGCAACTGTACAGTTTTTCCCGACCAGCTCTCTGAGCTGCTTATGGAAATCTGCCTCGCTATCAAATACGGCATAACAACTACCGAACTGGCATCTTCTTTCCACCCATATTTAACGTTATCGGAAGGCGTTAAACTTGCCGCTGTAACCTTTAATAAAGATGTAAGTAAACTAAGCTGTTGTGCGGTATAAGACTGCGCGACACCATATTACGAGAAAGAGGTGTCTGAAATGTCCTCGATCCGGATCAATCTGGATGAACTGGCGGCAGCGTACAACAGCGCATTACCAAAGTTCGACCCGGAAGAGCAGCGTATATCCATACAAGTTTACCGGCTCCTTGCCAAAGGCAGACCTGTTTCGCGTGAATCACTCGCCGAATCACTCAATTACCACATAAACAAGGTCAATGCCATCCTAGACAATTGGTTTGGTGTCTACTTCGATGATGATAAAAACATCATTGGCTACTGGGGACTTGCTCTGCAGGAAATGCCGCACCGTTTCGAGGTTGAGGGAAAGACACTGTATACCTGGTGCGCGTGGGACAGTCTGTTTATTCCGGAGTTAATCAGGAAAGCTGCTCATGTGGTATCGACCGATCCCATCAGCAAAGATAAAATTCGGTTGACCGTTACACCGGATGGAATCGCAGAGCTCAATCCTCCGGGTGCCGTTATGTCGCATGTAAAACCGGAAGCCACAATAATAGATGAAAATGTAATCCAGGGTTTCTGCCATTACATTTTCTTTTTTACCTCTGCGGAGACTGGAAGCAAGTGGACATCTCAGCACAAAAACACATCCGTCATATCGATTGAGGACGCATTCCTGCTTGCAAAACGGAAAAATAAATTTCAGTACCCGAAATTTATTACCACGGCTTGAGTGCCACAATGTCATCATCAGAGTGGGCTTTCAGGCGTGGCAATTTACTTCAACTGAGGCCCTTCCGTCTCTTTATGGCTGTTCTTCCGGTCATTGAGCAGACCACAGCAGTCAGGAGTTTTCTTGCCGAACTGCTTTCGGTTTGCCTCGCTCATACTGTTTAGCCAGTTTTGATATTTTTCCTGGATTGTTTTCCAGATAGCCATTTCGACCTCCCATCAGGTATTCCTGGGGACAGTTGTTTCAGGCAACGCCGACTTCATTGAGCAACAGGTCCAGATCCAGCGGTTTCGGCAAAAAGACTTCGGCTCCAAAATCTCTGACATCCCTACCTTCGAAAATATCCGTATGGCCGCTGATGATGATTACCTTACATGATTCCGGCAAAATACCTTTTACCTGAGACAAGAAGTACTCGGCTGTGAACACTTGCAGGTTATAATCGATGATCAGCACTTCCATGATCGGTTTCAGCTTGAGAAAGAACAGGGCCGATTCAGGACTGGGAAATGAAACGACCTTGTGCCCTTTTTTTGAAAGGATCAGTTCCAGGTTCCTCGCAAGGGTCAGATCATCTTCTACGATTGCAATAAACATAGCGCACCTGGAGAGATAGGTTATTGATTTTAAAGCCTTACGACTAACTATCAATAGCAATGTGGGTGCCACAAATAAATATCGCCATATTTTATTTCATTCAAAGAGTTTACGTCTTTTGTGCGGCTGGATATACGACTCAACTAGACTGGAATTGCGGAGCATGACGTGTTCAATATCTGCGGGGGGAGGGATCGATCGTTAACAGGGACGGCATCTTTAGCGGGACTTCCTGAGCTTGTACTTGTCTATCTTGGCCCTGAGCGTATTAGGAGCAATGTCGAGAATTTTCGATGTTCTGGAGATATTCCATCGCGTGGCCAGCAGAGTACTGAAGACATGTTCCTTCTCCATCTGTTCCAGCGTAGGTATCCGGTCAGGGTCGGGGATTTCATCCTGCCTGTCGCTGAAAGTGATATCCAGCTCTTCGGCGGAAAGAATAGTGCCTTTTGTAAGCGCGATAGCTCTGGTCAGGACATTCTCCAGTTCCCGGACATTGCCTGGCCAGTCGTAACTCATCAAACGCCTGATGGCTTTATCTTCAACCCTGGCGACATGCCTGTGCAGTTTTCGGGAGATCCGGCTGATCAGATAATGGACCAACAGAGAAATATCCTCCTTGCGGTCTCGCAGAGGAGGAATCCTCAGGCGAGTCACGGCAAGTCGGTAAAAGAGGTCTTCCCGAAAACCGCCGCTTTCTATCAACGATTCAAGACTTTTATTTGTGGCCGCTATTACTCTCGCCTCGAAAGGGATTCTGACGAGCCCGCCGATACATTCGAATTCCCGCTCCTGCAATACTCTTAAAATCTTTGCCTGAAGCTCCAGCGGCATGTCTCCGATTTCATCGAGAAAAACAGTCCCCCTGCCCGCATGTTCCAGCTTGCCGATCTTTCGTTGAATAGCCCCGGTAAATGCCCCTTTCTCATGGCCAAACAACTCGCTCTCCATCAGGGTGGCAACAAGGGAAGAACAGTTCATGGCCACAAACGGAAGGTCGGGACACGTAGCTTTATGTACCGACTTTGCTACCAGTTCCTTGCCGGTTCCACTTTCACCCTCGATTAAGATTGATACCTGGCTTCTGGCCAGCAGGCCGATTTGTTTGACAATCTCCAGCATCCTGTCGTTGCCGCTCACTATCTCCAGCGATTCATCCGGGCCTTTATATTGGATTATTTCCTTTCCGGCTTTTCTGTTCACTGAGTTGAATCTTTTTGCTTTTTCGATCAGAATCAGCAGTTCCTCGATACCGAACGGTTTGCGAATATAGTCGAATGCACCATGTTTCATCGCCTCGATAGTAGCATGGGAATCCTGCTCCCCGGTTATCATCGCCACCAGCCAATCAGCCTGGGAGTTTGTCAGAATTTTCAGAACCTCCAGTCCGCTTTTGTCCGGCAGATTCAAATCCAGCAGGATCAGATCGGGCTGCAGCTCCTGAGCCATCTCCAGCCCGCTCGATGCAGTCGTGGCGTACTCCGCATGGTATCCATGTTGCTTCAGGCTGAACTTTAATGACACGCAAAAATCTTCATCATCGTCTATGAAAATAATTCGTATCACGATTCGATACCCTCCATGGGAAGGACTATTGTAAATACCGCTCCTTTACCCTCGTCGCTGCGTACTTCGATTTCTCCACCGTGTAACTCTATAATTTTTTTAACATTTGCAAGGCCCAAGCCTGTTCCGATCTTCCTGGTGGTGAAAAATGGCTTGAATATTTTATCCTTCAAATCATTTGGCACGCCTCGTCCGCGGTCAGACACCGAGATTTCAATATTACCGATGTGCGCATCATCCACTTTGGCATTTAAAACAATCTCCGATTCCGGGGGAGAGGCCTGCGCCGCATTCAGAACCAGGTTGGTCAGTGCCATCCTGAGTTGTTCCGCATCCGCGACGAAAGGTTTGTCGCCCAGATCATTCACAAACATGAGACGGCAGGAATCGCTTTTCAATTCAGCGCTGACCGCTTCCCTGACGTCTTGCACAACCTGATTCATATTGACCGATGACAGGTCCAGCTGGAGAGGCTTGGCGTAACTGAGCAAGCTCGAGAGCATACTTTAAAGGCGACCGATCTGACGTTGTGTGATCTGGTTGATTTCAGTATACTCCGCGTCCTCTTTCAGTTTTTCCCTGATTGCCTGGGAGTTGATTTTGATCGAACTCAAGGGACTTCGCATCTCATGAACGATGGCCGAGGACATGGCTCCCACGGCCGCCAGAGATTCAACCCTGACTACTCTCCGATGGCTTTCAAGCAATTTATCCAGCATCTGGTTGAATGATTGCGCCACTTCCCGTAATTCCTTACCGCTGAATTCCTGCAGTCGCTTCGTGTGCTTACCCTTTGCGATTTCCTTTGTCACGGCAACCAGATTTTTCAACGGTCTGGTAAGGTATTTAGAGACGTTCAGAGCAATAAATATCAGGATTACCAATGTCAAACCGGCTGTAACCAGTGCTCTGATTCCCAATATACGGACCCACTCGAATGCTTCACCCTGATCGATTTCAACTACCAGCAAAGCGCCGATTTCTTTCATCGGTGTGGCTATCCCCAATACATCATTGCCCTTGTAATCAGTATACTCCGATATTTCGGCGCCACTGTTGACCAGTATTTCCGCCAGTTGTGCTTCGGATGCATAACTCTGGTCCGTTTGCGACGGCATGTAAAACTCATCCGCCGATGGGAAATAGAGATAGACTTTCCCTGTCTCGCCCAGCCCTGCCCGATCCAGAATAATGGGATCAACCGTATTTGAAAGATTGAGGTTTATCAGGATAAATCCGGTTGCGTTACCGGACGAATCGGTGGTCTTGTACCCTGCGTGCGCTCCGATCCTGCCTGTGGAATGCAGGTGGCTGACACCGATATGGGCTTCGTTTCCATTAACCAGCAGTTTTTCGAGGTTTTCTATGTCCAATAATGTGGTGTCCGGATGATTTCCAGGCTCTACATTAAGGATCTCGTTCCAGTTCCCATCGTAAATCATAACCGTTTCAAACGAAGGGTTTTCCTGTTTAACCGTTTCCAGCAGGAGTGCGCATTGCTCCATTACTCTGGCCGAGTCAATGGAGGATACCGGCTGAGCGTTATTCAATATGTCGAATACCAGCGAGAGAGACCTGATATCCGATTTTCTTTCATCCAGCCATCTGCGGAACATCGACTTACGTGATTCCAGAACGCCTACAAGATGGTTTTCCGCCCTGTCTATTACTGCCTGCCGTGCACAATGATAGCCTTGAATGGACACGATCAGCATAGGCGTCAAAGCCAGCAGGCACATCCAGAAGAAAACCCTGATGAAAAAACTCCTGTTTTTAGTTAACGTCATCTTTTCTCCCGAGAGTGACACATCAAAAAATATTTGTCTGGTGCGCAGAGAGAATCTTAATTAGCCCGGATTATTCGCGAAGCCTGATTTGTTCGCGGAAGCAAGAAAACGGTGGCGACGCGACGGCTGCAATCCGCATCATTGAGGCAACCGGCGACGACAAATCAGGCGAGCCAAAGCCAAAATAAGCACCGGCCTGTTTTGCCTCGGCAAAAAACAATACCCGTCTTCCACGGACAAAACAATTCCGTGTTAATTCGCTGCATGACTAAAAACTATCGAAATAAGGCGGTATTTTATGGATAATCCGGGTTAGCCGTAAATTCTTTACCTTACAATGCTAAAAGCTTAGTTGCCACGCAAGTGAAAAAAACCGGGTCCTGTACAGGTTTCCTCCAGGCGCGCTGAAATAAAATGTTGGTGTAGCGAGGAACGGCCCCTGACAACCCAATTCTCATCCTTCCGTTATTTTTCAACACGCGGCTAGACTGGAAATCAATACTGGAGGAGATGCGGAACGCCTGTTTGATGATCGCTTAAAATGCGGATATGCTGTGGGTAGCCCCGTCGACCGGATTAGTTGCCTTCTTTTATCAGCCGTTTGCCGCGGAGAGCTTGTTCGCCTTTTTGGCGAACAAGCTCTCCATAGCAACTGATCAATCGATCGAATCGAGGTTGCCGCTTTTCAAGCGGCGTTCGGCCAGCCAGGAGTAAAGTACCGGAACCATGAACAGGCTGAGAATCACGAACAGCATCCCGCCCACCGAGGGAATCGCCATCGGTACCATGATATCGCTTCCACGCCCGGTGGAGGTAAGCACCGGGATCAAGGCCAGGATAGTGGTAGCGGTGGTCATCATGCAGGGCCTCAGCCTGCGCTTGCTGGCTTTGAGCGTGGCCTGCCTGATCTCCGCTACGGTGCTCGGGTTGTCACTTTCGAACACCTGGGTCAGATAAGTGCCGACAATCACGCCGTTGTCGCTGGCGATTCCGAACAGCGCCAGGAAGCCAACCCACACGGCCACGCTCAGGTTAATCGGGCCAATCTGGAACAGATCGCGCATCCCGACCCCGAACAGGCTGAAATCAAGGAACCAGCTTTGCCCGTAAAGCCAAAGCAGGATGAACCCGCCTGCCCATGCCAGGATGATCCCGCTGAATACCAGTCCGGTGGTTGTCACGCGGTTGAACTGCATGAACAGGATCAGGAAGATAACCAGCATCGCCAGCGGCAAAACCACCATCAGCGTTTTCTGGCTGCGGATCTGATTTTCGTAGCTGCCGGCAAATGTGTAGCTCACCCCGGTGGGCAGCATCAGCGAGCCGTCCGCGATCTTATCGCGCAGGTAGCGCTGGGCTTCCTCTACCACATCCACTTCCGCCTTGCCAACCACCCGGTCAAAAGTCACGTAAGCCACCAGAAACGTGTCCTCGCTCTTGATTATCTGCGGCCCGCGCACGTACACGATTTCCGCAAGCTGGCCCAGCGGGATCTGAGTCCCGTCCGGAGCAGGTATCAGGATTTTATCCAGGGATTCGATATTGTCGCGAAGTTCGCGCATGTAGCGTACCCGCACGGGGTAGCGCTCGCGGCCTTCTACCGTGGTAGTCACCTTTATCCCACCGATAGCGCTCATTACCGCCTGCTGAACCTGCACAACCATCAAGCCGTAGCGGGCGATGTTCTCCCGGTTAATCCTGATCTCCAGGTATGGCTTGCCCACCACCCTGTCGGCATTAACCGTGGGCGGCTTGATACTTGGAACTTTTTTCAGCGCCGCCTCGATCTGCAGGGCCGCCCGCTCTAAACTCTCAAGATCCGGTCCACGCACCTTGACTCCCATCGGGGCGCGCATTCCGCTCTGCAGCATCACAATCCGGGCCTCTATCGGCTGCAGCTTCGGAGCGCTGGTAGCACCCGGCACCCGGGCCGCTTCCACGATAATGTCCCAGATATCGTTCGGGTTATTGACTCCGGGCCAGGGGTCCCGTCCCGGGTTGAGGGCCGGATCGAGAGCGGGCCGCCACATACGGAACGGCACTCCATCGGGATCCGGGATGAGTTTTCCAGCGCTGTCGCGCAGGAAAGCGCCCTGTACTTTGTAATATTCGCCGTCGGTCGCCGCCACCGGGTTGCCTTCGTGATGGCGGAAAAAATCCGTGCTGTCGGGATCATAGGCGTAATTCAGCCGGCGGCCGTTATCGTCGACCATGAACTCCGAGTAGTAGTTGATCACGGTCTCAATCATCGAGATCGGCGCCGGGTCCAGCGGGCTGTCGGCACGGCCGAGCTTACCCACCACTCCGCTGACCTCGGGGATTGCCGAAACATTTATGTCCTGCTTGCTGACCACGTCGTGAACCTCGTTGATCGCGGCATGAGGCATGGTGGTGGGCATCAGCAGGAAACTACCCTCATCGAGCGAGGGCATGAACTCGCGCCCCAGGCCCGGAAACTGTTGATCCATGTAGGTGAACGCAGCCGAGCGCTGAACCGGCTCGGGCAGCCAACCGAAAAAGCGGTCGAAGCCGAGCCAGGCCCACCCGCCGACCAGCACCACCACCAGCGGAATAAGCATGAACAAGCCCTTGTGCGCCAGGCACCATTTCAGCAGGCCGCTGTAAAAAATCTGAAAGACAAAGATCAGCGACAGCAGGCCCCCGATTATCAGCGTAACGAACATCACGTTCAACGTGATCCCTTTTCCCGGACCCAGCGGCAGCCAGTGCTCGGCCAGCAGGAAAGTAACGATCATCACCAGTATTCCATTGCTGAGCAGCCAGGCCAAACGCTTGTACTTCTGCGCAACGCGATCTTCGAACAGCCGGTAGGCGCCGAAACCGATCAGCAATATACCGACCCAGGCGCTGACCCAGATTATGGCGGCCACACCCCCGGCAATCAGCATCAAGGGCATCAACTTTGCACGTGAGCCGATGTCCCGGCGCCGTTTCCAGAGCAGGTGCGCCAATGGCGGGATCACTGTCAGGGCGACAATAACCGAGGCGATCAGTGCGAATGTTTTGGTAAAGGCCAGCGGCTTGAACAGCTTGCCCTCGGCTCCGGTCATGGCAAATACCGGCAGGAAACTGACCACGGTGGTGGCCACCGCGGTGAACACCGCCCCGCCCACCTCCGTGCTGGCGCGGTAGATTACCTCCAGCCTGCTTTCCTCCGGGTCGGCCTCATCCAGATGACGGAGGATATTTTCGCAGATTACAATTCCCATATCGACCATCGTGCCGATAGCGATCGCGATCCCCGAGAGAGCCACGATATTGGCGTCGACCCCGAAATAGCGCATGGCTATAAAGCAGGCCAGCACCGCCAGGGGCAGCAACCCGCTGATCAGGAACGAACTGCGAATATTGAGCACCAGTACCAGGATTACGATCATGCTGACCATTATCTCCTCGGTAAGCGATGAATTCAGCGTACCGAGAGTTTCGTAGATCAGTCCCGTGCGGTCGTAGAAAGGGACGATTGTGAGCTTGCTGGTGCGTCCGTCGGGCAGCACCTTGGACGGCAGCGAGGGGGAAATCTCCTCGATCATGTCCTTGACGTTCTGGATCGCTGCCAGCGGGTTCTGTCCGTAGCGGACAGTCACCACACCGCCCACTACTTCGGCGCCCTCCTTGTCCAGCACTCCGCGGCGGGTGGCGGGTCCCAGGCTCACATTGGCGATATCGCTCAGGCGGATCGGCACGTTGTCCACCACCTTGACCACCGCCTGGCGCAGGTCCTCGACCTTTTTGATAAACCCGATACCGCGAATTATGTACTCGACCTTGTTCACCTCGATAGTCTTGGCGCCCACATCGAGGTTGGACATCCTCACTGCCTTTACGACATCAGCCAGGGCGACTTTCTTTTTCAGCATGGCGTCCGGGTCGACATCGACCTGGTACTCCTTGACGAACCCGCCGATAGAGGCCCATTCGCTCACGCCATCGGCGCTCATCAGCGAGTAGCGCACCTGCCAGTCCTGGATACTTCGCAGTTCATCGAGACTCCAGCCGCCGGTAGTGTTTCCCTTGCTGTCGCGGCCCTCGAGAGTGTACCAGTACACCTGGCCCAGCGCGGTGGCGTCCGGTCCCAGCGCGGGTTGGACATCCGACGGCAGAGACCCCGCCGGTAAACTGTTCAGCTTTTCCAGTACCCGGGAACGCGACCAGTAGAACTCGGCGTCCTCTTTGAAGATGACGTAGATCGTGGAAAATCCGAACATTGAATAACTACGGATAGTCCTGACCGAGGGTATCCCCAGCAGGGACACGGTCAGGGGGTAGGTGACCTGGTCCTCAACATCCTGGGGTGAACGGCCGGGCCAGTCGGTGAACACGATCTGCTGGTTCTCGCCGATATCGGGGATCGCATCCACCGGCACCGGATTGCGGGGCATTCCACCGAGATCCCAGGCAAATGGAGCGGTCATCAGACCCCAAACCACCACCAGGATTATCATCAGGAAAACGAACATTTTCTTTTCCAGGAACACCCGGATCAGCTTGTCCAATAGGGAGGACTGATTGTTGTTGAACTGCTTCCCGTTTCCCATTGCCGGTCAGTTCCCCTTCCCGTTCGCGGTGAACAGCGTGTCCACCCTGTCCATGCAACCCGGCATCATCGATCCGTAATACGGGTTCCTGGTCTCGGAATCGTTCTGCAACCACTCCGCACCACGTTCGTCGAACGCCATCGGGCAGTGGAACAGCATCAGTGACTGCTCTCCGTGCCCGCCGAAGCTTTTCACGACGACGGCTACTATGCTGCTCAGGCGTCCAAACTCTTCCCGCGCGCTGGCGATATCTCCGGCGGCGGAGATACCCTCCACCGCGGTTTTAAGACTTTTTTCATAGCCCATCCAGGCCATGTGCTGGTCGGGCGAGAGCACGGACATTTTTACTTGCGCAAGTGCTTTAGCGAAAGAGTCCGCCCCCTGGACCGCTTGTTCGTAAAGGTCGGAAGCCAGTGCCTCCTGCACGACCAGATAGGCGCTGTAGAGCGCGGCCAGCCCGTCGGTGAACTGCTCCGGTAATTTAGCAGTGTCGATCTCCGGGGCCGCTTCGGCCATTGGTGCGCCTTCCTGCTCTTCCATAGCGCCGTCGTCCATTCCCGCCATTCCCGCCATATTCATCCCGACCCCGCTCTTGCCGCCTTTGGGGTTCATCATGCTGGGCCTGGCGGCGATCTGCACAGCCGCGTCGATCTTGAATGCCCCGTTGGTTACCACCATCTCGCCCTCAGCCAGGCCGTCGGTGACGATATAGTAGTCCCCGGCCCGCGGGCCGAGCACGATCACGCGACCCTCGAATACACCTTGCTTACCGGGTGTTTGCACGTAAACCACCGCGCGCTTGCCGGTTATCAGGGGGGCTGTAGCCGGGATCATCAGCGGAGGCTCACCCGCGAACTCCACGCGTGAATCCACCACGGCGGTGGCCAGCATTTCAGGTTTGAGCCTGCCGTCAGAGTTAGCCGCTACCACGCGGACATCCAGAGTCCGGCTTCTGGGGTCCAGCATCGGGTCGATAAAACTGATTGTTCCACTGAATGTCTCGCCGGGAAACGCCGGAGTAGTGAAAGACACTTCCTGACCCAACTTCAGCCAGGGCAGGTCCGACTCGTAGGCGTCGAGCTCCACCCAGACCGTACTCAAGTCGCTGATCTGGTACAGGGAGGTTCCGATATTGACGTACATCCCGATCATCGCGTTCTTTTCCACCACCGTGCCGCCAATCGGGGCGTAGATATTCAGGTTCGTTACCGGTTCCCCACTCTCCACAACGGCGTCGATCTGCTCCCCGGTCAGGCCGTAGAGCTCCAGCTTGCGACGGGCCGCCTTCAAGGTAGACTCGGCGGTTCGGCGAATGGAGCCCAGGGAGCTGTTGCGAAATTGCTCCTGCCCTTTGATAGCCTGCAGCAGTTCCTCTTGAGCACTATACAATTCAGGACTGTAAAGCTCGGCCACCAGTTGCCCCTTGCGTACCAGCATCCCGGTGTAGTCCACGTACAGCCGGTCGATCCGGCCGCCGGCCCAGGCAGTAATATGGAACACCCGGGTTTCGTCATAGCTCACCCGGCCAGGCATACGAATGGTGTGTGTAGCCCGCCGCCGCTCGACCGGCGCAGTCTGCAACTCCGCCAGCTCGCGTGCGGTAGCGCCGAGCTTGATCTGGCGCGGGCCGAGTTTCTCATCGCCACCATCATCCTTTACCGGGATCAAGGTCATGCCGCAGATCGGGCATTTTCCCGGCTCGGGCTGACGGATATGGGGGTGCATCGCACAGGTCCAGACAGTGGCCTGCTGCTGCCCGGCTTCCGCCGAGGCCTGCATCGCGCCATGATCCTGGCCCTTCTCGCCTCCGCCGCGAAGCAGGAACCCCAGCAGGAATACCGCTACCAGCACAGCCCACAACGGGACCTTGCCGAGAATTTCTCTGGTTTTGCCGAGCAGTCCGTTATTCATTGTCATCTACTCGCTCTTTTTGACTTTTTCAAGTTTGACGCCCTGGGCTTCCATCTTCTCGATGTACTTGGCCGGATCTTTCTCGAACTTAGCCTTACACGCCGGGCAGCAGAAATAAACTTTCTTCCCGTCATGTACCGCACTGAGCTTTTTGTCGATCTTGCCACCCATTACCGGGCACTTGGTCTGCATCATGGAGACCTTCTCCAGCTTGACGCCATCGGCCTTGAGCTTGGAGATAACCTCCGCCGGGTCATTTTTAAACGCGGCCTTGCAGTCCTCGCAGCAGAAATAGACCCGCTCGCCATTATAGTCGGCGTAGATTTTCTTATCGATCGGCTTGCCCGAGATCGGGCAGGCGGTCTGGGCCTGGCCCATGGCCTTGGCATTCATCTTTGCGTGGCTGCCCTGTTTCTCCGAGTGGTTGCTGTGATCACCCTGCTGGCCGAAAGCCGCCGGCGCAAGCGCCAGTACAGCCGTGATCATCGTAGTGGTCAGAATGCGTGTAAACATCTATGCTCTCCTTCCTCCCTGTTGGGAGAAGTTTACAAATGATGGCGATGGAAGTCAGTTTCCGCCGCCGGGACGAACTTGAGGAGTGCGGCCAATGATCAGTGTTTCACCTGTGAGTGCCTCAATCTCGGCTATGGATTTGGCCCGCGCCGCCCACGAGCGTTCCAGTTCGAGCTGAAAATTCAGCAGAGTGCGCTGGGTATCGAGTACATCGAGCGCATCGTCTTTTCCCGCCGCCAGCGCGGTAATCGATGCCTCCAGGGACTGTTCGGCTTTGGGGACCAGCGTGGAGCCGTAAAGCTCGACCTTGCGGTCTGCGTCATCCAGATCCACCACCGCCTGCTTAAGCCGGGCGCTCAGGATGTTAACCATGTCCATTTCCTGACTCCTGAGCGCGCCAAGCCGGCTGGCGGCCTGTTTTTCTATCGCATCGTACTTGGCGAAAGAAAGCGGGAGGTTGATACTGACGCTTGCGATCAGCGGGTCCCTGCCGTTGTCCACAACGCCAGCCATGCTGCTGGGATCTGTCTGGATATAGTGAAGCCCGATCATCAGGTCCGGGTAACGCTGCTTGCCAGCCAGCCGCACCCCGTCCTCGGCCGAATGCTGTAATTCACGAATGCGGGCCAGTTCCGGGTTGCGTTCCACCAGCAGCGGCTCCAGCTCGGCCGGAGGCTGCACAACGGAGATGGTATCAATCGCGGCAGGAAAAGGCAGCGGCAGGCCGGTGTCACGGCCCAGCAGGGCGTTGAACGCTGCAGCACGGCTCGTGGCGAGGTCTTCCAAGGTGATGATCCCATCCTCCAGCTTACCCATCTCCACCTGCACCTTGATCAACTGACTGAACCCGCCCGAGCCGGTGCTGTAGCGGTTACTTACAATCTTTTCGGTCTGCTCCAGCAACTCCAGGTTGTCTTGGGTGATTTTGATCCGCCGCCCGAGGAACCAATAATCGTAAAAAACCACTCTGATCTTGCGGAAGAGTTCCACCCGGTCCGCCTCGAACTTTCGTCCCGCCGCCCGCGCGGCCTTGGCGGCAATACTCTCGGCCAGACTTAATTTGCCAAACCATGGGAACGCCTGGCTCAACCCGAAGCGCTGGACCTGCGGCCCTACCCGTGTTTCAACCTGGCGCAGGAAGTAACCGTAGCCCAGGCGGGGATTAGGCAGAGCGCCGGCTTGAGGCGCCTGCTGGATCGCGGCTTCCCAGCGCAGGTAGGACGCTTTCAGTCCGGGGTTGGCCGCCAGGGCATACAGGAGATAATCATCGACAGAGGAGCTTTCGGTCAGCTCTGGAGCCTGGAATTCACCGGGATCGTGAAAACGAGCGCCGGACAAGTCTTCCGCGGACAATCCGTGCCGGGCGCCAAGGCACAAAAACATGGTCGTGATCAGCAAAAAAGTTCTCAACTTATTTCCCCGTTCAATTTGCAAGGAATGGATATTGACTGATTACGGAGACAGGTCGCTTCGTTATCGCCGGAACCCGGCTGCTATCAAATTCTAATTTTACCATTCAATTACCCGATCTTGGATTGAAAGTAAATCTCGTCTTCGCTTCCCCTCCCCCTGAAACAGCGGGTCTTGCCGGGGATGTCTTCCGAGTCAACTCTCTATTACCTTGCTCGAAAAATGATCGGGATCAGCCTTGTCCTTTAGTATAGCTTTAGAACTTAAAGAAATCCACCCCGTGAACCATCATCCCCCCGAGATGACTGGAAATTGCAATCATTATGGCGGAACTGAAGATCATTCCAAGATATACCCATTTACCGGTTCCAGCTATTTTATTCCGGTAAACCGCGCGAATTGCAAATGCCAGGGTGCAAAGGATAACAACAGACAGATTCAGGTTTCGATGCATTATCATCAAGGAATAAATCTCAGAACCCGGCGACACAGGGCCGGAGGTCACGAAACCGGTGACAAGCGCCGGAACAAAACTGGCCACGGTTACGATCAGGATTGCGAAACCCAATTTATTCCACCCCGACTTTCCGATAATGAATGTGCCAAAATCAACCATCACCATCAGAATCAGCCAGGCGATAGGGAAATGCACTACAGCCGAGTGGAACCGGCCTAAATATTCTAAAACGCCGGGATGTTTTTCTCCGCTTATGTCAGTCGGGTTCACTTCCACGATTTCAATTTGATTTTCTTCTCCCACAACTTGCGCGGCGGTATCAGGCTTCCCATTTTCATGAGGACCGTGCGCATAACAGATTGAAGTGAGCAGAAGAGTAGCCACTATTAACAAAATCGAACGCGCTGCCATCTTTAACTCACGGGAAGAATAATTATTCAGAACCCTGAACGCTCTAACCGGATTTCCAATCAAACAACAAAAACATACCTGCTAAACTGCCGTGGCTGTAACAGAGAGCAACAGCTATGCCACGAACTAACCAAGCAGCTATTTATTTAGTTATTGGTGAGTTATGGCATTTACAGGGAGAGACTTGAATTCGAAGCACGCAATTTTCGAATAGTTTGCATGCTCAATTATTGCATAGCACGCAATTGCTTGCATATGGGCCTGGCCTTGTTCCATGAACTGTGCCGGAGGGCAATCAGGTTCATAAATCCTGATTGCCCTCCCTGCTGCAAAAACAAGCTCGGAAAAGATGCGTGCCGGTTTGGCGTAATGTAAGTGGATTAATTTTATTGAGGAGGCCCGGCCGGGTGGCGGCCGGTGAGCCGGGAGATGGAAAACCGCCGCGAAAGCCGCACGATCGGCCCGGCCTTTCGCTTGTCAACTTATTTTACGTATACCGAGGATTGGATTTTGCTGAATTCCCCGGCCATGCCAGAGAAACTTTCGCTATGACCGGTAAAGAGGATCCCGCCCTCACGCAGCAGCGAGTAGAATCTTGCCACCAGCATGGCCCGCAACCCGTTATCGAAATAGATCATCACGTTGCGACAGAAAATTATATCCAACGGCCCCTTGATCGGCCAGCCTTGCCTGGCGAGATTGATCCTGCCGAAACGGACTATATCGCTCAATTCAGGCCGCACCCGGAAATAACCATCGGCCTTGCCAGCACCGCGCAGAAACCAACGGCGCAGAACCTCGCGGTCCAGCTTCTCCACGTGTTTGTTTTCGTAAATGCCCTGCCTGGCCCTGGCCAGCACACTGGTTGAAATATCGGTGGCCAGGATTTTGACGTCCACATCCTCTCCCAGGTTCTCGCGCGCGGTGATCGCCAGCGAGTAGGGTTCCTCGCCGGTGGAGCTTGCCGCGCACCAGATCCTGAACTTGCGCCGTCCCGCCGCGTAGGATTGCCTGAGGGCCGCCGCCAGCACCTCGAAATGCTTCACCTCCCGAAAGAAACAGGTCACGTTTGTGCTGATCGCATCGATCAGCAGAACAAGCTCCCTGCCGCTCTCATCTGCTTGAAGGCGCATACAGTACTCATCAAATCCGCCCAGACCCAATATCCTGATCCTTTTACTCAGCCTGGAGCTGACCAGCGCTTGTTTATGGTCGGCGAGAGCGATTCCGCTGTGCCTGTAAACCAAATCCCTGATCTCGTTGAACGTCCCGGTGTCCAGTGACATCTCGCCCGCTCTCCTTGCGTCAGTTAACCGAACTTCCCGCTGACCCGCCGGTGCGCCGCGCCAGGACCCGTTTCCCTGCGTCATTGCCTGCCATCAGCTTCCGGCAGGAGCGCTCTCTCGATCGGATTATAAGCTGAAAATCAGCTATCAGCCCTCTTTGGTTTTCTTCAATTGTTCCAGTTCGCCGCCGGTCAGCACACCGTCGATATCAAGCAGGATCGAAACTCTGTCACCGGTCTTGCCCATGCCCCTGATAAATTCGGTCTCGACACTCTCCCCCATTTCAGGAGCATCCTCGATATCTTCAGATTTTATATCGAGCACCTCGCGCACACGGTCGACCAGAATACCGGTTGATATCGCTTCCCCGGCATGGGAGACTTCCACGACGATAATGCAGGTTTCCCTGGTATCCTCCGTCCTGGGCATCCCGAACTTGAGCTTGGGATCGACCACCGGTATCACTTTACCGCGCAGGTTGATCACCCCGCGGACGTATTCCGGGGTACGGGGCACCGGTGTGATAGAGAGCAGGCCGATAATCTCCCTCACTTTGAGGATTTCGATACCATATTCTTCCCCGGCAAGCTCGAACGTGAGGTACTTCTCCGCGAGATCCACATCGCCGACTCTGTTTTCGGCGCTCTTCAATCCTGTCGCACCGGTTTCGCAAGTCGCCATTTTCCTCTTCCTGGTTTACGTTAAATGAAGTTAATAGAGAGAGGCGTTATCAAATATTTTCACGAGTCACGCCGGCTGAGCTACCAGCGCCTCTTGCCGGTCAGCTACGGGTGGGGCCGCTTTAAGCACTGAGTTGGCACTGACCGCAAGCTTGACCACCTCGCCGATATCCATGATCAATCCAACCCGCCCGTCGGGCATGATAGCGCCGCCGCTGATCCCCTGCACCTTGCCCATCCCCCGGCCCAGGCTCTTGATCACCACCTGTTGCTGGCCCAGCAGCTTGTCCACCATCAGGGCCACCTGCTTACCCTGGGATTCGACAATCATCACCAGGGCTTCCTGCATGTCCTGCTCGGCGCCGGGGATGGCGAAAATCTTCGAGAGCCTGTAGAGCGGCATCAGCGCCCCTCTGACCTTGAGCATCTCGCTACGCCCGTTGACCGTGCTTACATCGTCTTTCGTGGGCCGCATCGACTCGATCACCGAGAGGGTGGGCACGATGTACCGCTCCCGGCCCACCAGGATAATCAGCCCCTCGATAATGGCCAGAGTCAGCGGCAGTTGCATGCTGACCGTAGTACCCTCGCCGGGTTTGCTGATCAGCTCAATATTACCCCTGAGCGCCTCGATATTGCGCTTGACCACGTCCATGCCCACGCCCCGTCCGCTGACGTCGGTAATTTTCTTGGCCGTGCTGAAACCGGGCGCGAAAATGAGGTGGAATACTTCCTTGTCGCTTAATTCGCTGCCATCCTCGACCACTCCCTTTTCCCTGGCCTTCTCCAGGATCGCATCGCGGTCCAGACCCCGCCCGTCATCGGCGATCTCGATAAAGATATTGCCGCCGCGATGAAACGCCCGCAACTCCACTCTGGCGAGGGCCGGCTTGCCCGCCGCCACTCTCTGCTGCGGATCGTCCTCGATTCCGTGGTCCAGGCTGTTGCGCACCAGGTGGACCAGCGGATCGTTGATTTTCTCCACAACCGAGCGGTCGAGCTCCGTGTCCTCGCCGTTGGTGACAAACTCGACATTCTTGCCGCTTTTACGGGCCAGGTCACGGACAAGGCGGGCCATTTTCTGGAAGGTGGGTTTGATCGCCACCATCCTCATGCTCATCCCCAGTTCCTGGACCGAGCGGGTAATTTTATGGAGTTGGCGCATGTTACGCGTCACCCGATGGCTGGCGTCGTCGAGAATCTCATCATCCTGGCTGACGATAGATTCCGCGATCACCAGCTCACCGATCACATCGAGCAGCTTGTCCAGCCTGTCGGTGTCGATCTTTACGGTTTCCCTGACCCTGACCGCGTCGGCCGTCCCCGCGGCGCCGCGGGCCTTTTTCTGAGCCCTGAGCGCCCCCGCCACTTCGCTGGCCTTCACCTTGCCCTCCTGTACGAGCGCCTCACCCAGCTTGACCTTTCCGTCCCCTGCGGTGAGAACCTCTTTCACCTCCTGCTCGCTGGTACTGCCGCTTTCGACCAGAATTTCTCCCAACCGCTTATCCGGAGCCACCGGCGCGACTGCGGTCTCCTCGCCCGCCTGGCCGCTCAGGGCCAGCCTGAGGTGCGTGAACAGCGCAGGCAACTCCTTGTCGGGGTCGACCGGCTCACCCGTGACCAGCGCTTTCTCAACGGCGTCGAGCAGCCTGCGCAGGGCGTCGACCGACTCAAATATGACATCCACCACCGGGCCGCCCAGCATCAGCGCTCCCTTACGCGCCTTGTCCAGCAGGTCCTCGGCCACATGGGAAAGCTCGCTGATATCGGTCAGTTCCAGAAACCCGGCGCTGCCCTTGATGGTGTGGAACGAGCGGAAGAGAGCGTTGAGCGCCTCCTGGTCTTCCGGCTCACCCTCGATCGTGAGCAACTGCACGTCGGCGTTATCGAGATGCCCGCGGGACTCGGCGATAAAGTCCTGCAGCAGGCCCGGGTCGGCGTCCACCAGGGCGATCCCGTGGGCCTCGAATTTATCCTCTTCTCCGCCGGCCGGGTCGGCAACTTCCGGCTCCGCCGTTTCCGAGCCCGCCTCGAACAGCTTCAGGACCTCGCCGGCATCGACCGCAACGATACCACGGGAGGTGTAGGTTTGGAATGTAGTGTTCAGCCAGTCCTTGACCGAAAGCAGCTTGTCCACTGTCTGACCGTTACCGCCGGCCTCGATGTAAGATTCGGTTTCGTGGCACAGACGCTGGGCCTCGTTGAGTCCCAGCATACCGGTCTCGCCCTTGATCGTATGGATAATCCTCTTGATCGCGCTACGTCTCTCGTCGTTAAGACCGTCCTTGTCGGCATCGAGAATCAGCCCTTCCAGCTCTTCCATCACTGATTCCTGGCCCGAGAGGAACTCGGCCAGAATATCGTCATCCACCGCAATCGGGTTTCCCCCGGCCACGGACTCCGCCTCATCGGCTTCTCCTGCCGGCGTTTCAATGCCCAGGGCGGCCGGAACGAGAGCCACGGCTTCCTGCTCTGTCCGGCACAGAGCCACCTGCATCGCCGCCACGGTATCGGCCAGAGTGTTCAATGCCTGTGCGGCCTGCTCCGGGCTCTGGACAATCATATCCTCGGCCATCGCCAACGCCGCGGCGGCCATCTTGCCAAGCAGGGGGAATTTCCCGGGCGCACCTTCGGCGATCTTACCGAAAGCCTCCATCATTCTGCCGACAGCCTGCAGGTCGTGGGGATCAGACATGACAACGTCCGCCGCCAGTACCTCGATCATTTTCCCGAGATCGGCCTTACGCATGTTTACCTCCGCAGCCAAATGTATAAAACACCTAAGAAGGATCATTCCCGGCAAGGAGCGAAAGGGTCCCGGCGATGATCAGCCGGTGCCGGCGCCCGATGGCTCGCTGTGTTGTTACTATTGTTTGTTGCCGCGCGGGTACCCTTGAATCCCCTTGCGGTGGAGCAGGCCGATAAATATTTCGACAATTCGTGCATCGAACTGGGTGCCTGCTCCGTGTTCGAGCTCATCAATCGCCCTGGCTACCGGCATGGCTTTCCGGTAGCTGCGGCTGCTGATCATCGCATCGAAACTGTCGGCCACGCATGTCACCCTGCCCTCCAGGGGGATCCGTTCTCCGGCCAGTGCACGGGAATACCCGCGTCCGTCCCAGCGTTCGTGGTGGTAGCGGACGTAATTGAGCACATTCTTGAGCTTCGGGATATCCTTGAGGATGTCGCAGCCGATCGTGACATGGCTTTTCATCAGCTCGTATTCCTCGTCGGTCAACTTGCCATTTTTGTTAAGCACACTGTCGGGAATGCCTATTTTGCCGATATCGTGGAACAGTGTTCCAAAATATGCCTCTTTCAGTTTTTCCTCATCCCAGCCGAGCTCCCGTCCGATTGCCAGGGTGTACTCGCTGACCCTGCTGGTATGTCCGCGGGTATAGCTGTCCTTGGCGCCGATAGTCTTGGCCAGGCTTTCGATTGTCGTCTCGAACTGTTCTTTGAGCTGGTTGATCAGGCTGTTGTTATAGATGGCGGCGACAGCCACCGAACTGGCCATGGTGAGCATGTACTTGTCGTTGGCGGTAAAACCACCGGCCTTGTTGAAACCCGCCAGGATGCCCAGCGCTCTGCCTCCTTGCTTCAGGGTGGTGACAATCATGCTGTCGACGTCGATCCCGAGATTCTTCAGAGACCGGCGGGTCTCTTGCCCGGGATCATTGTCCAGCCAGGTACCGCCTGATTCCAGCCAGCCGGAGATCGGGTCGCCGTCCAGGCACTCGGCGGCCAGCGGGCATTGCTGACATGGTGAGCGGTTTGTGCGGGAGTAGCACTGGCAGTAACGCCGGCTTCCGTCGCGGAAGGTGATCATGCTGTACTCACAGGCGAGCAGGTGCGAGACATGGGTTACCAGTTCGTCGAGAATGCAGGGCAGATCAATAACCGCGGGAATTTTAGAGATCACCGACTGGATCTGATCGACCGCCACAACGTGACTCTGCAGTTCCTCGTGTTTTTTTTTCAAATCCTCGGCCGCCCTGTCGTACTCCCGGGCTTTTTTCTTTGTCTCGGTGTCCTCGCTGCGCCTGTCCCGCACTTCATCGAGAGTTTTCAGCAGGTCATGGATTCGCAACGGTTTGCGCAGGAATGTATAGGCGCCGCTATTGAGCGAGGAAATCGAATTTTCCATATCGGCATAACCGGTCAGCATGATCACGAAAGCCTCCGGATCCATCTGCTTGATCGTGCGTAAAACCTGAACCCCGTCGATCCCGGGCATGTTGATATCCGTGACAATCACATCGACACTGCCGGGCACATAACTTTCGAGCGCCAGTGAGGAATCCACGAACTGCAAAGTCTCGTAACCCTCGATCTCCAGACAGTCGCCCAGAGATTCCAGGCATTCCCTGTCATCGTCTATCAACATTATGCGCATCGCCCTGATCCCCATCGATTGCAGCCCCAAAAGGGCTCACCATGCAATAGCTCAACCCTGAATTATTCCCTTCGAACCCCGCGGAGCTGAGAGTACTTTCCACCACGCCAACGCGGGTGGTCTCCATCCGGCATGTTCTCAATATATATGCCACTTGGGTTGAAATCCGTAAGAGGCTGGCACCTATTGTTTTACGATAAGAAAGCTTGCGGTGGGTGTGTAATAATAATGGGCAGTTTCAGGGATAAACTTCCAATAATTTGGCGCAGAGGCTTTCTCCATGTATCTGTCTACGGACGAACACAAGGCTCGCCCGTCAACCTGTGCACCTGCTGTATGCTTTGCGGGCGAGGCATGCCTCGCTACGTGGGAAGGAACGGCCCCTCGAAGGAAAATCAGGCAAACAATTGTTTGGAGGGCCACTCTAACTGCCTGAAATAAAACGAATAGCAGAAACGGTAAAAAAACGGCTTGCCTTGACCTTAACAACCCGCCCGGACGAAATATTTCATTCGAGGGCGTTGAATGTCTTTTATTTCAGGCGCCACTCTAGTCCTCTTTGAGTTTGTTGATCAGGGTGTTGCGGCTCAGTCCCAGATAGGACGCCACCCTTGACTTGTTGTTGGCGAACTTCTCCATAGCCTTGCGGATCACTCTCATTTCCACTTCCTTTATACTCAACTCATCTTCCGGAAAGTCGATTCTCAATGCGCCGCTCTCATCGGCGCTCGCCTGCACACCCGGGGCGAAAACATTTTCGTCAGCCAGGAAAGCGAGGTGCTCGGGACGAACCACGGTGCCGTCGTAAAGCAACACGACCCGCTCGATGGTGTTGTGCAGCTCACGCACATTGCCGGGCCAGGGATGCGCTTCCATGATCTTGACCGCTTGCGCGCTCAGCTTGATAAAGCGGCTTTTCTTCTGCCCGGCGATTTTGGTGAGAAACATCGAGGCCAGCGGTGCTATTTCCTGACGGCGCTCGCGCAGCGGGGGCAGTTCTATTTTAGCCACGTTGAGCCTGTAGAAAAGGTCCTGACGGAACGCGCCCTCCCTGACTTCCTGGAGCAGGTTGCGGTTGGTGGCGCAGATTATCCTGGTGTCGAGCTTGATCTTTCTCACGCCGCCGACCCGGTAGAACTCGCGTTTTTCCAATACGTGAAGCAGCTTGGGCTGAATCTCCAGCGACAATTCACCGATCTCGTCAAGGAACACGCTGCCGCCCTCGGCCAGCTCGAACTTACCGGCCTGGCCGGTTTTTTTTGCTCCGCTGAACGCCCCTCCCTCGTAGCCGAACAGTTCGCTCTCGAACAGGCTGGAGGTGATAGCCGCGCAGTTGATCGAAACGAACGGAGATGCCTCCAGCGCCTCGCCGTGCCCGTAATGGACCATCCTGGCCGCCACGTCCTTGCCCGTGCCGGTTTCGCCCTGGATCAGCACGGGCACGGAGCGATCGTGATGGAAACGCTCGGCCAGGGAGAACACCTCGCGCATATTGTCGCTGAACACGCCCACATCGCCGACCCCGACCACTTCAGCGTAAGCCTTCTGCAGCGATTCCAGGCGGGAACGGGTCATGCGCGTGGCCTCGCTCACCTTGCGCTTGAAATGGCGGGTCAATTCCTCGTTTTCCTTCAGCAGGCTCTGGTGCTCGGCGATCTTGGCCACCACCGCTTCGAGTTCCTGGAGGTTCACGGGCTTTACCAGGTAGTCGTAGGCATCGCTGCGAAGCGCCTGGATCGCGGAATTCATATCGCCGAATCCGGTGATCAGCACCACGTCGCTCTGACAGCCCTCGGCGGTTGTTTTCAACCTTCTGAGCAACTGCATGCCATCCATCACCGGCATTTGAATATCTGTGATAACCAGCGGGAACGGTGCTTTCTCGAACTTGACGAATGCCTCGTTACCGTCCTGACACTGAGTAACTTCGTGGCCCAACTGTTCTTCCAGAAAATCGGCCAGCAATTCGCGGCCGGGCTGGTCGTCATCTACGAGCAAAATCCGCATTTTCGTTTATCTCCCCACCAAAACGATTAACACGCGTTATTCATAAAAACATCGCCTCATTTCTACAACTCCCGACGATGAAGCGAGTTAACGCTACCAAGACCGATGTCTCGTCAACCGGCAGCCACTCTCACAGCTCTCCCCGGTACCCGGATAACGGGATGCGGACCCGGAACAGCGCCCCACCACCCCCGGCGCCGCTTTCCGACTCCACGGCGCCGCCAAGCTCATCCGCATAGCGTTTGACAATCGCCAGGCCCAGCCCGGTGCCTTCCCCCGGCTTCCTGGTCGAGTAGAAAATATCGAACATCCGTTCCCTGTCCCGGTTCGGAAAACCGGGACCGCTGTCGGCTACCTCCAGAATGCAGAACCTTTCTTCAAGAGCAGTGCTTATCTCCAGCCGTTTCTCGGCACCCGGCAGACCATCGAGAGCCTGAATGGCGTTGACAATCAGGTTGATCACGATCTGCTCGACATGCAGCCTGTCGCCCGCGATCGGCATGGGCCGGTCGCAGTAGTTCTTGCGCAGCGCGATTCCGTGGGAGCGCAATTGCTGCTCCACCAGCCCCAGCGCATCCTCGACAGCGTCGCCGAGGTCGAAAACGCCGGAACCCTCCCGCTCTATGGGAGCCCAGAACTCGCGCATGTGGTCGATAATTCTGGTTATCCTTTCCACGTGGGAGCTGATTTTGCCCAGCCGGTCGACAATTTTATCCGGCAGGTCGATCCCGTGGCGCTCGATCCACATCATCGTACCGTCGCTGGTCAGACGGATCGCGTTGAGCGGCTGGTTGATCTCGTGGGTTATCCCGGCGGCGATTACGCCGATCGAGGCCAGGCGGGTGGCCCGTTCCACCATCTGAACGTTATCGGTGTGACGGCGTTCGGCGGCCAGACGAGCCCGGAATTCGCTTTCCCTCTCCCAGGCGTTGGTGACAATCTCGCTGACAGCCCCGAACATGCTTACTTCTTCCTCCGACCAGTCCTCGCCGTTGGCGCGGCTGTAGCGGATCGCGCCCTTGACCTTGCCGCCGAAAGAGAGCGGGAAGGTGAGCAGTGCGCAGCCGGCGGAAAACTTGAAATATTCGCACAGATCATTGTCTATCATTCCCGGCCCGGCGGCCAGGGCCCGCCCCCCGATAATTCCGTCGAAAAAGTCCGGAAGGTCGTCTCTGCAAAATTCCCGGGCCAGGACACAACGCACCCCCCTGGCCGACTCCCATCTGCTGTAAATGTTCGCCCTGCCCGCGGGCTCATCCAACTGCCAGACCACCACGCTGTCGAGCGCAGCCGTCTTACCGAACAGGGGCAGCAATTCATCCAGATTTTTCTCGAACGGGTTGGTTGAATTGAACCTGGCCGCCACCGTGGAGATCAGGCTTTCGTGCGAGAGCATCACCTGCAGCTTACGACGCTCCTGCTCCAGGGCCTGCTCCATCCGTTTGCGCTCGCTGATATCCCTGGAGATGCTGAGCACGGCCGGAGCACCGCCGTAATCGATAAGCCGTGAGCTGATCTCCACCGGAATCAGCTTGCCGTCGCGGGTGCGATGGACCGTTTCCGCGGTTATCCGCCCCTTGCGCCTGATTTGCTCCACCCGTTGCCCCACAAGCCCGGCGTACTCGGGCGGGGAAATGTCTTGCGGGCTCATCCCGAGCAGTTCCTCGCGGCTGTATCCCAGCCGCTCGCATGCCGTCCCATTTACTTCCAGGAACAGGCCGCCCATATCGTGGATAAAGATCGCGTCGTTGGCCTGCTCGAACAGAACACGGTAACGGTCAGCATCCGCGAAACCGCCTTGCCGTTTGCCTGCCGGACTGGAACGGCTGTCCTGTCTGTTCCCGGAACCGGCCAACCGTACTCCTTCGTGACGGAAATGATTAACTATCAATATATTATTATTTTATCACCTTCCCCTTCCCACGGTCAAGGCATATCCAGCGGGCCGGCCCCTGACCCCGCGCACGTGCCGGCGTGCTGGAATGTTTATTGCAAAAACCATCCCGGAGACAGCATATTGCGGCTAACCCCGTAAGCCGGGAGGAAGAAATGTCCTCTTCCGGCTGCCAACGGGGCTGGAATTCACACGCCGGCGCACTGACTGAGGTTAAACGCCACTGGAAATCCGGAATAATAATGATTGAAGTCGAGATCCTCACGGCCAGCCAGGCCCACGCCCGGCAATGGGACGCTCAACTGGCGAACTGTCCGCTGGCCAGCTATACGCAGACAAGCGTACACGGCTCGTTCGGGCGGGAAATAAACCGGGCTGAAGAATCATATATCACAGCCACCGGCGACGGCGGGCAAGCCTGGCTGATGCTGAACGAAATCAGCGCCCTGGGCGCCGCGACCCGTCGGCGGGGGGGGCTTGGCCGCGCGGCCGCGGCTCTGGCGGGAACATTCAGGTCGTTCAACTGGTATGGAGGCCCTGTTTTCAGCAGCGCCGAACCCGCTGCCGGCCTGCTGGGCGCGCTGCTGGACACTGTCGACAAGCTGGCCCGGCGCCGCGGGGTGTTCTCCGTTCAGCGCGCCCTGCCTCCGGTTTACCTCCCGGAGAGCGGGCGGGAAATCTACCGGCAGGCCTTTAAAACGGCCGGTTACGATTGCAGCCCGGTGGCGACAGTGCTGCTGCGGCTCGAGGGGTCTTCGCTCGACGAGCTCCGAAGTCGCCTGCACAAGGACGTGCGCCGTACCGTGCGCAAAGCAGGTGAACAGGGGGTTACGATCGAGGAGGTGCGCGCTGAGGAGACGATGGCCGATTTCGAGCGCATCCGCGCCGAGACCGCCCTCCGGGGGGGCTTCCGCGCCCCGGAACCGGAGCATTATGTCAAGCTGCTCAGGCATTACCCGGCCGGGTACATGCGCTTTTTCATCGCCCGGCACCAGGGCAGGCCTGTCAGCACGCAGATCCTGGCGGTTTACAACCGCAATTACGTACTTTGCGGAGTGAGCACCTCGGACTACGCCATCAACAACAAAATCCACGCCAACGACCTGATGCAGTGGCATCTGATCCGGACAGCCCACGCCGAGGGCGCCAGCTATCTTGACTGGGCCGGTTACTCCCTGAATCCCTCCAACGCTCACCAGCAGGGAATCAACCGTTACAAGCTCAAGTGGGGCGGGGAAATTCTGGAATACGACAGTTACAGCAAAGTATATTCACCGCTCAAGCGCCGGCTGATAACATTGGCCCGGCGTACTTTTGCAGAATAACGTCAATCATCCCCAAAAGGCTCGTGGCACCATGCCCGCGAACAAAGCGCAGATCGGTTTCCAGGCCCGCCATCACGTGATGATGCCCAGCGGGGAGTTCGGCTCGCTGGGCGAATATTGCCTGGCCCTGATACACCGCAGGGATTACGAGGATGCCGCCGGGCTGGCCGAGGGCGGGAAAGTGCTGGACCTGGGCTGCAATATCGGCTACGGCACGAGCATAATCGCCGGGAAGGCCGCGGAGGTCCTTGGTCTGGACGTGTCCCCGCAAGCCATTGAGCTGGCACGCGAGCGCTATAGCGCGCCGAATACCGGGTTTATGACGTTCGACGGGCTGCGTATCCCCTGCCCGGACAATTCTTCCAATCTGGTGGTGAGCCTGCAGGTGATCGAGCATCTAACGGACGCGGGAGCATACCTGAGGGAAATTATCAGGGTACTCGCACCGGGGGGCAAGGTGATGTTCACCACCCCGAACGCCGTGATCCGCCTGGACCCGGGGATGGTACCCTGGAACTCCTACCACGTGCGCGAGTACACACCGGAACAATTGCGCGCCGAGCTGGAGCGGTATTTCGGCCGGGTGGAACTCTACGGCATGTTCGCCAACGAGCCGCTCTACTCGATGGAGATCGAACGTTCGGCCAGCTCGCGAGAGATTGCCAGGCGGCGGAGCTGGCTGTTCCTCAAAACCCGCGAAATTCTGCCGCTGCCGGTTCTCGGCCTGATCAGGACAGTGCGCGCGGCGCTAGCCGGACAGCGGGAGAGAAAAGAGCCGATTTCGCGCCAGGAGATGAGCCGCTTTTCGACCGCCGATTACTACTACCGCGACAGCGAGCTGGAGGCGAGCATCAACCTCAAGGCAATCTGTTCGCTTTGATTCAAGTCAGAGCCGGGAGAAAAACCAGTGAGGATTATCCAGGTCGGTGATGTCGCCAATGTGGGACGGGAGTTGATCAAGGGCCTCAGACGCCGGGGCGAGCAGGCGAATTTGCTGCTGATGCCCAAACCGGGAGATAATGAACCGTCCCAGGAGGGAGTGGAGATTATCCGCACACCGCTGCGGGCGCTGACACACACGATTCTTCTCTCGAAGCTGCTGGGACGCTATCGCCACAGCGAGATTTTTCACGCCCACGCCCTGTACAATATCCTGCTGGCCGGGATGCACCGGCTCACGGTCGCTCACTTCCACGGCGACGACCTGCTGGAAGTGGCCTCAAGCGGCTCCCGGCTGGGACGCACTCTGGTGGAAGCGATGAAGCGCAGCAGACGAATCCTGGTCTCCACGCCCGACCTGCCGCCCGTGGCCGCAAGTTTCGGTATCGAACGCGCTAAAATCACTTTCCTGCCCAACCCGATCGACACGGATATTTTCCGCCCGCTGGCCGGAGGGGAGCGCCTGCCCGGCGGCGAAAACACGATCAAGCTGTTCCACCCCACCAGGTTCCAGGACAAGAAACACAACGAGCGGCTGCTCGAAGCCCTGGCCCGCCTGCAGGACAAGTACCCGGTCAGCCTGTACCTGATCGAGCAGAAACGCGGCAGCCCGCTTCACGCCAGGATGACCTCGATGATTGCCGAGTTGGGCCTGCGCAACGTAATTTTCCTGCCCAAGGTGCCTCATGCACAACTGGCCGGCTACTACAACAGCGCCGACATAGTCCTGGACCAGTTCGACAAACCGATCAACTGCCTGGTGGCCCTGGAGGCGATGGCCTGCGGGAAGCCGGTGGTCTCGGGCTTCCCGGACAAGGGTGACGCTTACCCGGAGCCGCCGCCGGTGCTGCACGGTTTCAGCACCGGTCAGATCGAACAGTCGCTGAGCTGGCTGTTCGAGAACCGGGACAGGTGGGATGAGATCGGCCGCAATGGCACCGCCTGGATCGCCGCCAACCACGCTATGAGCGTTGTCGTTCCCAGGCTGATCGAAATCTACCGTAACGCGCTGGCGGATTGAGCGAAACGAATAACGGGAGCGTCATGAACGCCCTGCCGCCCCGGCGCGAAGCCCGGTTCGTGGCGGCGCAGCGCAAATCCGCCTGAAATAACAGTTCGCGGTTATTTTTTGACGTACCTGTCCAGAAACTCCAGCAGCTTATCCCCATAGAGCTCCAGTTGCCCGGAAAGGCCGTGGCCCGCCTCATACCACAACTGCTCTTTGGGCTCGCCGGCCAGCTCGAACCATTTTTTCGAGCCCGCGGGCAGCAGCGTCACGTCCTGCGTCCCATTGAGCATCAGCACGGGCCGCGGTGCTATCCTGCCCACGTAATTGGCCTGATGGACCTCGGGCAGCACGGTCCAGCTCTGCGGGGGCATCCCGCCCACCACGAACACCGCCGCATCGATCCGCTGCTCCACCGCGGTAAGGATTGAGCCGTACATCGTGCCCATGCTGCTGCCCAGCAGTCCCAGCCGCGAGGCGTCGATATCCGGCCGGCTTTCCAGGTAGTCGATCCCGCGCCGCCAGTCGATCACCGTACCGACAAACATGTCCCGCCGGGCGGACGGTACGCTGAACGTCTCGCGCACGCTGCGGAACCCGATCTCGTGGCTGCGCTCTCCGTGGCCCCGCGCATCGATAGCCAGCACGGCGTACCCGTTGGCGCACAACAGTTCCATCCACCGGCGGATATAACCCTTGTTTTTGGCCTGCGTCACCCCGTCGCCCGCCCCGTGGGCGGCCAGGATCACCGGGAACGGCGTGGACGAGGAATCTTTCGGCAGGGCCAGGTAGCCGGGCACCCGGCCACTGTAGCCGCTACGGTAAGACACGTTTTCCCGGACCACCGCATCGCCCAGGTCTACCGCATAGGCTGTCCGGCCGCCCAGGGGCGCAGCGCGGTCGTAGTCGAAAAAAGTGAGCCATGCGTTGTATGTCTGATCCGTCGCAACCCGAAAATCGGACTGGACCGCCCGGGCGAGCCCAAGGCCGGCAAGCAGCAGCGACAGCAGCAAAAAACCAGCGAATCGTCTCATGCTCTGCTCCCTGGGGAAAATGTTTTGAGACCTTTGAAAAATCGGCTGACTGAATTGGGATGAGGAAGTTTTTCAGCTCACTTATTTTTGCGGATCAAAGTAAAATTCAGGCCTCTTAGCTGTAACTGCATGTTCTAATTAAGATAGCCCCCTCACTATTCTTTCAATTCTTTGATTTAATCAAAGGTCTTGTTTTGTCTTTTTCGGGTTTCGATTTCAGTTGACCGCCCCGGGTAAGCCCTGCGGCGGGCGGCGCCTGCGCTGGAAAAGCGCAGGCGGACGCTGCGGGCGAAGCCCGCGTACGCGCGTACATGGTACGCGCGCCGCCCGCCGCTGCTCTGCTTAATCAAAAAGTCTTTATTCGCGCCACTGAACCGGCTCGCACAGGGCTTTCAGATTCTCGACCGGCGTACCCGAGGGCACCTCGCAGCCGGCGGTGACCATATACGGATTGCCGACAGCTTCATATGCGCGAACGACATGCTCCCTGATCCGCTCCGGCGTGCCGTTGAACACCCCATTGGCCGGATCGATATTACCCGCCAGGCATATTTTATCGCCCAGCGTCCTGCGCACGGTGGGCATATCGACCATGTGGTCCACATCCATGATGTCGATCCCAAGCTCGGAGATTCCGGGCAGAAGGTGGGTGGTGTCCCCGCAGATATGCAGCCGCGTTTTTGCGCCCATGGCCTTGATTGCAGCCACGAGTTTTTTCTCCCGCGGCTGGATCATCGACTCGTACATCTCAGGCCCCACCTGGCTGGCAACCGCATCGCCGATTCCGATCGTGTCCGCGCCGCTCTCCACCTGTACGCGCGCGAACTCGACAGCGACCTCGACACAGACGTCCATCAGTTCGCAGACCCAGCGAGGATCGTCGACCAGGTCCATGAAAAAGCTGCTCACCCCCCGCAGGTCGGCGGCCTCGGCGGCCGGGCCCTCGACCCAGCCCAGCACGGAGTATTTTTGCCCATCCAGTTCGCGGAATAACCGAACGGCGTCAACCCTGTCGCGCATCCGCTCGGCCTCCAGCGGGTTGGGCCGGGGAAGGGCATCGAGGTTTTTATTCCCAGCCAGCGGGGGCTGTGGGCAACGCGGGACCCCATCACGCACGTAGACTATCCGAGCGCCGAAGCCCTGGGTCTCGCGGTACGGGTCGCTGATCGTGGAAACCTGCTCAAAACCGAAATCGATTGCGCAGACCCGGTTGGACTCCACCATCACCCGATGGTCCGAGGCGAAAACGCCGTAGTTGGAACCGATATGCTCGGCGGCGAACTGCATCAGGATCGGCAGGCGGGGCAGGAAATCGACCGGGCCGCCATCGAGAACGGCCAGATAACGTTCAAAGGGAGTCATCCGGGACAACCTCCAGGCGGCAGGATGTTCAGAACGGTAATTGATTAAGTGGCCGGTTTATGGAAAAATATTTGCCGGCGGAATCCAAGATAATATAGCGGAATATCATCCGAAAGCGAGAATTTACGGCCGCCGCCCTTTTGCTCCATGCGATCCTTTTAACCATCCCGGCCAGCGGTACTCCCGCAAGCTTTGAGTAGATCGTGCCGCAAGCTTCGGTTGCGCCGGAGACAGGTATGATTATATTGGTTAAACCGATATCCACGAATACAGATCGCATTCCACCGTCTCCACCCGTGAAAGGAGCTGTTCGATGAGACTGTTCACGACCGCTTTGAAGCCTTTCATCTGTCTCGCCATTCTCTCCGCCGCGGCCTGTTCCATCGGCCCCAGCACGGTCAGGATCAGCGCCGAAACCATGCGAGATAAGATCAAGGGCGGCTGGGTGGGCCAGACCGTGGGCGTCTGTTTCGGCGGGCCCACCGAATTCAAATGGGTCGGAACCTGGATTGGCGACGATGTTCCGCTTCAATACAGCGCCGAGCAACTGGTACGCTATTTCAACAATGACGACCTCTACATGGACCTGGCGTTCATGGCCGTTCTCGACAGCGCCGGCCTGGACGCATCCAGCGAGGCGCTGGGCCTCAAATTCGCCAATGCCGGGTTCAGACTTTGGCACGCCAACCAATCCGGGCGCTGGAATATCCTGCACGGAATCATGCCTCCGCAGAGCGGCCACTGGAAGAACAATCCCCATGCTGATGACATCGACTTCCAGATCGAGGCCGATTTTATCGGCCTGATCAGCCCGGCGATGCCCAATACGGCGCTCGACCTGTGCGACCGGGTGGGGCATATCATGAACTACGGCGATGGGTATTACGGGGGCGTGTTCGTGGCGGCGATGTACACCCATGCGTTCGTGGAAAGCGACATCTCCGTGGTTGTGCAAAAAGCGCTGGAAAGCCTGCCCGAAAAAAGCGAGTATCACCAGGCAATCAGCGATGTTATCAGGTGGTGGCGTCAATACCCCGACGACTGGAAGCGCTGCTGGTTCGAAGTGCAGAAGAAGTGGTCCAACGATCGCGGCTGTCCGGAATGCGCGCTACTGCCGGGGAATATCGACGCCAAGCTTAATGGGGCGTATATCGCTATCGGGCTGCTCTACGGCGAGCAGGATTTCGGCAAGACCCTGGAAATCTCCACCCGCTGCGGCCAGGACTCCGATTGCAACCCCGCCAACGCCGCAGGGGTTCTCGGCACGATGATCGGGTTTTCCAATATTCCCGAGCAATGGCTGGTCGGACTCGACCAGATCGAAAACGAGAAGTTCGACTACTGCGATTACAGCCTCAACGAGGTTTACGAGGTCAACTACAGGCTTGCCAGCGAGATTGTCGTCCGCGGCGGCGGTTCCGTGGGTGAGAGCACTTGGATAATCGAACGCGAAAAACCCGTTCGCCCACCTCTGGAGGTAGCATTCGAGGGGTTGACGCCAAAGGTACGTCTTCCGCTCAAAAATTCCGGCGACAGCCTCTACACCCTGGCGTTCGAGGGCCGGGCCTTTGTGGTCAACGGGTTCGTGCACTGGGACGGAGGCGAGTGCGAAGTTGAAGTTTATCTCGACGGCAAGCTGACCGAACAGGCGACCCTGCCCGGCGACGCGCGGATCTGGCGCATCCCGCTTTTCTGGAACTATGATCTGGAAACCGGCAATCATGAACTGGCGATCCGCCAAGTGGGCGGCGAGGGCAGGATGGTGGTTAAAGAGGCGCTGATTTATCAATAATCTCCCGCTGAAACCCTTGAACGGGAAAGCCGCCATGTCGAATGGCGGCTTTCCCGTTTTTGTGCTTATGATAGCTGTTTACGTCTCTTGCTCTTACGATCGATCAGCTTGCGACGGGCCGGCACGTTCATTGCCCGTTGCACCAGACAGCGTAAAAGTCGCCGGAATGTGGTTCGCAATGAACGTGCCGGCCCGCCCTCCGCTTCCGCCTTTTTCACCTCGCCTGCCGTTCAGACCAGCCAGGGGTCTGCTCTTACTCCCCACCCTGCAAGAGCAGACTTTCCCCGCTGTGCCGATAGTCTTAACTTAAATTTATCTTAACCACTATTAAACTCATCCATGCGGGTCACAACATTCAGTCACCGCCGACAGGGGAATAAAACCATGCAACAGCTTGAGCCGTCTCGCTTTCTGTTATTAGCCATATTTTTAGTCGTATCCCTGGCAGCCTGCGGCGGCGCGGTTGATAATCAGGCGGCCGCCGCCGCTTCCTCTCCCGACTGGGTGATCATGGGCCCCGGGGGCGGGGGCAGCACGTTCATCCCCACGTTCCATCCCACCGATCCCGATCTGATCGCCATCCGCTGCGACATGACCGGCTGCTATCTCTCGGACGACGGCGGCGAGAGCTGGAAGATGTACAATCTTCCCGGCGGCGTGGGTTCGTTCGCTTTCGACCCCTCGAACAGAACGACAGTCTACGTAGGCGCGGCGGGCCTTCACCGTACAACCGATTTCGGCAAAAGCTGGGAGCTGATCTTCCCCCTGCCAGCCGACACCCTGGGCCGCAGCTACAGCGGTGACCACGCCGATTTCAGCTGGCTGGTGCGCGAGGGCGCGAGCTACCCCGCCACCGGCGGCAGTATCACCGCTGTGCTGGTCGACCCCTCGGACCCGGCCACCATCTTTGCCGCCCTTTCGGGCAACGGGGGCGGCGCCGTGTTTGTCACCCGCGACAATGGCGCCAGCTGGAACGAGCTGACAAAACTGCAAGGCCGCGTCCTGGGGCTCTACAGTGGCCCAAAAACAATCGACAAGCTATATGCCTTCACACCTTCGACCCTAGGCGTAATCGATCCGGCCAGCGGCGAGAGTGTGGAAACCGGGCTGCCCGCGGAGATGGTGCCGGTCGAGAGCGCTTCCGGCGGAGTGGACCCGGCCAGCGGAGTCATGCGCTTTTATGCTATTGTGCTGCCCCGGGGAGGCGGTCTGGGCGGCGTGGGCGGCCGGGAAGTCAGCCCGGGAGGAGTTTATATCTCCGACGACGCCGGGGCGAACTGGCACGAGGTATCCTCCTCGATCAGCGGCATCGCTCAAATAGAGACGGACCAGGTTAAGCCCTCGTTCGCCTGGGCCGCCACCGGCCTTCGCGACAGCCGCACCGCCTACCTGGTCTGCGCCCGGTTCATGGACATGAACCCGCGCGGCGAGGTGGGCCACTGGTACGGGATATTCAAGACCACCGATGCCGGAGAGAGCTGGACCTGGGTGCAGAAAGCCGGCGGCGGCAGCAGCGACTACACTGTGCGCGATGGGTACAAGGCCGGGAACGTGGTGGACTCGTGGGTCCGCGATGCGTTCGCCGGCGAGTACGTCCGCGCGATCTGTATCGGCGTGTTCCCCTCCGACCCCTCGGTGGCCGTGTTTACCGACTGGTACCGCGCGATGAAAACCAGCGATGGCGGCGCAAGCTGGCACGCGCTTTACAGCGAGACCCTCCCCGACAGCACTATCCGCAGCCGGGGCCTGGACGTGACCACTGCCTACGGAGTGCATTTCGACCCGTTCGACCCGGACCACATCGCGGTGAGCTACACCGATATCGCCTACTGGCACAGTTTTGACAGCGGGGCCACCTGGAGCCGCTCGGCCCGGGGCGTGCCGCCGCGCTGGGACAACACCTGCTACTGGATTGAATTCGACCCGGAGGTGAAGGGCCGGGTGTGGTCGGGATGGTCGAGCTGGCACGATATCCCCAAGCTCAAAATGATCCGCAGCCCCTCCTGGCGGCAGCGGGCCGTGGGCGGCGTGTGCGTCTCAAACGACAGCGGACGCAGTTGGGAAGTTTCCAGCCGGGGCCTGCCGGAAGCGCCCGTTACCTGGGTGGTTATGGACCCGGCCTCTCCGGCGGGCAACCGCACGCTGTATGCGGCTCTCTATGGACGGGGAGTGTATAAATCCAGCGATGACGGGAAAAGCTGGAGCAACGCCAGCGACGGGATCGGCGAGAACCGCAATGCTTTCGAGCTGACGCTCGACGCCGGCGGCACCCTGTGGCTGGTGGTCACGTTCGACGTTAAGTTCAGCCAGCCCCGCGAACTGCTCGATGGCGCGGTTTACCGCTCCGATGACGGCGCGGCGAGCTGGCAGCGGGTAGAGTTGCCCGCCACTGTAAAATTCCCCAACTCGCTGGAATCCGACCCGCTGAACCCGAACCGCCTCTACATCGCCTGCTGGGCCGGTGTGGACCGCAACGATTTCCGCGGAGGCAGCGGCAAAATCGAGTCCGAGGGCGGAGTGCTGGCCAGCACGGACAACGGCAAAACCTGGACGCAGGTCTATGAGCCAAACGCCTACGTCTATGGCGTGGCCGCCGATCCCCGCCGGGCCGGACGGCTGTACCTGAACACGTTCATGCACCACGCCGCGTTCAGCACGGATTACGGGGCCAGTTGGCAGAGGATGGCCGGCTACGATTTCCACTGGGGCCACCGGCCCGTACCCGACCCCCACAGCAAGGACAAGATTTACCTGACGACTTTCGGCGGGAGTTTTCTTTACGGCACGCCGGTAGCCGCGCAATAATCGGGCATATCACGCGGATATTGCAGGGGCGATGCAGATGCGTCGCCTTTTTTTCTTAACAAATCCCTCTTGTGCTCAGAAGCATTGGGAAAGCTGCAGGGGCGAACCTCGTATTCGCCCGCATCTGAAATAATAATAAATCCCAACAGCCTGCCGGTTCGTTATCAATTGAGGGGCCTGTCTTTCGCCAGAGAGGACGGGCCTCTTCTTTACTATCGGTAATTATTAATCATTTGAGTATGCGCGTGATTAATGTATTTTATATTCCGTCATTAATTGTCCTCCCGCTGATTATTATGAATAAATCTGTAAACGTAACACACACTGCAACCGGAGCCGCCCATGACAGAGCACGCACTCGTGATGGAGGATGTGACCAAGAGTTTCGGCGGCAAAGCGGTCGTTGACTCGCTCTCGGCCTCTTTTCCCAGGGGTTGCATCTACGGTTTCCTGGGCCCCAACGGCGCGGGGAAAACCACCACGATCCGGATGGTGATGGATATCATCCGGCCCGACAGCGGACGGATCGAGCTGCTGGGTGGAGTCGCCCCCGGACAGGGCAAGGACCGGATCGGCTACCTTCCCGAGGAGCGCGGGATGTACCGCAAGATGAAAGCCGCCGATTTCCTGACCTTTATCGGCCGGCTCAAGGGCATGAGTCACCCGGATGCCGACCGGTCGGCGGCTCGCTGGCTGGCTGCTCTGGACCTCGACAACCGCGCGGGCAGCAAGATCGAGGAATACTCGCGGGGGATGCAGCAGAAACTCCAGTTTGCCACCACCGTGATCAACGAGCCGGAGCTGCTGATCCTCGATGAACCGTTCAGCGGGCTCGACCCGGTTAACCTTGAGGTTGTCAAGCAGCAGATGCTCGCCATTCGCGACTCCGGCACCACGATCATTTTCAGCACACACATGATGGAGCACGCCGAGAAACTCTGCGACCGGATCATGCTGATCAACAAGGGCCGTAAGATTATCGACGGGACGATGGAGCAAATCAGCGGCAGCGGAGAGAACAACGTGTTGCTGGTGGAAACCGCCGCCGATGAGGTCGCCGTGACGGCGATAAGCGGCGTGCAGAGCGCTGTGCGCGAGCAGGGGACGCTGACGGTAACTCTGGCTGAGGACGCCGACAGCAGAAGATTCCTGCGTGAGCTGCTGGCAACCACGGAGATCAGATCGTTCAGGGTCAAAACGCCCTCGCTGCACGAAACGTTTGTCAGCCTGGTTTCCGGCAAAGGAGAGTGAAGATGCTGAATAAAATACTACAGATCGCCCGCCGGGAATACCTGGAGACCGTCAAAACAAAAGCGTTCATTATCGGCGTGCTGGCATTGCCGGTGATAATGGCTGTCCTGATGGTCATCGGGGGAAAAGCGCAGCGCAATGCGTTCAGCGGCCCCCGCGAGGACCGTCACCTGGCCGTGCTGAACCACGACGATTCTATCGACCAGACCCTCCGGCAGACGTTCGAGGACTACAACAACGACAATCCCGGCCGCAAGCTGGTTCCCCATTTCGTACAGATGAGCGAGGAAGAGGGCAAGCAGGCCGTGCGCAACGAGGATTTCACCGCTCTGCTGATAGTGGGAAAGGATGTCGTCTCCGGCCAGGGTCGCGCCAGCCTGCTCAGCCTGCCCTCCTCGGACGTGACCCTGCAACCGGCCGTGCGCAGGATACTCAACCGGGCGGTATCCACGGCACGCTATCACGCAAACGGACTCAGCCCCGAGCTGATCCGCGAGCTCTCGCGCGGCGTGTGGCTGGAAGATATCCAGCTCAACGACGAGGGCGAGGAGCAAACCAGCCGGGCAGCAAGGATGCTCCTGCCGATGATTTTTCTGATGCTGATTTTTCTCGGGATCATGACTTCCAGCCAGGGCCTGCTCAACAGCATTATCGAGGAGAAAAACAACCGGGTGATCGAGGTGCTGCTGGCCGCTGTCAGCCCGCTGGAAATGATGGCGGGCAAGATCCTGGGCCAGTCGGCTATCGGCCTTACACTGGTGGCGCTCTACGCCACGGGCGGCGCTGCGGCCGCCTCTTTCAGCGGTTTCGGCCAGGTGCTGTCCACTATCGGGCCGGATCAGGTAGCGGTCTTTATCCCTAACATGCTGCTGGGTTTTCTGCTCTTTAACTCGATGTTCGCGGCTGTGGGAAGTTCGGTCAACTCGATCAAGGAAGCCCAGAATTTCATCACCCCGCTGATGCTTTTCATAATGATGCCGATTTTTTTCGGGGGAGCAGTTGTCCAACAACCCCACGGAACACTGGCGGTGGTCACGTCACTGCTGCCGCCGGTATCTCCGCTGGTGATGATCATGCGCGTGGCCGCCCTGCCCGCCGTACCCTGGCCGCAGGTGGTCCTCTCCCTGCTGATTCTGGCCGCCGCGGTGGCCGGGGTAGTCTGGGCCGCGGCGCGTATTTTCCGGGTCGGGATCCTGATGTACGGCAAGGCACCCTCGCCGGCCGAGATTTTCCGCTGGGTGCGGGAGTCTTGAGTTGTCCTGTTCATTTTGATTCAAGGCCTGTTAACTACTATAATACACGACAGGGACACGGTGTGCCGTGTCCCTGTCGTGTTATCGGACCTTATTCATAAACCACAAAGGGAACCCGCCATGCCAGCTGCTGAAAACAGCAAAATTTCCTGGGGGATAATCACCGCCGGGAAAATTGCCCGTAAATTCTGTAACGGCGTTCTCCGCTCACGCACGGGTGCACTGGCCGCCGTGGCCGCCCGCGATATCGAACGGGCCCGGGCTTTCGCCACCGAGTTCGACATCCCCGGTTTCCACGGCTCTTACCAGGCGCTTATCGATGACCCCTCGGTGCAGGCGGTCTATATCGGCACACCCCACCCAATGCACGCCCGCTGGGCGATAGCCGCGGCAAAGGCAGGCAAACACGTGCTCTGCGAGAAGCCGATTGGGATGAACCGCGCCGAAGCCGAACAAATTGTGGCCGCCGCCGGCGAGGCCGGTGTATTCCTGATGGAGGCTTTCATGTACCGCTGCCACCCCCAGACCGCCCGGCTGGTGGAACTGGTGCGGAGCCGGCGCGTAGGAGAGCTCCGCGCCCTGCGCGCCACGTTCAGCTACAAGGGAACTCACGATCTGAACGGTCTCAAGCTGAACAGGAAACTCGGCGGCGGAGGGATTCTCGATGTGGGCTGTTACCCTGTCAGCATGGCGCGCCTGCTGGCCGGGGCCGCCCTCGGCAGGGATTTCGAGCAGCCGCTGGAGCTGAGCGGCATGGCCCGTATCGGTGCGCAAAGCGGCGTGGATGAGTACGCCACCGCCCTGCTGAAATTCGAGGACGACGTGCTGGCGCAACTTGCCTGCGGTGTGCAATTGGCGATGGACAACACTGTCACCGTATTCGGCACACAAGGCCGGATCGAGGTGCTCTCCCCCTGGTTCGGCAGCGGGATCGAGGGCGGGACGGCCAGTATGCTGATCAAAAACACGGCCGGAGAGCTGGAAGAGGAAATCGTAACGGCCACCGATGACTGGCTCTACGCGATCGAAGCCGACACCGTGACGGCAAGTCTGGAGCGGGGGCGGGCCCACTCGCCCGCCATGAGCTGGGACGACACCCTGGGCAACATGGAGGTGCTCGACCACTGGCGGCGGTGCGTGGGCATGCACTACAGCAGCGACACCTGAGCGGAACCGGGCTTACAGGCCGTTAAAACATCACCCATGAATTGCAATTGATTCTGAAAAGCAATGCCGTTCTATTATTGCTATCTCAAATAATTAATGCAATATTGAATAAGTCGCAGGAACCCCTGCGATTGTTATTGGTTTTGCAATATCAACATTTCGATTTCAGAGGACGATCAGGCGATGAGCAGGTTTTCACTCCCGTTTCCGGTTGTAACGGTTCTGCTGTCCGTTATGCTCTCCACCTTTCCCGTGGCCGCGGCCGAGGTGGATTTCTCGTTCCTGACCACGCTGGGTTATACCAGCCTGGACCGCGACAGCAAGATCAACACCAACTTCCGCGGTGATGACCCGTTCAATCCGGTGCGGATTACCGCTTTTGCCGAAAGCTGGATCAATCCCCGTTTCGGTATTTTCCTCGAATTCCTCTGGGATCAGGGCGAGTACCATTCGGGCAAGGACACCAAGCCGCGGGTCAACGGGGCTTATGCGGTTGCCCGGCCGTGGGACACCGACGCGCTGCTGTTCAAGATCGGCCTGATCCCCTGGAATTTCGGCGCCTGGGCTCCGCGCACATATGGCGATGTCAACCCGCTGGTCGGGATTCCGCTGATGTACCATTACCTCACCCCGACCAGTTCTTCCAGGTTGCCGGCCACTCCCGACGAGCTTCGCCGGCGCAGCGCGGACCGTGGCCTGCCGATCCTTTACGACGCCTGCTGGCCACTGGGTATCACCGCGTTCGGCTTTTCAGGCGATTTCGAGTACTACCTGATGTTGACCAAGGAAAGCCCCTCCAGCCCCAGCTCCTACACGAGCGGGGGCGGCAATGTTGCAGGACGGCTGGCCTGGAACCCGGCCCCCGCGTTCACGCTCGGCGGCTCTTTTTCCCTCGGGCGCTATCTTTCGGGCAACGCAAGCGGGCTTCCGCAGGGCACGGAGACCTCCGACGTACTGCAAAAGATAATCGGGGCGGATATCCGCTACAGCCGCGGATGGACCGAAATCCACGGGGAAATTGTCCGCTCCTGGTGGGAGAATCCTCTGCTCGGCCAGGACATGGCCTCCACATCCGGCTACGTGGAGCTTAAACAGAAGCTTTCGGCGGGCCTGTTCGTGGCTGCCCGCTACGACCGTCTGGTCTACGACGAGTTCACCGCCGGTGATGGCGAGCGATTCACCTGGGGCAACAATATCACCCGCCTCGAAACCGGCGCCGGTTACAACTTTGCCCGTGGAATTTTGCTCAAACTGGTCTGGCAACATAATAATTACGAAGACGACGGTGAAGATGTCGACCTGCTGAACACCCAGTTGGTGCTCACGTTCTGAACGGAAAGCTGCTTATGTCCGCGCTTAATTTTTTCAAAACGATAACAGCTATTGCCGTTCTCTCCTCGGCGGCGGCAGGAGCGACGATATCCGGCAAGGTTACCGTGCCGGCCGGCCCGGTTTCAAAAGGACCAGCGGGCGGCGGCTATTCGCGCGGCGTGTACCGCCCCCCGGTAAAAACTTCCGGGGATACGACCGGGCAAACGCGGAAAAAGGCAACCGACGTGATTGTCTGGGCGGAGCCGGTCGGGGGGGGGGCGCCGCTGCGTAAGCCGGAAAAAATGCCCACGATAATCCAGCGGAACAAGACGTTCGTACCACGCGTGCTGGTAGTACAGACCGGCACCACTGTCGGTTTCCCCAACCTGGACCCGCTCTACCACAACGTGTTCAGTTACTCGCGCGCCAAGAGGTTCGACCTCGGCCGCTACGAGCGGGGCAAAAGCAAGACAGTCACGTTCGACGAGCCGGGGGTAATCGACGTTTTCTGCGAAATCCACGAGAACATGCACGCCTTCGTGCTGGTGGTCGATACGCCCTGGTTCACCCGGGCCGGGCCGGACGGGGCGTTTGTGCTGGAGGTTCCCGCGGGAGCATACCGGGTGTTTGCCTGGATTCCAGGCCATCGCAGCGAGACCGTGGAGATCAGCCTGGATCAGGACTCCCGCGAAACCGTGGACTTCTCATTCTGATTTCCGCTCACTCCCGTCCCGCCGACCGGTTTGACACGTTTGCCGGAGCGTTGCAATAATTGTCTGGCAGGGGCGTTGAAAAACTCTCAACGCCCTCGAATGAAATATTTTGCTTGGTTGGCCGTCCAGGGGCAAGGCAAGCCGTTCTTTATTACAGTGGTTCTCGAAAGTTTTGTCTTTTTGCGAAGGAAAGAAAATTCTGAGCATGGTACGGAAAAACTTCCGTTGTTCGTAGAATATCGTAGGGGGCGAACCTTGTGTTCGCCCGTCAAAGCTGTGCGCCTGCTGTGTCCTTTGCGGGCGAGGCATGCCTCGCCCATACGAGGGAAGAAGCGCCCATGCGAGGGATAATCAAGCGGACAATTGTTTCGAGAAACACTATAAAATCTCTGCCGGGAGCGCTAACGCGTGTTTCATAAGCTGCGCTACAGGATCGCCGCCTATTTCGCCGTGCTGACGGTGGTGGTGATGGCGCTTGTGCTGCTGGTGGTCAACGTGCTGGTAAGCACCAATACCAACAGCGTGATCGCCCTGCGCTTCAAGGAGGCCAGCCACCTGTTCGAGCAGCAGCTCGGCAGCGAAACTTTCCGGCTGTCCACTCTCGGCCAGGTTGTCAGCCGCGCTCCACGGCTGCTGGCCGCCGCGGCAACCGGCGACCATCAAACCGTGCAGGACCTGGCTCAAACTTTTCGCAAACAGGTAAAAAGCGAACTGTTCACTGTTGTGGATCAAACCGGCCGCGTGCTGACCCGCGTCCATAACCCGGAGCAATGGGGCGATGACGCCAGGGCTGATCCGATGATCGCCGATGCGCTGGCGGGCCTCTCCCGCGGGGGCCTGGCGATCTACGACGGTAAACTCTATCAGGTGGCCGCGATGCCGATGATCAGCGGCGGAGAGATGATCTCGGGAGCGCTGAAACTGGGTAATGAGATCGATGACGAGTTCGCCCGGATGATGAAAAGCCTGACAGGCACGGACATCACTTTCAATGTCGGCCGGCGGATAGTGGCCTCCAGCCTGCCCTCACTGGAACGCTCCCACCTCGAAAAATTGACCATCAACGGCTCCTCGACAAAAACGCCCTCCGGAGAACACGCCGCCCAATCCTCGGCGTTCGATATTTCTTTCAACGGTGAGCGCTACCGTTGCGCCACGGTCGAGCTGCCGCTGGAGGGTGCTGGCTACGTTATCCTGCGCTCGATCGACCGGGATAAGGGCTACCTGTTCAAGTTGCAGTGGCTGCTGGTGATTGTCGGCCTGATCGCCCTGGCCACGGTCAGCGTGGTCAGCGTGCTGCTGGCCCGCACGATAGCCAGGCCGGTGAGCCAGTTGGCCGAACTGAGTGCGAAAGTGGCCGGCGGCGATCTGGACGTGAGCTTTATCCCCGGCACCAGTGATGAGATCGGTGAACTGGCCCGCAGCTTCAACCACATGACCGGCCGCCTTCGCGAATATCTGGCCGAACTGGAAAACCATCGCCGTAACCTGGAACGCAAGGTGGAGGAGCGCACAGCCGAGCTGGCCAGCGCCAACCAGCAACTGGAAATCCGTAATTTGCGCCTGAGCGAACTGAGTGAGCTCTCGCTGGCCTCGTTCGATGACCAGGACAGGTTGTTCAACACGATCACCGAGTGCTCGTGCAACCTGCTGGGCGCGGATATCGCCCTGCTGGGCCGCCGCGCGGACGTCGGGTGTCAGTTGCTGGCCACCAGCGGAACGGACCCCGCAACGCTGGAGCGCGATGGCTGCATGGGCCGCCTGAAGGCGCTTAACGAAACCGATCCCGCCATCGAAATCCTGATCAGCGAAATCGAACCCACCCGGGAACTCGATTACCGCAGCTTTGTACGCGCCTCGATAATGGTCAACGACGAGCGCTGGGGCACGCTCTGCCTGTTCAGCCGCTCCCGGGACGCATTCTCCGGCCAGGACGTGGAGGTGCTGGGCATCCTGCGGCGCATTCTCTCCACCGAGATCGAGCGCTCGGAGTGGGAACGCCAGCTCCTGGCCTATGCCGCCGAGGTGGAGCGGGCCAACAAGACCAAAAGCGAGTTCCTGGCCAACATGAGCCACGAACTTCGCACTCCGCTCAACGCGATTGTCGGCTTCAGCGAGTTGCTGGAAACCGGCGTGGGCGGCGAACTGACCGACAAGCAGAAGCGCTATATCGCCAACATCCACAGCAGCGGCGGACATCTGCTGACGCTGATCAACGACATTCTCGACCTCTCGAAAGTGGAAGCAGGCGTATTGGATTTCAACCCCGAACGGTTCATTGTCGCCGACGCCCTGGCCAACGTGGAATCGCTGATCCGAGGCTATGCCCCCAGAAAACAACTGGATATCTCGTTTGAAATCGAGGACTCGCTCTCCACCATGCTGGCGGACCAGACCCGTTTCAAGCAAATTCTCTACAATATTCTATCCAACGCAGTCAAATTCACACCGGAGGGCGGCAAGGTGACGCTCAGGGCCGCCATGCTCAACGATCCGGGGAAAATCCCGCAAACAAGCGAACTGCCGGCTGGCGCCTACCTGATGGTTTCTGTCCAGGACAACGGAATCGGGGTCCCCGCCGGGGACCACGACAAGGTCTGGGGCGAGTTCCGTCAGGTGGACAGTTCCTACGCCCGCAAGCAGGAGGGCACGGGGCTGGGCATGGCGCTGACCCGCAGGCTGGTGGAAATGCAGGGCGGGCGAATCTGGCTGGAGAGCGAGCGAGGAAAAGGCTCCACATTTCATTTCGTACTACCGCTCAATGGCGTTGAGTAAACTCAAATGCTTTCCGCCCCCTCTGGGGCGCGAAACATCTGAAGTAAAGGACGGGTACGATGGCGGATAATGACGAACAAACGGGCGGATTGATTCTGGTTGTCGACGACCAGCCGCTTAACGTGGAGTTGCTGGAAGCGGACCTGATCGAGCACGGCTACGACGTGCTCAGCGCATACGATGGTAAATCCGCGCTGGAGAAAGTGGCAAGCGACCGGCCCGACCTGATTCTGCTGGACGTAATGATGCCGGAGATGGACGGGTTCGAGGTCTGCCGCCGGCTGAAAAGCGACCCGGAAACGATGCTGGTCCCGATAGTAATGGTGACCGCCCTCTCGGAAAAAGCCGACAGGATCAAGGGGATCGAAGCCGGTGTCGACGATTTCCTGACCAAGCCCTACGACCGTCAGGAACTCCAGGCCAGGGTCAGGAGCCTGCTGCGGGTCAAGTTTTACACGGATGAGCTGGAGCGGGCCGAGACGGTGATCAGCTCGCTGGCGATCTCGGTCGAGGCCAAGGACTCCTACACCGAGAGCCACTGCAGGCGCCTCAGCTACTACAGCGTCCAGGTGGGCCGCATGTTCAATCTGCCCCACGAGCAACTACGGGCGCTCCGGCTGGGCGGCACCCTTCACGATGTGGGCAAGATCGGCATCCCGGACGCGATCCTCAACAAAAAGGGCAAACTCACTCCCGAGGAATTCGACACCATGCGCCAACACCCCATGATCGGCTACAATATCTGCAAACCCCTGCGCTCGCTGCGCTACGTGCTGCCGATCATCCGCCACCATCACGAGCGTTTCGACGGCAGCGGGTACCCGGACGGCCTGGCGGGCGAGGACATAGAGCTGACCGCGCGGATCCTGACCGTGGTTGACGTTTACGACGCTCTGCGTACCGAACGCCCCTACAAACCCGCTTTCGACAAGGAAAAATCGTTGGCGATCCTGGACGAGGAAATGAAAAAGGGCTGGTACGACCCCGAGGTCCTGGACAAGTTCCGCTCACTGGAACTGGAGAACATCTGAGCGCCGGTCCGGTTGCGCCATCCATGCCGTCAAGCCTGTCGACGCAGGCGCGGTCGCCGCTGAACTGAAAAAAAACTGCTGGAACGCCAGCTGCGGTCAATTCCTCAATACAGATTTTCTTCTTTTTATTTCCCGGCTTATCCATCATGCTGCTCTTGCCGTCCTCCGGGAAGCCGCCTCACGGCTGTTTGCCGCCGGTATCTCTCCTTTTAGCGGCCCCGTCAGCTTTCGATAACAAAAATCAATCTGGAACAATGACAATTGTAAGCGGTAACACTTTGTACGGAACGAATGGTGCTATCTTCTCAATTGCAAACAATCCCACTGCCAGGGGACGAGACTTGAAACGTTCCACCACTGAAAACACCGTGCGGACACGCGCCCGCAACCCGACTAAAAACTCTTTGTCCCCCCACCCCTCGGTGCTCTTCGGCCGCTGGATTCTTTAGTTTGATTTTCCCGAAGGGAGTCTTCCCCATGCACAAACTCTTCTGTCCGGTCCTGTTATTGATAAATTGTGCAGCCGCCATGGCCGGCGGCGGCGGCGGCACTGTCCGCGGGGTGGTGCTCAGCGATACAGGAGAACCGCTCAGGGGCGCGCAGATCGCTGTCCGCCAGAGCGAATTCGGCGCTGTAGCCGCCGAAAACGGGCGTTTCGAGATCAAGGCTGTTCCTGTGGGCTACCACCAGGTGATCGCCAGCATGACCGGTTACAGCAGCGCCTACAAAACGGTTTACGTAGTTGCCGGCAGGGAAACGAATGTCGAGCTGACGCTCAGGCAGGTGACGATCCGGATGCCGGGAATCGCCGTGGAGGACTCGATGCCGCGGGTATCGGTCACGGCCACAATCGTGCCGATCGAGCTGAAAAAAGTCCCGGCCGCGGTGGAGATTATCACCAACGAGACGATCCAGGAAATAGGTGCGCTCACTGTTGCCGACGCGATGATGGAGGCGCGCAGCACGTACCTTCAGGGCGACGAGGACCGGGGGCTCTCGGCCAGCCTGCGGGGCCTGCGCTCCAACCAGACCCTGGTGATGATCAACGGGCGGCGGATCGCCGCCGGCATCCGCGACAATGTCAACCTGGACGACCTGCCCGCGGCGATGATCGAGCGGATCGAAATCGTGCGCGGCCCCAGCTCGGCGCTCTACGGCAGCGACGCCATGGGCGGAGTGGTCAACATCATCACCCGCAAACCGCCCGAGGACATGGTGGCCGGCCTTTCCATGCGCTACGGGCAGAATAAGTACGGCGAATCGAGCAGCCCGTTTGTCAAGGGCTACATGGCTGAACGCTCGGGTAAACTGGGATATTCGCTCTACGCCACGTTCGATCGCGAGGCCTCGTTCGATCGCTACAAGGAGACAAGCTGGACCGACGGCGACAACAAAAACATGCGCTCCGGCGGAATCGAGCTTTCGATCGACATCACCGGCCGTCACCTGGTCCAGGGCGGGTTCGAGCGCGCGGTTGTCAAGCGCAAGGGCATCAGGCCCTATTTCTGGGGCGACGGGCGCAGGATCGACAACAGCGACCGCAAATCATTGTTCGTGGAGTACAACTACGTGGTTCCCGAGCGTACCGAATTCATGGTGCGAGCCAACTACAACAAGTTCAACACCGGTGTGGCGGTTTCCCCGGTAATTTTCGGCCCGAAGTTCAACCCCTATACCATGTCCGATACCGACTACCGCCTCTACCAGGACCTGTTTCAGTACGAAACGCGTTTCAGTTACACGTTCTCCGAAGGCAACTACCTGACTGTCGGCGCGGAATCCCGCCAGGAGAGTCGCGAGGACAACAAGTATAGATACGACGTGGACAACAACGCCGTGTTTATCCAGGACATCTTGCAGCCCGTGGATCAGGTGCTGTTCGTGCTGGGGGCGCGCTACGACGGCCACTCGCAGTTCGGCGGCACGTTCAGCCCCAAGGCCAGCACCACGCTCTCGCTGCTGGACAACCTGCGGCTCAAGGGCTCGTTCGGTCGCGGAGTGCGCGCTCCGAGCATCTACGAGCTGTATTTCGATACGCCGACCAAGGAAAGCCTGGTCAGGCCCAACGCCGACCTTCAGGAAGAGACTTCCAATTCCTGGGAAGTCGGCGTGGAGGGCAGCGTTGACAGGTTCAGCGGCGATGTGCGTTTCTTCCGCAACGACATCTCGGACATGATCACCGCGGTCAATATCGGTTTCGACTCCCTGTCGGCGGGATTCAGCAACTCCGGCGGGAAAGTTCCCTGGGTCAGGCCCCTGTTGCAGCTCCAGAATGTCGAGAAAGCCATGAGTCAGGGTTTCGAACTGGGCGCCACGATAAAAATCACCGACTGGCTGACGTTCACCAACGACCTGGCCCTGGTGGAAACGCTGGACAAGTCCACCAACCGCCGCCTGCTCAACAAGCCCGATCTGCTCAATACGGCGGTGTTGCGCTTTGTGAAAAAGGACTGGGACCTCAAGGGCGGAGTGCGGCTCTCCTCGGTGGGTACGCGGATTATCTCCGACAGCTACAAGGCCGACGGCTATAGTCTGGTGCACCTGTTTTTCAGCAAAAAGTTCGGCGAACCATTCGAGCTCTTCGGCGGAGTGAACAACCTGCTCAACAACGACCCCAACATCTACGGTTACCTGGAGGGCGCGGGTTCGCCCGGCACCTACTTTTTTTTCGGACTCACACTGGAACTCTGGGACCACGACAAGCGCTGGTAAACGCGCCTAGCCCATTGACAACCAGGTTGTAACCGAGGAGCCAACCATGAAACTCGCAACTCTGGTGCTATTTCTCTTTTTCCTCGCCCTTGCCTGCAGCAGCGGTCGCGGCGACCCCCTGGATCCAGGCGGCAGCTTGTTGTCCCCTGGAGCTGGCAGAGCCAACCTGGCTGTTACCACCAGCAACCAGTACGAGGCCAGCCAGGCGTTTTTCGATGATATCCGCGACCACTACGACAAGGCGACCAGCGCCATCACCACCTACGCGGACACCGGCGTATCGGTGAGGATCATGGGCAACCACAACGGTCTTGCGTTAGCCAGGATAATCGACTCCAATACCGCCGAAGCGGGCGCCAATGAAACATTGGACGTTCAGTTGGAGTATACCAACTACTACTCCGATACAGGGAAGTTATTTTACGTCGGTAAGCTGAAACTATCCGGCGAATGGAGAATTATCGGCGGAGTGAAAACACTGTATAAATTCATTCTGAACGGACCGGTAGATCTGAGCGGAGATTACGCCTGCCAGATTTCCTTTGAATCATTCCAGATGGCGCTCGACCCATACGGGCGGGTGCTGAACATGAAGAGTGCGATGGAGCAGGTACAAAAAGATGGCCCGACTTATTCGCTGCCCAATTCTGGAACGGTGGTAATCACGTCCGGTTCAGAAACTATCCGATTCAGCCCTTACCTTTTCGACTACGCTCCGCGTTGACCTGATGCGCGCAAGCAAACACAGCTCTTTACAGGGAGAAAAACAGTGTCACAGATTTTCGTTTTGCTGACCTTTGCCGTCTTCGCCCTTGCCGGTTGCAGCAGCGGTCGCGGCGATCCCCTGGGTCCCGGCGGCAGTTCATCGTCCCCCGGAGCGGGCAGAGCCAACCTGGCTGTTACCACCAGCAACCAGTACGAGGCCTGCCAGCAGTTTTTTGAGCTGATTTTCAACTCCTACGCTCAAGCTATCGATGCCATCGCCAACGGCCCCGAAAAGCAGGCGCGGAGTATCGGGGCTTTCAGCGGCATTGCCATCGCGAGTATAATCGACCCGGACACCTCGGGCACTAACCCCACCTTTGTTTCCGATCTGGAAGTCAGATACATCCGCTATTATTCCGAAACAGGAACGCTCTTTGCCAACGGTAAGCTGAAATTATTCGGTCAATGGAGCACCATTGGGGGCAATTTCAGGCTGAATAAATTTGACCTGGATGGAACAGTCGAATTCAGCGGGGATTTTGCCGCTTTGGTCGAATTCAGCGGATTCAGGATGGCTCTTGACGGTAACGGGCAGGTACTGGACCTGCCGGCAGCAGTACGGAGAGGACCGACTTATTCCCTGCCGCGATTCGGCACGGTGAAGATCGAATCCGAAGGTGCGAATCAGATCTTATTCAACCCCTACGATTTCGACTGGGTTGAACCAAACAGATGATATCGAAACCGGTCGCACTGTTACGCCTGGGCGAGCGCTGACCCGGCCCGGTGAATCCGGCGCCGCCTGCCCGCGCCACGAATGATCCGGCTAACTCCTTCAACCACTTGCCCGTGGGCATTCCTTATATTATATTGCCTCACCCGATCAGCTTTCGTTCTCAAAGCAATGACCGCCCCGCGGGCAAAAGGAGCCGGTTTTAATGAGCAGGAAAAGAATCAGCAAAAAGGAACTCAAGGAAGATGCCTTCGTATCCGGGGCATTCGAGGCGAGCCACTACGTTCAGGAACACCTGGGTAAAATTATCGGTGGTATTATCGGTGTGCTGGTACTTGTGGGACTGAGTTGGATGTATGTCAACTTCCGCGCCGAGGCCCGCGCCGACGCCGCCGTGGCGATGTTCAAGGCGGAGGGACTGTACCTTAACCGTCAGTATGCGCTGGCCGCGGCCGATTTCGAGAATATCGCCGATGACTACTCCGGCACCGACCAGGGCCGTAAGGCGGTCTATTTCGCCGCCGACAGCTACTACAATTCCGGCGACTACGACCGCGCCATGGAGTTGTTCAACCGTTTCTCCGATGATAGCGACAGCGACGAGCCGCTGATGGTCAACGTGCTGATCGGAATCGGCGCCTGCCACGAGCAGTTCGAGGAATACTCGCAGGCGATCGACTACTACAGCCGGGCTCTGGAAAGCGCACAGTTCGACTTCCAGAAGATCGAGGCGCTCTCCTGCCTGAGCCGCGCCTACCGGCTGACCGGCCAGGACGAGGAAGCGATCGTCACGTTGAGCCGGATTATCGACAACTACCCCGATAACCAGCGTAGCGGCGAGTTTATCGAAATCCGCGCCGAGCTGCGGGCCGCGGCGCTGGCGGGCTGAGCAGGCTCTGAAAGAGATAGCTAAACAATTGAGAGAGGGCCGCTCCCGGTGCGGGGGCGGCCCTCTTTTTTTCATCAACTGCCTGGACTCAAATCCCCCTTAGCAAAGGGGGTGCCCGCGTAGTGGGCGGGGGTTGTAAGTTACCCCGCTTCACTCCACGTCCATCGACCTGACCTCTCCACCGGCCAGCGTCTCTTCCGCCGCTACAAGCTGCCGCTGGACCGCCTCGGGGGCGCAGCCGCCCTCGCTGGCGCGCGTGGCCAGCGAGGCGTCGAAATTCAGCACCTCTTTCACGTCCTCCTCAAACAGTTCACTCTGCTCACGGTAGCTCTCCAGCGGCAGTTCAGAGGGCGTGGTTTTGGTCTTCTCGCACTCGCGCACAATCCGGCCGATCACCTCGTGGGCCTGACGGAACGGCATGCCGCGCGCCACCAGGTAGTCAGCCAGATCGGTGGCCAGCAGAAACTCGTCCAGGCAGGCGCGCATCCGCTCGGCGCTGAACTCGAGCGTGCCCACCACTCCGGCGGTAATCCGCAGCGAGTCGCGCAGGGTGTCGAAAGAGTCGAACAGCGGCTCCTTGTCCTCCTGGAGGTCCTTGTTGTAAGTGGAGGGCAGGCCTTTGAGCGTGGCCAGCAGCCCGCTCAGCCTGCCCGTGACCCGGCCGCACTTGCCCCGCACCAGCTCCAGCGAGTCCGGGTTCTTCTTCTGGGGCATCAGGCTGCTGCCGGTGGTGAACGAATCGCTTAAGCTTACGAACCGGCAGGCCTGGGACGAGTAGATTATCAGGTCCTCGGCCAGATGCGCCAGATGCACCATCGCCAGCGAGGCCGCCGAGATGAACTCGACCACGAAATCGCGATCCCCCACGGCATCCATGCTGTTGGCACTCACCGCGGCGAACCCCAGCTCGCGGGCCAGAAAGTGGCGATCCACTCCCACCGCGTTGCCGGCCAATGCGCCCGATCCCAGCGGAAGCTCGTCGGCGCGGGCGGCCGTGTCGCGGAAGCGGCCCCTGTCGCGCTCGAACATCCAGAAGAACGAGAGCAGGTAGTGGGCCACGCTGATCACCTGGGCCTGCTGAAGGTGGGTGAACCCCGGCATCAGCGTGGTTACCCGCGGCCGGGCCTGCTCCAGCAACCCGGTCATCAGAGCCCTGAGGTCCTGATCGATCTCCAGGCAGGCCTGCTTGACCCAGAGGCGCATGTCCGTAGCTATCTGGTCGTTGCGGCTGCGTCCGGTGTGAAGTTTACCGCCCACCGGCCCGACAACCTCGGTCAGCCGCCGCTCGACAGCCATGTGGATGTCCTCGTCCTGCTCGCTCCAACTGAACTTGCCCCTCTCGAGCTCATCGGCCACCTCGCGAAGGCCATCCTGCCAACGCCCGCACTCCTCGGCGCTGATCAACCCGGCGCGCTCCAGGGCGGCTGCGTAGGCCTGGCTGCCGGCGATATCCTCACGCCACATCCGGCGGTCGAAAGCAATCGAGGCATTGAACCGCTCCAGCAACGGATCCGTGCCGCCGCTGAAACGGCCTCCCCACATTTTTCCTTTTTCCTCGGTCATCATCCCTCCCCGGGGTAGCTTATTTATCCCTGCGTCCGGTGCGCCGCGTACCCTCGATATCCAGGATCGCGTCCACGGTGAGCGGCAGGCCGAAGATGTTGATGAACCCCTCGGCGTCGTGCTGGTTGTAGACGTCTTCCTCGCCGAACGTGGCGTATTCCTCGCGGTAGAGCGAGTGCGGACTCTGGCGGCCGGCGCAGATGATATTGCCCTTGTAGAGCTTGAAGCGCACGTTGCCGGTAGCAAACTTGAGCGCCTCGTCGATAAATTTGTCCATCTGCTCGCGAAGGCTGGTGAACCACTGGCCGTTGTAGACCAGGAACGAGTATTTCTGGGCAATCGTGTCCTTCCAGGCCAGGCTCTCGCGGTCCAGAACGAGCTGCTCCAGCTCACGAAGGGCCATCACCAGGATCGCTCCGCCGGGGGTTTCGTACACACCGCGGCTCTTCATGCCCACCAGGCGGTTCTCCACCATGTCCACCCGGCCGATCCCGTTGGCGCCGCCCAACTCGTTGAGCTTCTCGACCAGTTCCACGGGTTTCATGCCCTTTCCGTCAACCGCCACCGGCACGCCGCGCTCGAAAGCGATCTCCACGTAGGTGGGCTTATCCGGCGCGTTCTCCGGCGAGACGCTGAGCTTGAACATGTCCTCCCGGGGCTCGTTCCACGGGTCTTCCAGTTCGCCGCCCTCGTGGCTGATATGCCACAGGTTCTCGTCGCGGCTGTAAATCTTGGTCTTCGTGGCCTCGATCGGCACGTTGTGGGCCGCGGCGTAGTCGATAGCGTCCTCGCGGCTGCGGATATCCCACTCCCGCCAGGGGGCGATAATCTTCAGTGCGGGGTTGAGCGCCTTGACCGTCAGCTCGAAACGCACCTGGTCGTTGCCCTTGCCGGTGGCCCCGTGGCTGACCGCATCGGCGCCCTCCTGCTCCGCCACCCGCACCATATATTTTGAAATCAGCGGCCGGGCCATGGAGGTGCCCAGCAGGTAGCCACGCTCGTACACCGCGCCGCTCCTGAGCGTGGGCCAGATATAGTCGGTAACAAACTCCTCCTTCAGGTCCAGCACGTAGCATTTGCCGGCCCCGCTCTTTTTCGCCTTCTCCTCCAGCCCCGTCAGGTCTTCGCGCTGGCCCACGTCGGCGGCGAACGCGATCACCTCGCAACCCTCGTAGTTTTCCTTGAGCCAGGGGATAATCACCGATGTGTCCAGCCCGCCGGAATAGGCGAGTACCACTTTGCTGATGCTCTTCTTCATTTACAAGCTCCACCGTTTATCAGGTTATAGTGGTTTCAGAATAATTTTCCGCTTGATTACCTTTCCAAAGCCCGTTCCTTCCCTCGTAGGGGCGAGGCATGCCTCGCCCGCAAAGCAGACGGCAGGCGTACAGGTCGATGGGCGACACATGTGTCGCCCCTACAACTTTCTATAACAAAGGAAGTTTTTCAGTACCATTCTTAAGGGTTATCATTCTTTTTAAACAGAATAACTTTTGACAACAGCTATCACTACCGCCGCAAAAGTTATTTTTCGATCACGGTGCCGGCCGCCTTGCCCTCAAGCCGGCGCCCCAGCCCGTCGATATCGGTTATCACCACGCGCTTCACTCCGCCCTCCAGCGCGGCAATCCCGGAGCGGACCTTGGGGATCATTCCCCCGTCGATCACTCCGCTTTCGATCAGGTTTTCGGCCTGGTGGGCCTTGAGCGTACTGAGTTCGTAGACGTCGTCGTAGATACAGGGCACGTTGCTCAGAAATACCAACTCTTTCACTTTGAGGCCCATCGCCACCGCGCGGGCCACGTGGTCGGCGTTGATATTGAGCACCAACCCGTCCTTGTCCTGGCTCACCGGGCTGATCACCGGCACCCAGTTGTTTGCGGCCAGGGTTCTGATCGCCCCGGAATTGACCATCACCGCCTCGCCCACATGGCCCAGGTCCACTTCCGACTCCAGCTTAACGGCCCGCACCAGGCCCAGGTCGCGCCCGGAGAGGCCCAGCGCGCGCACCCCTGCTGCCTCCAGTGCACCCACTATCCGCTTGTTCACCAGAGCGCTCAGGACCATCTCCACAACTTCGATCGCCTCCTCGCCGGTGATCCGCAGTCCCTGATGGAAGCTGGATTTCACGCCCAGGCCCTCCAGCAGACGGGTAATATCCTTGCCCCCGCCGTGAACGATCACGGGTTTGACACTCATCCCGGCGATCAACGCGGCGAGCCGCTTGAGAAAGCCCGGGCTATCGACTTCCCCGCCGCCCACCTTGAGTACGAACCGGCTCCGCTGCCCCATAGCTTCAGATCCTCCCGCTGCCGGCGTCCAGACCGGCCGTCTCAGCAAAATCGAACATGATGTTGAAATTCTGCACCGCCGCTCCGGCCGCCCCCTTGATCAGGTTGTCAATCGCCGAGGTGATCAGCACGATTCCGGTTCCCGCCACCTCGTGGACTCCCAGGGCGCAGCGGTTGTTGTAGCGCACGAAACCCAGTTGCGCGGCCCGTCCGTCCGGGAGCACGCTCACGAACGGCTCGGCTTCGTAGCACCCGGCCAGCAGCCCGGCCACCTCGGCGGCGCTGCGCCCGGTTGAGCTCAGATAGATTGTCGAGAGGATACCCCGGCTGAACGGGGCCAGTTGCGGGCTGAACGCCACTTTCAGCTCCCGCCCGGCCAGAGAGCCGAGAATCGTTTCCATTTCGCCCACGTGACGGTGGCTGCGCCCTAACTTGTAGGGCAGGATATCCTCGTCGATCTCCACGTAATGGGTGGCCAGGCTGGCCTTGCGGCCCGCGCCGCTAACCCCGCTCTTGGAGTCGACTATCACGGTTTCCGCCCCGGCCAGCCAACCCTCGGCGGCCAGCGGCCCCACCGCCAGCAGCAGCGTGGTGGGATAGCAGCCCGGGTTGCCCACTATCTCCGCGCCCTTTATCTGCTCGCGGAACAGTTCCGGCAGGCCGTAGGCGCTCTTGCTTAAAAGTTCCGGGATAAGATGGTCCACGCCGTACCATTGCCTGTAAGCAGCCGGGTCCCGGAAACGGAAATCAGCGGACAGGTCGATAATCTTCAATCCCCGGCGGTGGATCCGGCCGATAGTCTCCATCGCCGTGGTATGGGGCAGGCAGGTGAACACGGCGTCAACCTCACGGGGATCGGCCTCGGCGGCGTGGATCAGCTCCAGCTCGATCCCACAGGGGAAAATATCGTTCAGGGTCCGGCCCGCGTAGGTCTCGCTGGTGGCGAACACGATCTCCGCCTGCGGGTGGCCCAGCAGGATTCTCACCAGCTCCAGACCGGTGTAGCCGCTGGCTCCGTAAATGCCGATCTTAACCATCGAATCCGGTATCCTTTGTTTAAAGTACCGTTTATTATACAATAATTACGAGTTCAAGAAAAGCTGCATCCTGCTGCGCACCGCGCCGGGCGAGGCCGACTCGGCCAGCACCACCAGCACGGTATCATCGCCGCCCACCGTGCCCAGCACCTCGCTCCAGCGCGCCTGGTCTATCCCGGCCGCCACTGACTGGGCGAACCCCGGGCGGGTGCGGATCACCAGCAGGTTGCCCGAGCACTCGATCCCCAGCACCACCGGGCTCCGGGAAGCCGCTCCCGCGCCCCCCAGCTCAGCGGGGGGCAGGTAGCGCGACCCGCTCCGGCCTTCGGCCACCTTGACCAGCCCCAGCTCACGGATATCCCGTGAGAGAGTGGCCTGGGTAGCGCTGACGCCCCTGCTGCTCAGCAGAGCGGCCAGCGCGCGCTGGCTGCCGACACTCCGGCCGGAAACCAGCTCCATGATCAACTCCCGTCGTTTCTGTCTGTCGGGCATCCACACTCTCCATGCATATTTATTCAGTAGTAACGTATAATTATACACAAATCAACTCTCCTGTCAACCCTTTTACCCCGCTTGCGCCCGGACCTTCGCACAGGTAATTTAGGAGGACGGTAAAATATTTTGCCCGGTTGGTCGCCCAGGGATGCGTAAATCACTCCTGCGGCCGGCCATTGAGAGCTGAATTCCCGTGGCGATCGCTTTAACGCGTTGTCAGTCGCGGAGTGGCCAACACAACAGCAAATCAAGCCAGCAGGAAAATAGCGGATGAAAATAGAGCAAAATCTTGTGATTCCCGGAAAACTGGACTACGTGCGCGGCGACAAGCCCGACGTACCCTGTATCCTGTGTTCGATCCGTGACAACGACGAGCGGGTGGTGCGTCTGGAGGTGGGCCGCACGGAGTTGATGGTGATCTCGCTCAACCTGTTCCCCTACAACCCGGGCCATCTGCTGATTTTCCCCCTGCGGCACATCACCGACCTCCGCGAACTGAGCAGCGACGAGGTACTGGAAACGCACCGCCTGCTGCAGGTCTGGATGGACATCCTGGAATCAAGCTACGGCCCGCGAGGATTCAATATCGGCTACAACATGGGGGTCACCAGCGGAGCCAGTATCGAACACCTTCACTGCCACATCGTACCGCGCCATCGCAACGAGATCGGCGTGCTGGAAATGGTGTCCGGGGGTACGCGGGTGATTGTCGAGGACCCGAACGTAACCCTGGACAAACTGCGCAAGGCCTGGCGGACGGCCGAAAACGAAAGCTAGCCGATCCACGTACCTGCCGCCGGCAGCGCACAACTCCATCCGAAAGGACGCGCCATGCCCACCGTCCGTTCGAAAACATGCTTGCTGTCCGCTTTTTTCTCCCTGCTGGCGCTTGCGTCCTGTACAGGCGACCGCGCTCCGAAAGTGGAGCAGGACGACGGTAAAACAATCGAGTGCCCACGCGCGGCACAGGAAATTGCGATCGACGGCCTGGTGGAAGACGCCTGGCGCGTCGGAGCGGTTTTGCGGCTGGACGACCCGGCAGATGTTGCCGACCCGAACGAGGTAAAAATTTACACACTCTGGGATGAGCAATACCTCTACGTGGCCTACGAGGTGAGCGACAGGCAACTGGTGGGCCACCAGTACGAGCGCGATCACAAGGCGCTCTACAAGGACGACATGATAGAGGTGCTGCTGGACCCCCGCCTGGACCGCACGGACCAGTGGCTGGAAGACGATATCGTCTATCATATCAATATCCTGGGACAGGTCAAGGACGACCGCGGTACCGCTGAAGGCCGCAGCGACGCCACCTGGGACAGCCAGGCGCTGTTCGCGGTTCATTACGAGGGCACACTTAACGACAGCACCGACTCGGACCGTGGTTTCTGCGTGGAGCTGGCGATCCCCTGGCGTGAGATCGGCAAACAGCCGCACAACGGAGTCCGGCTCGGTATAGATTTTGCAGCCGGAGACGCCGAGGGCCCGGACGAGCATCTGTGGGACTGGCGCGGGGCCCACCCATTCCGCCAACCCACCGTCTACGGGACTCTGGTCCTGAAAGACTGACCTTCGCCAACCGTTTTATGGAGATTTAAAATGACTTCTGGGACAAGGATAGTCCTGGCGGCGCTCTGTGCCTGGCTCGCGGTTTCTCCCATCCCGGCGGTGGCCGAAATCAGGCCGGACACCGGGCGCGACCTGATCCAGCCATCTGTTTATGTGAGCATGCAGAAATGGATGCTCGACAAGAGGTTCGACGGCTGGATGTTCACTGGCCAGGGTACGTTCAACGACGTGGAAAGTGAGTTTCTGGGACTGCGCGGCAAAACGAAACACCGCTGGTTTATTTTCTACGGTGCGTTGGCCACGTTGCACAAACCCTACCTGTTTTACCACAAGGACGACGAGCAGGTGTTCGAGGGCGTGGCGTTTTATCCTCTGGAGTACCGCAGTTACCAGGAGATGAAAGAGGTGCTGAAAAGCCACGTGTTCAGCGTGGCCCGTTACATAGCGCTCAACTATTCTCCGCTGCTGGAGGTTTCGGAAATCTCGCAGGTAGACTTGGGTACGGTGGAGCTGCTGCAGGATATCGGCCTGCGACTGCGGTCCGCCGGCTCGATGCTCTCGTTCTACCACACCCGCTGGACTGTCGAGGAAGTGGAGAGCCACAAGTACGCCGCCACCCGCCTGGACTCGGTGCTGCCGATAGCTGTCGAACGGCTTCGCGACAGGCTGAGCCGGAACAGAAAAATCACCGATTACGACCTGGCGCGCTATATCGGCAAGAGCCTCGGCAAACTTGACCTTGAACTGGTGGAACCGGTGGTTGTGGCCGTGGGAGAGCACACCCTGAAAGAAAATTACGTTCCCGACAAAAAGAACCGGACCCGGATTGCGCCCGATGACGTGATCTATCTCGAGGTTACGGCCAGGCGCAAGGGTAACCGGGAGGCGATGCACGCCAGGCTGGGCTGGACCCTGGTCGTAAGCGAAACGATTGCCCCCGGCTTACAGCGATCCTGGGACAGGATTACCGCCGCCGCCGATACCGCCCTGGCGCTGGTGGCGAGACGGATCAGAAGCAGCAAACCCCTGACCGGCCGTGAGGTGGACGAGGCGGCGCGCCCGCTGCTGAGCCGCGACCCACACGTACTGCCCCGCGCGCTGGGTTATAACCTGAACCGCACTGGCCGTCATTTCGGCGTCCGTTTCGACAACTACCTCTATCTCGACAACCGCGAGGTCATGCCCGGCTTGGGGTTCACCCTGGAACCGGGTATTTACTCCCAGCGCTACGCACTGCGGCTTTGCGCCAACATGTTCATCGAGGGCGACCGCGAGGTGACTCTCAGCGCCCCGCTGCAGCGTCAGCCGATCGCAGTGCTGGGCGACCCGGCGCTGGTGGGCGAGGCGTTCGTACCCCCGCTGGATTGAGCGGAAAGACGGTGGGTCAACCGTTGTCCCGGCTGAATATTCGGTAACTAAAATGCAGGGGCGGCGCATGCGCCGCCCTTTTTATGTAGCTGTTTTTGCAATTTTCAAAAAAACCCGGGCGAACACAAGGGAAAGCCCCTACGGCCTCATTCAACCTTCAGCGAATAAGTAAACGGAGTACGCCGGAGCTGTCATTGTCTCGCGGGGACATGGCCCTTTTTCATGCTAGTTATAGCGGTCGGGATCTACGCCGACATCCTCCGCCCAGGCCGCGTACATTCTTTCCAGCTCGGCGGCTTCCGAGCCTCGTCCGGCGATCAGGTCGTTGAGTTCCACCCGGTCCCCGCCAAGGTTATACAGCTCCCAGGGTCCGCCCTTTTTCGCCACCAGTTTCATCTTTCCCCTGCGCACGGCCCTGTTACCCATGTGCTCCCAGTAAAGCGCTTCGTGGCCCTGTCGCCGCGCCCCGCGCAGTACGGGCATCAGGCTGAGTCCATCGCAAGGGACTATTCCGCGGCCCTCGTAACTGGACGGGTAGTTAGTGCACGCCAGATCCAGCGCCGTGGGCAGCAGGTCGATCACGTGGCCCACCTCGGTGGTGTTGATCGAGCCGGGAGCTGTGATCGCAGCGGGCCAGCGGGCGATCAGCGGTGTGGAGATCCCTCCCTCGTGGACCCAGTGCTTGAACATGCGGAACGGCGTGTTGCTTAAATTAGCCCAGGGGCGGCGATAAGCGACAAACGAACCCGGCTTGCCCGGCGCCACGCCCGGCTGGTTCAGGTTCCGCCCTTCGATCCCCTCGTGGCAGCCCCCGTTGTCCGAAAGAAACAGCACCAGCGTGTTCTCCTCGGCGCCCATCCGCTTAAGCTGCGCCAGCACCTTACCGATTCCCTGATCCATCCGGTCGATCATCGCCGCGTAGACCTCCATCAGCCGCTGCTGATGTTCCTTGTCCGGCACGTCTTCCCAAGCGGGCACTTCCGGATCGCGGGGGCTGAGCCGCAGGTCCGGGTCGATCAGGCCCAGCCGGCGCATCCGCTCATGGCGCTCGCGGCGAAGCACGTCCCAACCTGCCTTGAACCGTCCGCGGTATTTGGCTATATCCTCGGGCCAGGCGTGCAGCGGCCAGTGAGGCGCTGTGTAGGCCAGGTAGAGGAAAAACGGCCGCTCCGAGTGTTCGCCCTGCTGGTGCTCACTCAGGAACCGCACGGCGTGATCGCTGAACGCGTCCGTCATGTAGAACCCCTGGCGCGGCGGGTACCACTCGTCGTTGTCGATCAGCATCCGGCGGTGGCGTCCCGGCTGCTCCAGCATCTCCCAGTAGCTGTTGGCTCCGCTGACCAGGCCGAAATAGCGGTCGAACCCCCGGTCGCAGGGCCAGGTCCCGCGGCACTCGCCCACGTGCCACTTGCCTGACATGTAGGAGCGGTAGCCGGCGCGGCCTATCGCCTCGGCGATCGTGATGCAACTGTCGTTGAGCCAGCCCTGGTATGGGCCCTCCGGGCGGTCGCACTCCCCGCTGACCATCCCGCCCATGCCCGCCCTGTGAGGATACAGGCCTGTCAGCAGCGAGGCGCGCGTCGGGCAGCAGCGGGCCGCGTTGTAGAAATTAGTGAACCTGATCCCACCCGCGGCCAGGGAGTCTAGATTGGGGGTGGCCGCCTCGCCGCCGAAACAGCCGATATCCGAGTAACCCATGTCGTCGGCCATGATAATCACCACGTTCTGCCGCTCGCCGTCACCCGGCGCGGCCCCGCAGCCGGTGAGCAGAGGAGCTACAGCGGCCCCGGCTATCGCGCCGCCCAGAGTGCCCAGAAACTGTTTACGTTTCATCGCGCCTATCCTTTTGGAAACGTGTTGAAGAATAACGGCCAGCATAAGGGCTTGAACTCTCTCAGGGTCCAACCGGTCGGGTTTACCGCCTGCCAGCAGGGCCGCTGCCCGCGGCGGCCGCGAGCAGATTTTCCCCAGCACGACGAATAACCTGAACGGTAAAAAATCTCAAGCCCGCCCGTAGTCTGGAATTTTCTTCAGCGTGCCGCCCTCCAGCGCGCTTGCATGAGCGATAATGCCGGGTACCGTGTAGGCCAGCGCCTCGTGCACATTCACACTCGGCTGGCGCTGCTCCAGGCACGCGGTGACAAACTCATGAGTGATATGCGTGTGGCTGCCCCCGTGGGCCGAGGGATGACGCAACGGTTCGGGCAGAAGATCGTAGTGGTTCCCCACTTCCAGTTCCTCCGTGATGATTTTGCTCTCGGCGTAAGTGTTCTTGATCTCCTCGCCTTTCTCGCGGTAGGCAACCAGCGTTCCGTGCGCGCCCGGTCGCGGCATCTGCAGGCTCATCTCGCTGCCGAAAAACGAACTCCGTTCCGTGCCTCCACTGGCCACTTTCCAATAGATAGCCACCTGGGCGTTATGCCCGCCGCTGGTCTTGAAAAACGCCGTCTCGCTCCAGAAGGGATTGTTCCAGCGGTTGCCCTTGAGCATTTTGTCCTCGATATTTCCCCAGCCGGTGCAGATAACCTCGGTCAGACGCTCGCCGGTGACAGGGACAATCATTCCCGTGCAGTGGGTGGGATAGAGCATCGGCGGGTAACCGTGACGCCAGGTGGGAGAGCCGTCCGGGTTGAACGCCAGGCTCTCCAGCCCGTCGTGATGGTACTCGCTCTCGGAGTGGAATATCTCGCCGAATTTTTTCCCGGCGGCCATCTGCCGCGCGGTGATAATCTCGCGGCGGTAATAGCTCGTCTCGGCCATCATGTAGAGCTTGCCCGTACGCTTCACGGCTTCCAGCAGACGCTCGCACTCCTCCCGGTTGACCCCGGCCGGGACAGCGCTGATAACGTGCTTGCCCGCCTCCATCGCCCCCACGGCCATCTCCACGTGCAGCGGCGCCGGCGTGAACACGGCAACAGCGTCCACGTTCGGATCGTGCGTCAGTTCGCGCCAGTCGGTGTAGGCCCTATCGCAGCCGAACATTTCCTTCATGCTTGCCTGCCGGTCTTCGCGCAGATCGCAGACCGCAGTTACTATGCTGTTGGAGTGCTCGTGCCAGTAAAACCTCAGCCCGAACCTTCCACCGATAACGCCTACCCGCAACATTTTTGCACTCTTCGAGCCACTCTGCGCCCTGGCTCCGCCGGGCAGCACAGCCGCGGTGGTTCCCGCTATCGCCGCGCCGAGTCCTAAGCGGGCGGCATGGGCGAAAAACTCTCTGCGATCCGGTCCGTTACTGGACATTATTTATTTCCTGGTCAAATTGGAAGAAATCGCTGTGATGGTTTAGCACGGTATTTACCATTAGAGAGTATGCTAGTGTGGTATCCTGCAAATAAAGTAAAAACCTGATTATAAATCCCCCTCGATCCCTCGTTTCAAAAAGGAAGCCAGGGGGATTTCAGCTTGAGCTGATCGAACTATTCTTCCAGAACACAACACTAGCGGCGCATGTACGGCATGTCATGGCGATGTTCGAACGCCCGGTTCTCTTTGAGCATTTTCTCCCAGTAAAACATATCGCCCATTTTGCACCACAACCGGGCTGTCAGTCTGCCAACCGGGCTGAACCTCACAGGCCGGGCCATTTGCTCCATCACCCGCCGGTCGAACTTGCCCGTGCGGCCAAAAGTTTCTCCCAGCCTGTGGAAGCGCCGGAAAAAGCGGCTGTTCATCCCCTCGGGCTGGCTGCGAGTGGCCTCGCTGCCACCGGCAATCGCGCAACCGATGTACTCGCTGCCCAGCCTGCGGCAGAGCTTCTCCAGGTATTTTCGCACTGCGTGGGAATGGAACGATTCCGGAAAGCCGCTGTGCACGATAAAGCCCAGCGGAGGATTGCCGCTCCGGTTGCGCAGAGCGGCCAGGGCCTCGATAAACTCTTTGACCACCGCCGGCATGCAATCCGTATAGAGGGGAAACGCGAGAATCACGACGTCCGCGCGGCAAAACGCATCCACGCTCCCGGCAAAATCCCGTTGCGACGTCAGGTAATAGCCGTCCCGGCTATTACCCTCCTGCAACTGGTAGCCGTCCAGAAAATGCTCCATGATCCGGCGAGTATTGCTGCCTTTGGCTCGCGGGGAACCGTTAAAAACCGCCAAGCGCATCGGCCACCTCCTCGGCTGAAAGATCGGTGGTGCCGGTAAACGCCAACTCCGATCTGAAATCAATCGCCAGCTCACGGTAGATTCCCTCGACTATTTCCAGGTCCTCCCCGTCCGTGTCCCGCTCCGGCTCCACCAGCAGCGCCAGCCGGGGATATGACTCGTAGCGCCCGGCATGGCGGCAGGCCCCATCGACAATCCTGATAGATGGCGACAACAGCGGAAGCAGCCTGTCCGTGGCCCGCTTGAGCAGGGCGCTGGTCATCCCCATCAGCAGCGGCGAGGCGAACACCAGCAGCTCGCAGTTGATCGCCGCCTCCAGCACCTGCTCCATCTCGTCGGCAATCACGCAGCGCCCCGGGGTTTTGACCCAGCAGCCCCAACAGCCCGTGCAGCGCTGAATCTTGATGGTGTTGAGTTGCAGAATAGTTGCCTGGTGCCCGCCCGCCGTCAGGGACTCGGTCAATCCGGCCAGGAATGATTGAAGGGTTGAATCAGCTCCGCCCGGAGTACCATCGAGCAACACAATCCTCAAAACAGCACCTCCGTAATACAGGTGAGAGCTTGTCCCGCACAAAAGGAAGGTATTTGATTATAACGCATCCCCAAACGCAGGCAAAGTTTTTACTGTCAACAATACCCCTGCCAGCCGCCGGGAGCGCGAAAACGGAAACTGTCGAAACCGGTAAGAGTCTTATAATGCGCCTACCCCCATCGACATTGATTTTTTATCCGCAAGCGTATAAAGTTGAATGAAAATAGCGAGGCAACTCAACAAAGCGCCTTGTATGCGCTCCTTGATTCTATCTCTGTTGTATTCTTGTGCTTACTCCGGCCGGTTTCCGCCGGTGAGCCGGATGGTTTCACGAGCAAGGAACAGGCATTCGATTATTTGTTACGTTGGAGGAAACAATGAAAGGGTTAGTGCAGGCATTCGCCCTGCCCCGCTGGATCGAGGCGGAGCCGGGATGCACCGCCAGGGCCGGAAACTGGGCGGCCAGGTTCGGCAAAAAAGCGATGGTGGTCAGCGGGCGGGGCAGCGCACGCAAATCCGGCCTGCTGGCTAAAATCGAGAACTCGCTGCAAGCAGCTGCGGTGCCGTACGAGCTGTTCGAGCAGGTGGAGCGCGAGCCAACACTGGAAACTGTCGAACAGGGCGCCGAAATCGCCCGCGAAAACGGCTGCGACGTCTTTATCGGCGTGGGCGGGGGGAGCGCCCTGGACGCAACCAAGGCAATCGCCATGCTGCGCGACAACACCGGCCCGGCCGAAAATTACCAACTCGGCCGGCGCGACTGGGAAGCACCCTGCCGGCCCTGGATCGCGATCCCCACCACTGCCGGCACGGGCAGCGAGGGCACCAAGGTCAGCGTGATGACCAATAAGGGGCTGGGGGTCAAAAAAGCGCTCTACAGTTGGGAGATGGTTTCCACCGTGGCCCTGCTCGATGCCGAGGCCAGTGTCAATATGCCTGTCAACCTCACCCGCGAGACGGGCCTCGACGCGCTGGGCCAGGCGATAGAGGGCTACCTGTCCACCGGGAATAACCCGATTATCGAGGCGGCGGCCCTGCGCGCCGTGCGGCTGGTCCACGAGTACCTTCCCCGCGCCGTGGAAAACGGCGGAGACCTGGAGGCGCGCCACAACATGCTGCTCGCCGGGCTGCTGGGCGGAGTGGCGATCGACACCGGCGTGGGCCTGGGCCACGAGCTGGCGATGGCGGTGGGCAGCCATAAGGGAATCAGCCACGGCCTGCTGGTGGGTGTGCTCACACCCTGGTGCCTGGAGCCGAGCCTGGGCTGGGCCGACAACCGGATGGCTGAGCTGGCCGCTGCGTTCGGCTGTACCCACGATGAGTCCGAGATCAAGGCCCGTTGTTTCATTCAACTCATCCGCGATTTTCAGCAAAAAGTGGGCTGCCCGTCAAACCTGGGCGCGCTGGGGGTGAGCAAGGACGAGATCGGCGCGATCCTGAAGGCCGGCAAGCTGAGCACCAATATCGGCACCAACCCGCGCCCGCTGGACGACGCTGTCCGCTCCGCCGCGCTGGAGGCTGCTATCGACGGTTGAATCGCTTTTTTCCGGCTCGATTCTTGCTTAAACTGACGGCAACCGAGTTCTGTCGCTATCGTGCATGGGAGGCCGGAGAGGAAGATGAGCAGAAAGCCGAACGCGAGGCTGGATAACGCCCTGAGCCGTCAGCTTAACCAGTTGAAGAAGTATGGCGAGTTGCTGGACACGCAGCAGGATATGATCGAACGCAGTGATTACGAGGGCCTGCAGCGTGTGCTGGCCCGGAAAGAAAAAGTGCTTTCGCGCCTTGTTCCCCCGGGAGAGATCAACCATCTGGCCGGCGAGGCAAAATTCTCAGCGGGTGGAGAGCGCCGCCATACCGAGCAACTATTCGGCCGGTTGGTGGGTGAACTGGACATTTTTTCCGCACGGGAGGCAGCCAGCGTGGAAAAAACCTCCGCTGCGATGGCATGACTTGCCGAGAGGATTTACACGCTACGCAAGGGTAAGCGTATGCTGCGCAAATACTCACACGCCCCCCAGGCCGGGAAAGCCCGGTTCAAGGATGTGACAGGCTGAAAAGGAGCTTAAAGAAATCCGGCCGCCCGGCCGATATTGAAGACAAGTGGACAAATGACATACTATTCACGGACGGATAGTTCAAACCCGCGCCCTCCCGATGGATAGTGGAGCGGCAACGGGGTTTTGCCCCAAAGGACCAAACCGGATGAAAATAGATCATCTGATCCAACGCACCAAGGCTCAGGACCCGAAAAAAAACCAGCAGCTAGAGGCCGCCGGCAAGGAAACAGCCGGGGGCAACAAAGCGGCTAAGAACGGGACGCTGAAAGTCGATACGGTGACGATCAGCGACCAGGCGCGCAGCCTTCAGCGCACTCAGGCGGAGACGCAGACCCTTAAGCAGGGTCCGGAAAGCCGCCAGCAGCGGATTGAGTCTCTTAAAACCCAGGTGGCCGATGGCCGGTACCAGGTCGGTGATAAGTTGATCGAGGGCACCGCCGAGGCAATCCTCAAGAGCGGCGCGCTGGGCGATCTGGTCAACGCCGAGCATCCGCTCGCGCGCGCCCGGCTGGCGGAGGCTGGCACGCTGGAATCCAACCAGGGCAACCTGGACAGGGTTCGCCAGCGGATCGCCTCCGGCTACTACAACTCGCCGGAAGTGGCCGGGTCGATAGCCGAGCAGATGCTCGACGACCTGCTGGGTTGATTTTTTGCCGACAAAATATTGTGAATAAAAAAAGCCGCGGCAAGTTTGCTGCGGCTTTTTTATCTGCCGGAAGAACATAACAGCAATTTAACATAAGTATATTTCTTCTTTTGTGGCCAAACGAAGAGATATACTTAGCGGTGCCGGGCCTGGCTTGTCAAACCGTCAGTATTGCCGCGTTGCCACAGCTCCCGCGAAACACAGATTTCACGGCAATGGATTCTCTCCGCGGCAAACCACGAGGAATTCTTGCAACAAAAAAGGGACACGGCGTTGCCGTGTCCCTTAGCAAAGAGCATCTCACCTGCTACCGATCAAGCGCTTAAAAATGCTTCTCGCTGCGCACCGGGTCGTACTGTTTGCGCTCACGCTTGATCCAGTACGTTTCGGCTGCCTTATCGAACCCCATGGCCAGCGGACGCTTACCCAGCAGTCGCAGCAGCAGACCCATGGGAGTAATCGCCAGGTAAAACAACAGCAACAGGATTACGCGGGTGGTGAACCAGTTCATCACTGAGGCGAATTTCATCCAGCCGCGGTAGGGCCATTTGAGTAACCCCGGCGCTATCAGACCGCCCAGCAGCAATAGCGTACCCAACACACCTGTAACGCGCAGGGCATTCGGGAAATCTTTCCACCAGAACAGGGTTGCAAGCAGCAGGAACGCAATTCCCACACTGATCCCGAACTTGCGGTATTCTTTATTGTTTTCCACGATTTTAGCCACTTTTGTCCTCCGCTGGAGGGCCGTTGAAAAACAGTCAACGGCCCTGGAATCAAACTTTATACTTTTTTCCCATGAACACCTTTTTTCATCACGCTTCCGCACCCGGCTTCAGTCGGGCACGATCGATTCCTTCCAGTCGTCTTTTTCCGGCCACTCGGGCTGCTCGGTTTTGTCGAGGATGACGTTGCCCAGCACCAGATAGTCCATGTTGGTCCGCATGAAACAACGGTACGCATCCTCGGGGCTCATTACGATCGGCTCGCCGCGGACATTGAACGAAGTGTTGATAATCACCGGGCAGCCCGTGCGCTGCTTGAACGCCCGGATAATCTCGTAGTAGGGTTTATTGCTCAGGCCGTCGACCGTCTGAATCCGCGCGGAATTGTCCACGTGGGTGATCGCCGGCACCACCGAGCGGACCTCGTTGACCCTGGCCAGCCCCTCGGCCCCACCCTGCCCACCACCATTGACCAGCTTGTCCTCGCGCACATCGGCCGTGATCAGCATGTATGGGCTTGCAGAGTCGATCCCGAAATACTCGCCAACGTCTTCGGCCAGCACGGAGGGAGCGAACGGCCGGAAGCTCTCGCGGAACTTGATCTTCAGGTTCATGATCCGCTGCATCTTGGGCGAGCGGGCGTCGCCGATAATGCTCCGTGCTCCCAGCGCGCGAGGGCCGAACTCCATCTTGCCCTGGAACAGGCCGACAACTTTTTCGCTGTCGAGCAGTTCCGCCACGCGGCCGGGCATTTCCGCATCGCCCAGGCGACTGTACGGGTAGTTGTTGCTCTCAAGGTAAGCGGTAACTTCGCTCTCGCTGTACTCCGGTCCCAGGTAGCTGCCGTACTGGCTGTCGCGCACGCCGTCGGCAACGCGGGGCTTGTCCAGGTAACGGTGCCAGATATAGAGCGCCGCGCCCAGCGCCCCGCCGGCATCGCCGCTGGCGGGTTGAATCCACACGTTCTCGAACGGTCCCTCGCTAAGAATCCTGCCGTTGGCCACGCAGTTCAGGGCCACTCCCCCGGCCAGGCAGAGGTTCTTCCTGCCTGTCTCGCGATGAGCGAACCTGGCCAGGCGCAGCATTATTTCCTCTGTAACCACCTGGGCGCTGCGGGCGATATTCATCTCGCGCCGGGTGATCTCGGTCTCGGGTTTTCTCTCCGGCCCGTCAAAGAGCCGGGCGAACTTCTCGTTGGTCATTTTCAGGCCGACCAGAAAATCGAAATAATCGAGATTTAGCCTGAACGAGCCATCTTCCTTCAGGTCCAGCAGGTTGTCGTAAATCCGCTCGACATAGACCGGCTCACCGTAGGGGGCCAGGCCCATCATCTTGTACTCGCCGCTGTTGACCCGGAAACCGGTGAAATAGGTGAACGCCGAGTAAAGCAGTCCCAGCGAGTGGGGGAAATGCTGCTCGTAGAGCATCTCGATCGCGTTACCGCTGCCATCCGTTACCGTGGTGCAGGCCCACTCGCCCACTCCATCCACGGTCAATACGGCCGCGTCCTGGAACGGCGAGGGGTAGAACGCACTGGCCACGTGGCTCTCGTGGTGCTCGGGGAAGATGATCTTGCCCTCGTAGCCCAGCTCCCGCTTGATAGTCTCGCCCAGGAACAACTTCTGCTTGAGCCACATCGGGATCGCCTGCAGGAACGACTTTATCCCGCGCCCCGGACAGCTCAGATAGGTTTCCAGGATCCGCTCGAACTTGAGGAACGGCTTGTCGTAGAAGGCCACGTAATCCAGCTCATCCACTGTAATCCCCGCCTGGCCCAGGCAATACTCCACGGCGTTGGCGGGGAAGGAGAAATCATGCTTGACGCGGGTGAAGCGCTCCTCCTGGGCGGCGGCTACAATCCGGCCGTCGCGCAGCAGGGCCGCCGCGCTGTCGTGATAATAGGCTGATATTCCCAGCACATACATTCTTATCGTAGCTCCTATTTTAGCAGCATGCCCGAAGAAACACGTTAAGTTCCAGCGGTTTGGGGCTGTTGTAACAACCCCCGCCCGCTTACAGCGGGCACCCCCTTTACAAGGGGGATTTTTTTGCCGTGCCCCGGTTTAAGAGGGACGCCTGAAAAAACGCTCAACGCCCTCAAAGTTAAGATTAATAATTGTTCTCGCCATCAAGGGCATGTGAACATCACCCGTTGGGCTGAGAACTCCCATGGCGGCCGTTTTCCAGCACGCTCTTAGAACAGTGTATAAATGAACGGACTCAGCGCCGCGCCCTCGGTAAACACGATCAACGCGCTGAGCAGCAGCATGAAAACGATTATCGGCGTCAGCCACCACTTTTTGTTGTGGCGCATGAACTCCCAAAGTTCTGCCAGCATTCTCATTTTAGACATTGGCGTTCCCCCTGTCTATTTTTGCTCGTTGTTGGAACTATCATTGTCATCGTCAATCAAAGCCGCTCCGGCGAACTCCGGATCAAGATTCTCGCAAATCATAGCTGCCAGCAGCCTGTTACCCAGCGAGCTGAGGTGCACTATGTCGTAAAACTTCGCTCTGCCGCCTGCCTCAGCATCGTGGAACCGGCTGCGCAGTTCAATGTACCGCAAGCCGTTACGCCGCGCAAAGTCCTTCTGCTGCTTGATCAAGGTGCGCTGACGGTACGTGATCCACCCGGCGTGATCCGCCAGCTTGCGGCGCACATGGTCGCGGTAGAATTTATCGCCCGCCGCCTTGTCATCGTAGCCGATCTGTTCGAACCTGGCCGGATACGGGGGCATGTCAAGCACCTGGCTGACCATAACCAGTTCGATCCCGCGGCTGCGGCAGGTCCGGACCAACCGCTCCATCAACCTGCCGTAGCCCTCGATATCAGGGTAGCCGGAGGAGCGGATGTACTTATAGATCATATACTTCTCGAACAGGTACGTATAGAGATACGACCAACGGGCATGCAGCAGATTGTGCATCCTGCCCAGCATGGGCACAGCACTTCCCGCCGGATTAAAATCTTTTATCAGATTACGCCCCAGCCGCTCCGTTTTCAGGCAGTCCGCCTTGTCGGCATCGTTGTAACCGCCGTAGTAAATAAACGCATCCGGCTTGTAGGCAAGCACCTGGGTCTCAATCTTATCCAGAATCTCCAGCAGCCCCACACCCGGCTGGCCGAAATTTATCACTTCCCACTTGCGCCCGGGAAAGCGCTCTTGCAGGCAACTTTCCAGATACCCCGGCCAGGTCTCCTCCCACGACTGCCCGCCGTAGGTGGATGAGCCGCCGATACAGAACACGCGGCGGGTGGTGGTGTCTTCGGCCTCCAGCAGCGATGGGTAGAAAAAGCCCTGGCTGGTGATATTTATCGAGTACTGTTTCTGTTCGTAGCGGTTATAAACGGTATAACTTTTTTCCTGGTTGTAACGGAAATCAACCGGCTGCTTTTGATGTTCCCGCTCCGTCCCCCCGCGCCTGGCGCCAAAGGGCGAGACCAGAATCGACCAGTCGTTCTGGCTCAGGCTGTATTTGACCCGCACCACGGCCTCGGCCGCTAAACACAAGGCGACCACTATGATCAGCGAAAAAAACAGCTTCTTGCGCGTACTGAAATCCGTTCCCGCCATGTTCTTCTTATCTCGAATAAGACAGCGCTGTCCGCACAAGCACAGCGCTCCGGCCGCTTTTCAACAGACTCAAATTAGCAATAATAATGCCAGTAATATCGCGCCCGCTTAGCCGAATCCCGCCAGCGGAAATATTGCGAGTCCAGTAGCGGGATTTGTAACCTTACCTTGCCGCCCGTACATCCAGCCGCCGGCCGCGCGCACCTCAGTTGCCTCTGGCTTTTTCCACCAGTTTAATCGCCCGGGCCACGTTGGCCGCGATCTTGTCCCACTCACCAGCCGCCACCGCAGCGCCGGTGATCAGCTTGCTGCCCATGCCCAGACACACGCAACCCGCGCCGATCCACGCGCCGATACTCTCTTCGGTGGCGTCCACTCCGCCGGTGGGCATGATACTGGTCCAGGGCATCGGGCCGCTAATGGCCTTGACGAACGCGGGACCGCCCACCTGGCTGCCGGGAAAAATCTTGATAATCTCGCAGCCCGTCTCCTCGGCCGCGCTGATTTCGCTGGCGCTGCCGCAACCGGGGCTGTAGGCGATTTTGCGACGGTTGCAGGCACGGGCCACTTCCGGGTTGAACGCCGGGCCCACCACAAAGTTCGCGCCGGAGTTGATATAGAGACTGGCCGTGCCGGGATCGACAATGCTGCCCACGCCCAGGATCACATCGGGCAGTTCCTTGGTAAAACGGCTGTGCAGCTCGCTGAACACCTCGAAAGCGTGGTCGCCGCGGTTGGTGAACTCAATGCAACGGGCTCCGCCCTTGCGGCAGGCGCGTACGATATCGGCCGCCACTTCCACGTCGGCATTGAAAAACACGGGAATGATCCCTGTACCGACCATGTTGTTCAAAACTTCCAGCCTCTGAAACCTGGCCATCGCTCCGTCCTTCCTTTGCTGTTGCCAAAAATTACAATCGGATGTGGTTAATCTTCGGATTGGGAGCAGCTAATTTAATATGAACCAGCGGCTTGCGCCACTATTTTAGCTCTGCTCCTGCCGGGGCGCCAGATAGCGCAGGGCGCCGGCGCAGAACACCGCCGCGCCGCGCCAGAGCACGTCCTCGTCGATCCGGAAGCCCGGGTTGTGATGGATGCTGTGGATCCCCCGCTCCGGATTGCTCCCGCCCAGGCCGAAATAACATCCCGGGGCGTGTTCCATCAACAGCGATACGTCCTCGCCGCCCAGCGACGGTTTCCTTATTTCCAGCACTTCGCCCTCACCCAACACGTCCACCGCCGCCCGGCGTACCAGCTCGCAAAGCCGGGCATCGCCCCGCACCGGCGGCGCTCCGTAAAAATACTCGTAACCGTGACCGCAACCGTGAGCCCCGGCCGCACCGGCGATCACCTGGCCGATCCGCTCACGAAGGTGAGCGCGCACGCTCTCGTCCAGAGTGCGGACCGTACCGCGCGCGGTCACTTCGCTGGGGATGATGTTGCGCGCCCGGCCGCCCTCGACCCGGCCCACCGTGATTACAGCCGCGGCTGTCGGATCGATCGTGCGGCCCACCAGCGTATGAAGCTGGACTATCGCCGCGCTGGCCGCCAGCACCGGATCGGGGCTTTGATGAGGATACGCCCCGTGGCTGCCGGTGGCGCTCATGCTGAAATTGAACGCATCGGCCGCGGCCATGATCGCCCTGTGGGACACTCCCACCTTACCCGCGCCGAGCTCGTCCCAGATCCCGCCGATATGAAGGCCGAGCAGGCCATCCACGTGGGGGTCCTCCAGCACCCCGGCTTCGAGCATCCGCCGCGCCCCGTCCATGCTCTCCTCGCCGGGCTGGAAGATAAATTTCACCGTCCCGGCCAGCTCACCGCGGTGTTGCTGAAGAAACGCGGCCGCGCCCAGGGCTATCGCCGTGTGGGCGTCATGACCGCAGGCGTGCATCCTGCCGGGCCTGGTGGAGCAGTAATCCACCCCCGTGGCTTCCGTTATCTCCAGCGCATCCATGTCGGCGCGCACGGCCAACACCGGGCCGCTGCCCGCGGCGGTGCCACACACCAGCGCCACCACCCCGACCCCGTCGTAGCTCTCCTGCAACTCCACGCCCAGCTCATTCAGGCGCGCGCGTACATAGCTTTCCGTTTCCGGCAGGTCTATCCCGATTTCCGGTATGCGGTGCAGGTCGCGCCGCCACGAGACGATCCGCTCGCCCAGCGCACGGCACTGATCACGCACGGTTGCCGAGTCCATAATCATTCTCTCCTTTTTGCCCTGATCTCTGCCAACTGTTTCCCGCCAGGCGGGAGCATTAATAATACTCAGCCCGCCTGCGGGGAGCAACGCTTTATTGACAGTTGCCCCCGGGCCGCGGATCGCTTATTATCCTCAATCGACAACCTTGGCATCCAAAGAGCGAACCGAGTTGAAGGAGTTGGGTAGATGGCAGAGAAAGGCACGGTGATCCTGCTCACCGGCGACGGCAAGGGCAAGACCACATCGGCGCTGGGCCAGCTCTTCCGCGCGCTGGGCAACGGCTGGAAGGTCTGTTTCCTGCAGTTCATCAAGGGAGAATGGCCTACCGGGGAGAAAACACTGGCAGAAAAATTCGCGGGCCGCTTGCTGTTCAAATCGCTGGGCAAGGGGTTTACCTGGGAGGGTGAACCCGGCGAGCACATCAGGGCCAACCGCGAAGCTTTCGAGTACGCCAGGGAAGAAGTCAACAGCGGCAAGTGGGACCTGGTGGTGCTCGATGAGCTGACCTACCTGGTGCACTACGAGATGATAACCGAGCAGGACGTGCTCGACCTGATCCAGGGCCGCCCGCCGGGGCTGCATCTGGTGATTACCGGGCGCGGGGCCGGCCAGTGGCTTATCGACGAGTGCGATATTGTCAGCGAAATCCTGCCGTTAAAGTACCCGCGGGACCGTGAGGCGGTTAAGGGAATAGAGTATTAGTGTCGTGTCCTGAAAATAAGTTCACTTTCCTGTAGGGGCGCACCCGTGTGTGCGCCCCTACGATCTTTACTGGATGGGCGTTTTATGATCAATACTAAAATAGTTATCCGCTGTTTCGGCGGCACAGATTTAATTCAACGAACTTCCAGGACACAACACTAGCGAAGGGCCACTGAAGGGCTACCTGAAGTTTATCGGCGAAGTGGATTATCTCTTTCCCGTAAGCCGTTCGTAGAGCAACTTCATTTTCCTGTTCCTGTTGGCGTTTTCACTCTTCAGCTCCGATTCATACAGAAAACCCCTGTTAAGCTCCAGGAACCGCCGGTCGAGCCCCGGCGCCTCTTCCAGTAGTTTTTCGAGCCCCCGGGCCACTCCCGCTACCTGGCTGCGGTCGAACCCGGGGGACTGAACCTTTGCCTCGATCACCTTGAACCGGAGATAGTGTTCCCGGATATCGAACATCAGCCGGAAATGCTCGAATTCCTGCTGGTTGCTGTGCGGCTGCAGGGAGGACAGTATCTTTTTCGCCCGACTGACACTGCCCAGGGTTTTGCCGGCCAGCTCTCCATAGCCGGGCTTTCCGGTAGCCACCACGGAGGGATCAGCGCTCAGGGCTTCCCAGAATTTTTGGGCATCCGCCTCGTTGAAACCGAAACGTTCCCCGGCGTAAGCAGTCACAAAACTTTCGGGCTGAACGGGCTCAGCCTGCTTAAGGGCTTGAGCGTAGGCAGCGACCAGGATTCTGAATCCGGACAGAGGGTATACATGCCGGATCGCAAACATGTCCACCACTTCCCGCCCTCCCACCCACTCGTAACCGAAAATACCGGAAGTCGACCAGGAAGTCATTATCATGCCCGTATAGCCCGCGTTACGGGCATAGGGGATAAAATCACGGATGTTGTTGAAATGTTTTTCCCAGCAGGAAAGGAAATAATTATCCGGATAAGACCTGATTGCCGGAGAACCCCAGAACTCGAGGCCCTGTTTCAGCAGCGGCTCTATGTTGCCGAAATTGTTGATAGCCCAGCCGTAGTTCCAGTCGATAAAAATAGCCTCCTCGGGCATCAGAGACACGGCCTCCGGGTTCTCCAGGATTATATCAGCCCAGAGAACCGGCCGCTTGCCAAGCCCGATCACTATCTCGCACATCATTTTCATGTAGTCCACGTAAAGCCTGGACTTGCCATACTGCTCCACGAACGCCGCGCAGTTCTCGCAGTGGCCCAGCAGCCAGGTTTCATCGCCCCCGATATGGATATACTCCGATGGATGGGTAGCGGCGATATCGGCGAATATCTCGCTGAACAGCTTGCGGGCCTCCTCTTTCTTGAGGGGACACAACTGGGAGATATCCTGCTCGTCTTCCCGCAGTTCACCATAACGGTCATGGCGCAAAATGTACTCTATGTGTGCGAAACACTGCTGCAGCGGGATAACATCGATTCCAAGCCCGGCGCAGTAGCTGAGATAACCTTCCACTTCCCGGCGGGTATATGCGTAGCGGTTCGAGATAGTGGCGTGCTTGTCGAACGGGTAGGTGGCCTCCCACTCGATAAGCAGGGTGTTGATCCCCATTTCGGACAGCTCCCTGGTGAAACTTTTCAGGGCGTCCATTGTCAGCACCTGGATCCGAAGGTCGATATGAAAACCTCTTACCTTGAACTGCTCCTGGACGGCAACTTCATCCGCCCCGGCTACTTTGTGTAGTCCAGAAACAGATAGAACCACCAGAAAACAGATCAGAAGCAGGTGCAGCTTTGGATTGCGTTTCCCTGTTGCCGTACCCATGGCTTCCCCTTTTGGTGCATTGGTGTTATTCGATCAGGCAGCTTCAATCCGCTAACAGGGCCAACTCAAATTGAAATCCCCCCCGGTCCCCATTTGGCAAAGGTGGGCGAGGAGTGTCCATCCGTACCCCTAAAACATCGTCGGAATTTTAACCAGCGCAAAATAACCGAAAACAATCGCGCTGACCGCCAGCAGGGAGATCAGCACCTTGCCGGGTTTCAGGATCGCGGCGGCTTCCTTGCTCAGCATCCCGGGCAGGACCACAACCAGGGCGTAAATGATAATAATCGCCTGCAGCGGACTCAGCAGCAGTCCATCGAGCACGGCGCCCACTTTCAGCAAGCCCACCGGGTTAATCCCGAACGTGTTGATTATCAGCATGTTGGATACGAGAAAGATAAAAACGAACAGGCGGCGCACCTTGTGGGGCGCGTAGCGGCCGGCCATGGCGGGGAACAGCACGCGCAGGCAGTCGGCCATGATGCGGGGCCAGCCGGCGAACTGGCAGAGGTTGGTGCTGACCATCGCCGCCACACCCGCGGCCAGGAACAGAAAGGCGCCGGTGGAGCCCCAGAACTGGCTGAAAATCTCCGCGAGCTGGATCGCCAGCTGCGGGCCGTCGGGGGCCAGTTGCATCCTGCCCAGCACCCCGGCCCCCGCCACCACGAAACAGGCTGTCACACCGCTGCCCACCAGCAGCGCGGTGGTGGCGTCCACATTGACCACCCGGCACCAGCCCTTGATCCGGACAGCGGTTTCACCGTCCATCCCTCCCAGCATTTCCTCGTCGGCCCGCACGCCGAACCCCGTGTTGGCGGCCTGGCCGTAACCGCTCTCCAACACCCAGTACGAGTACCACACCTGGCTGGCGAATCCGCCGGCGGCCCAGCCCAGCACCGGCAGCAACTCCGCCCAGACATTGCCGGTGGCCGCGCCGCTCTCCAGCGCCCACCGCGGCATATCCGGCAACCTGAACCCGAACAGGCCGGCTGCCAGCTCTCCCGCTTCGGGGGCGACTTTCAGCGCCACGTAAACCACACCGACCACCATCACCAACACCAGCGCAGAGGCGATATACCTGACCGGGTCGAACTTGTTGCCCCAGACCACGGCCACGCAGAACAGGGTCACGCCCCAGCCGAGCATTACCTGGTTCAGCGGCACCAGGGCGTGGATAAACGCCGCGGCCGAACTTGCCAGCGCGCTGATACTCACCGCCGCCGCGCAGAACTGGCCGATCAGTACGATCCAGACAGCCCAGTTACCCGGCCCCGGCACCCGGCTGAACATGTCGATCATGCCCTCGCCGGTGGTGGTCGTGTAGCGCGCCCCGGCCAGGCCGATAACGTATTTGAGGAAAATCGCCAGCATCGGCGCCCAGAGGATCGCCACCCCCAGCAACGCGCCCAGACGGGTGCAGAGTATCACCTCGCCGCTGCCGATATACTCGCCCGCCCACACCAGCCCCGGTCCCACCATCGCCAGAATCGCCAAACCCTTCGGGGGAACTTTGATCTTCGATTGCCCGTGGCCCATGTTCTGGTCTCCAGTCCGGTTTAGTCAGGGATTACATCCTTAATAGTGGTTTGTAATAATTTTCTTCTGCTTTTGTTTTGGCAAAAGCAGCAAAACCACTTGGGGCCGCGAACTCGCATTCACTTATTCTCTTTAGTTGGCTCGGGAGTGAAATGAGTAATAATCTCCGCTCCCCCGTGCTGGGCACGCTGGAAGCGAATCGGACGCCCAGCATTTTCTCTTCTGCATCCTTTTGTGGGATCTAATTCAATTACACGCTACCCGCCAGCCGGCTCAAACATGCGCGACCCCGGAAAAACCCGGTTCCCCAAGTAACGACTAATTTCACATACTATTAGAGGGGCGTTGAAATAATACGTTCAACGCCCGCAAATGAAACATTTTACGCGGCCGGTTGTCAAGGGCAAGGCAAGCCGTTTCTTTTGCCGATCCCGTTACTTATGTTATACCAAGCAGTTGCATCGCACGCGCTGTTTTGGGCTGGCTTGGCGGGAAACGGCCCTTGACAACCATTATTCCCATTACTTCCGAATATTTCAACACGCTTTTAGAGACCTTTGAAAAAATAATTCATACAACCGGCCTGGAATTAAATCAAAGGTCTCACGCTAGTTACAAGAGACCCTACCAACAGGGTAAAAAATTCGCTTAACCCGTCTCCACCGTAAAATCCAGTCCCTCCAGCGCACCGGCCAGACTCTCCAGCCCCGGCCCCAGCCGCACGGTGCGGCTGGCGAACTCCCTTCGCACGGGGTAGCCCTTGCGCAGAGCGTCGAATTCTTTTGCACGGGCATCCTCCGGCAGATTCAGGATAGCCCTCATGTTCCTGTCATCGGCGACAATATCGTAGCTCGTCAGAACGGCATTGGCCAGCAGGGACTGGGCATCGGCGATACCGCCGGTCAGTTCGATCACCGCCCCGGCGGGAGCGGGAAGCAGCCCCTCAGGGGTCCAACCCGGCTCCACGCCAAAATGACGGCAGGCGGCCTCGTAGATCATCCGGGTCCCCCGCGCCTTGCCATCGAACGAGTACCCAGCGATATGCGGCGTGCCGATATCCACCTTCTCCAGCAGGCTCGCCCGCACTGCCGGCTCTCCCTCCCAGACGTCCAGCACCACCGCCCCCAACGCGCCCGAGTCGATAGCAGCCTCCACGGCCGCGCCGCTGGCCACCGCGCCCCGGCTGGTGTTGAGCAGGATCGTGCCCGGCTTGAGCCGGGAGAGCAGGGATTCGTCCAGCAGATGAAATGTCGGATGAGGACCGGCCTCCTCCAGCGGCACGTGGACCGTGACCATATCCGCGCGCTCAAGCAGCTCATCGAGCGGACGGTATTTTTTATCGCCTGTCTGTTCAGACAGCGGAGGGTCGTTAAGAATTACTTCCAGGCCCAGGGCGCGGGCGCGCTTTGCTACCCTACGGCCCACGTTGCCCACACCGATAATGCCCAGCACCTTGCCGCTGAGTGTGAATCCCTTGCGCCCGGCCAGTTCCAGCAGGGCGGCCATCACGTACTCCGCCACGCTGATGGCGTTGCAGCCCGGCGCGCTGGCGAATCCCACTCCGGCGCGCTTAAGATACTCCTGATCCACATGATCGGTACCGATAGTGGCTGTCCCGACAAACTTTACCGGGGTACCGCTCAGCAAGCTCTCATTCACTCTGGTTATCGAGCGCACGGCCAGGCAGTCGGTATCCTTAAGCAATTCCGCGCTCATCCCCCGGCCCGGAGCCAGTTGCACCTCGCCCAGGCCCGCGAACGCCTCGGCCGCGAACGGCATGTTCTCATCGGCTGTTGTCTTCACGCCATCGCCCTTTCGATTGATTACATTACCTTTCGGTTGCTTTTTTTCTTGTAAACCTTGCAGCCCTCATTTATATTGTATGTCCCCAATTTACAACTCTTGCCATGAAATGTGAGTAAAAATTTCCGAAGTTACGACTGATCTCAAACAGATGGGAGCGAACAATGGACAAGTGTCAATTCGGACTGATCGGCCTGGCCGTGATGGGCGAAAATCTGGTGCTCAATATCGAGCGTAACGGCTACAGCGTGGCCGTGTTCAACAGGACGACCGAGAAGACGAAGAAGTTCGCCGATGGCGGCGCCAGGGGTAAGAATATCAAACCCTGCTACTCAATGGAAGATTTCGTGGGCAGCCTGGAATCACCGCGCAAGATCATCATCATGGTCAAGGCCGGCGCGCCGGTGGACGCGATGATCGAGAACATCAAGCCGTACCTGGACCAGGGCGACATCATTATCGACGGTGGCAACAGCCACTTCCCCGACACCGAACGCCGCTCGGTGGAGCTTCCCAAGGAGGGTTTCCGTTTTATCGGCACGGGTGTCTCCGGCGGCGAGCACGGCGCGCTCTGGGGACCGAGTATCATGCCCGGCGGCCCCAGGGATGCCTACGACGAGATCGAGCAGATGCTGACCGCTATCTCCGCCAAAGCCGAGGGCGAGGCCTGCGTGTCCTATCTCGGACCGCGCGGCGCGGGCCACTATGTGAAAATGGTGCACAACGGGATCGAGTACGGCGACATGCAACTTATCGTCGAGAGCTACGACATCCTCAAACGTACGCTGAACCTCTCCAACGAGAAGTTTTACGAGATTTTCGCCGACTGGAACACGGGCGAGCTCGACAGCTACCTGATCGAGATCACCCGCGACATTTTCCTCAAGAAAGACCCCGAGACCGGCAAGCACATTATCGACCTGATCCAGGACAAAGCCGGCCAGAAGGGTACAGGCAAGTGGACCAGTCAGAGCGCCCTGGACCTGGGCAGCCCCACCCCGACAATCAACAGCGCGGTGGAGAGCCGGATTCTGAGCGCCTACAAGGACGAGCGCGTGGCGGCCAGCAAGGTTCTGAGCGGCCCCGAGGTCAACTACACCGGCGACCCGGACCAGCTGATCGACGCCGTGCGCCAGGCCCTGTACGCGTCCAAGATTTGCTCCTACGCCCAGGGCATGAGCCTGCTGCGCAGCGCCAGCGACGAGTACGGCTACGACCTGGACCTCAAGGAATGCGCCCGCATCTGGCGCGGCGGCTGCATCATCCGCGCCCGCTTCCTGAACCTGATCACCGATGCGTTCAAGCGTAATCCCAAGCTACCCAACCTGCTGGTGGACGATTTTTTCAAGGGTGAGGTCCAGAGCCGTCAGGACGCCTGGCGTTTCGTGGTCAAAACCGCCGTGGAGAACGGTATCCCGGCCCTGGCCATGAGCAGCTCGCTGGCCTACTACGACGCCTACCGCTCAGAGCGCCTGCCGGCCAACCTGATCCAGGCCCAGCGCGATTACTTCGGCGCGCACACCTACGAGCGCGTAGACAAGGAAGGCTGGTTCCACACCGAGTGGATGCCCGGGCAGTAGTTTTGCGGGCTTGCCGGATATGCCATGCAAAAGGCCCCGCTTTAGCGGGGCCTTTTGCATGGGTTGAAAATTAAGTTTGCTTTAACTCTCTCCAGGCTCGTATAGCTGGTGTCAGACCATTGCGGATAAGCTCCACCAAAAGTAGCCACAGCCCCCTTCAACGACGCCGCATGTATAAGCCGATCAAATGGAAAAGAACAGTATTGCTTTACAGTTTTTTTCCACGCTTCCCTCTCCCGCCCGCGCTGTTATATTACCTTAACACCCACTTAACCACGAGCAAACGAGAAAAAATGCCATCGCCGCTGGACAACCTCAACCCCGATCAGCGCGCCGCGGTAGTCAGCGAGGCAGGTCGCCTGCTGGTGCTGGCCGGGGCGGGCAGCGGAAAAACGATGGTGCTGGTGCGAAGAATCCTGCACCTGGTGCTGGAGCGCGGAGTGGACCCGTCCGGAGTGCTGGCGGTCACGTTCACCCGCAACGCCGCCCGCCGGATGCAAGAGCGGCTGGTACAGAGCGCCCTGGAGATTGCCGGGGCGGAGGCGGCAAAAAAAATGGAGCGCGTCACCGTGCGCACGTTCCATTCATTGGGCTATTATTTTCTCCGCAACCACTGGAGAAAATTATTCGACAAGCCGGTGCGGCTCGTGACCGATACTCCCGCCGCGGATATCGAAAACGGCGAAAACGGCAAAAAACCGCGCCCCACCAAGGGCGAGCTGCTGCGCAAGGCCATCGACAACCTCTATCCCGACCCGGCTTTCAGGGTGGAGTTCAAGCGCCACCTCTGGGACTATGTGACTCTCAGCGACGAGAACGACCGCTACGGCATCGGTGTCGATCCGCGCAAGAGAAAGTTTGTCACCCTGGCCGGCGAGGGCGTCCGCTCCTACGCCGAGCGCGAGGTGGCCAACCTGCTCCACGACCGGGGGATCGCCTACCGGTACGACAAGCCCACACCCTGGGCCTCGGTGGCGTTCCGACCGGATTTCCACCTGCCGGAGCACAACGCGTACATTGAGGTCTGGGAGTTCGCGCCGGGCGGCGGACACTCCGAGCGCCAGAACCGGCTGGCAACCTACGAAACCCACGCTGCGAAAATAATCGAAATCTGGCGCGAGGAGCTGCTCGATTTCCCCCGGCTGGTACGCAGGCTGGGCGAGGAGCTTCCCGGCGCGTTCGCAGCGGCCACTGCGCCCCACGACCTTTCCCGCCTCGACAGCCGGCGGGCGGGTTACCCCGAGGCGATCGCCAGTTTCCTCGACCTGGCCGAGGAGGTGCTGGACAAGCTCAAAACCCACTCTATCGACCCGGCAACCCTGGCGGAGAAGGCCGGCAGGGAGCGCAATCCTCACACCCGCGCGTTCTGGGGCCTGTTCCTGCGGATCTACGACGAGTATGACAGGCTGCTTCAGCGCGATGGCGCGCTGGATTTCAACGACCTGATCTCCCAGGCCACCCGTCTGCTGCGCGAGCACCCGGAACTCCGAAGGCGCTACCGCGGGCGCTGGCCCGTGGTACTGGTGGACGAGTACCAGGATGTGAACACGCCGCAGGTGGAGTTGCTAAAGGAACTGGTGGGGCCCGGCAGCCGGCTTACCTGCGTGGGCGACGACTGGCAGTCGATCTACGGGTTCCGCGGGGCCGAGGTGGGCCATATCCTCGCTTTCGAGCGCGACTGGCCGGAGGCGACCGTGCAGCCGCTGCGGGTCAACTACCGCAACAGCGCGCCGGTGGTGGAGCTGGCCAACTTGTCGATCCGAAGATGCAAGGCGTTCCGCGACAAGCCCTCGCTGGCTCTTCGCCAGAGCCGCTACCCCGTGGTGCTGCACCACGCCGGGCGGCTCTCCGGCGACGGCGCGTCCTGGCTGGCCGCCCGGATCGGGGAGCTGGTGGAATCCGGACAGTACCAACCTGAAGAGATTCTGATCCTCTACCGCAAAAACTCCAACTGGCGGCTGCTGGCCGAGCGGATTCGCGCGCTGGAGCTGCCCGTGCGCCACGGCACGATCCACGGGGCCAAGGGACTCGAGGCGCCGGTGGTGTTCCTCTGGGCGGTCGTGGGCGGGCGGGCGGGCTTTCCGGGACGGATGCGGGGCAACCGCGTGCTGTCCCTCTTGTCCTCCGGCGAGGGCAGCAGCCGCCTGGACGAGGAGCGAAGAATTTTCTACGTGGGACTCACCCGGGCACTCGAGCGGCTCTACGTGGTAACAGAGCAGCATAACCCGTCACTGTTTCTCAAGTCCCTGCCCGACTCTCCGTTCCAGGCCGTGCATGGCGCCTCCGCCTGGGAGGACGACCTCCCTCTGCCCTGCGGCAACTGCGGAGCAAAGCTGGAAGCCGACTGGCGTTTCTGCCCGGCCTGTTTCGCGGGACTGGCCGGAGGCAAGAGTCCAACTGGAAAATAAGCGCGTGAAAGATTACTATTGATCAGGATTATTATTCATATTTCAACGCCCCTTTAGGCGGAGATGCACTATGCCCGATGCCTGGCTGTGGCTGCTTGATATCCTGATCCTGCTGGGATCAGCCCTGTTGCTGGGAATGCTTGCCGAGATGCTTCGTCAGAGTGCGATAGTGGGCTACCTGCTGGCCGGGATGATAGTAGGGCCCAACGCGCTGGGGCTGGTGGCCGGTGGCGACGAGGTTCATTTTATCGCCGAGTTGGGTGTGACCCTGCTGCTGTTTTCGATCGGGCTGGAGTTCAGTTTCAGGCGTTTGATGAAGATCGGGCCGATCACGTATGTGGGTGGAACAGCCCAGGTAGTGCTGACTACATTGGCCGGCTACGCGCTGGCGGCTGCGCTCGGTTTTGGGTTCCGCCAAGCGCTGGTGTTGGGGATGATGATGGCGCTCTCCAGCACGGCCAGCGTGATCCGCCTGCTGATCGACACCACCCGGCTCGACAGCCCGTTCGGGCGTAACGCGCTGGGTATTCTGCTGCTGCAGGACATGGCGGTGGTGCCAATGGTGATTCTGACCCTGGCGCTGGGGGGAGACAGCACGCCGACGGAGTCGCTGGCCATGCTCGGCCGCACACTGGTGCTCTCCGCCCTGACATTCGGCGCGTTTCTGCTGCTGTTCAACGTGCTGGTGCCGCGGCTGCTTAACCTGGACAGCCTGGCGCGCAACCGCGACCTGCCAGTGTTGCTGGCGGTGGTGCTGGCCCTGGGGGCCGCGTGGGCGGCGCACTCGGTGGGCCTCAGCCCCTCGTTCGGCGCGTTCCTGGCCGGATTGCTGCTTGCGGAAAGCCCGTTCGCGGCGCAGATCAGAAGCGATGTGGCTCCGTTGCGAACCCTGCTGGTCACCCTGTTTTTCGCGGCGGTGGGTATGCTGGTGAATCCGGGCTGGGTGGCCGCCAATCCGCTGCCGGTAGTATTGACCGCGGCTTTGATAGTGCTGCTTAAACCGGCGGTGATTCATCTGATCACCAGGCTGCTGGGCTATAGCACGGGCACCTCACTGGCCACGGGGCTTTGCCTGGCCCAGGTGGGCGAGTTCTCGTTCGTGCTGGCCACAATCGCTATCGGCGCGGGGGTAATCGACGATGAACTGTTCAAGCTGGTGGTTTCGGTGACGGTGATCAGCCTGCTGACCACACCCTACCTGGTACGGCTTGCACCCCGGCTGGCCGGCTGGGCCGAGAGCCTTCGCCCGCTTTTCGGGATTGAAACACCCGTGAACGCCCTGCAGACCTCTGGCATTGGAGGTGAAACCGGCCATGTTCCGGATAAAGCGATTTTGATAATCGGTTTCGGCCCGGCGGGACAGCAAGCCGCCGAGCACTTGCTGCCCACCTCGCAGGATCGTCTGGTGGTGGTCGATTCAAATCCTGACAACGCCGACTGGGCGGACGCGTTGGGGATAGCGTTCATAATCGGTGATGCCCGCCGCCGTGAGCTGCTCGAACACCTTCACCTGAAAAACTCCGAGGCGGTAATCGTAACGGTTCCCGACCAGGACGCGGTGCGGCAAATAATCCACCTGGTAAAAGCCGTGGCGCCCGAGGTACGCCTGCTGGTGCGCGCGCGCTATCATATTTTCAAGTGGGAACTCCTGCTGGCCGGGGCGGAGGTGGTGGTGGACGAGGAAGCTCAGGTGGGCCTTCGGCTGGCGGAGGAACTTTTGAGCGAAAAAAGGCGCAAGACTAATTGACGGCTGGCGTTAAGTATTAGAGGGGTGTTGCAATAATACGCCCAACGCCCTGGAGTAAAACATTTCGCTTGGTTGGTTGTCGAGGGCAGGGCAGCCATTTCCTTTGCTGATCCCGTTATTTATGTTATACCAAGCAGTTGCATAGCTCCAGCCATCTTTGGCTGACATAGCGAGAAACGGCCCTTGACAACTAGGCTCCCATACTTTCGAATATTTCAACACGCTTTTAGAAGCCGCTAAAATTGACAACCGCGCGAGCCTGTGTTAGATTATTTCCACATAGGGGGCGATTAGCTCAGTTGGTTAGAGTACTTGCTTGACATGCAAGGGGTCACTGGTTCAAATCCAGTATCGCCCACCATATTTTTCAAGGGGTTACACGATTTCTTTGCACAAAAAACAAGCACTCAAATTGTAAACTGTGCAAATATGTGTAAGCTCTCCTTTTCAGGTCTCGGTTATCGTCAATCGAGGCCTTTTTTTATTTCTTACAGCTAATCAATCACCTTAACTTATGTTTCAACTGCCATCCGGAGAAAAGAGTAGCAAAAAAAATCACGATTTGTATAATGAACTACCCCGCGGCAAACCGCGAGGAATTCTTTTCGATTAAATTGCTTTCCAATATTTGCGTCGGTTTCAAACAACTTATATATTCCCGAGGCGATTAAAAAAACCTGGGTTTGGTTAAGTTAATGCAAGGCGGAGAAATTCTATGCGTTTGCAAGAGGCGGATCGGTGATACTTATAGCAATATTTCTAATAGTCTTATCGGCTGTTTTATTTTATGTGCTGGTGCTCCGCTTGAATCTGCACAGCATGTTTATCAAGAACATTTCTTCAGGAATTGAAAAAATTGAGTGGAAAAACATGGGCCCGACTCCTCTGGGTGAAAACAAATTTACTCCACAAGGCATGACTTGGGTTGACGGTAAAATCATTTTTGCCAACACTTGGAAAAATACAAAATCCCGGGTGTACGAGATTGATCCCGAGAGCATGAAAATCCTGCGAACTTTTGACATGCCCGAAGGAGCGGTGCACACCAGCGGGCTGGCCTGGGACGATGAATGTTTATGGGCGGTTGATTTCATCAGCAACCGCAGTTATTGCATCAATCTGGAACGATCGCTGACGGCCGGGGAGGTAAGCCTGGTGGGAAGCTTTGATACGACACTCAAAGGTACGAGTGCCTGCTGCATAGTCCCCTGGGAGGGTAACCGTTACCTGGCAGTGTCCGATTTCATGCACTCCAGACGCACGATTTTCATCAGGCCGGCGGAATCCCTGGCAAAAGGTACGGCCCAGGGCGCCATCGATTTTTCCTACCGCAACGAGGGGTTTTCGCAGGGTCTGGAATATCTCGACGGGTATCTTTATGAAGCGGAAAACAAGTTTGGATTAGACATTATTAATAAGATCGACCTGCAAAAACTCGCAGAGACATGCAACTCTAGGAAGGCAAGTGTCGCCCAGTTGGCCGCTCCCTCCCGGGGAGTGGAGGACCTGGCCTGGACAGGCAAGGCGCTATGGACCTCGGATGAATCGGAATTCAAGTTCTTCAAGGGAGAGTTCCGGTAAACCATGCAAACGGAAACTCAAAAAAAAGGGGGGGAAGACAAACGTCGAAAATTGTTATTCGTTCTTGCAGTTACGATGTTGAGAATCCCACTTGCAATTTGTTTTGCCTTAGTGCTTATTTTCGCCGATCAGACTCCCGTACGCTTAATTATCTGCATAATATTGCTGGCACTGGTCGAACTTACAGACCTTTTCGATGGCAAATTGGCGCGCAGGCTTGGTGTCGTCAGTGAGCTGGGCGCGACACTCGATCCCTATTCGGACAGCTTATCCAGAATAATTATTTACTACGCCCTGGCCTGTGAAGGGATCGTATTGAGCCTGGTCCCGTTAATCATGGCATTGAGGGACGTTACCGCTGGTTACTGCAGAATAATTATCACCCGACACAATGAATCGGTGGCTGCGAACTGGAGTGGTAAAATAAAGGCCGGGTTTCAAGGATTCGGGGCGCCCATAATGCTGCTGGGTACCGTTTATACGAAATGGACGGGCGAATGGACGATTCCCGCCGGCTCCGCTATTCTGATTCTTGTCACCCTCTGGTCCGTCAGCGGCTATGCAAGCAAGGCCATTGCTCTTTGCAAAAGCGATTCAATCCTTAAGTGAAGTTCTCGGCTGGATCACAAGGCAGGCGGCTCGCATTACCGCCTCCGCGCCGGAAAACAGGTTCTCCAGGTATGCCTGCCTCTTGATTAAGCTTCCGCATCCGGCTGCCAACAGAGCGGCAAACAGTCCCGTGGAATTCTCGAAAAAAGGCTGGTAGATTCCTTCTGTGCTACCAGTCAGGATCAAGTCCTGATATAAAAGGCGCGGACAACCTGCCCGCGCCTTTTTAGTCCCAGTCCGCAAAAAACCTAGAAGTTATTTGAAAACCTCTTAGTAATTTGCTGAAGGCAATCGAGTTAGTGGAATCGATATCGGTCGATACCCCGTGAAGCTCAGGGCTAGTTTTTTTGTGGTGGGGCGGGGGCAGTCCCGGGCCGCATGTCTGAGCCACAGCAAGGGTAGCGTATAGTTGTCCCGGATCCCACCGGAGCTGCCGGAAGAAACATTGTCCGGGGTGCGATTCGCTTCCAGCGTGCCAAGCACACGGGAGTGGAGTTTTTCCGATGGCACACCGCCCGGATTAAAAAAAACACAAGTTTGTGCGAGTTCGGCCCGGAAAAGGCTTTTGCTCTACTTTTGGCCTCAAAAGTAGAAGTGCTCTCTCGTTCTTTTGCATAACTTGGGTTTTGTAATAACCTCTAATTATATGTCGGCAGGAACGAGTACTTATCCCCGTAGTAAAGCATCTGCTCCGTAAAATCATCCGGGTATTCGATCCGCACGTCCACTATCTCGCCGCCGCGCATCACCGGCACCAGCCGGGGGTTGATAAACCCGCTGTAGGCCGGGATTCCCAACCGCTCGTAACGCTCGAGCACCTGGGCGTTAAGCTCCCGGTCCACTTTGACGCCGTAATTTTCCACCAGCGCCCGCCCGGCCTCGTAGTCGCCCTGGCTCTTGATCCGCTGGATCTCGCGTAGCAGTTGGCCGAACAACTCGCGGAGTTTTTCGTAGTCGCGTACCACGAAGTAAGTTTTACCTTCCAGTTCCACCCGCTCGATAACGTTATCCGCCCTGCCCGCCTCGAATGCCCAGAGCGCCACCAGTTGACGGTTTCGCATGTGGGCCTCTTCCAGGTTCTCACCCGGCTTGATTCGCCGCAACTGCCTGATCAGCGCGTTGGTGATATAGTCCTCGTAGGCCGCCTTGCCGATCTCCGTGCTGGGCGATACGCCGATCTCCACCAGCTTGGGATCGGGCAGGTAGTAGAGGGCCACCAGGTCCGCGCGGGCTTCTTCCAGGGTGGCGGCGTAGTTCTTCAGCGTCTGTTTCGGCGTGCCCACTCCCGGCTCGATCCGCCCGGAAGCATGGCCGATAACCTCGTGCATATCCGTATGAAGGTCGTCGGCGAGCACGCCATACTGCTTGATCAGCGCCTTTGTCTCGTCCCCGAGGTAGAACTCGTCCACCTCTCCGCCTGCCTTGCCCGCCTCGTTGTAGGAGTGGATAATGTTGCCCAGGGTCACCGACTTGGAGCCGTGATTGGCCCTGATCCAGTTGGCGTTGGGCAGGTTGATCCCGATCGGGCTGGAAGGGCTGACCGCGCCCGCGCCCACCACCGTGCTGACCACCCGGGCCGAGATTCCGCTGACATGGGGCTTCTTGTGCTCCGCCAGCAGCGGGCTGTTGTCCTCGAACCACTGGGCCGCGTCGGCGATAGCGTCGATCCTTCGCGTGGCCTCGAAATCGGTAAGCTGCACCATCGCCTCGAAAGTGGCCCGGTAGCCCATCGCGTCCCCGTAGGTCTCGATAAAACCGTTGATCGCATCGAGCACCCCGCCGGTGTCCTGCACCCAGAGGATATTGTACTCGTCGAACAGGCGCAGGTCCCCGCTGCGATAGTACTCGATTAATTTTGCCAACGCGGCCCGCTGGGTTTCGTTCTCGGCCACGCCAGCGGCTTGCTCCAGCCAGAACACTATTTTCCCGATAGCCGCGCCGTACATCCCGCCCACTTTCCAGACGCGCTCGGTTACCTTGCCGTCCACCTTGACCAGCTTGCTGTTCAGCCCGTAGCTGATCGACGTCGGGTCGTCCCTGTCGATCACTTTCTCGTAAAAAGCTTCGGCCTCGGCCTGGGTCACACCCTCGTAGAAATTATTGGCGCTGCCCGCGGCCAGGTCGGCATCGGGCGAGAGGTCCACGCCCTTGGGGTCCAGCTTCGGGTCGAACATCAGCGGCGTAAGCCTTGCCACCAGGGCCTCCACCGAACCGTCCAGCTCCAGCGGGAATTTTGCCGCAGCCGATCCGGCGGCCAGCTCGCCAAAATATTCCCTGCTGAAACCGGGCAGGAACTTGATAGAGCTGTAGTGATGGTGGATGCCGCTGGAGAACCAGACGCGCTTGAGGTATACCACGAACTCGTCCCACTGCGCTCCGCTGCGCTCACCCTCGTAGGTACGGTAGATATTTTCCAGCGTTCGCCTGATACAGAGGTTGTGCTTGTAGTTCTGGTCGTAGGTGATATCGCGGCCGCTGAGCGCGGCCTCGTAGAGATAGTAGGCCAGCTTCTTCCGCCTTGGGTCGAGCTGCCCGAACCCCGGTACGCGGTAGCGCAGAATCCGCAGGTCGGCGAACTGCCCGGCCACATACCTGAAGTCCGGTTTTTCAGCGTTGGCAGCCGTCTGCGGCTCCCCTTCCGGAGCACCGGCGCAGGCGGCAAGCACGATGGGTAGCGCCACAAGTGCGCCCAACAACAGTTTTATCACGGCTCATTCCTTATGGAGTAATGGTGAAAGCTTTACTTGAAAGATGGGTTAAACTATTATTATTTCATCCGTTTAGCAATTGGTTAGCAACCTGTTTTTCAGACCACCTTACCGCCTGGCGAGGGAGAACCCGATGCGCAAAGCTCTGTTAATCGTACTGTTTGCCTTGATGATGGCCGGCTCCGCCGCCGCCCACACTTATCTCAAAGGCGTTGATGCCGAACCGTTCGTGCCCGGTGCAAGCTACGACCAGTCGATTCCCACCCTGAAAGATGTGGCGGGGCACACCTGGGGAGAGCGGATAACGTCCCACGGCGAAAGTGAGGCATACCTTAAGGCCCTGGCCGAATCCAGCCCGCGCGCCAAGCTTGTCTGCTACGGCGAGACCTGGGAAGGCCGCAAGCTCTACTATCTGGTGATCGCCACCCGGGAGCGCCTGGAAAATCTGGAAAGTGTCAAAGCCGAGCTGCGGGAGCTGGCACACCCCCTCTCGCTCCCGGCCGCAAGGCGTAAAGAGCTTACGGCAAAATTACCGGCGGTGGTCTGGCTGGCCTACTCGATCCACGGCAACGAGGCCTCGGGCACCGACGCCGGCCTCTGGACGGCCCATCACCTGCTGGCCAGCCGGGAAGACACGCTGGTGGAGCGGATATTCGAGCAGTGCATCGTGGTGATCGATCCGCTGCAGAACCCCGACGGCCGCGACCGCTTTGTCAACTTCTTCCGCCAGACAACCGGCCGCTGGCCCGACTCGGATCCCCTCAGCGCCGAAAGGCGAGAGAACTGGCCCGGCGCACGGACCAACCACTACCTGTTCGACCTGAACCGCGACTGGTTCCCGATGACCCAGAAATCGAGCCGGGGCAGGGTTGCGGCCTACCTCCAGTGGCGGCCCCACGTATTTGTGGACCTGCACGAGATGGGCAGCGACAACACTTATTACTTTCCGCCCACCATGCCGCCCACCAACCGCGAGCTGAGCGAAAAACAGGTCAAGCTCTACGAGGAGTTCGGCAGGCACAACGCCCAATGGTTCGACAAGTTCGGCTTCCGCTACTACACGCGCGAGAGTTTCGACGCCTACTATCCCGGCTACGGTTGCACCTGGCCGTCGATCAACGGCTCGGTGGGAATGACTTACGAGCAAGCCTCCAGCCGTGGGCTGGTTGCCAAGAAAAGTAACGAAACCCTGATGCCCTATCGCGAAACCGTGCGCCATCACGCGGTGGCCTCGCTGGCCACGGCTGACTACGCCGCGCTTAACCGGCAGCGCCTGCTGGAAGATTTCGCTGCTATCCGCACCCCGCCGCGCTCGATACCGGAGCGCCGGGCCTACCTGATCCCGCCCGGACCGGACCCCTCGCGCTCTCGCAAGCTGGCCGGGATACTGCTCCGCCAGGGCCTCAAAGTGGGACGGCTGAGCAGCAGCGTGCAACTGGGCGGCCTTCGCGCTGCCGACGGCTCCAGTGCCGGTAAGCTGACCCTGGAGGCCGGGACCTGGGTTGTGCCCGCCCGCCAGGAAAGCTACATGCTGGTGCGCAACCTGCTGGAGCCCGAGGTACCGATGGACGACGAGTTTATCGCGGAGCAACAGCGGCGGATCGACGCCGGGCTGGGCAGCCAGGTCTACGACATAACCGCCTGGAGCCTGCCGTTGCTGATGGACACGCCCTGCTACCGCAGCGATAATTTTACCGTGGCGGACATTGAATATCTTTCCGAGCTGCCACCGTATCCCGCGCCGATCAAGCGCGAGGCCAGGCTGGCCTGGGTGCTCGACGGCTCGACCAACAGCACGATGAGCGCGCTGGCCGAACTGCTCAGGCGTAACGTGCGGGTATACAGCAGCGACAAGGAATTCACCCATAATGATAAAAAATTCTCGCGCGGCAGCCTGATCGTGCCGGTCAAGGACAACCCGGACACGCTGGCCACGATTATCCTGGACGTCGAGGCCGCCCACGGAGTATCGTTTGTGCCCACCGGCAGCGCCTGGGTATCGGACGGGGTCAATTTCGGCAGCCCCAACGTGCGCTATATCCCCAAGCCCAGGGTGCTGCTGGCCTGGAACGAGCCGACCCAATCCAACTCGGCCGGGGCCGCCCGCTACGTGCTGGAGCGCCAGTACGGCGTACCGGTAACCGCCGTGCGCACTAACGATCTTAACCGGATCAAGATCGACGAGTATAACGTGCTGGTGCTGCCCAACGGCTGGGATTACGGCGAGACTATGGGCGAGGCGGCCGTAAAACGGGTGGCCGGCTGGGTCCGCGAGGGCGGCACGCTGGTCACTATCCAGGGCGCCACCCGCTGGCTGATCGGCAGCGGCGCCGGGCTGCTGGACACCTCCGAGGAGTATCGCCTGGATGGGGACTCCACCGCGGGTAAAAAGAACGGGGAAGGCGACAAAAAAGAACGGCGCGTGGCCGGAACCGAGATCAAGAGCATCGATCAGTACAAGGATACTATCGAGCGGCGCAGGAGCGGCCCCCAGGCGCTGCCCGGCGCGGTTGTGCAAGTCCGCATGGACCAGGACCACTGGCTGAGCGCGGGCTACGCTGAAACCGCCCGGATGTTCGCGTTCGGCTGGCAGGTCTACAGCCCGCTCAAACGCGACGCCGGCCGCAATATCGCCGTGTTCGACAGCGCCGACAAGCTGCTGGTAAGCGGGCATACATGGCAGGGGCCCAGCGTACGCCAGCTCGCGTTCAAACCGCTGCTGATGTACTCCCGCGCCGGAGCGGGCCACGTGATCGCGTTCACCGAGGAGCCCAACTTCCGGGCCATTGTCGACAGCGCCAATCGCCTGCTGCTCAACGCCGTGCTGCTGGGCCCGGCGCACTGATATCAAAAACAGAATTCAGGAGACAGGAGTCAGAATAGAGACATAGGACAGGAAAAAACGGAAGAATATTAATTTCGACCGCCCAACTCGCGCCATCATCAACTTAAGGAGCATTTCTGTGCTTAAGAAGGCGATCTACCCCCTGCTTGTCCTCTGCCTTACTCTGGCGGCCGCGCTTCCCGCTACTGCCAGAGAGTTCGAACCCGACCCACGCCGCTTCGAGCGCGACATCCTGCGTTTCGAGCGGGCGGACGCCGAAAACTACCCGCTGCCCGGCTGCGTAATTTTTCTAGGCAGCAGCAGTATCAGGGGCTGGAAAACCTTGCAGGAAGATTTTCCCAAGCTGCACGTGATCAACCGCGGCTTCGGCGGCTCGCAGATTTCCGATGCGATCTATTACGCACAGCGGATCGTGGTGCCCTACCATCCCACCGCTATCGTGTTCTACGCCGGCGACAACGACATCGCCCACGGTAAAAGTCCCACCACGGTTTACGAGGACTTCAAGGAGTTCGTCCGCACGGTGCACAGCTTTATCGGCCCGCGTGCGATCTATTTCCTGTCGATCAAACCCAGCCTGGCGCGCTGGAAGATGTGGCCGGAGATGAAAGAAGCCAACGCGGCTATCCAGCGCTGGGCCGCCACCCGGAGTGCGGTCTACTATATCGACACGGCCACGCCGATGCTGGGAGCCGACGGCAAACCGCGGCCCGAGTTGCTCAAGGAGGATGGCCTGCACATGACCCCCGCGGGTTACAAGGTGTGGACCGGGGCGGTGAAACCGAAAATTACGCGGTAGTAAAAACTTGGCAATAATAGCTGATAAAACGGCTCCCCGGCGCAGGGGTCGTTTTATCATTGCTGAGAATTTTTTATCGGTACTGAGAAACGAACAATCGTTTACCTGTCTACGTTTTCCCGTAATATCTCGCTGCCACGGCGCAGCGAAAGCCCGGCACGGTTCTTGTAACCGTGTTGCCGAAAAGCCCCCGACCTTCCTGAATCGATAGAATCTTTAGTGCAGCCCGTTTAAGTAGAAATACAAGAAGGAGCGTACACTTTGCAAAATTTGCGAAAAATGCGAAAACTGTCCGTAGTTCAGCTGATTCTACCGCTGCTGATCGCCATGCCCCTGGCCGCCGCCGCGCCGGAAACACCAAAGGTGGACAAGCTGCTCCCGGCCTCGCCCTCGGCGCTGGCGGATGCTCCCGGTGTGTTTTTCCGCGAGGATTTCGAAACGCTAACCGACCTGTCGGAACGCTTCCACGACCTCAGCACGGACAACGGTAATTTCGGAGTCACCTCCCCGGAAGGGCTAAGCGGGTTTCACTCCCTGCGGCAGAAATACCGGCCGCTCACGGATTATGCCCAGGGCGAGGACCCCGGCAACGCGGGCTGGGTCTGGCGGGCGTTCGGCGACAACCCGTTCTTTCAATCGCGGATTCCCGAGGACCAGAAAGGCCAGTACACCACCATTGTCGCCCGCTGGTACCACAAGTTCCCGCAAGGGTTCACTCCCCGCGACGGCTGGCACTTTCCGCCCAAGATGGCCCGGCTCAACAGCTTCACCCCAGGCAACTGGAGCGGGATGTACCGGGTCTATTTCTGGATCGCGGGCGAGGACGGGCATATCTCGATCGAGCGCCGGACCAGGGCGCCGGCTGCCCACCGCGAATGGCTGCCCAACTTCGCCACCAATTTCCGCTTCAGCGACCCGGTCAACGTGGGCCGCTGGATTCATTTCGAGTTGAGAGTGTCGCTGGGCGAGGGCACACGCAACGACCGCGTGCAGGCCTGGGCCGACGGGCTGCTGATCTGCGACATCGCCGGCGATGACCTGGCGGCAGGCTACCGGACGTTCACTCCCAACGGGATGGCCCTGGACTGCTACTGGAACGGCGGCAGCCCGGTGGAGCAGAACCGCTATTACGATGATTACATGCTGGGCACCGAGCGGATCGGGCCGTTGCGTACCGGACTCAACCCGACAATAGTCAAGTTACGGTTCAGAGGCGGTGTTTCCCAAGGCGGCTGGGAGGCCGAAGTGGCCCAAGGGGTTCAGCGCGAGCCGGTCAAGGACAAAGTGCTTGACGGAATAGTTCTCGGTTTCCGCAAGCTCGAAGTGGATTACAATACTGTCTGGCGCGGGGCGCTGGAAGGTACTGAATTAAAGTTGCAGGTCAACACGGCCAACGGAGAGTTCACCGGCCCCCGCGACGGGGAAACGACCCTGGCTGCAAATACGCTGCATTTCGTGCGGGTGCGGCAGAAAAATCCTGCCGGCGAGTGGTCACCGTGGTCGAGCTGGCACAGCGGGTTCGCCACGGACTGGGCCGCGGGCACGCCGCCGGAGCTGAGAACTCTGCCGGCGGGCTACCTGGCCGAGGCCTCGGCCTCGGTGCTGGGCCTGGACGAAACTTCCCCGGAGATCAGGAACGTGCGCGGCCCCTCCGGCGCTATCGACACAGCCGGGCCGTACACGGTGAGAGCCGACCTTATCGAGGAAAATCCGCTGAACCTGTATGTCTACTATCGCTATAACGGCGCGGGAGATTACGAGCGTGTGCTGATGAACCTGATGAGCGGCGATACTTTCGAGGGCGAAATTCCAGGTGCTCAGGCCGGTACGCTGGTGGAGTATTACGTACGGGCGCTGGATGGATTCAGCCATTACACCTACCTGCCCGCCGACTACCAGAGCAACCCCTTTCGCTTCCAGGTGCTTGACCTCGCGCGCTGGGACCTTAACGGCGATGGCCTGGTGGGCGCGGGCGATCTGCTGAAACTGCTGCTGGCCGGGCGGCGAAACCCGGATGACCCCGCGCTGGATTACGACGGCGACGGGTCGTTCGGGGTGGGCGACCTGCTGACGTTCCTGCGCGGGATACTCGGCAGGGGAACCTCGCTGCTGGCCGGGATCGCGCGCTAGCGGGGCGCCAAAAAACTCTCAACGCCCCTCTAGAACGGCTCCCAGCTAATGGTCGATTCCATCGTCACGGGCATTGTCCTGCCGGAGAACAGTTTCGGGCCATTGACCAGCTGATAGCTGCCGTTGATATCGATCCTCATCTCGCAACCGGTTATCCAGCCCGTGCCCAGGTCCAGGCTGTACGTACCGGTTTGCGTCCCTGTCAGTTCCATCTCCACACTCAGCGGCCCCAGGTTGCGCTGCATTCCACCCTCGCCGGTGGCGATCTCGGCATCCAGCCCGACCAGTGCCCGCCCCCCGTCCAACTCGTTCAGCGTCAGAGTACCCCGGCGCTGCAGCGGGCCGATATCGTTGGCATCGTTGACCGCCCAGCTTTCACCCGGTTCCACGGGGCGCGGAGGAAACACTCCGAAAAGCTGGCCCAGCATCTCTTTCTGAGCCTGTTCTCCGGCCATCTCCCGCAGCCCATCCAGCACCTTCTCCCGCGTATCGCCATCGGGAAGCTCCACGCTCTCGTCCATTTTAGCGCTAATCCTGTCGAGTCCCTCCACCGCCAGCACTTTGCCGGCCGAGTTGAGCCTCAACGTGTAGCTTTCTCCCACCAACGCGGCCAGCCCCCTGGCCAGCGGATGTTTGGGCTCCTCGCCCTGGTTGGAGTCCCAGCGCATATCGCCACGCACACCATTGAGCTCCACCGACACCGCCTCGTGATTGACTTCGAGCGTAAATTCTCCGGCCGGATCGGCCCTCAGGACCGTAAACGTGTTGTAGATCACGATCCGCTGGCTCATCTCCATCTCCACACCCGCCATCGACTGAACCATCCGGTTGAAAGTCTCCGAGCGCACCCTGTAGCGCTCTCCCGGGCGTAGGTTCAGCCTCAACTCCACCGCCGCACGCGACATAGTGGGAGAAAACCCGATCGAAAACATCAGAGCGCAAAGTAGAGTCATCAATATCCGCATCAGGATACCCCTGTTTTATTTCCTGAAAATAAAAGTACCACACCCTCCTAATGTAGTCTCATTTGGAGCGCTCTACAACTACAACCGGTGCTAAAAAGCCCTTCCCCGGCAGAAGCTGGGGAAGGGCTTGATTTAAAACAACTAAAGCTGATTAATTTAATCGGCTTTTGGCGCCGTGGGGTCGATTCCCATCCTCTCCCAGACAGATTCGCCCTCGGCAATCTCCGCTTTTTTCAAGTGAGGGTAAGTCTTGAACAGGAACCAGGCCAGCGGCAGCACACCCACGACGATAATCAACGTGTCGGGCACCATCCGCCACTCACCTAAAAGCTGCACGAAACCGCGCTCGAAGAAGGTGTGGTCGCGGGCGACCCACAGGCCCTCGGTGAAACTGGTCCAGACCTGGGCGATACCCACCGGGAACAAAGTGGTGAACGTGAGCAGCAGCAGGCCCACGTTCATCCCGTAGAAGCTGACCTTCAGCAGCTTGTCGTCCCAGTGGCCGTCTTTCACGCAGCCGCGCCAGGCGAACAGCAACAGCCCGATCGAGAGCATGCCGTAGACCCCGAACAGTGCGCCGTGACCATGGTTCATGGTCAGGTAGGTGCCGTGCTCAAAGTAGTTTACTATCGGCAGGTTGATCAGGAAACCGAACATGCCCGCGCCCAGGAAGTTCCAGAACGCGCTGGCGGCCAGGAAATACATCGGCCAGCGGTAGGGGAACTCCTTGCCCTCCTTGCGCACGGAACGATACTCCATCCAGCCACGCACGACCAGGCCGAGCAACGGGATCGGCTCCATGCTGCTGAACACCGAGCCGATAGCCAGCCAGAACGAGGGGCCGCCGTACCAGAAGAAGTGGTGGGCCGTGCCCAGAATTCCGCCGAGGAACGTGATCGCCGCGGTGAAATAGGCCACGATCAGCGCATCACGCGCCGAGGCCAGGCCCATCGCCACCATCAGCAGGGCGATAACAGCCACGCCGAAGAACTCGAATATGCTCTCCACCCAGATGTGGACCACGAACCAGCGCCAATAGTCGGCCACTGTCAGGTGGGTCCCCCGGCCGAACAGCAGGCCGAACCCGAAAAAGAGCACCACCATGATTGCGCTGATCACGTAGAACGTCACCAGCTCGTTGTATTCGTGTTTTCCGGCATTACGAAGGTTACCCGCCACGGCGCGATAAACGATAACCAGCCAGAACAGCAGGCCCGCGAACAGCAGGATCTGCCACAGGCGTCCCAGTTCCAGATATTCCCAGCCCTGATGGCCGAGCCAGAACCAGGCGTCGCCGAGCATACCTTTGATACCCAATACCTCACCGGTCAGGCTGCCGACCGCCACGAGCAGTATCGCGCCGAAGAGCAACTGCACCAGCAGGCCCTGGTGCTTGGGCTCACGCCCGCCGATAATCGGGGCCAGGTAGATAGCCGAAGCCACCCAGGTGGTGGCAATCCAGAAGATGGCCAACTGCAGGTGCCAGCTCTTGGCCCAGCTGTAGGGGATTACCTTGGCGATAACCGGGATGTAAAAACTGGCCGGGTTTACCGTGTAGTGCGCCAGCAGCCCGCCGAAACATGTCTGTACCAGAAACAGCAGAATCACAACCAGGAAGAACTTGGTGGCCTTGTACTGGCTGGGAGTGAGCGGCATGTCCACCAGCTTGTCCGCTATTGAAACGCCCTTGGCATCACCGTACCAGATCCCGTAGTGATGGACGAACCAGATAAAAAGTCCCAGCACCAGGAACAGCGAAAGGATACCCGCCAGACTCCAGAGATAGGTCGCGCTGCTGGCCTCGTTGCCCACCAGCTTGTCCGGCGGCCAGTTGTTGGTATAGGTGGCCACATCACCGGGACGGGTAGTACCCGCGGCCCAGGCCGTCCAGAAGAAGAAGCGGGCAATCTGTTCCCGCTCCCCGGCGGTCTTGACCGTACCGGGCAGGAAACCGTAGCCCTCGTCTCCCTCCTCGAACGTCTTGTCCCAGTGACGTTGCACCGCCTCCAGGGCGTCGACCTGGCCCGCAGTGAGTGTCAGCCGGTCGGTGGAGGCATCATAGCGGTTCTCCTTGATCTCGTGCGCCGCGCGCACGGCCACCACGTCCTTGTTTTCCTGATCCAGGCTCTGATAGCTCTTGCCGAATTCGGCGTGCGCTATCCTGTCGGCAACCGCCTCGCCCATCATGTGCAGGCTGACCGCGCTGAACTCACTGCCGCGCTGAGAACCGTGGCCCCACACGCTGCCGTGGTCCATCAGGCCGTAGCGCTGGTACACGTCCTGGCCGGCGAAAATATCCTCGCCGGTGAACAGTACCCGGCCGTCCGGCCCGGCCACTTCACCAGGGTAGGGTGGAATATCGTGCCGGGCGAAAAACCCGCCGATAATCAGAGTTCCGAGAGCGACCACGAAGCTGATCAACGCCGCCGCCCTCAACTTGGAAAGAGACATGTATACCTCCTAAGGAGTAAATGAATATATCCGTAACGCCGCGTGTGTGTGGATTCCGGCGGAAGCGGCATCCGCCGGACGAAAATTAATTACCTACTTCTTTACCATTTTATCGTCTTTTACAGGACCGAAACTTGCAGGCGCAATCAGCATCACTCCGCCCGCTTTCAGACATCGGAACTTAATTTATCGAGAGTTGTTTTTTGTAGAAAATCCAGGTATTTACCACGCACCTCGCCCCACATTTCGTGCAGGGCGCAGGGGTCGTCATCGCCGCGGGGGTTCTCCTCGCCGCAGGGCTTTTCGCCCATGATACAGGCGCACAGGCGGCTGAGATGGTCAATCGGATCGATCACCTCGTAGAGCGTAATTTGCTTCGCCGGGCGGCTGAGCCGGAACCCGCCGCTACGTCCGCGCTGGGAATGGAGCAGGCCCTCACAGGCCAGAGTATGCAGAATCTTTGAAAGATACTGGCGCGGGATGTTCAGCTCCCCGCTGATATCTTTCACCAGCTTGTAGCCGCCATCGTCGTGGGTAGCCAGGTAGTCCAGCGCCCTGAGTGCATATCTGCCTGTTTGCGATAACACGATATCCTTATCCTTTTTCTTGCAATCTATTCAACTGTTTTCGGCAAGTCAAGTTACAAATAAAATAAATAATTCTGTCCGGAAGTACGATATAGAAATAGTTGCTATCTTATTGCCGCGGCCGGTGAAGCCTGCAGGCGTTAGCTCAGTAACAATTTAATTTTACCAGCGCGTACTTTATGATAAACCCCATTCCTGAAACGAAAACCCTGCCGGTCAGACGCCTGCTGGCGGGCCTTGAGCCCTCGCCACGCAGGGTACTGGTGGTGCGTTGCGCTCCCCCGGCGATGTTTGATCCGCTGCTGGAGAGCCTGGACAGGGAATTCCCCGCTGCCGAGATTGTTGTTTTCTGCCACGAAAACCGCAGGGCGCGGCGGCGGCGTTGCATCATCTATCCCCGTTCCGGGTTTTTCCGCGCCGAGTATGCTCCGCTGGCTGAACTGCGAGCGGAAAATTTCGAGCTGGTGGTGCTGCCCTATGCCACCGACCGCCGCGATGCGCCGTTCTACCATAACGTGGATCGGATCGCCGTGGCTGCCGGGGCCGATAGGGTGATGATAGTCTTCCGCGACAACGCCGCTCTGCTGGCCGATAACGGTTATTTCGAACGCAAGGAATGCGAAATCGTCCGGCCCTGGCTGTGCCGTCGCGGCCGGGCTATCGAGGAGGTTTGCGCCTTTACCGGTGAAAAACCCGCCGCTGTGCTTGAAAAATGCGAACTGGCGGGCCTGCGGGCGGTGCGGCTCTGGCAGGAAACCGGCCCCCGCACCGGGCAGCAGGTACGCGATTATTACAGCGATCACGACTTTTACGTTTACGAGTTGATCAAGACCGAGTACAACGACGACCGCCGGGAACTGCTGGAGGCCGCGCTGGCGGAGTGCGAACCGGGCAGAACCCTGCTGGACTACGGCGGCGGAGTGGGTATTTTCTCGATTCCGCTGGCTGAGAAAGGCTGCCGGGTGACTCACCTCGACCTGCCGGGCCCGCCGCTCGAGTTCGTCAGACACAGGTTCACCGGCCGGGGGCTCGAAGCGTTTTTTATCGCCGCAACCAACGAAGAACCTCTGACCGCCCGCTACGAGATCATCCTCTCCGTGTTCGTGGTCGAACACCTGGTCGACCCCTCGCGGACCCTGGCCCACCTGGAGCGCCATCTTGCCCCGGGCGGCAAGCTGCTGCTGGCTGTTGATTTCGAGGACCGGCGGGAGGCCGACGAGCTGCTGCCCCTGCACCTGACCCATCTGGACCGGGACGAGTACTACGCCGGGATGGAGCAGCTGGGGCTTGTGCGGATTCGTGGCCACAGGGAACTTGACGTGTTTATGCGCAGGGGGGAAGTCTAGCCTTTTTTTGCTTTGCTCGATGGCAAATGAGAAAAGACTTTATGAGGAACAGAACTTGAATACCCCGTTTTGTAAACGGGGATGAAAAGTTCTCCTGCCGCAGGCAGGAATAAGTGCTATAATTAGGGTCTACTGAAAAAAAGTTTTTGAGATCGGGGAGCAAGGATTTTCTGGAATCAGCTCTTGGCCTGATTGAACTTTTCGATTTATCAATCTGATTTGTGGTTCACTTCATATTCTTTTAGCCGCTGTCTGGAGGTTCATGCCCATCAGACCGAGGCGGACCCAGATTTCGGGGCCGTCGGTGATGTAGTACTTGATTTTATCGAGACTGAAGTGGTTTTTAGCGTGTCCGAAACTGCCTTCGATCCGGTTTCGCTCTCGTTGTTTTTGCTTCCGCCACCTGGAGGCGGGATTTTGCTCACTGGCTTTTCGCCCCAGTGGCTCAAAGGCGTCTCGAATTTCTTCCTTTTTGAGCAAACGCCTGTTTTCCCGGTTACCGTAGATTTTATCGGCAACCACATAAGAAGGCTTCTTGCCGAAAAGAGTTTCGTATTGTTTGAGCTGCGCACCAACACGAGCAGCCTCCGGAAAGTTTTCAGAACAGAGATGGTCCAGAAAAACAAAGCCATCCACATAAGAAAGTGAGGCTTTGGGACCGAACTCGACTGCTTTGGGGCCGGTCTTGCCCCTTACAATCGGACGTGTCCAGGGCCGCTGAAGGCTGACAACCCGCTCCTGGATCCGGTTTACTTTCTGGCGATGCATTTGATATTGCTGGTCGAGAACCTTGCGCACTACTTCAAAGCGATCACGCACTTTCTCTTTGATCTGTATTCCCTGTTCCCTGGCCTCATTGAGCAAGGATTGAAATTGTTTGACGTTACGGCGCAGATACTGTAAAAGGGATTTCCTGGTGCGCCGGATCAGCTTTCTGCTCTTGGTTTTCTTTTTGCTGAATGAAAGATATTCCTTTTGAGCTTTACGGCAGTAGGTCCTCACCTTTTTACCAACTGAACCGCCGAGGTTTTTAATCTGGCCTACGACCCACTGCCTGGCCTCGTTTAGCAAACCGGTATCTGTCGGATACCTGAGGTGCTCCGGAAAAACAGTCGCATCCAGAAGCATCCCTTTGGCTTTGATGATCTTTCGTTCAATGAGAACCTGGTAAGTTTCTCGTTCGAGTTCGACAAAATACTTCGAACCCAGACGCTTACGAATTTTGCTCAGACTGCTGGAGTCCAGCAGGGGTTCGGTGGAAAACCGCTCCAACCAGCAGAATAACTGCATGTAGGGGTTCTCGTTAACCAACTTGACTATCGCTTCATCACTGGAGGCGGTCATGTGTTTCAGTAACAGGATGCCGATCACAAGGCGACCATCCAGGGCCGGACGGCCTCGATCTGAAAAGTAACCCTGATACCTGGACTCAAGACGCTCCCAGGGAATCAGCTCCCTTATTTTCAACCACCGGTTTTCCGGGTCCAACTTCCCTTCGAAAAGGAGAAAATCCGTAAACAAATTCCTCGTCTGCCTGTCTTTTCCTCGATACATGGGGGCAATCCTTAAGAAAAAGTGCAAGGTTTCTCAGCGGGCCTGTCAAATTCCCTTGCAGTTTAACCCTGAAGAATGCCCATAATATAACACATAACACTTTAATCAACAAGAAGATAACTTGATTTGAAAGATTTTTCAGTAGACCCTAAATACCTCATGAGACCAAAGAGAACAAGTCATGCGGTATACGATACGAAGTATCATTTGGTATGGGCCGCAAAGTATCGGAAGTTGATGTTGCGCGGTGATCTTAGAGAGCGCGTAGGTAGGATATTTGAGGAGATATCACGTAGTCATGATTTTGAAATAGATACAATGGAGATAGCAGAAGAGCATGTACACATATTTTTGTCGTTTCCACCGAGGTATAGTATAT
>JAJRTS010000044.1 GCA_024278175.1 Gemmatimonadales bacterium | reverse complement strand
CAAGTTACAGCAGTTGGGACTATAACGGCTACCGAGCGAATCGTGGCACGGACACCCAGTTTTTCTGGAAAGCTCCCGCCGACGGCGATCTGCGGGACTACTGCCTGGACCGTGCTGATTTCACACAGCTCAAGAACCTGGCCGCCCTGCGCAGGACTTCGGGCCAGGAGACCCACGGTTTAACGGTAGACTACAATATTTTTGTCGATGTCGCCAAACCCGACCCGGAGCAACCGCACAAGGTTTACTTTGCCAAAGATTTTGACTTCCGGCTGCGGGCGGGCGGCGCGGTGGTGGATGCGGGAGTTTTGCTGCCGGGGATAAACGATGGCTACAACGGGAAAACACCGGATTTGGGAGCTTTGGAGGTGGGGGATGAGGCGCCGGTTTACGGACCGAGGGGGAATTAATAGAAATGGGCGGACACATGTGTCCGCCCCTACGGCAAATCTTCAATTTTGCCAATATTCCCCTCTAACAAGAGGGGTGCCCGCCGGCAGCGGGCGGGGTGTGTCTTCTCGTCTGCTCACCCCCACGGTTCAATCACCACTTTGATTGATTTCTCGGTGGCGCTCTCGGCCATCAGGCGGAAACCCTCGGCGGCCTCCTCGAGCGGCAGGCGATGGGTGATCAGCGGCTCCACGTCCACCCGCCCGGCGCGGAGCAGCTCGATCGCCACCTGCGCGTCGTAGGGGCTGTTGGCGTAGGAGGGCATCACGCGGATGCTGTTGCGCCAGAACTCGTTGGCCGGCAACGGGATCTCCACGCCCGGGTCGGTGGTGGCGAACGTGAGCACCGTGCCGCCACGGTCCACGCTGGCCAGCGCCTGCCTGAACGCGCTCAGCGCCCCGGCGCAGACAATCACCAGCTCAGCCGGATAGCTGTCGTTAAGCTCGCGCACGCGCGCGGGCACGTCTTCACGGGCATCGAGCACATGGTCCGCCCCGAATTTCTTTGCCTGTTCAACGCGCCACGGGTTGATATCGGTCGCGATTATCCGGCCCGCGCCCTGGGCCCTGGCCAGCATGATATGCAGCAGGCCGGATATCCCCGAGCCCAGCACCAGCACGCTCATCCCCGGGCGGAAACCCGCCACCCGCTGTCCGCGCACCACGCAGGCCAGCGGCTCGATAAAACTGCCCGCCTCGTAGCTGACCTCATCGGGAAGGATAAACGTCCCGCGATCCACGTTGATTGCCGGGGCGCGCACGTACTGGGCGAAACCGCCGGGGTCGAAATTGGTGCTGTGCAGGGTCTGGCAGGCGGTGTGCTGCCCGGCGCGGCAGTAGCGGCAGGTGTTGCAGGGTACGTGATGGCCCACGAATACCCGCTCGCCGATGCCGAAACGCTCGACCCCCTCGCCCACGGCCGCCACCTCGCCGGTGATCTCGTGGCCCAGCACGAGCGGGGCCTTTTTGACCCGGTACCACTCCAGCACGTCGGAGCCGCAGATTCCGCTGGCGATTATTTTTATCAACAATTCCCCAGATCCGATAACCGGTACGGGAAGTTCCTCGATCCGGACATCGCAGTTGTGATAGTACATCGCCACCCGCATGCGCTCGGGAATCACTTGCCCTCCCCGGAGTTTTTCAGTTCCTCGAACATGTCCAGCGCCTCGTTGGGCTTCGCGTTGTCGTGGATAATCGAGCGCAGCGCCCGGACCATCGCCACCGGATACGGATTCTGCCACACGTTACGACCCAGGTTGACCCCGATCGCACCTTTTTGCATACCGTCATAGACGAACTCCATCACTTCGAGCTCGGTATGGCAGCTCGGCCCGCCGGCGATCACCACCGGCACGGGGCAGCCGCCGGTCACCTTGTCAAAATCCTCGCACCAGTAGGTCTTGACCACGCTCGCGCCCAGCTCGGCGCAGATCCGGCAGCAGAGGCCCAGGTAGCGGGCGTCGCGCTTTTCCAGCTCCTTGCCCACGGCGGTCACGGCCATCACCGGGATCCCGTAGTCCTCGCACTCGTTGACCAGTGTGGTCAGGTTGCCCAGGGTCTGGTTCTCGCTCTGGCTGCCGATAAAGACGCTCACGCCCACGGCCTGGGCGTTGAGGCGGATGATTTCCTCGATACTGGTGGTCAGATTCTCGTCCTCCAGCCCCGGCCCCACCATGCTGGTGCAGCCCGAAACACGCAGGATAATCGGCACGGTGGTGCCGGCGGGCACGCAGGCGCGAAGAACTCCGCGGGTGACAAACAGGGCCTCCGAGTAGGGCAGCAGCGGAGCGATAGTTTCGCCGGGTTTTTCCAGGCAACGGGTCGGGCCCTGGAAATAGCCGTGGTCGATGGGCAGAAAAAAGCAGCGGCCGTCGGCTGCCAGCACGTTGTTCAGGCGGTTACGTTTGCCCCAGTCCATAAGGTATTCCTTTCCATGCTTTTTATGATTTTATCCCTGAATGCCGCTCCCCGGTTCACTTAGGTCGGACTATCAGGTAGCCTTTCCGGATCAGCCAGTGATGAAACTCGTATGTTGTGTGAATACAATCAGTTTTGCAGATGCCGCGGATTTTTTCGTAGGCCTCCGACCCCTCCGGCTCACGGCTTAGCAGGCTCTGGATCGGGCAGGAAATATCGTGGCAGTACTCGCGGCGCCGGTAGTCGGTAAACCCGTCGATTGACATGGCAGTGCTCCCCGTGCTTGTAGTTGTTATCACGGGGTCAAAAGTAGGTAAGTCGGGCTGCGGAGTCAACCGGTGTGCGACAGGCGAATGCGGATAAAGTTTTCTATGGCGATCATCAATACTCATACATCCAAGGTGAACGGCTGCATCGTTTGAGCAGATGACCGCGGCATATTTATCACCATGGCCAACGCCCCGGAAGCTGAATATCCCTATTCTTATTTTCACAATTGCGTGAATGGCTGGAATAAACCACTACTCAACTTTGCACAGGACGATATTTTGCAAAGTGAACAGGGACTTGCAGCCCCTGGCATTTCAGGGTCTGCAACCGGTACAGATACAGCGCGCCGTTGATTATGTGCCGCGTCACATCGACAACCCGGCGGTTTTCCGGCAGCTCCAGATACGTACCTCGCGTCCAATCGTTAAACGCCCCCATAGCGGGACCGCACCAGATCTGATAATCCATCTGGCGGCCCGGCTCTCCCGAGTTTGCCCACTGGGAACTGAGCCCTAAGTACCAGCGGAAGATTAAGGCCATTTTACGTTTTGGGTTTGCCTGCGCCTTCTTGATTTTTTGCGGGTCTATTTCGTTGAAATAAGATATTGTTTTCCGCCAGACTTCATCCAGACCATGTTTGAAAACCTGCTGCTCCAGTTTAGTCCTTTCCGCAGGGGGAATGTCTTCAATGGCGTCGTACTTCATGTAGAGGTCATAGAGTTTTTGCGCCCGCATCGGGAACAGGGTTCCCCGCTTGAGCACCTGGAGCTTGACGCCCAGTTCAAACATATCGGCGGCAGGGGCCATCATCACGTCGGCCATCTCGACCTGGGCCAGGAGCTTCCGGGTATGATCGGAAACGCCGGCCTCCAGGCAGGCCTGGTTGATCGATCCGGTTACGAGATAGTCCGCCCCCATCATGAAAGCCGCCAGCGCCGAAACCGGTGTCCCAATGCCGCCCGCGGCGCCCATTCGCACACGGTATCCGTATTTATCGTGCATTTCGTCGCGCAGTTCCTGGAGCGATGGCAGCAGGCACACCAGGGGCCGGTTGTCCGTGTGTCCGCCCGAATCCGCTTCCACGGTGATATCGTCGGCCATCGGAACTTGCTCCGCCATCCGTGCCTGCTCCCCGGTAATCCGGCCCTGGGCTGTCAACTCATCGAGTATGCGCCGGGGGGCGGGTTGCAGAAACTTGGCGGCCACCTCACGGCGTGAGATTTTGGCTATCACCCGGTTGTGGATTTTGATGCGATTCCCGTCATCGCTACTAAGTCCGGCAACACGGTAGGCGACAATGTTGGGGGTCAAATCCAGGAAGGCGGACGCTTCCAGGGTCCGCACGCCGTATTTAAGGTAGAGATTTACGGCGTTCTCCTCCAGAGCAGGCTCGGAAGGGCTGTGGATCAGGCAGAAGGCATAGGGGCCTTCCGGCAAGGCTTGCTGAATGTTGCGGATGGACGCTTCGAGCTGCGCGGGGCTCAAGCCCGCGGAGCCGAAAGAACTCAGGATACGCTCCCGTCCCAGGGCGATAACCATCTCCTGGGAGGTGATGCCCTTGGCCATCGAGCCGATGTAAAGCGGATACTGCACACCGTGAAACGTCAAAAAGTCCGGGTCGCCCAGTTGCTCAGGCCGAATCCGTGGAATGGACATCAGATACGCCGGTTGCCCGTCTGCATGCTTGTCCCCCGGGATGACGTTTCCCACTTCGGTCAAGCCGATGCGCCCGTCGTTTTCGACCACGTGGCAGGCGCAGTCAAGGTCCTGCAGCTTCTTCCCGATATTCGCTTCATCCCAGCTGATTTTGCCTGGAGGGCCGTCCCAGCCAAGCCTGACACCTGAAGCTTCGTTGCGATATTGTAATCCATTGCGGTCTGCGTGCATTACCTGATCTCATTAATATTCAACAATGTCTCGAACAGGCCAAAGGCTCCAACTGTCATTGTGGATTTTGGCCGGTAACGCCAGTGGGGTTCGGGTCCGCTCCGTTCGCCGGCTCAGGCCTCCGCCTTGCTTTGCATAAAATCGACAATCTGCCCGAATGTCTGGAGTTCGGCCAGATCGTCCGGACTCACTTTGGGCAGATCAGGATGAGCGTCCACCATCGCCCCCAGAATTTCCACCCTCTTGATCGAGTCGATCCCGAGGTCCGCCTCGATATGCATTTCCATATCCAGCATGTCTTCCGGATAACCGGTTCTTTCGCTTACTATTTTCAGCATGGATCGTGTCAGCGTCTCAGTGCTGATTGCTTCAACCGGCGCCGGTGCGGCTTTGGCAACAGTCTTAGCCGCCGGGGAAGGTCCCGTACCGTTACCGGGTGGCTTATCCGGCAGATGAGCGGGCTGAGCAAGCGGTTGCACCACAGGGAGTGCATAATGGTCTTGCGGAGCAGGCACGGGCGCCGGAGGTTGAAAGACATCGGCTCGTGGAGTGGTTAGCGGATTAGCGGCCTGAATCGGCGGCGCCATCGCAGCAGGCGCCTCGGGTGCGGCCGGAGGGCTTTCGGGCTGAACCGGAGCTGGCGGAGCCGGCAAATCGACGTTCATTACCGCGGGCGGCAAAGCACCCTGTCCCAGCAGGGCATACTGCTGCTGCATCAGTTGAAAAAAGGTTCTGGAATATTCCATCTGACCGCGAAGGTACTGCTCGTGAACGCGCAGAGTGTCCGCCTGCAGGGAGTAGAACTGCGTAAGGCTGCGTTCGATCGATTGCAACAACTGCCCTTGTTTTTCGGCGTCCAGTGGCGCCGGCGATTTTGGCAACTGCGTGGAAGTGATAAGCTCCCCCGTAGGTTGATTGGTTGGTTGTTGTGCGGATGCGGGTTTACTGATGACAGGACCGGAATCCGCCTGAGTATTATAAGCTGCTTCGGCAGGGCTGTTTTGGCCGTTGTTTTCCGGCTGTGCCGCTACGGTCCGGACCCGGTGTCCGTTGCCCATCACCTCTTCGTAGCGATCCCTGGTTTTCTGACTGACATAATTATTCCCGCCCAGGCGGATATTCATTTTCTTTTCCCTGGCGGGTGCGGGCTTTGGAGAACCCTGGGGTTCAAGGTCCGTCAATGGCAAACCCGCAACGCGCAGTTTGACAACGGCCTCACGCAACTGACGGTCGCTGTCTCCCTCCGGCTTCGGATTCAGGGCCACGGCGAGATGCGGCCGGTCTTGCAGAATCTGTTTCACCAGACCGGTGAGCACGCTTTTAGGGCCGAATTCCACAAAGCAATATCCACCGTCGGCATAAAGCTGTTCGATTTCCTCCCGGAAGCGGACGGGACTGAGGATCTGCTCCCGCAGAATTTTTCTGATCGAACGGTGGTGTTTGGGATACGCTTTCGCTGAAGCGTTGGAGTACACCGGGATTCGAGGCGAATGGAAGGTTACGCTGTTGAATGCCTCGGAAAAAGGCTGACTGGCGTGCGCGACCAGTGGAGTATGAAAGGCGGCGGAAACCGGCAGCAACACGCTTGAGATATTCCGGGTCTCAAGAGCTTCCCGGGCGGTTTCGATTGCCTTTGTGGGCCCGGCGAGCACAACCTGGTTCTCGGAATTATCATTGGCGATAGTGACTTCCCGGATGCCGGTCAGTGCCGCTTCGACCTGGGCCACTCCGGCCTGGACAGCCAGCATGGCCCCGGTGTCGAACCCGGGGTCGGCGGGGGCGGCCATGGCTTTGCCCCGGAGCTGGGCGAATGCCAGGAACTCGCTGTCGCCGAAGACTCCGGCGGACCAGAGCGCTGTCAGCTCGCCGAAGCTGTGGCCGGCCGCCATGTCGGCCTGGAATCCCGCTTTGCGCAGGAGTTTGTAGAGCCCCATGCTGAACGCTCCGATAGCCGGCTGGGCATGTTCGGTGCGCTGCAGCTTATCGGCCTGCCGGCGACGGCCGGCGGCGTCAAAGGCGGCCGGTGGAAAAACTACCTGGCTCAGAGCAACCTCGCCGGACAGGTCGTTAACAGCCTGCCAGGCACGGCGGACAACGGGAAAGCTGCAAGCCAGTTCCCGTCCCATTTCGACATACTGCGAACCCTGTCCCGGAAACAGGGCGACCACCTTGGCATCACCGTCAATGGCGCGGCTCCGGAAAGAGATTCCCTGATACTCCCAGTCCGTTTCATTGTCCGCTTGCAAACGCTCGCCAGCAGTTTGCAGCAGTTCACAAGCTTCCGTGGCTGAGCCGGCCACGAACCCGATCCTGGCCGCCGGGGCCGGGATATCGACAGAGCGGCATGATTCGGCAAGATTCGCCAGGGCCACTTCGCCGTTGCCGGACTGCAGCTCGGCCAGAGCGGACCGGCAACGCCCGGCCAGCTCTGATTTATTTTCGGCAAACAGGAGAACCGTGTAAGGAGCACGCCTCAGGCTGAAGGATTCGTCGGATTCCGGATCGTATTCCTCGAGAACGAAGTGAAAGTTGGTACCGCCGAAACCAAAGGAACTTACTCCCGCACGCCGGGGATTATCGTCTGTGGAGCGCAACCACGGCCTGGCCTTGGTATTGAGATACAAAGGAGAAGTGTCGAGTTCCAGCTTCGGACTGGGAGACTCAATGTTCAGCGTGGGCGGCAATACCTTGTGGTGAAGAGCCAGGCAAGTCTTAATCAGGCCGGCGCTCCCGGCGGCGGCTTTCGTATGCCCGATCTGGGACTTGACGCTGCCCAGGGCTGTACGCAGGGGTTCAGCCTCCGCGAATACTTTACTTAAGGCTTCCACCTCGCACATGTCTCCGGCCCTGGTGCCGGTGCCGTGGGCTTCGATCAGGGAGACGGTTTCCGGGGCGATCCCCGCATCTTCATAGGCGCGGTTCAACGCCATCACCTGGCCGTCTACCCGTGGAGCGTAAATACTCTTCGAGCGCCCATCGCTGGAGGAGCCGATCCCTCGAATAACGGCATAGACCCTATCTCCGTCGCTGCGGGCGTCTTCCAGACGTTTGAGCACCAGCATACCCAGGCCCTCGCCGATCAGGATCCCATCCGAATCGGCATCGAACGGGCGGGCGTGGGAGTTGGGTGTAAGGGCGGGTGTTTTACTGAAACACATGTACATAAAAGGAGAGTTATCGGTATCCACTCCACCGGTAATAACCATATCGGACCGGCCCTGCTCCAGGTCGCTGATGGCTAGTTTGGCCGCGGCCAGAGAAGAGGCGCAGGCCGCGTCCACCACGCAATTGGTTCCACCCAGGTTCAGCCGGCTGGCGATCCGCCCGGCGATCACGTTACTCAACAGTCCGGGGAAAGAATCCTCCGCCCAGGGAATATACGCTGATTTGATTTTATTGATAATCTGAGCGGCGTCCTCGTCGGCCACTCCGCTGCTTTTCAAAGCTTTTCTCCAGACTGGGTCCTGGATTCTGCTGATCAGCGGGACGAGCAGTTTCTGGCCGACACCAACCCCCAGGATCACTCCCACGCGGTCCCGGTCGAACTCCCTGCCATTGCCGTATCCGGCATCTTCCATCGCTCTGCGGGCCACCACAAGCGCCAGCAGTTGAGAAACATCCGTAACCTCCAGGATGTTGGGCGGCAAGCCGAATTCGGTAGGATCGAAATCGACTTCCGGGATGAACCCTCCGCGCTTGCAGTAGGTCTTATCCGGAGTGCGGGGATCGGGGTCAAAGTAATCATCCATCTGCCAGCGCGAGGGGGGGATGTCGGTAATACAATCAATTTCCCGGACGATGTTATCCCAGTACTGGGCCAGGTTTTCAGCTTGGGGGAAGATACATTCCATCCCGATAACGGCGATGGGCGGTGAATGTCCCCGGGAAGAGTTACGTGTACGTGATACTGACATATGTTTATCCCCGTCTTTATAAATGGTTCCGGTTCAGAGATACGGATGACCGTCTGGAGGGGCGTTGGAATAAAGACATTCAACGCCCTCGAATGAAACATTTTGCGCTGTCGGTTGTCAAGGGCAAGGCACGGCCGTTTCTTTTGCTGATCCCGTTACTTATGTTATATCAGGCAGTTGTATCGCCCCAGCCTTTTTCGGCTGGAATAGCGGAAAACGGCCCTTGACAACCTTATTCCCATACTTTCGAATATTCCAACACGCTGCCAGACGTTATCAAAAAGCCTGACACAGACGCTTCCAGATATCAGTGAACGTTCATCCCGCCTCTTTGATACTGATGGCGGCATCCTTTAGTTCATAAATACGCAACGATTCTTTCCACAGGCTGGCGTCAGCGATCAATATACATTGTTTCTCCTGATGCTCAATCCTGCGGAAATGCACCTCAACTTCCATATTCGTGCTTAAAGGTAATATCTGTCCGCGGTATTTCCAGATAATCCGCTGGTCGGCCAGCGGCCGAAAGCAGGGCGAGATGAAAGAATGCCCCAAATCCTGCTCCAGTGCATAAATCTGCATCGCCTGCAAAATGGCCTCCACGCCCAAAGACCCCGGCATCACCGGGTCATCTTTGAAATGGCATGGAAAGAACCAGTCCTCGGGCTTTACCTGTTTCTGGGCATACACGTAACCGGCGCCATAACGCCCGCCCTTCGGAATCACCAGGGCGGTATCGAGCAGGTGGAGTTGATCGGACGCAAGACAATAGTGGGGCCGATTTTTAGCGGGAGTTTGCAGAGCGCCCAGGTCAACGGTTCCGCCGTTACGGTTTTCGGTCTCGAACCAGGGACGGCTTTTCCTGCCGCTATCCAATCCAACCTGGTCGGCCAGGGCATCCGGCGTAAAGTAGCCGAAAGCCGTATCTCCATTGAAAAAAGGCTCGCCCTCGCAGGAGAGCTCATAGGTGTATTTTTGGATGATTACACCTTCCAGGGCGGTTGAAGAAAGCAGCCGGACACGGTTGGCGATAGTCTTACCACGCACGTCCACTTCCCGCAACAGGTGACCCTGGCCGTCAAGGTTGCGAAAATGGAAGTCTGTCTCAGGGTATAGCAAGGTCGATCCGAGGTAGGCCGACATAAATCCACAGGGCTGGAGAGCTATCTCCATTACCATCGAATAAGGCAGGCTCGGAAAAGAATTCTGGCTGTAGAACCATGGATCCGCAGGTACGTCGTATTCAGCGAGCAGGTTGGCTCCCGGGTTGAACTCTCCGCGCTTAGCCTCAATTTCCACGACCCGGCTAAAAAGCTGCAGGTCTCCGTTGGGAGTGCGGGAAACCCGCTTGAAGTCGTAGATGTTAAAGTCGGGGCCAAAACACTTTGCAATCGAGCCGGTGGCGAATTCCCGTATCTTGTCCTCGTCGAACAAAACGATTCGCCCGCTTGATTCCTGCCCGACGCCTGATGAGAGCTCTTTGCTACGGTATGGATCAGAATCACGTTTTTCCGGCAACTGCATTCCCAGGTCTTTGAAATGGACGATAACTTTGCCTTCCAGAATAACTTCCACATCGGCTTTTGCATAAGGAATCGGCGAGATGCCGATCTCCGTGACTTCCATCCGGTAAGTCAACAGTTTATCCGCCGGAACGACCTGCCCGCGGCAGCGGACCTGTTGGGCCAGGTTGGGGATGGGCATAAACCGCGCATCGGATGTGTGCGTCTGCAGCCCCAGATACAGCAGGTAAAACTGCATTATCTGGGAGCAGGCTTCACCCATCAGTGAACCGGCCAGCACCTGGTCATCCTTGAAATGGCAGGGAAAGTACCAGTGGTCGGCGGACAGGTCCTTTTCGGCGACCACTAAACCCAGTCCCCAGGCCCCGCCGCCGGGATCGACTGAAACCACGCGATCGATCATCAGCATTTCTTCCGGCGGCAATCTCAGCGACTGGTTGCGGTCGCTTTGACTGTACGCTTCGCCGAAACAGCCGGCCGGGTCTCCGCGGGTGATCCGTAGCAGGTCCTGACGGCTGAAAGCGGTTTTAGCGCACGCAAGGGGCGCGTGAAAAATTTGCTTTTCGACGGCGAGTTTCTGGGCCGTCTCTTTTGCGCTATAGATAACTCCCTTACCTTGTGCAAGTTCGTTATCGGTAAAAAACCCGGCACAGCCACCGTCCATTTTCATGATCATGGTGTCCCGGACGAAACATTCGTAGGAGAAAAAGAACAGCAGGCTGTCACCGCTCCTGGAAAAGGAGTTGATTTTAATGTCGTAGCGCAGCGTCTCTCCTTCAAGGGGCAGCTCTTCCAGGAAAGTGAGAGTGCAGTCAAGGAGACGGTAAATTCTTTCGCCCTTGCACTGGAAGTCGATACCGAGATAGCTGATCAGCAGCAAATCACACTGGCCGGATTCGACAGCCACGGCCCACGGAACCTGGCCGTCCACGCTGTACCAGGCGTTTTCGGGAATATCGTATTCGGTGGTAATGGCGCAGGGTTTGAACTCCCCGCGCCGGGCTTGAATGCGAGTGACCCGGCTTACCAGCAGATACGGCGGGGTCGGCAGGCGCACGCGTCTGGAATAGTTGTCGATTTCCGCGTAATCCCGCCCGAACACAGCGGCGATTTTACCCTGAGCAAAGGTAAGCAGGTCGGATTCATTCCAGACCACCCGGTCCGGTAGCGGCGGGCCTGCGGGTTCCGGCTCCGGAACCCGGGGCTGGGGGAGATAGCTCTCTCCCGGCAGCCACTCCGCTTCAAGCAATGCATTGGCCTGGGTTTGGATCGCCTGGCCCAATTGGCCCAGGGATTCGATCCGCAACGCGAGAAAAGCGGCGTGACTCCGGCTGATCCGCTGCCGATTCTGCAATAGCGCCTGGTCCAGTAAAACACTGTCGGCCAGAGCGGCTCCGTTGCTCAAAATAGGATTTGCACTGGGGACCGGCGAGAGCGTACGCTCCGGCGCTTCGAGCCGCGGATGGCCATTTCCGGGGCCGTTTTGCGGCTTCCGAAGCGGAAAAAACCGGCTGTGTGCGCCACGGATGGCTTCCCCGATGCGGGTTCCGCCCAGTGTGACGGCTTTCACCAGTGATTTAGGGCGTGAAGTGCCGGTGGCCGCTGAGCGATCCAGTTTGGACAGGTCCAGGGGGACGCGATGGCTCAGTAGTTTAGCCAGTACCTGGAGCAGTGAATGATAACAATCCATCCCTTTCCTGTCTACAGCGACAGCCAGGTGTGGACGGTCCTGGAGGATGTTGTCGATCCAGGTGGCTGCCGTGCTCCGCGGCCCGATGTCGATAAAAACCCGTGCTCCGTCGGAGTACACCTGATTGACGATCCGGGGGAAGTCGACAGGGTTGATGACAGTCTGGCTGATATTGTTGGCCAACGCTTGAGTATCGTGTTTGATCGGGACACAGTCCACCCCGGAGTAAAAGGCGATTTCCGGGACTTCATGGGCGGGGAAGGTGTGCAATTTTACAAAGGCGTCATAAATACTTTCCGCGGCGGCGCAATGCATCACACCGTTGAAATCCAGGGGAACGCCGTGGCACCCAAGCCGCTCGATAATCCGGCGGCAACCCGCGCGCTCTCCGGCGATAATCACCTCCCGCGCAGTATTGATCATCGTCAGGTAAACCCGAGGCTCCCTGTCCAACTGAGCCTTCATCCGCTCCACTTCAACCGCCACCACATAAGTGCTCCAGAGATCCTCTCCAGCCTCGACCTTGCCGGAAAGCTCCCACGCTTTTGCAAGGATGGTCTTGGGGCCGAACAATTGCCCACTGAAGACCGGGGATGCGCTCATCCTCGCCGCGGCCTTGTCGAAGTCCCGCCAGACCCCCAGAGAGAACAACATGCTGGACTCTCCCAGGCTGTAGCCGAACGCCATCCGGGGGTGCACCTGGAACTCTTCGCGCAAAATCCGGGTGTTCAGCACGGCGAATCCCACGCCCGCCTCGAACACCGCAGTCGGGTCGGAGGCAAGCTTAATTTCACAGTCCCGTAACTGTTCGGGCGACAGGCGTTCAATGCTTCTGGGGTAGAGCAGCTCTTCGCCCAGTTTCCTGACAACCCTGGCCTAGGTGCCGGGCAGAAGGTCAAACGTGCGGGGGAAAAGCGACCACATGTCGCGCCCCATCCCCACGTAGGCATTCGCGGAACCGGGATATACGAAAGCAATTTCGCCTTCCGAACCCACGGGGCCGGGTGTAAAATAACTTCCGGCGGGCGATGACCAGGGTGTGCCGGTTTCAAATGCGCGCGGAACCTCGCTGCGGGCGTTAAGGATTTCACTGCGCAGCTCGTCAACCGACCCCGCCACCAGCGCCAGGACGAAAGGAGCCTCGGAACGTTTACGAAAAGATTGGAAACAGCTCCCGGAAACCCGCTCAAGGTCATCGCCATCACAAGCTTTTTCCAGTTGTTCGAGCCCACTGAGAAGCGTCCGCTCCGTTTCAGCCGGGATCGGGAAAAGGAATATATCCGGCCTCAATGCGTGAACGGTATCCGGGCAGTGGCAGTTTGCCAGCCCGGATAAAATAATATGCGCGCTGTTGCCGTCCTTGCCCAGCACGTTGACAGCCGCTTTTCGCACCCCGCTGTCCGCATCGGTAAACCAGAACCGGGATTCGCCGGGAACGAAAAACAGGCTGTCCCGCCAGCGGGGGGCCTGCCCGGGGGGTGACCAACCAGGCGTACCCGGTAAAAACCGGTAATACAGGCAGAGTGCCGCCTTAATCAGACCGGCCATGCCCGAGGCATTGAAGGTGTGGCCGATATTGGCCTTTACGCTGCCCAGGGCACAATTCAGCAGCGAACCCTCCGCTTGATAAGCTTGCAGGAGCCCCTCCATCTCGGCGGCGTCCTCTTCGCTGACGCCACTGCCGGCAACTTCCAGATACCCGACATCCACCGGCGCTATCTCTGCACCCTCAAACGCGTGCCCGCAGGCTTTCAGCACTGCTGCGCCCGAAGGTGCGCCGGGCAGCGTGCCCGCTTGCTGCCCGGGCCTTTCCCCGGCAAGGCTCACCGCGTCCAGGGTGGCATAAATCCGGTCATCCCCGGCGCGGTCGAGGAGCTTTAAGACCACCGCCCCCGCGCCTTCGCCCACAGTCCAGCCCGCCACGTCCCGGTCGTTGCCCGGCGTGTGTCCGCCCTGGTTTACCGGCGAGAGCCGATGGCGAACGAGCACGTTTTCGGCGCTTCCGGCCAGGTCCACCGCTCCCACGACCACGGCGTCGACCTCGCCGCTGCTGAGCATCATGCGGGCGACTTCCAACGCCCTGGGAACTGAATTTTCCTCGGCGGAGATGGTAAAAGCAGGTCCGGAGAAATCCCATAACGCGGCAATCCTGCCTGCCATGACATTACCGATAAAACTGGTGTACTGATTTGCCTGGGCCACTGTGTAAAGGCTGTCTTTTACGATAGCTTCCAATTCGGTAATCTGTTCCGGGCTCAGATCGATCCCCGATTTTGCCAGCCCGTCGCGGATCTGCCAACTGAGATCAAAACGGCCCAGGCAGGAATGGATGGCCAGTTCAGCGCTCATCGCCACAATTACCCCGACCCTGCCGCCGGGGCCGAGCCCTGCGTCTTTCAGGGCGCGGTCGGCCACGTCGATCATCAGCAATTGCTGGGGAATCAGTTGATCGGTGGCATTGGGCGGGTTTTTGATACTGAGAAAATCAATATCGAGATCACTGATATATGCACCTGCGGGGGCGCCGTCCAGCCCGAAATTCTCCAGAACGCTGTTACAGGTTTCCATTCCCTGCCAGCGCCGGGCGGGCAGCGCCGTGGTGTGCCGGAGACCCCGGTAGATCGTCCGGGTGAAAGCGTCCAGGTTTTTACAGCCGCCGAAAACGGTCTCCATCCCCACGATGGCCACCGGTTGCCGGATCCCGGACCTGGGGGTGGGGGTCGCCTTGGAAGACGTGCTTTGTGGTGCGATTTCCCGTTCGAGGATAATGTGGGCATTAGTCCCGCCAAACCCGAACGCGCTCACACCCGCGCGCCGGAAGCCTCCCCGGTCGGGCCAGGCGGTGGCGGTGGTTACGATGTGATCGGGGCCGAAAGCCCCATCGCTGGATTTCTGTGGGTCCGTAACCTGAATCGTGGGGGGGATTTGACCGCGCTCCATACTCAGGATGGCCTTGAGCATGCTTCCCATGCCGGCCGCCGGCAGCATATGGCCCAGGTTGGATTTGATCGAGCCGATCCGCGGCAGGTTCCGCCGGTTCCAGAAGCTGGCCATCGCATCGAGCTCGATGGGGTCGCCTACCGGAGTACCGGTGGCGTGGCATTCCACATAATCAATCTCACCGGGATCGATTGCCGCATCATTATAAGCACGCTCAAAAGCGGTAACCTGACCCTGTTTATTGGGATTCAGCACCGACTTGCCCTTGCCGTCGTTGGAAAGCCCCACACCGCGAATTACCGCATGGATTCGATCTCCGTCGCGCAGGGCGTCGCCATGGCGCTTCAGGACGAACATCCCGGCGCCTTCGGCCGCAATAAGGCCTCCTGAAGAGCGGTCCAGCGGCTGGCTCCGGCCGTTTTCCGGATAGGCCTGGAAGATGGAGAAACCCTGGTGGATGAAGAGCGGATCGGCGCAACTCACGGCACCGGCCAGCATCAGATCGGCCTCGTGCGAGCGAAGGTACCGGATGGCCAGATCGACGGCATAGAGCGAAGAGGCGCAAGCCGCATCGATGGCGAAAGTCGCTCCCCCGAGGGCAAGGGCTTGTGTTACCACAGCCGCCGGGTAACCCGATATAAGGGTATTGTGGGCAGCACCGCCCTCGCCGGACAGGGTGTCGAGTTCAAAACTATCGTCGTTTAGCAGCCTGCGCAGCGCTGGCGTTAAAACCTGCCGGTAGAGAGCGTTGAAGTACCGGCGAGTGCGCCTGGTGGGGAAAGAGAGGTTTCCCATAACAAGGCCGCAGCGCGACAGGTCCGCCGCGGGCTGGTCCAGATGCCCGCTGTCTTTCAGGGCTTCTCTGGAGACGTAGAGGGCCCATTTGAACACGTCGTCCAGATCCTCCAGATATTCCGGCCGGATGCCGTATCCACCGGGATCGAAATCGAATCCCCGGACAAAAGCCCCTTTCATGCAATAGAACTTGTCTGCCTGTCCCTTGTCGGGTGAGTAAAATACATCCGGGTTTACACCCATTTCCCCGGCGGTAACCGGTGACCTGAGGTCCCGGCCCTCAATCAGATTATCCCAGAACTGGTCCGGAGTCTCGGCTCCCGGCATGAGACACGAGACGCCGACGATTGCGATATTTTCCATGTGTTCAGTTGTCAAGAGCCACCACTGCCTGGCGCAGGCGTTCAGTAAGTTGCCTCTCTTCGGCCCGGGCCGCATCAACTGGCTCGATAGCAGGGCCGAAGATTATTTTCAGCGAATGTCGCCGCCAGTTACGCCAGTCAAAAAGACGGGGCAGGCTGCGATAGACAGGATAGACGTCACGAGCGCCGAGGATCCGAACCGGGACGAGCGGCGTCCCCGTGGCAAGAGCCAGTCTGGCGGCTCCGGTCTTGAACGGGCCGAGTTCGCCTGTCCTCGTCCGTGTGCCTTCGGGGTGAATGATCAGGGTCCGCCCCTGGCGCAACACCTCGACAGCCGCGCGCAGGGCAGGCCAGATATTACGGTCCCGGTCGGTGGGAATGGCGCAACCGAGCCGAACCATCAGATTCGTTGGAAAATGCTCGAATAGTTCACGTTTGGCAAAAGAACACCAGTTACGCTTCTGGGCAGGTTTTAAACATGAACTGACCACCAGGGTATCCAGATAGGATTCGTGGTTAGGGCAGATAATACTGGCGCCCTGCCCGGGGACGTGCTCCTGTCCGCTGACCTCGATCTTCCACAGACCACGCATGGCCACGCTCACCGCGGCAAAAAACAACCGGCTGAGCACACCGCGGGGAGGAGGAACTGGCCCGGGGTGTCCGGCTGAAAGGCTTTCGGCTTCAGGCTCGTAGCCGGACACGGTTCTCTGCTTCGATGCGGCCTTAACGGCATCGACCAGATCGCTTATTGAATACAATGCCTGTAGTCGATGTTCGTCAAGGCTGACTCCAAAAGTACTCTCCAGGCGGGCGGTCAGATCGATCAGTCCGATTGAATCGATCCCGAGTTCGAACTGAAGGGTCGTCCCGGTTGTCAACGCAGGCATTGCGCTGCTGTCGCGAAGCGTCTCTTTGACCGCCGCCAGCACTTTGCGGGTCAATTCGTCGTACTGCGTGTTTGCGACAACTTGACGTGTGTCCGCCATTTCGGCTGTTGCGGAGACCATCTGTTTCAGCTCCGCGCGTCTGACCTTGAGAGTTGTGGTCTTGGGCAGTTCCGAAAGCACGTGCAGGCGCTGGATGCGCATGTGCGAGGGGATCTCAGGCGCCAGGTTCTGGATTTCCGCTTCCACCCGTTGCTGAAGGTTGCGGGTATCACCACCGGCTTCCAGATCGACAACAACCGCGGCGTGAACGTCCTCGCCGAAACCCTCCTTTGCCGGCATCCCGAATACAGCCAGTTCTTTTACTCCCGGCAGGCCGTGATATCGTTCTTCCACCTGCTGGGGCGAAACGTTTTTCCCGGCCGAGGTTACAATCAGGTCTTTCAGACGTCCGGTAATAGTCAAATATCCATCGTGATCGATCCGGCCCAGGTCGCCGGTGTAGAGCCACCCGTCACGAATGGCCTCGCCAGTTGCCTGTTCATCGCGGAAATACCCCCTCATCAGGATCGGACCGCGGATACAGACTTCTCCCTCCCCCGTGGACGGAAGCGGATTGGCAATGCGAATCCGGGTCTCGGCAACCGGCTGGCCCACCGTGCCCGGACGTCGCCGGCTGAACGAATTCACCGTAGCGGCTCCCGATGTTTCGGTGAGCCCATAGGCCTCGGCTACGATAAACCCCAGCCTTTCCAGACCTTGCCGTACCGATACGGGCAGGGGGGCCGCTCCGCTGCAACAAGCTTTCAGCGACCCGCCGAACGCCTTGTGTACCGACCGGAAAAGAAATGGCCCGGGATTCCAGGGCGTGAAGCGTTTAACGCCGGCGCACAGAGCGCCAAGCGCGTCAAACAACACACCGGCGAGCTTTCCTTTTTCGGCCACTTTAAGGCTGATTTTACCATACAACAACTCGAACAACCGGGGCACCCCCGGCAGCACGGTAGTTTTAGTCTTCCGCATTGCATTGACGATAGCCTCCGCGCTCATGGATTCCACGAAGGTCACTGTCCCCCCAGCCAAAAAGACACCCAGAAAGACGACCATAAACCCTGAAACATGATGGAGCGGAAGCACGCCGAGGACCTGGGGAATTTCATTTTCCTCCGGTTCGACGGCATCGGCAACGGTCCGGGCGGTGTGCAGCAGTGCTGCGTGGTCAAGCAGCACTCCCTTGTTTTCGCCCGTGGTTCCGGAGGTAAACAGCAGCAGGGCGACCCCGGCATCCGGATCGGGAGTCGGCGGCAACGCGGGGCCGGGTCCGTGCGGATGTCCCTCAAATGCCCGCAAGCCGTCTTCGATATTGAATACCGGCAAGCCGGATGGAAGGTCGGGTCCCAGTGCTTTTAACTGAGCCGCAGATAGCATCAGGCCCCGGACATCAGCCCGTTCGATCAATGAGCGGATATCCCCTGGAGTCAATAGTGAATCCAGGGGGACCACCGTTGCTCCCACTGACAAGGCCGCCAGAGCGGCAATCGGCCATTCGGGCATGTTCTCCGCAAGCAGAACGATGCGATCCCCTTTACCGATCCCCGCGTTTTTCAGCCGCGTGGCAGCCCGTTCAAAATGGGTAATTACCTCGGGGTAGGTATAGGACTGAAGTTCGCCTTGCCGGACGATTTGCAGGGCCGCGCGGCCGGAAAACCCGGCAGCCATTGCACGGATTGCATCGGGTATCGAAGAATATGTTTGCTGTGTCATGGGACTACAAATCTCTGAAAATGTGTTGAAAAATGCCTTTCGTGGCATTTTTCACCGCTACATCCCTGTGGCGATTAGAAACGTGTTTTTTTACACGCTGCTAACCTATGGATTCGCAAACAATCGTATAGCGTCCGTCCGCATCCCAGCCGACTTCCGGGATCAGCAAATCGGGGTCCTGCAGTTCATCCATCAGATGCCGGACAACCGTTTCAGGATCGAGTTGAGGACTGATGTCCAGCGCCCGGCAAAAGACCCGGCTCCACTCATGCCTCAGGCTTTTAACCAGACCGGCCAGTCCGCCGCCAAGCGGGCTGAAATTCGCCGCATCACCTAAGCCCAATCGGCCATCCATCCGAGTGACGGTGAGAAAAAAATTGCGTCCCGATTGCCTCGATCCGTTGAGCGGCGGCTGAAGATGCCCGGCCATAAAAAAGACATGCTTAATGATGGCTTTTTCGTTTTCGTTAAATAAGAGATTGTCGTTCCTCTCGATTGAAAAAGCCGGATGAAGATGAATCAGACCACCGACAGGGGCCTGCGTGCAGGTGGCCAACTGCTCTCGCAGATGCTCGCCGTCCATGTTTTCCAGAGCGATTCGCGGCGTTCCCCTGGGCAAGGGGGCTCGCTCGGCTACTATCGTCGTTGGAAAAGACAAAACCATTACCCTGCATCCCAGTTTATTCAGCGCGGCCGCAACCTCGGTGGTAGTGCCTGTCCCATCATCCGTGACCAGACAGACGTGCTCGCGTGTAAAAGCAAGCTTCAGCCGGTCGGGTTGAGGCAAGGCTTTGAGGCGAACCGCGTGACAAGACACCTGATCGGGCACCCGTGGTTCCGCAATAGTATCATATAACTGAGCTGGCGCGCGGTTGAGGCTGCTCTGCGTGTGTTGAAGCAAGCGCCTGGTAAAATCCAGATTGTCCTGCAGGTAAAGAGCATGCACGCGCAAAGTTTCAGCATGAAAGGCACTGAACCGGGCGATATTATTTTCCAGCGCCGCCACCGCGGACAAAGCCCTGTCCGGGGAATCGGCGGTGTCGGTATTATTATCTGGCGGATGCGGTTTCATTGCGGAACCTGTTCTGTTTGAAGAGCTCAATCAAGTGTTTATCGATTGCCACTTCACCGCCGGAAATGGAATTATAAACCCGCCCGGTCTCATCGTGAGTTGCAATATCGGCGACCAGTCGGTTTTCGGTGGCGGTAACGACTTCCAGCGTAATGTAGAATGGTTTTTCAAATGGAACGGTTTCGTACTGTTCGCCTGCCTTGCAAGCCAAGGGCAAGCTGCCGGCTCCGTAAGTTTGCCGAACCCAGATGAGCATACTTTGAAATGCAATGTCTGCTGAAAACGGGTTGAACGTCCGTAGCTGAAACTGCCCCTGCCGGCGTTCGTCAATTTTGTCGACTTCGCATTCCAACACCAGTCTTTCCGGTGTCAGTTCCAGTACTTGTCGAATGCCCTGAAACGAGGGGCCATGGAACAGAGTGCCGTCCCGGTAGAACGGCATATCGGGCGATGAATCCGGGTAAGCCAACCGGTTGAAAGCGCGGACCGGAGGAGCCGGAAGGTGGCGCTTAAGGACTAATGTGGTGCTGTAATGATAGCGGGTTTTGCCGCCGGGAGCGGAACTGGTTATCCGGGCTTCAATAACTATTTCGTCCGGATCGGGTGCTGCTGTTTCCACCAGGTCCAGGTTATAAGAGCCGGCAAAAGTCCGGTCGAATACGATCCCCTTGAGGATCCTGAAATCCCGGCTGGCAAAGAAACTGAACCCCGGATAACAACTCTCGCAGGAATGAATGATCCAGGAAATGGCGCAAGTTGTCGGCAATACGGGCGCCCCCCCGATAACATGATCGAGCAAGAAGGGGTTTTCCTCGAGGCTCAGCGTCCGTTGAATGCGATGTTTGCGTAGAGTGGTATCGCGGGCGGCCTCGACAACCGGAAGACTGCTGCCGATGACCGACTGTACGGAACCATCGTTTTCCAGAGCGTCGATCAGTACCTGCGTGCCGGCGGGGACCGGAATCAATGGGATTTGCCTGTCCTCGAAGAAATGTTTGAGCTCGGGCGTAACCATTCCACCATCCCAGGGCCCCCAGTTGAGGGCAAGTACCCGGCAGGATGGGTGAAGGCGCCCTATCAAATGGGCGGTTTTATTCAGGATTTCATTGGCCAGTGAATAGTCGGTCTGTCCGGGGTTGCCGAAAAACGCGGCAACCGAAGAGAACAGAATTAAATGCTGTAATTGATCCGGGGCGACACAGGACAGGAGGTTCTGCAAACCCGTAATTTTAGCGCCATAGACCAGTTCAAAATCCTCATCGGTTTTGGCTTCAATCCGCTTGTCGGCCAGAACGCCCGCTCCATGGATAAGACCGGTGACAGAACCCATCTGCCGGACAGCATTTGCCAGCTCCGCCTTCAGCTCTTTCCCATTCGTGACATCAGCACAGGCATATACGGCCCTTCCCCCCGCCTGCCGGATCGCCTGGAGTGTATGTTCAACTTCTCTGCGGGCAAGAATCCGGCGGCAGTCTTTTTGAATCTCACGCGGCTGGAGCGCCCTGCCTTCCTTGCGACAGAAGCTAACCATCCGCTTTTTTAATTCAGCCTCGGTACCACAGCCGGCGGCCCACTCCGGTTCCGGTTCCGCAACAGAGGTACGGCCTAACAGGATAAAACCACACCGGTACTGCCCGGCTAATCTTATCACGCATTGGGCGGTAATGCCCCGGGCGCCCCCACTGACCAAAAAAACAGCTCTCCGCTCGATTTGCCGTTGAGAGCTTACAGTTGAAACTTTCATGTGAGAGACGCTCCAGGGATTTCTGAATTTGCCGGACCAGTTGCGCGATAAAGATTGCCGCAGCGCCCGTGATGCCGCCTAAGCTTGCCAAGCCCAATTTGAAATTGCTAACAGAATAATTTAGAACCTATAAACTACATATACTGGACTAGATTTACAACAATTTTTTGACATGTTTCATTTGAGAATCGCATGAAGCTTCAGCGCCAATTCGATTTCCCATAGCAATTTAACCGATAAACTCCGCCGTCGTTATCGAATATATTTCCGGCATGAAAGTGGAGCTGTTTTCAGATTGCTTTTCGCAGAACATTTAATCCCTTTTTAGCGCGGCCCGTCAGGACAAGTCGGACAGTGAACGCGAAAAATCAAGGTGCTCCGTTTAGTCATTGCACTTGATCACCGATGCTTCGTTCAAAATTAATCGCTGCAGGGATTTTTTACCGGAAATACTTCCGGACTAAAAAATGTACGTGATTCTCATCCGGGCCTGATCCAACAAAATGTATCTCGCATCTCTCAAAAATGCCTACGCGCGTCTCCTGCAATGTCCGCTCAACGGCTGCCGTAAATACTTGCCAACGGCCCTTTACAGGGCATACCATCTTATGATACAATAAGCAAATTCTTGTTGCGCCTCTGGAGTATATGCTCTGTCATCTACCCGATTTAACCTCGCGGCAGGCTGCGAGGAATTGCTTTCGATTAAAAAGCTCGTTTGCTAAAATGGAAGAGAAGTGAAAAAACCTCCGGAGTACGGCCACCCATCTTATGAACGTGGGGGCAAAATGCATGCAAGGCACAAATTGAACATAATTTTTTCGGGGCTATGCGTTATTATTTTCCTGATGGCTTTCCTGACCTGGTGGTCGACAACACAGCAGGAAAGTGACGGACTGGTGATAAACCTGGCCGGCAGGCAGAGGATGCTGGCTCAGAAAATGACCAAGGACCTTTTCTACTATCAAATCCAGAGAAAGAGAACCGGGCGCGAGATGCCGGAGTTGGCTGAAGAAATTCGCAACACGATGAAAATTTTCAATATAACCATCTTAAGTTTGAAAAACTCGGGACCGGTGCCTCTGTCTCTTGATTTGAAAAACACTCAATACAGGGAATGCCCCGTAGCCCCGGAACCGGCCTACACCCAGCTTGGCCGGGTTATTAAGCTCTGGGAGGAATTTTCCAGCCATTTTGAGGCCGTTCTGGAGAATCAAGACGTCTCGGAGTTGCACCTGAATTTTATCATGCAGGAAAACAAGCCTCTCGTCGAGGAACTGAATAAAGCCGTTATTATGCTGCAAGAGCACTCCGAGGCTAAGCTCAGGAAAATGCTGATCTACCAGGTTATCGGAATTATCATCGGTATTTGTCTCATAATAGTTGCCGCCATCACATTTATTAAGCTGCAGCGAGCGGAAAAGCAAAGAGAGCAAACACTGGCACGCCAGAAATATCTGAACTTACTGCAACAGGACCTGCTCGGCCAGGGGCCTCTGAAGCAACAACTAAAGCGAATCACGGATGGTGCGGTCAAGGCGTTCGACGCTGATTTCTGCCGCATCTGGGTCATCCGGCCGGGAGACCTTTGCGAGTCCGGCTGTATTCACGCTACTGCAACCGAAGGCCCGGATGTGTGCCGGCACCGGGAACATTGTCTGCATCTTCTGGCCAGTTCCGGACGTTACACGCACACAGACGGGAAAGTTCACCGGCGCGTACCTTTTGGCTACTATAAAATCGGGCGGCTTGCGACAGATCAAGAACGCAAAATTGTGACCAACGATGTAACTCGCGATCCACGCGTACAAAACCATGAGTGGGCGAAAAAATTGGGGCTGGTCTCTTTCGCGGGCTATCAACTGTGTCCAACCGGCGGAAATACTATCGGTGTGCTGGCACTTTTTGCCAGGCACCCCATTTCTCCCGCCGATGATGCCATGTTGGAAACGCTGAGCAATACTGCGGTACAGGTGATCCAGACTGCCGGGGCCAGCAAGGAATTGCGGGAGAGTGAAAAACGGTTCAGTTCCGTAGTAAACACGGCAAACGAGGCGATTATCTCTTTAGACAGTAACAGTAAAATAATTTTCTGGAATGCTGCAGCGCATAAGATGTTTGGTTATTCGGCCGCTGAAGCGATGGGGCAGGATATTGTGATGATAATGCCCGAACGCTTCCGCCAGGCCCATAGTCAGGGAATAAAAAAATTCACTTCGACAAAAAAACCGAAAATAGTTGGCAGCGCGCTCGAGGTAGTCGGTTTGAAAAAAGACGGCGTTGAATTTCCGGTAACACTATCCCTCTCAAGCTGGGAAATAAGAGACGCCGTTTTCTTTACCGGTATTATTAGTGACATATCCAAGCGCAAACGGGCAGAGGAGGCGCTGTTAAAAAGCAACAGGACCCTTGAAGAGATGCATCGGCAACTCAAGGAAAAACAGGCCATCCTGATCCAGTCGGAGAAAATGGCCGGTCTGGGCCAGATCGCTGCCGGTATCGCTCATGAGATAAATAACCCTGTGGGCTTTGTTAATAGCAACCTCGGCACTCTGGCGGAATATGTAGGGACTTTTAAAAAGCTCCTGACCCGCTACGAGACCTTGAATTCAACTTTACAGAGTGGCAAAGACCACAGGGACAAAGAAGTTCAGGAAATCCTGGCCCGGATCGAGGAGATTATTCAGAGTGATGATCTCTCTTTCATCCTGGAAGATATCGATTCCTTGCTGGAAGAGTCCAGCCAGGGGACTCAACGCGTAAAGGAGATTGTCCAGAACCTTAAGAGTTTCGCCAGGGTCGATGAAGCTGAATCGAAAGAGGCGGATATCAATGAAGGTATTGAAGCAACTCTTAAAGTCGTCTGGAACGAGCTTAAATATAAAACCCAGGTGCACAAAAAACTTAATCCGCTTCCCCTGATCCGCTGTTATCCGGGCCAACTCAACCAGGTATTCATGAATCTACTGGTCAATGCCGCCCAGGCGATTCCCCAAAAGGGAGAGATCACAGTGGAAACAGAGGCTACGGATACGGAAATAATTATCCGCATCTCCGACACTGGCGAAGGAATCCCGAAAGAGGTCCTCTCCAAACTCTTCGACCCATTTTTCACGACCAAGGCGGCGGGCAAAGGGACAGGGTTGGGGTTGTCGATTTCATATGGAATAATCAAGAAGCATAAAGGCAGGATCGATGTGGAAAGTGAAGTAGGCAAGGGTACCACTTTCACCATTCGGCTGCCGCTGGAAGCGAGTTGAAAAATAACGAAAACATGGGCATAGAGGTTGTCAAGGGCCGTTCCCCGTTATCCTGGCCAAAACCTGGCATGAGCAACGCAACTGCTTACAAATAGCAACATTATAAAAAGGAACGGCTTGGCGAGCCCTTGACAACCAACCGAGCGAAATTATTAATTTAAGGGCGTTGAACGTTTTTATTTCAACGCCCCTTTAAAGTCAGCGCATTTTGCCGTGCAGTATCTCCTGCTTTCAAAAACCTGCTTACCCGCCTAGCCCCAGGCAGACCTCGTCCAGAATCTCCAAACAACTGTCGATATGCTCCTTTTCCACTATCAGCGCCGGCGCGAACCTCACCGTGTTAGCGCCGCAGCCGAGGATTATCAGGCCCTTGTAAAATGCCTTTTCCACTATCCGGTTTCTAAGCTCGGGGTCTTTTTCTCTGGAGCTTTTATCCTTAACGATCTCCATCCCCACCATCAGGCCCTTGCCGCGCACGTCTCCGATAAAAGAGTATTTTTCCTGAAGTTTTTTCAGCTGCCACTGAAGGTACTCGCCCATCCTGGCCGCGTTCTCCACCAGGCTGTTTTCCAGAAGCCCGATTGTTTTCAGGGCCGCGGCGCATGCCACAGGGTTGCCGCCAAAGGTGGAAGCGTGTGAGCCGTAGGGCCAGTTCATCACTTCAGACCTGGCCACGATAGCGCCCAGCGGCATACCCGAGGCAATACCCTTGGCCAGGCAGATAATATCCGGCTCCAGGTCGAAGTGCTCGCTGGCAAACATTTTACCGGTTCGTCCCATGCCGGACTGAATCTCATCGGCGACCAGCAGTATGCCGTGCTTCCGGGCTAATTTCTGCACTCCGTCCAGGTAATCCCCGGGCGGCACAATGTAGCCCCCCTCTCCCTGGATCGGCTCGATGAAGATCGCGGCCACCTCATCGGGCGAAACCGTTTTCTCGAAAACATTTTTTTCCATAAAATTCAGGCACTCCTGCGAGAGGTCGGGGCTGTCGGAGTGGTACGGATCGGGATAAGGAATATGAGTAACACCGGGGACAAAAGGACCGAACCCTTTCTTCTGCACAACCTTGCTGCCGGTCAGGGACACGGCTCCCATGGTGCGTCCGTGGAACGCTCCGTAGTAGGCAATAAACCGGGTACGGCCGGTATGATAGCGCGCCAGCTTCATTGCCGCTTCGACAGCCTCGGTGCCGGAATTGGTAAAAAATACTTTTTTCGGGAAGTTACCCGGTGTTATTTCAGTTAGTTTTTTCGCCAGATCGGTCTGCACCCGGTAATAGAAATCCGTCCCGGACATATGCATCAGCTTCCCGGCCTGACTCCTGACAGCCTGCACGACTTCAGGATGGCAGTGGCCCGTGGAACAGACAGCGATACCGCAGCAGAAATCGAGAAACACGTTACCGTCCACGTCCGTGATCAACATCCCGTTTCCGCTCTCCACAACCATCGGAAAGTCTCTGGTATAAGACGGTGAGATATACCCCCTGTCAGTCTCTATTATTGCAGCGGAACGGGGTCCGGGCAGTGCGGTCAGGATTGAGGGGAAAGTGATGGTTTCCATTATATTCAGGCCCTTTTCTTTATGTGTTATCAACATTTAAGAGCGCCATGCAGCCTTTCAGATCCTTATTCCTGCGGGCCGAACCTGATCCCCTGAGCCAGGGGAAGCTCAGCCGACCAGTTGATCGTATTCGTCTGCCTGCGCATGTATACTTTCCAGGCGTCCGATCCCGACTCTCGTCCCCCGCCGGTCTCCTTCTCGCCGCCGAAAGCTCCACCTATTTCCGCTCCCGACGTGCCGATGTTAACGTTGGCGATACCGCAGTCGGACCCGGCTGCGGAGAGGAAAAGTTCCATGTTGCGCATACTGTCGGTGAATATCGACGAGGACAGTCCCTGGGGCACATCGTTATTAACCTCGATCGCTTCCTCCAGGCCTTCCACCTCCACCACGAAAAGGATGGGTACGAAAATCTCCTCCCGGAGCAGGGGCCATTCTTTTCCGGCCCTGATAATCGTGGGCTGTACGTAACAGCCGCCTTCCAGCCCTTTCACCTGATGCGTCCGGCCGCCGCAGAGTATTTCTCCCCCCAGTTTTTTCGCCTGCTTCACGGCGTCGAGATACTCCCGCCGGGCGCTTTTATCGATAACCGGGCCCAGCAGCACTCCCTCATCCAGCGGGTTTCCGATCCTGACCTGCCGATAGGCGTCCACCAGCCGGCCCAGCAGTTCGGCGCTGATACCCTTCTGCACAATCAGCCTTCTTGTGCTGGTACATCTCTGTCCCGCGGTCCCCACGGCCCCGAATAAAATGGCTGGAACCGCGAGTTTCAGATCGGCGTCATCCATTACCAGCACAGCGTTGTTGCCGCCCAGCTCGAGCAGACTGCGGGCAAGTCTCCCGGCGCAGGCCGCGGCAATTTTCCGTCCCATCCGGCACGAGCCCGTAGCCGAAATGAGAGGCAGCCTCCTGTCGTGGATCATCGTCTCCCCCACACAGGAGCCGGGACCGACTACCAGAGAGAACAGCCCTTCCGGGACCAGCTCTTTGTTTTCAGCGGTTAACTCGTTACAGATCGACTGTACAGCCAGAGCGGTCAGGGGTGTCTTGGAGGAGGGTTTCCATACGATGCTGTCGCCGCAGACCGCCGCGATAGCTGCGTTCCACGCCCAGACGGCTACGGGAAAATTGAAAGCGGTAATCACCCCGATCGCTCCCAGGGGATGATACTGCTCGTACATCCTGTGGCGCGGTCTTTCCGAGTGCATGGTAAGTCCGTATAGCTGGCGGGAGAGGCCTGTGGCGAAATCACAGATATCTATCATTTCCTGAACTTCGCCTAAACCCTCGGCCAGTATCTTACCGGTTTCCATACTGACCAGGCGGCCCAGAGGTTCTTTGTAGTCCCGCAGTTTCAGACCGAGCCGGCGGATTATCTCTCCTCTTCCCGGCGCAGGCACCTCCAGCCACTTTAAAAAAGCATCCTGCGCTTTTGCAATAACCGTTTTGCAGGTCGGGGAGTCGGCCTGCTCCACCGCGGCCATGCGGGAACCGTCAATCGGAGAATACGCCTCCAGTACGTTTCCTTTCCCCGACCGCCAGCGATCCGGCCCCGTGCAGGCCCCCGGATTGATATCCTCGATCCCGAAAGCATTCAGCAATGTTTTCATTAATTACCTTCCAGGAAAAAATGAACGGTGCAATAAGCTGATATATTGACTTTCCGATACCCTATTCCGGCGGGAGCGCCTCAAAATTATTATTCGTATATAGCCGCCTTTTAACGTATTATAAATTGCTATTAGCGTTAAGTAAAGAATATTATACTATTTTTTGTTTTTATTGCCATATACCCGTTATGTCCTTAAATTTCTGCAATACTGCAAAGCGTGGTGATCATAAGCTGAAACGGGGCATCGCAATTACCGGGGAATAGGGAGTAACCGTTAAAAGTTCACTCAGCCTCGGAGGTCACGATGACCCGGCCAGGAAATTGCCGGCGCAGATTAGGAAATTCAAGCACTTGTTGACGACAGTGATTGATAAAAGGGCCCTGTCCGGAAATCCCTTCAGCAGTATCCGGGGAGAGTGAGATCGCGGAGTTTTTACAGGCTTTTCCTGCCGGAGAACGGAGAAGTGCGAGGGCCGCCTCGCAACGGCGACAAACCCCGGGATGGCTGAGGACTTAGTTTTGATTCTGTAAGGAATTAAGCGGGTAAAAAGCGGACAAAGCGAAGGGGAAACTTGTTTTTTTATATTCAGAAAGCTTTATATTATTGATAAGCCGTGATTTTGCCTGTGGCTGCTATTGACAAGTCTCAAAACACTGATACACAAAAATTCTCCGCAAAGGACACAGCGATGGAAAAAATTGACAAAACCGACCGAAAAATATTGGAGATCCTTCAGAATGACGGCAGAATTACCAATGCACAACTGGCGAAAAAACTCGGGCTGGCGCCGTCTTCCACCCTCGAGCGAGTCAAGAAACTTGAACGCAACGGGACGATAATAAAGTATGTGGCGCTGGTTGACGGTAATGCTGTAAAAAGGAATACCGCAGCTTTTGTGCTGGTTACGATCGACTGGTATACCGATGCGGTTCTAAAAAAATTCCACGCCCAGATAAAAAAACTCCCCGAGGTTTTAGAGTGCTATAGCATCGCCGGAGAATTCGACTACCTCCTGAAGGTGGTTGTCTCCGATATGGAAGAGTACAGTGTTTTCCTCCACGAAAAGCTTACCACAACAGCGGGTATCAGAAACGTAAGAACAAGTTTTGTCATGGCTGTTCACAAATATGAAACCGCCCTGCCTGGCTTTGGCGGACAATGAGCGATGGTACTTGCGTTATCAACAGGTATTGAGGGGAAGCGTCCTTGGCTCGAATAAATGAATATCAGGGCAAGGCATTATTGAGGGAAAATGGGATTGCCGTTCCCGAGGGAGGCCCGGCTTTTTGCGCGGAGGAAGCTCGCCGGATTGCCGAGCGAATCGGCGCGCCTGTTGTGCTTAAAGCCCAGGTCTGGGTGACGGGCCGCTTTGCCAAAGGACTGATCCGGTTTGCCCAGTCTCCAGCCGAGGCTTACGAAAAAGCCGGAGCGCTGCTGGGCCGGATGGTAAACAACTTCCCCGTAGAGTGCCTGCTGGTGGAAAAACGGCTTGCAGTGGCCGGGGAATACTACGCCGGGATCATTATCAGCGATACCCGGCAGCGGCCGGAAATAATCTTCTCCGCCAAAGGCGGTACGGGTATCGAGGAGATCGCCGTTAAATACCCCGGCTCGCTGGCGCGTACGTCTGTCAAACTAAGCGATGGATTCAGGGAATACCACGCCGGAAACATGATCAGAAAGACAGGCATCAGTGGAGCCGCTCAGCGCTCCCTGGCCGATATTCTGGTTAAGCTGTGGAAAACAGCTCGCCGTTGCGAGGCACGCTCCGCCGAAATAAACCCGATCCTTGAAACCACCGAGGGTCAATTCCTGGCCGCCGACTGCAGGATCACGATAGATGACTATGCTGTTTTCCGGCATCCTGAACTGGGAATCGATATTGCCCGTGAGTTTGATCACCCACCCACCGAGCTTGAAAAAATCGCCTACGATCTGGAAAAAAACGACTACCGCGGAACATTTTATTTCATCCAGTTGGAAAAATGCTTCCGTAAAGGCGAAAAATATGTCGGCTTTCACGGTGCGGGCGGCGGTGGGTCGATGATGTCGATGGACGCGATCCAGCGGCAGGGATACAGGATCGCCAACTTCACGGACACTTCGGGCAACCCTCCGGCATCCAAGGTATATCGCGCGGCGAAGATTATCCTCTCCCAGGGCGGTATCGACGGTTATTTCGGCAGCGGCTCCGGCGTGGCCAGCCAGGAACAGGTGAATTCCGCCCGGGGCCTGGTGAAGGCTTTCCGTGAAGAAGCCCTCGGCGTCCCGGCGGTCGTTCGTCTGGGCGGCAACATGGAAGACGAGGCCGTGGGCCTGCTCACCCGCTACACAGAGGACCTGCCCGGGGCAGTGGAGGGCTATAAAAAAGACGACCCGGCCGCCTTCTGCGCCAAACGGCTGGATGAACTGATCGGCAAGGCTGCCCGCAAATCGAAAAATCAAAAAAGAATCGAATACACTTCCAGGGATTTACTGCGGCATGCCAAAGTCCCCCGTGAATTTAAAACCCTCACCGGCCGGGTGGTCTTTGATCATGACAGGTGCGCTTCCTGCGAAAGTAAGATCTGTATCGCCAGCTGTGACTGCGGTGTGCTCCGGCTCAACGAGGGCTTACCCGTGTTGGCCATTCCAGCGGAAAAGGCCGCCCGGGGGGGGTGCACCGAATGCCTGGCCTGTGAGCTTGAATGCTGGTTCAAGGGCCGCAAGGGAGCCTTCGTGGAACTGCCGATTCCGGGGCTTGCTGAAAACGAATCGCCCCGGCAACCGGAGCAGGATCAAGGAGCAAGACTGTGAGTATCCTGATTGACGGTACGAAAAAAGTTCTGGTCCAGGGTATTACCGGCCGCGAGGGAGGCAACCGCACCAGGCTGATGATGGAATACGGCACCCGCGTGACGGCGGGCTGTACGCCGGGCAAAGGCGGCCGGGAGGTACTGGGCGTTCCGGTTTTCGACACTGTCGAGGAGGCGGTGGAAACGCGCGGGGAGATAGACATAAGCGTTATTTTCGTACCCGCTCCGCTGGTGAAAAACGCGGCCCTGGAGGCGATAGAAGCCGGGATCAGGCTGCTTGTGCTGATACCGGACAGAGTTCCTATCTACGACGTGCTGGAGATTTCCGAGAAAGCGAAGGAACACGGAGCTTCGTTTATCGGGCCCAACACCCTGGGGCTGCTCAGTCCGGGGAAAGCCACGCTGGGTATGATCGGCGGACGGGCTGAATCGGCGCGCCAGTGGTTCGAGCCGGGACCGGTGGGCGTCACCTCCCGCTCCGGCGGAATGACCGCATCGGTAGCTTACTACCTTTGCAGGAGCGGCATCGGCTTGTCCAGTATAGTACATGTGGGCGGAGACGCCGTTGTGGGGCTGCCCCATCCCGAAATAGTCCGGCTCTTCGAGCAGGACCCGGAAACAAAAGCGATAGTAATGTTTGGCGAGATCGGCACTTCTCAGGAAGAGACCGTGGCGGATATGATAGAAAGCGGCGAGGTTACCAAACCCCTGATCGCCTATATCGGCGGACGTCAGGCGAAGAAAGGCACTCGCTTTTCCCATGCCGGGGCCATTATCGAGGGTGAGAGCGGCACCTGGGAGGGCAAGGTGGAGCGGCTCAGAAATGCCGGCGCCAGAGTGGTGGAGGATTTCAGCGAGATACCCCGGGTAACGTTGAAGGTGCTGCGGGAGATTAAAACATTATAAAACATCCGGAGGCCCAATGGGCGATCTTCACTGGAAAACAAAAATCACGGGAGTAGCCCCGAATTCCCTGCTGGTCAGAGGTTACCGCCTGGACGAACTGATGGGCCGGGCGAGTTTCGGCGGGCTGGTCTGCCTGCTGCTCAAAGGCGAGCTCCCCAGCGGAAACCACGGCAAGATGATCGAGGCCGTGCTTGTCTCTTGTGTGGATCATGGAGCCACGCCACCATCAACGCTCGCCGCCAGAACAGCGGTCTCCACGGGAACTCCTCTCAATGCCGCCGTAGCCGCGGGGATTCTGGCGATTTCCCGTTTTCACGGAGGCGCGATCGAGGACTGCATGAAAATCCTGCATGAAACCGGTGCTTTGATCAAGGACGGCGGAGCCTCTTCGGTGCGGGAAGCGGCTGAGATCATCGTGAAAAAATACAGGGAGCAAGGCAAGCGGCTGCCTGGATTCGGCCACCGGCTGCATACCGATGACCCTCGTACGGCAAAACTCTTTCAACTGGCCGAAAGCTATCAAGTGGGCGAGATGTATATCTCAATCGCAAAGGCCCTTCAGGAGCAACTCCTGGCCCGGAGCGGAAAAAAACTGCCGATAAACGTGGACGGCGCTATCGCCGCGGTGCTCTGCGAGCTGGGTTTCGATCCGGAATGCGCTAACGCTTTTTTTATGATAGCCAGGCTTCCCGGGCTGGTGGCTCATATCCTGGAGGAAAGGAATTGCCAGCAGCCGATGCGCAGAATCGATCCTGTTGACCATCAATACGACGGCCCGGAGCAACGGCCGCTGCCCGAGGACTTATAATAATGATTTAAGCGGAGGTTGCTTCCCATGGGAGAAAACGTACTGAAACTGTTGCCGGAAATTGAGCGGATCGGGGAAGAAGCTCTCAGGCGTAAGGTAATCAATGTCTGGGAAGAGGCCATGGCGTACAGGGACTGGACCAATGACGAGCTGCGCTCTATTCCTTTCACCCTGCTGGCCGCTGACGTGAAAATATTTTTCATTGAGCATGTGCGGACCTGCTGCCGCATGAGCATCGCCGTGGACGAGGTTCTCAGCGAAGCCTACGGAGAACGTAAAACTCCAGTGAACAGGGATTATCTTATTGCCGGGGCCCTGCTTGCGGACGTGGGAAAACTGCTGGAGTTCGAGAAAAAAAGCGATGGCACGATCTTTAAATCCGACTACGGTAAAAAACTGCGCCATCCGTTCAGCGGAGTCGGTCTGGCTTTCAAGCATGGGCTTCCCCCCGAGGTGCTGCACGTGATCGCCATGCACAGCAAGGAAGCCACAACCGAGAAACGCTCTCCGGAAGCGATCATTTTCCATCACGCTGACTTTATCGATTTCGAGCTGGTGAGTTGAATAAAGTGTTATCCGGCGGGGCGTTGAATGTCATTAGACTTCAACGCCCATCTAACCAATGGGAATAATAAGATGCCAAAGTATAAAATAGCCTGGCTGCCCGGCGATGGAGTCGGCAAAGAGGTGCTGGAGGCGGCCCGGATAGTGTTGGACGCTCTGAAGCTGGACGCCCAATATGTTGCTGGAGACATCGGTTGGGAGTGCTGGATCAACGAGGGTAACCCGTTGCCCGATCGAACGATCGAACTGATGAATAACACGGACTGCGCTCTTTTCGGCGCAATCACCTCCAAACCCAAAGCCGAGGCTGACCAGGAACTGTCTCCGGGATTGCAGGGCAGAGGATTCGTCTATTCCAGCCCCATCGTCCGTCTGCGGCAGGAATTCAACCTGCACACCAACCTCAGGCCATGCAAGGCCTACCCGGGAAACCCGCTGAACTACAAGGAAGGGATCGACCTGGTTATTTTCAGGGAGAACACCGAGGGCATGTACGGCGGCGTGGAATTCCACCCCCTGCCCGAGGAGGTTTTCCGGGTATTGGACAAACACCACCCCAAGATGAAAAAGTTCGAGAAGTACGGGCTGGAAAACCTGGCCCTTTCCACTCGGATCATGAGCCGCCAGATGTGCGACAACATCGTGCGCCGGGCATTCGAATTCGCCAGAAAGTTTAAGCGGAAATCCGTCACCGTGGTGGACAAGCCCAACGTTATCAGGGAAACCGGCGGGTTGATGCTGCGTACTGCCCGCGCGGTGGCCCGGGACTATCCGGAGATCCCGCTTTGGGAAACCAATATCGATGCTCAGGCCATGTGGCTGCTGAAAAATCCCCTCGACTACGATATCCTGGTGGCCGAAAACATGTTCGGCGACATCCTCTCCGACCTGGCGGCCCAGCTTGTGGGCGGCCTTGGCTTTGCCTCAGCCGGTAATATCGGAGAGAGCTACGCCGTGTTCGAGCCCACCCACGGCTCGGCGCCTAAATATACCGGAATGTACAAGGTCAACCCGATTGCCACGCTGCTGGCAACCAGGCTGATGCTTGATTGGCTTGGTGAGACGGAGATGGGCAACAATCTGGAGCTGGCAATCGCCGAAACGATTAAGGATAAAAAAGTGAAAACCTACGATATGGGCGGTTCCAACACTACTCTGGAAGTCGCCGGGGAAATCGCCCGCAAGCTTTAAACACGGGGGCGACGGGTCGTCAAAGGCCGTTCCCCGTTATGCCCGACCGAAAGCCGGCGGGAGCAATCTAACTACTTTGGAATAACCTCACCATCCCCGAACGGAGATTGACGTGATAACCCGGAGGATTGCGCAGTACGCCGTAGGGTTGAAGTACGAGGACCTGCCGCCCGAAGCGGTAAAAGAAGTAAAGCGCTATCTGCTGGACTCCGTGGGCTGCGCCTTTGGGGGCGGCAATACAAAAGACGTCCGGATTTATCTCGACTATTACAAATCCATCGGTGGAACGGCTGAGGCGTCGATTTTCGGCAGCAGCCACAAGTTCCCATGCTCAAACGCGGCACTGCTGAACTCGCTGATGATCCGCGCCCTGGACTATAACGATATCTACTGGGAAGAGGACCCCTCGCACCCGTCGGATATAATCCCGGCGGCGCTCACGCCGGCCGAGGTGCTGGGCAGCAGTGGTAAAGAACTGATTACCGCCCTCATCCTGGCCTACGAGTTCGAAATGCGCATGTGCGAGATAGCTCACCCGGGTATCCGTGAGCGCAAGTGGCACCACGCTACTCTCACCGCTTTTGTCTCTCCCATCGTCGCCGGTAAAATTATGGGACTGGACAGGGACCGGATGGTGCATGCTATCGGGATTTCGGGCTCCCGGCAAGCCACGTTCGGCGCGGTGACCGCGGGGCATCTGACCATGATGAAAAACACTGTCGATCCGCTCGCCACTCAGTCGGGGGTAATTGCGGCGGAACTGGCCTCCCGTGGCTACGAGGGCCCGGCCCATATAATTGACGGCAAGGAGGGTCTGGCACAGACGATAACGGGAGGCGAATGGGATATTGAAGGTCTGGTCCGGGGCCTGGGAAAAGAGCCGCCGCGAATCCTGCGCTGTTCGATGAAAGCTTTCCCCACCGAGGCGCTTACCCATTCACCATTTTCCGCCCTGTTGAAGATCCGGCAGCAGCACGATATCGCACCGGAGGAAATCCGGGAAATCACTATCAAAACGATTGCCCGGGCGGCGGATATTCTGTCCGATCCCTCGAAATACAATCCCACTACCCGCGAAACCGCCGACCACTCCCTACCCTACTGTGTAGCCGCGCTGGTGCTCGATGGCAAACTCACACCGGCCCAGTTCACCGACGAACGGATCAACGCCGCTGATATAAAGGCCATGATTAACAAGGTAAAGGTTGTGGGAGAAGACAGGTTCGAAAAAATGTTTCCTGAAAAAAAGCCCGCCGCCGCTGAAATCCGCACGACTGACGGCAAGCGCTACGAAGCCGAGGTGGAATTCGCCAGGGGCGATTATCGCAACCCGCTTTCCGACGACGCCCTGTTGCAGAAATTCAACTCCCTGGTGGAGGACAAACTGGAGCGGGAAAAAGCCGACAGAATAATAGAGAGTATCATGGACCTGGAAAAATGCGAGGACGTTGGAAAATTGATGAATGTTCTCTCCGGACAATGATTATTGTAATGGGTATGTCGTGGCCAGGATCATTTATTTTAAGCAAACAAGGGTTTTAAAATAAACGCTATCAGATAAAACAGGCAGAGGAGCCGATGGGACAGACCGGCGTGGAAAAAATCGCTCAGAGCCATGCCGTGGGCAACCTGAGCCGCAAACCGCTAACAGCCGGGGATTACGTGATGCTGCGCCCCAGGCATGTGATGACCCATGACAATACGAGCGCGGTACTGAATAAATTTCGAGCTTTGGGAGCAAAATGTATCGCTGATCCCACTCAGCCGGTTTTCACTCTGGATCATAACATTCAGGATAAATCCGCGGCCAATCTGGCTAAATACGATGCGATAAGAGAATTCGCCGGGAAACATGGAATCGTGCATTTCCCGGCAGGATATGGCATCGGCCACCAGATAATGCTCGAAGAGGGTTTCGTTACCCCCGGCTCGTTGATAGTGGCCTCGGATTCTCACTCCAACACCTACGGTGCGGTTGCCGCCCTGGGAACGCCCATTGTGCGCACCGACGCGGCAGCGATATGGGTAACCGGCCAAACCTGGTGGCAGGTACCGGATTCCGTGGAGGTTTATCTGCAAGGGAACCTGAGTGCGGGTGTAGCTGGCAAGGACGTTATTCAGACCCTCTGCTGGAGGTTCGACAAAGATGAAGTTCTCAACTGCTGCGTGGAGTTTACAGGTCCCGGAGTCGCCGGATTGTCGATGGCCGCCAGAATGACCATTGCCAATATGAGTACCGAATGGGGCGCCCTTGCCGGTGTTTTCCCCTATGATGGAGTTACCGAGGAATATTTCCTGCAACTGGCCGAAAAGTTTGTAACCCGTGGCGAGAGAGAACCACGGTTAACACAGGAAATGATCAGCGGGATTGTACCCGAAACCTTCCGGGCGGATCCCGACGCGGGATACCTCAAACTAATCGAACTCGATCTGTCCACAGTACAACAGTTGGTTACCGGGCCTGACGAAGTTAAAACCGCCCGCCCGGCAGTGGAGTTGGAAAAGGAAAATATACGGGTCGATAAAGCATATCTGCTTTCCTGTGTCAATGGGCGCCTGGAAGATTTCAGGCAGGCCGCCGAAGTAACAGGCAAAAAAAAGATCGCCGCCCATGTGAGAATGTATATCGCCGCCGCTTCGGCATATATTCAGCATCAGGCGGAGCAGCTCGGCTATTGGAACACCCTGACGGAAGCCGGCGCCATTGCCCTTCCTCCGGGCTGTGGCCCATGTATCGGCCTGGGCCGGGGTACTCTTGAAGCGGGAGAGGTCGCCATTTCAGCTACTAATCGTAATTTTAAGGGCCGGATGGGAGAACGTTCAGCCAGGGCTTTTCTGGCCTCCCCGGCGACAGTAGCCGCATCGGCCATAGCCGGAAAAATCCGCGGCTCGGTAAAGCATCGAATTGGATCACTTTCAGCCGAAATCAAAACTGTCCGGAAAAGCCCCGTGCCGCAGTCCGCGGAACCGGTTGAGATAGTGGAAGGGATGCAAGCCGAATATTCCGGCCGCCTGCTTTATCTGCCCAAGAACAACATGAATACCGATGGGATTTTCGGTAAGGAAGCCACCTACCGGGACGACCTGACTTCCGGGCAGATGGCCGGATACGTTTTCAGAAATTATGATCCCGATTTCCGGAAAACCGCCCACAAGGGAGATATTATTATCGGCGGCTGGAATTTCGGCTGTGGATCTTCGCGGGAACAGGCGGCCACTGCATTAATATTTTTCGGCATAAAGCTGGTTCTTGCCGGGTCTTTTTCCCAGACATACAAGCGCAACGCTTTTAACAACGGCTTGCTCTGCCTGGAATGCCCAAGCCTTTTGAGACACCTGGCGGAGAAATACTCCGGCGAAACCGCCCGCACGATAGTAGCCGGAGAAATAAAGATCGATTTCGCATCTTCCACCCTTTATGCCGGCACCGAGGAGTTTTGTTTTACGCCTGTATCCAGAATACCCCAGGAACTTGTCGCCGCGGATGGACTGGAAGCCTTGATAAAGGCAGGATACAATGACTGTCAATTCTGTTAAAAGTATTAGAGGGGCGTTGGAATAACACGTTCGACACCCATCTAGATCAACTTCGAGATGAGAGATGTGGGCTAAATAAAAAAACTCAAGTGGAAAGGCGGAGCAGGCAGATGAACGGCTCGTTAAGTCGCAGGGATTTTATCGGTCTGGCAGGAGCTGGCATGGCGGGCATGACTCTGGCCGGCTGCCGGCAGGGGCCCCGGAGAAAAACCGTAAAAAAACCTAACTTCGTCATCATCTTCTGCGACGACCTGGGCTATGCAGATATCGGCAGCTTCGGCGCGCAAGGATACGCTACCCCGAACCTCGACCGGATGGCTCGCGAGGGAATTCGTTTTACTGACTTCCATGCCTCAACCGCCGTCTGCTCGGCTTCCCGGGCTTCGCTGATGACAGGCTGCTATCCTGAGCGGGTAGGTATCCGCGGGGCGCTCTCTCATGAGTCCACTATCGGGCTCAACGCCGAGGAAGTGACGCTGGCCGAAATTTTGAAAAAACAGGATTATGCCACGGCCATCTACGGCAAATGGCACCTGGGATATCAGAAGCCTTTCCTGCCCACGCGGCATGGGTTTGATGAATTTTTCGGGCTGCCATATTCGAGCGACATGTGGCCCGGCCACCCGACTAAAGGCAACGTCTATCCTCCGTTGCCGCTTTACGAGGGCGAAGAGGTGATCGATCATCTCGAGGACCAGACCCAGCTTACCACCTGGTATACCGAGCGGGCGGTTGATTTTATCGAGAGGAACAGCGCAGAGCCTTTTTTTCTCTACCTGCCCCACAGTCTGCCCCACGTGCCGCTCTACGTTTCGGAAAAATTCGCCGGAAAGTCCGAGCGCGGTCTTTACGGGGACGTGATCATGGAGATCGACTGGTCAACCGGGCAGATCCTCGAAACGCTCAAAAGGCAGGGAGTAGACGAGAATACGCTGGTAATCTTCACCTCGGACAACGGCCCCTGGCTAAGCTATGGTGACCATGCCGGTTCTGCCGGACCACTGCGTGAGGGCAAGGGGACTTTGTTCGAGGGCGGGATGCGCGAGCCATGTATCATGCGCTGGCCCGGGAAAATTCCCGCCGGGTCGGTCTGCGATCAACTGGCGACCACGATGGATGTGCTGCCGACGCTGGCAGCCCTTGCCGGCGGCAGGCTGCCTGAGCATAAGATCGACGGCCAGGACATCCGCTCTCTTATCAGCGGAGAACCGGCCACCGGGAAATTGAGTGATGTCTATTACTGTTACTACCGGGGCGAGTTGCAGGCGGTACGCAGCGGTAAATGGAAACTGCATTTCCCCCACAGCTACAACACCCTGGCAGGCAGACCCGGGGGCAAGGGGGGCTATCCGGTCAAATATGAGCGGGCGCAGGTCGGCCTTTCGCTCTTCGACCTGGAAAAGGACGTCGGAGAAAAAGTCAACCTGGCCGCCGAGCACCCGGAGGTGGTAAAAAGGCTGGAGGCTCTGGCGGAGTTGGCCCGCAGCGACCTGGGAGATGATTTAACGGGCCGGCGGGGTAGCGGCCTAAGGCCGCCGGGGAGAGTGTAAACCGGCAAGATGATTTTGACTCGTTTTGTCTGAGAGTTGTGAAGAAGGCCATCCTGTCGGCTGGACAACTCCTCAAGGGTGGGCCGTCAGGGCCATTTACCCGGACCTTGAGGAGCCGGGCAATGCTTAAGTTGCATCAGAACGGCGGTGAAATAAAACGTTCAACGCCCTTAAATGATAATTTTTTTCATAGCATAGTTGTCATGGGAAGGGCAAGCCGTTACTTTTGCCAATACTGCTATTCATGCTATACCAAGTAAGTTACATTGCTCGTACCAGCTTTCGGACAGCATAACGGGGAACGGCCTTGACAACCAGGCGCCCGTACTTTCGAATATTTCAACACGCTTATAGGCAAATATCCAACTTACTAGGCAAGGATGTAAAAGAATCCAAGCATGGATCCGGCAAGAGAACAACTTTAGGCGCTGCCCTGGCAGCGCCTGCTCCGGCCACCTGTCCGAGCCGCACAAATGGAACGTGTAGCTGGTGGCAAACTCTAACCTGCAGGGGGCACAGCATGCCGCGCCCCGGCGACGAGGTTTAAAATGTTAAAACTTTGTAACCTGCTGTTAATTCTATTCTTACTTTCCTGCGCCTCCACCCGCACCTCCACAGTCTACAACATAAAAACATTCGGGGCGACGGGGGATGGTGTCACGCTGGAAACCACGGCGATCCAGAAAGCGGTGGATGCGGCTCACCAGTCAGGCGGAGGCACTGTCTGGTTCCCGCCGGGGAAATTCCTGAGCGGAACCATCCTGCTCAAAAGCAACGTGACCCTGCACCTGGAGCGGGGCGCAACGCTGCTGGGCAGCACGGACAGCACGGATTATCCGCACTACTGGCCTGAATTCAAGTCCTACACGGACAACTATTTCTCCCAGGCGCTTATTTATGCCGAGGGACAGGAGAATATCGGGATAACGGGCTACGGCACTATTGACGGCCAGGGCGAGAACTGGCAGTGGAAAAAGTACGGCAACAGACCAAACGTCATCCGCATGGTGGAGTGTAAATACATCAATATAGAAAACATCCGCCTGCGCAATTCCCCCATGTGGATGCAGCATTACCTGGCCTGCGACTTTCTAACGGTGCGCGGCATCCATGTATGGAACCACAGCACGTACAATAACGACATGATCGATATCGATGGCTGCCGTAATGTGATAATCAGCGACTGCTACGGCGACAGCGATGATGACGCCATGACAATCAAGAGCACGGGCCCGAGGGCCACGGAAAATGTCACGATCAGCAACTGCGTACTGAGCAGCCGTAGCAATGCCATCAAGATGGGCACGGAGAGCACGGGGGGGTTCAAGAATATATCTATCAGCAACTGTGTGGTGGACTCTCGTCACGAAGGCAAGGGGTTCTACGGCTACAACCGGGGCATCTCCGGGATTTCGCTGGAGATAGTCGACGGCGGCACGCTGGAGAATATCACTATCTCTAACATTACGATCAGAGGTGTGCGTGCACCGCTGTTCCTGCGCCTGGGCAACCGTGCGCGCCAGTACACTCCGGGAGCTGAAAAACCCGGCGTGGGCACATTCCGCAACGTGGTAATCAACAATATTGTCGCTACGGATGTGGACACTTTCGGCTGCAGTGTGATGGGCATACCGGGCTACGAGATAGAAAATGTCACTATCAGCAACGTGCGCATCAGTTTCCCCGGCGGAGGAACCAAAGAGGATGCAGAGAGGTTGTTACCCGAGCAGGAAGACGCCTACCCGGATGCGGACAGGTTCGGCAAGCTGCCGGCCTGGGGCTTTTTCTGCCGCCATGTGCGGGGCTTGAGGCTGAGTAACATAAACATCGAGGCCGAGGGTGCGGACATGAGGCCTGCGCTCAAGTTCGACGATGTTCATGACCTTGACCTGGACGGGGTCAGCGCGGAATGGACCGGTCAGCCGGGTAAGACCATGGTGGTGCTGAAAGATGTAAAGAACGCCCTGCTGCGGGGTCTGAGGCCGGAGGATGGGACCAGGGCATATCTGAAGCAGGGAGAGTGTAAAGGCATAATAGTTAAATAGGATAAGGGTACGAGGTATCTGTCGCGGATGGATACATTGGTCCGCAATTGTCCACTTTTCCGTGGCAATACCACCTATGTAACTTGAAACATGAGTAAAAGTGCGGGGTTTGTACTTTTTCACAGATGTCCTGTAACAGTTTTGTTGCCAAAACACCAGAACCGGCATCGAAGGGCGCGAAAGATGTTTAAAAAACAGCCGGGGCGGCATCATGGCGGAAGAAAAATTGCCGGATTACCACGGAGATTGGCCGGTAAAGGCAAAACTTCCTCCCGGCCCGGAAAAACCCTGTTCACGTTTTTCCTTCTGGCGTCCTGCTTTTCATCGCTTGGCGCACAGGTTTATTTCAAGGCCGATGAGAGCGGTTTCCGTTTCGGCAACAGCTACCTCGAGAGATGTTTCGAACAGGATGGAGATTCCTGGCGCTCCGGCTGGCTGGTGAACAAGCTCACCGGCCATACCTGGCGTGTAAATTCCGCTGAATTCGGGATCCGTTTTGTCTACGAGAGGCTGGACTACTGGGCGGGCCAGGAGAACCCCATTGAAATCGGAGCCGGGGACTGTGTCTTCCGCCGGTACCGTATCGAACCGCAGGAGGGGGGGACGCGCAAGCTGGTGGTGAGCTACCTCTGGAAACAGCGACCGCCGGAGTGGAGCTACGACACCGACCGCGAGAGCCCCGGCCTGGAGATCGATGTCATCTACACCCTGGAGGAGGACAAGCCCTATATGCGCAAGCAAATAAGGCTGACTTCCCCGGGAGGAAAGTTTTATTTCGTCGAGGAGTTGGCGGCCGAGGAAATCTCGATCGGCGGAGCCCGGGTACTTCACCAGGGCTTCGGCCAGCCGGTGTACACCGCAGAGATGTTCCTCGGGCTCGAGTTTCCAGGTTCCGAGAACCGGTTGCGGGATGGCAGGATCAGACTTTCGCATTATCCGGGCGTGCTCCTGGGCAAACAGCCGTGGGAAAGCCACACCGCTGTCTGGGGAGTGGCGCCGTGGGGAAGAACGAGAGCCGCTTTCCTGGATTATATACGGGATATCCGTGTGGCGCCCGCCTCACCGTTTCTGCTCTACAATACCTGGTACGACATGCGCACCCCGGAGCGGGACAGGGGCATCAAGGCCGGCACCCTGGATTACGAGCAATGCCTGGAGCGGATTCGCTCTTTCAGGGAAAACCTGGTCGATCATGGGATCAGGCTGAAAAGTTTCGTGCTCGATGAGGGCTGGGACAGGTACACACCGTTCTGGGAGATCAACACCCGTGCTTTCCCCGGTGGTTTCGGCAAACTGAAAAAAGCGCTCAAGGATATCGGCAGTGGTCTGGGCCTCTGGCTGGGACCGATCGGAGGCTACGGCGAGGGCCTGCGGCTGCGTAGCGAGGCCGGCCGCAGGGCGGGTCTGGAGGTCAGCCACAAAGGGTATCTGGACCTTGCGGGAGCCAGGTACAACCGCGTCCTCACCGGCCGCCTGCTGGAATATATCAAGCGCTACGATGTCAACTACTACAAGCTCGATGGAATTCTTTTCGGTTACGGGGACACGGACCATGGGATCACGCCCGGGCTCTTTGCCCGCGAGGCCCAGACAGAGGCCCTGACCGGCATTCTCGACACGCTGCACGCAGCGCGCCCCGACCTTTTTACCAATATCACCGTCAGCAGCTGGCTTTCGCCCTGGTGGCTGATGCATACCGACTGCGTCTGGATGAGCGGCAAGGACTACGGCTGGCTGCGCTCCCTGCCCTCTCCCTCCAAACGGGACCTGGCGATCAGCTACCGCGACAAGGTCTGCTTCGAGAATTTCCGCTCTCTCGAACATCAGTTCCCGATGAACTCGCTGATGACAGTAGGTGTTATCAAGGGAGAGTACCAGTACCTGGGCGACCCGGATGAAACCGTGGACAAGTGGACGAACAACCTGGTGGTCAATTTCAGCCGGGGAATCTCGATGTGGGAGCTTTACATCAGCCCGCAGATTATCAGTCCGGAGGAATGGAGCAGTTTGCGCCACACCATCCGCTGGGCCGAGGCCAACAGTTCGGTGCTGCTCGCCAACACCACCATGGTGGGCGGCGACCCGGCCGAGCGCGAATGCTACGGCTATTTTCATTACAGCGCGCCGAAAATGATTCTCACCGTGCGCAACCCCTACATTCAGCCGGCTGTTTTCAGGATGAAACTGGACTATGAGCACGGCTGGCTCAAGCCCGGCAAAGAGACCTACCTTCCACTGACCGTTTATCCCTACCGGGCCGTTGAGCAACCATGGCTCGGTTACGGCGATACGATCGAGGTGCGCTTGAGCGGTTACGAAACCAGGGTCATCGAGTTGATCAGGGCCGATGGAGTGGATTTCCCGGTGGCGCGAGGGGCGAGATTCGATTTTGCCCCGGACGGCCTGATCCTCTATCCCGGGAGCGGTGGGGAAAAGGTGACTGTCGAGAACCACACCGCGGATGAGTTCACTGTCTCCGGCCATCCGGTCCCCCCGGGCGGAAAGCAAGAGGCGGCGCTGGAACTCACCGCCGCTTTCGGCAGTCTGGAGGTGGAGGACCGGCGCAGAGAAGAATGGAACACCGGGGGCCCCTCAGGCCTCTCGGGTGAAATATCTCTGCGGTTGCCGGAAGGGACTGTTAATGCCGAAGTCGCTTTCCTGCTTGAGCTGGATGATGAAATCCAGGGCATCGAGCCGGTGATCACTGACAACGGCACAGCCGTGACCAGCCGCTCCGAGAGCGGAGAAAAAAACTACTGGTACTGGTTCGTGGCCTCTATCGAGCCGGGGGTTCCCCACCTGATCGCCTACGACTTTAATCACCGGAATTCACGGGGTGCAACCGGCAGCTTAAGCGCCTGGCTGATCGCGCACCGGAAGCAGGAGGGACACAAGCTGGTAATCTCGGACCGGAAAGAAGGACTCGATAAAAAAAACCCGCTGCCATCGCACTCGGGCATCAGTCGGGGCGTGGAATGCCTGTTCGACCGGCCTGTGCGGTTTTAGAGGGGCGTTGAAATAATACTCTCAACGCCCCTCTAAATGAACTACCCCGCGGCAGAGCCGCGAGGTATCTGAAAAACTCTTTTTTTTCACGGAGAGGATACAACCCCCGCCTGCTCTCAAGCAGGCACCCCCTTTGCTAAGGGGGAATAAAAACACCGGCTTTCTCGCTGGTGCGGGTGATTCGAGAGTTTTTTTGTAGGCCGGGGGCTTTGCAACAATGCTTTCAAAAGAACTGAAGCCCGGCCCGGT
>JAJRTS010000043.1 GCA_024278175.1 Gemmatimonadales bacterium | reverse complement strand
GTCCATTGCAGTTTGTTAACTTAAAATATCGAGATGAAACAATGATATCGGTTGTAGTGCCTATCTTTAATGAAGAGAATAATATCGCTCAACTGTATAAAAGGCTTACCGAAGCAGCCGGGCAGTGGAATGATTCGTTTGAGGTGATCTTTGTTGACGACGGTTCAACGGATAACTCCGTCTCGTTGATGAAAGATATAATTGATCGTGACGGCAGGTTTAAAGTGATAACGTTCTCCAGAAACTTCGGGCATCAGGCGGCTATCACGGCCGGGATTCAGCGGGCCAATGGCGATGCGGTGGTTGTTATGGACGGAGACCTTCAGGACCCGCCGGAGGAAATCGCAAAATTTCTGGACAAGTGGCGCGAGGGTTACGGGGTCGTCTATGCCATCAGAACCAAAAGAAAGGAAAACCTGCTCAAACGGTTCTGTTACTCCGTTTTTTACCTGGTGCTGAAAACCATCAGCGAAATCGAAATCCCCCTGGATTCGGGTGATTTCTGCGTTATGGATAAAAAAGTGGTTAATGTGCTGAAATCGGAAATGCCCGAGCAAATCAGATTTGTCAGGGGCCTGAGGGCGTTTGCCGGGTTCAAACAGGTCGGCATTAAGTACGAGCGATCCCGCCGGGAGTACGGAGAGACAAAATATACTTTCAGCAAGCTCTTCAAACTGGCTTTCGATGGTATTTTTGATTTCTCGACTTTTCCTTTGCGGCTTTCGATTTATTCCGGTTTTTTCGTAGCAATCCCCTCTTTTTTAGTCGGGATGTTTTTCATCGTTAACAGAATATTCGATTTTAAAGTGCTCGGTCATTCTCCGGACGACACACCCGGTATTGCAACCGTAATCGTGGGAGTTTTCTTCCTGGGCGGGATTATCCTCATCTCACTGGGGATTATTGGAGAGTACGTCAGAAGAATATACTACGAGGTTAAAAGAAGGCCGTCGTATATCATCGACACAGTTTACACTAACGACAAACAGCAAAACGATGGCGTGTCCTGACCGTCATCGCGGGATACAGAAGAAAACTCCGCCTGGCCGCGTTTATCGTCCTGAGGCTCGTCATGGACCAACCGGATATTACATTTTCGAGGCTTAATCCCGGCTTGGTCCATTTTGGATGCGGCGGTGATTTTTCCGTTGAAACAGGGCGTTGATAACCGGAGAGCTATTGATGAAGGCGATACTCGTTACAGGAGGAGCCGGTTACATCGGTTCCCATATGTGTAAGTATCTGGCAAACAAAGGATACTATCCCGTTGTTCTCGACAACCTGGTCCACGGCCACCGTGAAGCCGTTAAGTGGGGCGTTTTTTATTGCGGGTCGATCCAGGACCAAGACCTGCTGCAACAAATATTCAACAATCATAACATACTGGCCGTTATGCATTTCGCCGCCTATTGCTATGTCGGCGAGTCGGTGGAAAAACCCGGCAAGTATTACCGGAACAACGTAGCCAACACCCTGCGGCTGCTCGAAACCATGCTGGAAAACAATATCGGTAAAATTATCTTCTCCTCGTCCTGCAGTATTTTCGGCGAGCCGGACAAGGTCCCCATCGGAGAAAGCCATCCGCAGAACCCCATTAATCCCTACGGCCGAAGCAAACTGATGGTCGAGCGGATACTTGACGATATGGATGTCGCTCATGGGTTGAAATCGATCCGCCTTCGCTATTTCAACGCTGCCGGTGCTGACCCGGATGGTGAACTTGGCGAGGACCATGAACCGGAAACCCACCTTATTCCCCTGGTGCTAAAAACGGCCCTTGGACAACGGGACTGCGTCAATATCTTCGGCACGGACTACCCCACCGCCGATGGCACCTGTGTACGGGATTACATCCATATCAACGACCTGGCGCAAGCTCATCTGCTGGGACTTGAAAAGCTGCTCGACGGTTCACCGGGAGGTTGTTTCAACCTGGGTATCGGCAAGGGCTATTCAATAAACGAGGTCATTGAAACGGCCGGCAGAGTTGCGGGTAAAACGATCAACAGCCAGCCGGCAGACAGGCGGCCCGGCGACCCGGCGACCCTGATAACAACCAGTGAAAAAGCGATCAGGGAACTCGGTTGGTCTCCGCGCTACAGCGATCTGCATTCGATTATTGAAACCGCCTGGCGATGGCACAGGAACAACCCGCACGGCTGGGGCGGATAATCGTGGTTTTTGAGGCGTAACCGGGGATTGTTCAGGCGGCTCGCCTTGATTCAGCGAACCATGCTTAAGGTTGGTGTAAGCGTTGAATGCGGACTAATGGTTAGTTTACTTTTTGCGGCCCTTGCGGCTGGCGCTCTCCAGAACGGATTTTTCCCGCCGGCTCAGGCTGTCGATGCCGCTGCTGCTTATTTTCTCCAGAATCCGGTCCACCTCTTTCATGTCCTGCTCCTCCTTATCCTGCCGCTGCTCCACCAGCTTGATCTGGCGCCTTCGCCTGCGTTCGTAAAAGCGGTCGGAAATCGAAGAGAGGTTCCAGTCCTTCTTCAGATAAATATATGCCACCAGCATTCCCGATAGATGGGCGAAATTGGAAACGTTCGATGGCGTCCAGATCATGTATAATTCGATCCCGGCCAGCAGCAGCACAAAGTATTTTGCCGGCAGCGGGAAGATCAGCATGAACAGTACCTGACGGTTCGGATAGCAGATCCCGTAGGCCGCCAGCACACCGAAAATCGCGCCGCTCGAACCGATCAGCACCTGGCCTGGATCGCCGGCGTGGATAATCAGCGGCAGGCCGGAAGCGAACACCACGTAAAGCAGTCCCACCACCGTGCCCACCAGCAGGAAAAACGCCCCGAACTCCCGGCTGCCCCAACTGCGCTCCAACTCCCCGCCAAACATCCAGAGGGCGAACATGTTGAACAGCAGATGCCAGAGGCCGCCGTGCATGAAGATGTAGGTGGTGAACTGCCAGATGGTGAAATAACCGGACACCATTGCCGGAGTCAGCCCGAACGCCCTGATCCAGAACATGCTGCCGCCCGCCATAGTGATCTTGCCGATCAGGAACGAGGCGGTGCTGATAATAATCACCCACTTAACAAACGGGCTGAGCGCGCCTCCAAAACTATAGCGGACACCTTCGTATGACGGATTGTAGCGCACGGCGCAGTTTATCCTCTGTAGAAAAAATAATCAGAACTTACCTAATTTAATCGAAATCGCTCCGGCAAGCAAAAGGCCGGCCACAGTCGCCAGGCTGATCAGCAGGCCTGTGCGGAATGAATCAGAGGCATAAACGAACCGCACCCGGTGCGTTCCCGGCTCAAGCGCAACAGCGCGCAAAGCATAGTCGGCACGCAGCATGTCGGACTGTCCGCCATCGACATATACTTTCCACGCCGGGTAATGCCACTCCCCGAGCATCAGCACACTGGCGGCATCGCAATCCGTGCGGACGACGATCTCGGCGGGCGTGTATTTTACTATTTCAGCCCTGGCCCGCTGCGCCGCAAAAGCAGGATCGGTCTCGATCCCCGGTTCGTGCTCCAGCACGGCCTCGCCTCGATAGTCGAACTCCGGGTCGTTGAGCGTGGCCAGGATCGCGGCGTCATCATCCAGCACGCGCCAGCGGCCCAGCAGCCAGGACCGCGGCAGGTAGTTCTCCCTTTTTCTCAGGCCGGCTTTCTGCTGTTCGTAGTCGATAAAGATGGCATACTTGACATTCAACAGGTCAAACTGCCGCTCCTTTTCCACGTCACCCAGCCGGCGGGCGAGTTGCAACGGGTTGTAGCCCTCGAGCAGAAACAGGTTATGGATGCTGCCCTGGTTGCGCCGCAGCACCATCACGCCGGGATTCTCCAGGCTGCGGGCGTTGATCCTGAACAGCTCGCTCTCGCCCTCGCGTTCAAGAGAGCGCACGGTTGAGTTGTACCGGTACATCCGCTCCGGCGAAACAGTGCCGGATATCGATGGTACGCCGAACCAGTACAACTCGCCAAAAGCCAGCACAGTGGCTATCAGTCCAAGCCAGAGCAGCCTCTCGCCCTGGCCGCGCCAATACGCCGCCGTAGCCAGGACCGCCGCAACCGGAATTAACCAGACCAGCGAGCCGAGCGCTCCGCTGCTTGCAATCGCGGCCGTGCCGGGCTCGTCGATTAACGCAGCTGCCCAGAAAACCGCCCCGCCAACTGCGAATGCAAGCAGCGGCAGGATGATAAACATCCGGTTTCTTAAAAAGCTCGTTCCCTGCTCCACCTTTTCTTGCGCCAGCAGTGTCCAGCCACGGGCGGCCAGCAGTGCCAGGCCCAGCGAGACAAGCCCCGCGAACCGTCCCGGATGACGGAATTCGCTGAACCCCGGCGCGGCATGAAAAAAAAGCTTGTAGAGCCCGCCGTATTTGCCAAGCGCCAGCCAGAGGCAAATAACTGTCAGGACGAGAGCGAACGCGGCATGACGGTTTCTGAAAGCGCCCTTGAGGCCGTAGAGGGCCAGCGCCAGCGGAAGGAGACCCACGAACAGGCAGGTTTCCCAAAACGATCCGTAGCCCCCTGCCCAGTAGGTATTCTGCCCCGGGTATTGTGTTCCGAAAAAACGCGGGACCACCAGCTTGAGCAGCATTCGGGGTTCCAGGGAATGCTCCACCGACGCCGCGTAGGTCATCTCGCTGCGAGGAGTATATTCGGACAACTCGGCGGCGGGTAGCCAGGAAACCATATTCGCTCCCAGCGCCGCCCCGGTGATAAACAGCAGAATCGCCGCTCTTTTAGAGGACACGATAAGATTGAAACCGTGCTGCTGAGCCGCGAATATCTCGTTAACCAGCCAGTAAAGCCCGAGCACATAATAGAGATAAAGACTATACTGTGGATAACCGCCTGCCGTGCTGACCGCCAGTACGGCGGCGCAGCCGATCACATGGCGGAACTTTCCGCCTGAGAGCGAGCGCTCCAACAGCTCCAGGGCCAGCGGAATCCAGATGAAAACGCAGACGAAAGTGGTGTGTATCGCGTGCGTGACCAGATAGCCGCTGAACGCGAAAGTAATCGCTCCCAGCAGCGCTCCCTCCGTGTTGGTCCTGGTCAGCCGGAGGAATCGGAAGGTAAACAGGCCCGCCAGAAAAAAATGCAACACCTGAATAGCTTCCAGCAGAATGAAGCTTTGCAGCTGAGAACCGGACAACAGCGAGTGGATCAGGTTGAACGGATAAAGGACCGAGGTCTGGATATCGGCGAAAAACGGCTGGCCGCCGAATACGTACGGGTTCCAGAACGGGAACTGGTTCAGCGAAAGGCAGTGAGCGGCAAACATCCGCACCGGATAATAGTAGTAGAGAAAGTCTTCCCACAGGTAATGGCGCACGGATGAAACAGGAGTGATCAGGCACCAGAAAAACACGGCGGTAAGAACGGCCAGCAGGACCGGGGGCATGTACGCCGGGAGCACGGGAGGGGCGCCGGCACCTTTTTTGCCGTTTTTTCCGCTGGATTTCGGCGCCTTGTTCACCGGCAATCAAGCCCCTTTCAGCCACCTGGAAAAAGGTTAATACTCGAATGTGCAGGAACAAGTATACATGGACGAATAACTCGCCGGACGGCTTCAGAGTGCCTGGTCTAATTGGGACTTGTGACCGATGGTTCCGGCTGGACAGGTTCCACGCTTTGAGCGCCGGCGGAATCGACCGCTGTTTGGACCTGCCTGGCGGGAACGATATTGCCGGAAGCCAGTTGAAGCACGAAATAATGGCGCTCCACTTTCCCATCATCCCCCAGCGAGTAAATACCCGTGGCCCCTTTGTATTCGCTGCCCGATCTCAGTGTTTTCTCCAGGGCGGCCCGGCTGGTCGGGAGGCTTTCAATCCCGGCAAGAACCAACCCGGTTGCATCGTAGCCATAAGCGGAGAAGCGGTTGACAGGACGACGGTAGGTGCTTTCATAGTGCTGCTTGAATTCCGGCCAGCGCAGTTGATCGCTATCCTTGTAGAACGGAGTGGCGAACACGCTGCCGTCGACATAGTCCGCGCCAAGCCTGATTACGCGTTCACTGTCCCAGTACTCCCCACCCAGCAGCCTCACGGTGCCCATGCCGTAATAATGCACCTGACTGGCCAACTGTGTGATCTTGTCGCTTTTAGACGTAAAGTATATTGCATCGGGTAAATAGCGTTGAATCAGTGCCATGTGGTCTTCAAAATTGCTTGTTTCGTTGGGATAACGCAGATCCGCCACTATCGATCCACCCGCTGCCTTTACCTGCTTCAAAAAACCTTCGGCAAGCATAACGCCCCGCTCATCGTCCTCGGCCAGGACTGCGAACGTGTGCAATCCCAGCATCTTCACCGCCACCTCGGCCACGGTGGAAGAAAGACGCGGGTCCGTGCGATTAAGCACATGAATCGTACTGCCGATAGCGTCCAGGCCCGGTGCATCGGCCGTGGGACAAACCAGCGGGAGATTTTCCGCGGCGGCAACCAGCGCCAGTGACAGGCTCACCTCGTTGCCATGACTGCCGACAATCGCGGCAACAGTGCTATCGGTGGCGAACTCCCTGGCGAACCGGGCGGCCCGCACCGGATCGCCCGCATCGTCACGCACCTCAAGTTCCAGGGGCTGCCCGGAATTGATCGCGTTGAATTCGTCAACCGCCAGCCGCACACCCTCCAGAATCGCCTCGCCAAACTCGAAGAACTTGCCGCTCAAGGGAAGAATTACGCCTATTTTGTATGCCGTAGCCGGCGGAGCGGCCTGCTGGTGCGATGGATCCAAAACACGCAGAAGGTTTCTCAACTCACTCTGCTGGGATTGCGGAATACTGCCGGCGTAGCGCTCAAAAAACGATTCAATATCCTGCCCCTCGCGCTGAGCAGAGAGACGGGATTTAATCCCATAATAAACCGAAAGGTAGATCAACTGGCTGTCAGTGGGAGCAAGCCGCGGAAGCAGAGAATCGAGAATCACGATCGCACGCTGATATGAACTGTCCTGATAGGCATCTGTGGCGCTCATCAGTTTATTGACCTGGATATTGCGCACACCGGGCGCCGGCGCCTGCAATACAGACTGCCGGGAGGCGGGGCCGCAAGCAAGCATCAGGGCCGTTATCAAAATAAAAAAAGACAGTCTGCCCGATTTTTTCGGAAGGGGAATTGTCATGGTTTCAACGATCAGTTTTTTTGAGGGCCACCGCCAGCAGCGAACGGCCCCAGGGAAACCCCGGACGCGGAATCAGGAACCTTTCCAGGGCAAAAATATACCGCAGCAGGGAGTTAAGCAACGGGTTGAACTGCGGGTAACAGTTTCCATCGTGCACTTCACCGCGAAATTTATCCACAAGCACGTCAAGGACGTTCAAAGGGAAAAGCAGCGAGTTAAAATGCGTGATCAACTTCAGCCTGAATCCGGCCGTTTCCAGTACACGGCTCAGAGACTCGCGCGAGTAGCGCCGGAAATGGCCCATCACCTTATCCCGCTTTGTCCACTGCTACATGCCGACAGGCACTGTCAGCACGATTTTCCCGCCTGGGGTTACCACTCTCATCAATTCATCGGCAAACGCCCTGTCATCCTCCAGGTGCTCCATCACATCCAGGCCGAGCACAACGTCGCATGAATCACTGCGAAGCGGAAGCGCAATTCCATCGGCGCTTACGCAGGAGTCCAGACCACGGTTCCGGGTGAATCTCAATGCTTCCAGTGAGTAGTCAACGCTGACCACGTTACCGAACTCCGAGGCAAGCAGGCTGGTCGATCCGGGGCCGCAACCGATATTAACCACCAGTGAGCCAGGCTGAATCAAACCATCGAACAGGCGGCGAAGGATTTGCAGCCGGGCGGTAAAAAACCAGTATTCGTTTTCCTGTCTGTCATAATCCGCCATCAGTTCACTGCTGTCTTTCATCCGCTCTCCATCAGGCGCTTTTCCATCATACAGCCGTCCCACCCCAAAGGTACACCTGCCGAGGGTTTATAATAGTAAAACGGCGGTGCGATAGCAATCCTCTTCACCACAGTGAGGGGGCACGAAAAAGGGATGCATGAGTTTTTCATGCATCCCTTTTCGAGCTGACTCGAACGTCAATCCATTAATCCATCGCCTGATCTATTTATCTGCTTCCCCATCCGATTCATCCTGTTGCTCGTCGCCTTCACTATCGCTCTCGTCTGCGCTTACCGGTTCTTCTTTCTCCGCAGTCGACTGCTCGTCATCGGTTTGGTCCTCGGCTTCCTCCTGCGGGGCCTGGTCGGCTGCTTCTTCCTGCTCAGCGGTGGCGTCTTCGTCCTCAGCGGATTCCGCCTGGTCGGCTTCCTCCTGCTCGCCAGCGGCGTCTTCGCCCTCAGCAGATTCCGCCTGTTCGGCTGCTTCCTGGTCAGCGGCCTCGGCTTCCTTCTTTTCCTTGAGCTCCTTCACCTTGTCCTTGGCATACTTCTTCGCCTGGGCCATATCCCTGACCGCCAACACGATGCGGTGGTTATCGGGGTCGACTTCGATGACCTTGAGATCCAGGGTATCGCCTACCTTGTAGACCTCGGCCGGGTTATTGACCGCGCCGCGCACGCCGAGCTGGCTGATCGGCACGAAACCCTCGACATCATCGCCAAGGTCCACAACCACGCCCTTCTCCAGCAGGCGCACTATCTGGCAATCGACCTCGGTGCCGACAGGGAACTTCTCGGGAAGGTTGTCCCACGGGTTTTCCTGGAGTTGCTTGATGCCCAGGCTGATTCGCTTGTTGTCCACATCCATGTTAAGCACGACAACCTGGACCTTATCACCCTTTTTGACAACTTCGCTGGGGTGATGGATCCGCTTGGTCCAGGACATGTCCGAGATATGCACCAGCCCGTCGATACCCTCTTCGATCTCGACAAACGCGCCATAGCTGGTCAGGTTGCGCACACGCCCTTCGATAATGGTGCCAACCGGATATTTCTGGCTGATCGTCTCCCACGGGTCCTGCTCGAGCTGCTTGATACCCAGGGAAATCTTCTCTTCCTGGGGATTGATATTGAGCACCATCGTATCGACCGCGTCGCCGATAGCGACCACCTTCGAGGGGTGGCGGATATGACGGGTCCAGCTCATCTCGCTGATATGCACCAGGCCCTCGATACCCTTCTCCAACTCCACGAAAGCGCCGTAGTTGGTGATCGAAACGACCTTGCCGCGTACCTTGGAGCCAACCGGGTATTTCTCCTCGGCCTTTTCCCACGGGTAGGGCGTAAGCTGCTTGTGACCCAGGCTGATCCTGCCGTTCTCGAAATCGAGATCGAGGATCTTGACATTGATCTTCTCTCCCAGGGCGACAAGCTCGCTGGGGTGGGACACGCGGCCCCACGACATATCGGTGATATGCAGCAGGCCGTCCACGCCACCAAGATCGATAAACGCGCCGAAGTCGGTGATGTTCTTCACCTGGCCCTCACGGGTCTGGGCGACTTCCAGTTCCTGGAGCAGCTTCTCTTTCTTCTTCTCGCGCTCGCCCTCAAGGATCACCCTGCGGCTGATGACGATATTGCGGCGGCGCTTGTTGATCTTGATGATCTTGAACTTGAAGCTCTGGCCGATCAGCTCGTCCATGTTGGGGATGCGGCGCAGGGCGATCTGGCTGCCCGGCAAAAACGCATCGACACCCAACAGATCGACGACCACACCACCCTTGATCCGGCGGGAAATCGTCCCCTCGATCAGGTCGTCGCTCTCGTGCGCCTTGCGGATATGGTCCCAGACACGCAGGAAATCCGCTTTCTTCTTCGACAGGACGACAACGCCGTCCTCGTCCTCCAGGCTTTCGAGGTAGACTTCCACCTCGTCACCCACATTTATATCATCCTGATTCTTGAACTCGTCCTTGGAAACCGAGCCCTCGCTCTTGAAGCCAATATCGAGTACGACATTGGACTCGTTGATCCGCAGCACTTTGCCCGTGATCAACTCGCCTTCCTCGATACTGGTCAGCGTGGATTCGTACATGGCCATCATCTGGTCGTACTCGTCCTTGCCGTACTCGACTCCCTCGTCCAGCAAAGCCCAGTATTCTTCGTCGTCTTCGGTAAGCTCAGCTTTTTTCGGCTCTTCGACGGCTTCGGCCACAGCGGCAGTATCTTGCTCGGCGGCGCTCTCTTCAGCCGCCACCTCCGCCTGAGCGGGATCCTGCTGTTCCGGTTCGGTATTTTCGGCTGCGGGGGCGCTCTCTTCAACCACCACCACTGCCTGAGCGGGATCCTGCTGCTGTTCCGGTTCGGTATTTTCGGTGTTTTCGGCTTTTTCGGTTGCGGCGGCGGCCGCCTGAGTCTGCTCAGCGGACTGTTCCGGCTGCTCATCCTGCTGAGGTTGAAGGTTCTTGTTTTCCTGTTCAGTCATGGATTAATCCATACCTCGTTAAAATGTAAAGAGTTAAAAAACGCCCCCGCTTGCAGGGAGATTAGAAAAAGAACTTTAAAATAAAAGGTAACTTTTGGCTTGTCAATAATTTCTGCTGTGAAGATAACTTTTAGCGGGGCGCTAACCGGGAGTGTCCTGGGGGGTGTCTGCAGCGTATTCTTCCGGGTGGTGGCGTTGGATCAACCGGGCTATCCGTTCAATCACGAGCTCGGCTATCTTCAACTGTCCGCGCGGTCCGGTCTCGAAAGCCGCGTAGTCTTCCGGACGGATCGGCTCACCATAATAGACCCGCATCGGACGACGGCGAAGGAAAGCATCCCTCAGCCGCCCCGTTCCGAGCAGGAAAGCGGGCACGACAGTGGCCCGGGTTTCCTGGGCCAGCATCCCGACTCCAAACTTGGGCTTGCCCAGCGGCGAACCCTCGGGCCGCCGCGTACCCTGGGGAAACATGATCAGTGCGCCACCGCCGCGCAATATCTCCTTGAGCGCTTCAACGCCCCGCCAGTCCATTCCGCCGCGACGGATCGGGACCGCGTGGTAGAACCTGATAAATCCGCCGAACAACGGATTATTAAACAATTCCTTCTTGGCCATGAAATGAATCGGGCGGGGCACTGCCGCCCCCACGCCTATCGGGTCGCAATAACTGCAGTGGTTGGAGGCGATAATCAACGGACCGCCGGCCGGGATATTCTCGCTCCCCGAGTGCCTGTAACCGTAAAGGACGCGAAGGCCCGATCTGGCCAGCCACTTGCTGGCGCGGTAAAACAATCCCTTGAGTTTTTTGGCTGGCGTTTTGTCTGTCATTCAGCTAGATTCCGCGGTGGATTGAGGGCGTTAGCAGTGTGTCCGCAAAAACACGCTTTTAGCAGCGTGTTGAAAAATAACGTAAGTATGGGTATCGGGTTGTCAAGGGCCGTCCCCCGTTATCCCGGCCCAAAACTGGCGTGAGCAATCTAATTGCTTGTAATAATTGTAATAAAACGAATAGCAGAACCGGTAAAAAACTTGGCTTGCCCTTGACAACTTGCCCGAGCAAAATTTTTCACCGCAGGGCGTTGAATGTTTTTATTTCAGCGCCCCTTCAGCGCCGCGCAATTATTATCAACGTGCTGTGCGATCATACAAAATATTCGCAAACCGAAGATTTGGCAACAGGCTGGATGGCAACCGAGCGTGCCCGAGAACAAACCACATAACGTGCTGATCTTTCTCTCTCCCCTGGCGAGCGCGGCGTTGATGCTGCTCAGCTTTCCGCCGCTCGAGTTTTATATCACCCCTTTTATCGCCCTGGTGCCGCTGATTTTCCTGATCGACCGCTCGGCAAGCACCGCCCGGGCCGCCGCGGGAACGTTCATCTTCGCCATGGCGTTCTGGCTGGGTCTGCTCTACTGGTTCACCCTGTTCACAAAGGCGGGTTATCTGGTGGCCGCGCTTATCCTGAGCGGCGTGATGACCCTTATCCCCGTGATCGTCCGGCGACTGCGGGAGCGGCTGGGTGTTCCGCTTACACTGAGCATCCCGCTGGTCTGGACCGCCGCGAGCTACGTCCACGCCCACGGCGACGTTGCTTTTCCCTGGGGCCAGTTACCTCAAACCCTGACCTACATACCGGTGTGGTTGCAGATGGCCTGCGTAACAGGCCCCTACGGGATAACAATCTGGCTGGCCACTGTCAACGCGATGGTTTACAGCCTGATTTCAGTTAAAGGCAACAGAAAAAAATGCGCTGTCTGGCTGGCCGTACTGCTGGCCGCACCGCTGACATTCGGCGCGGTCCGTTTTATTCTGCATCCGGGCGTGGAGGCCGAGGCCCGCACGCTGCGGGTGGCGTTCGTCCAGCCCGGTATCCCCCAGAACATAAAGTGGGCGCCACAGATGCGCGACAGCACGTTTTTTATCCTGCGTAACCTCTCGCTCTCTCAGCAGGAAAACGCGCCGCAACTGATCCTCTGGCCGGAGGCGGCCACTCCGGCCAATCTGCGTTTCGAGCGCAAGTACCGGCGGTTCGTGGGCAACGTGGCTGTCGAGCTCGACGCCTGCCTGCTGACCGGTTCGCCGGAGTACCGCTGGGATTCGACAGCTCAGAAGTACGACTCCTACAATTCGGCGTTCAGCTTCTCCGCCGATGGCCGCCTGCGTCAGAGCTACGACAAAACCCACTTGGTGCCCTTGAGCGAAAGGATGCCCTACGAGGATGTGTTCACGTTCCTGCGGGAGATCGATGTGGGCGGGTCGCACTTTGTGCCCGGCGAGATATTTACCGTGTTCGAGATGGAGCGGGAAAAGGAGAAGTTTGGGGTGCTGATCTGTTTCGAGTCGATCTTTCCCGAGATTTCCCGTAAGTTCGTGCAGGGCGGCGCGCGGTTCCTGGTCAATATCACCAACGACGCCTGGTTCGAGCGCACACCGGCAGCCTACCAGCACAGCTCTTTCCTTGTGCTGCGCGCTATCGAGCAAGGACGCGACATTGTGCGCTCGGCCAACACCGGCGTAAGCGCGTTCTACGACCGGCTGGGACGACGGCGCGCAGCGACAAAACTGTTCGAGCGCACGGCGGTCACGGCTACGATCCACACCTACGGCACTCGCACCCTCTACAGCCGCCTGGGCGACTGGCCGGCGCATATCGCCTGGGTGGGAACGCTGTTGCTGCTGTGCATGGCCTGGCTCCGTGGGAAAAAAGAAAAGAACGAAAAACATGGACGAGATTTACCGTAATTCAGTTTAGTTGTTTTTTGCCCTCCTGCACCATTCCCTCGAATCCTCCGCTGTCAGCCCGTTATCAGTGCAGCACGGTTTAATCAGGATATTTATGAATCTATTCCTGAGTGTGCGTGCATTTGATATGTTGATAATAGTTTCTTATATTTAAATTCAACCAGCGCCATTGTTGAGCACATTTTGCCGGGAGAAACTCCAATGACGGAAGTCCATGCAACGGAAGTAACTGAAAATGAGGACAGCCCGGAAAAGACATACCCCAAAACAGGACTGGTCATTGTTGGAATTTTGCAGGTTTTATTAGGCAGTCTCGCCGCGCTTGTCGCGCCGATGATGATAATCGGCATGGTTGCGGCAAAAGCTCATCCGGATGCATCCGGGCCGACGCCGAGTGTGGCGATGATGATTCCCGGAATAATCATCTATTTGGGAATCGGCGCCTGGCTTATCTGGATGGGAATCGGTTCGATCAAAGCACGGCGGTGGGCAAGATCCCTGATCCTCGTTTCTTCATGGCTCGGGCTTGTGACAGGATTGGGTGGATTAGTCTACATGTCATTGATGATGCCCGGTATGTCGAGCAGTGTGGTAAATGGCAAGGAAATTGCTCCGGCAACGGCTGCCGTCATGAAGTGGGTAATGCTTGGATTCATGGCCTCGGTCGGCGTAATTATACCGGGTATACTGATTCTTTTCTATTCAAGAAAAAATGTAAAGGACACATTTGAGCACAGAGATCCCCGGATTATCTGGACAGACAAATGCCCGCTCCCCATTCTGTTTCTAAGCGGTTTGTGCGCAGGGGGGGCGCTGTCAATGCTCAACCTCGGTTTCAGCAATTGGATAATACCTTTCTTCGGCATCATTTTATCAGGAATGGCGGGGGCGACGGTAGCAGTAGTGACCACGTTGCTGCTTGGCTATGCAGCCTGGGGTATATATAAACTCGACATCAAAGCATGGTGGATAGCTATCTGGATCGCCGTTGCCGGTGCGTTTTCGATGGTAATAACGTTTTCGCAGGTTAGTCTGCTGGAGTTTCTTGACAAGATGGGTTTGCCCGCACAGCAACTGGAAATGCTGAAACAGGCAATTGCTATCAATGAAGTGGCTATCGAAATTTTGTTCGTTGTACAGTTCGCAGTATATATTGGCTTTTTGCTCTACATGAAAAAATATTTTAGTGTGCAAAGCAGCCGGGAACAGCACGCTTAGGCTAAGACGTCCCACAGAGACAAGTTGCGTTGTTTTTAGATAGGATGGCACGTCCGGAAGGACAATCAGCGCATAGGGCTGTCCGAGAAAAAACTTGCCGGACAGGTCGGGATCGTGGTGGCTCTCACCGGCGACAAGGCGTTGTAGTCGATCAGGTCGTGATTGCGTTCGGGGAGGTCCATCCCAGGATAGAGTCTCTGTCGCCATCTGTCGCCAGAGCGCGACGGCATGCAGCCACAAAGTCGTCTGCATGAAAAAAGACAGCCTTAGCAAAAGCAACAACCGCGCCGCCGCACAATCCCCAACCTGTCAGTCCATGCGTGCCCCCGCCCTGGATCAGTTACTGCTTCTGCAATTCCTGCAGCGTCCGTAGATATCCAGCTTATGACTGGTGATATCGAAATTATAATCCTTGGCCACCTGCAACTGGAGCTCCTCGATAGGTTCGTTCTTGAATTCCTCCACTTTGCCGCAGATGGTGCAGATCAGGTGGTCGTGGTGCTGGTCCTGCCGGACGGCCTCGAAGCGCTTGAAGCGCTTGCCGAAACGGTGCTGAACCACCAGTTCGCTCTTGATCAGCACATCGAGCGTGCGGTAGATCGAGGCGATCGAGGCCGAGATTTTCTTCTGGCGCAGCAGGTTCTGGATATCCTCGACGCTGAGATGACCCGGAGTGTTGAAAATGATCTCCGCGATCCGCTTGCGCTGTCTGGTGACCAGGTATCCGTTCTCGCGCAAGAACTTGATAAACTGATCGGTCAGGTCTTCCGACATGCTTCCTCCCGTGTTTTTTTGAATAGCGGTAAAAGCCTTGGTGCTTAATTATTGCAACATTATGTGTAAGAAATTGACGCGTTGTTTACAGAATCCGATATTACTTGGAGGAGGGCTCTGTAGACATGAATATGCACAAGCGCATCCGTTTGACTCCACACGATCACCAGAGGCTCTGGCAGTTGTATCAGACAGGTGAGTACAAAGTAAGCCGGCTTGCGGATCTTTACCAGGTCTCAAGGCCGACAGTCTACAAGATATCAGCTCGGGCCAGAAAGCAGGAGTCTGTCCCGAGAGGGAGCGCCAATGAGCGCTACAGATGCCTTAAATACGGGCTGAAGCGGCTGGCAAAGGTAGAGCGTGCTCTTGAGAAGAAGCGTAAAGAGCAGGCCAGGCGCTACAACAAGTCGTATCCGGGAGAACACACCAAGCGCTTGCCTTCGCTTAAAGGTGAAGACCAGACGCGCCGCAGAGAATACCTGTTCGTTGCTGTTGACGACTTCTCCCGGGAGCTGTATGCTGGAATATTCCCAGATAAAACGCAGCATAGCGCGGCTCTGTTCTTGAAACAAGTAGCCGATGAATGCCCCTACACCCTGGAGTACGCCTACTCAGACAACGGCAAAGAATTCAAGGGGGCTGATGCTCATGCTTTCAAAAAAACTTGTCTCGAACCCGGTATCGGCCAGAAATTCACACGGGTCAATCGTCCCCAAACCAATGGTAAAGCCGAGCGTGTCTTTCGCACCCTGATAGAAATGTGACATCGGCAAGAACATTTCAGCAACCGCCAACAACGAGAAATTAGCCTGTTGCGCTTTATTAACTTCTATCACACGGTCAAGCCCCAAAAGGGCATCAACAACATGACTCCGTACGAACTTCTAATCGATCACTTCTATGGTCCCCTAAAGTGTAAACAACGCGCTGAATTCTAACACCTTAGCCGCTCTAACCAAGAGTATAAGAGGAATAAAGAAGTGTTGTTTAGAGCCGCGACATTTTAATAATTCTGGACGATAGCAATTTACCTGCTTATTGGATCAGATGAGGCTAGACTCCCGCCTAAAAAGCGAACCATGCGATGAACTCAACATGAAAAGGAACATCCCATTGCGCGCCCGGGCTACCGGCGCTGACTATTTCAACCCATTATCGTTAAAACACTGCGTATACTTTTTGTCCACACCCTGAATATGGCTAATCAACCAATCTTTCAGAAAGCCAATGAGCTCATTGGAAAGCATGGCTTGCCCTTCGTCAAATCTCTTTTTAAACTCAGAGACTTTGTCCACGAACTTTTTATGCTCGAACTTGTGGGTGGCAGCTGATAAGTAGCCGAATTGGTCAAAGCGTTTCTCTTCATATGCAAAATGAGTTACCGTATAATTTGCAAGAGCAGAAAGTGTCTGACCCATAGCCTCCTTACTTTTACCTACGCTCATGGCCTTGTGGAGCTCATTGATCATCGAGATCAATTGCTTGTGCTGGTTGTCAATTTCCTCCACGTTGACGCTTAACTGATCATCCCAGCTAACTAATGCCATGTCGGCCTCCTGATTTGCTCGGTTATAGCCAGTACGATTCGTCAAAAAACGAAATTACGGTAACCAAATACTAAACCGATATTCCCTGTTTTAAATGGATTCTTTAAGCTCCTTCGCGGCGCGGCGAACCTCCTCGCGCCAGTTCTGGCCACTGCCGGCATAGATCACTCCCCGGCTGGCGTTAACCACCACGCCCAGGCCGCCACCGCTCACTTCGGCAGCGTTAACCGATTCAATAGCACCGCCCTGAGCGCCGATCCCCGGCAGCAGGAACGGAAGTTCCGCGGATAAAGCGCGAACATGACCAATCAATTCATCTTGCGTAGCGCCCACCACCAAGCCGAGTTGGCCGCGCCCTTCATCCCACTCCACCGCCTTGCGGGCAACGCGGGTATAAAGCGGATCTCCCTCATGATACAACTGGAAATCCCGGCTACCCCGGTTGCTGGTCAGGCAGAGCAGGAAGATTCCCCTGCCCTCGTACTTCATGAACGGCTCGACAGAATCAAATCCCATGTAAGGACTCAATGTCACGGCGTCCGCGCCCAGGTCCTCGAAAGCGGCCGCGGCGTAACGCGAGGCAGTGTTGCCGATATCGCCCCGTTTGACATCGAGAATCACGGGCGCCCGGCCACCGATGTAGGCAATCGTCTCTTTCAGCGCCCGCAGGCCCGCCTCGCCCATCGCTTCGTAGAACGCGGCGTTGGGCTTGTAGGCGCACACCACGTCCAGTGTCGAGTCGATTATACCCTTGTTGAATTCAAGCGTGGATTCCGGTTTGCCTTTCAAGCCGGCCGGGTATTTATCAGGGTCTGCGTCAAGCCCGACACACAGGCGGCTTGCGTTACTTTCCTGCAACGCGGCGATCCGCTCCCAACAACTTGCCAACAGCCCCTCCTGAACGAGTCTTCAAACCATCAAACCCGGCCGCAACTAAAAGTAACTATGTTGCTTAGTGAGGAATAAAAAAGAGAGCCTCACTCTTGGTCAGGGGAACAGGGGTAGTTATTCTAAATCTATCTCTCATAACCCTTAACCAACAGGAGGCTCCTGTGAAAAAGTATAATCAAATTATACC
>JAJRTS010000042.1 GCA_024278175.1 Gemmatimonadales bacterium | reverse complement strand
TTTTCTAAAACTTTTTATCAAGTGACATATCTTTAATCAGATCATGTAGTTACAATTAACAGACCTGAATTTTCTTTTGATACACAAAAACGAGTGAACTGAAAAACTTCCTCATAACAATTCGATTTTTCAAAGGTCTCACAGAATGTATACAACAAGCCCGGAGCCGCTAAAGCGGCTCCGGGCTTGTTGTATTCTGCATCTGTTTCCGCCGGCATTACACTCAATAATACCCAGCTATGAAATTTCCTTCAGCGCTCCGCTTTTGACGTCGAACACGAACCCGCGCACGCTCAGGGCGCTGTCGATCCAGGGATGGTGCTTCACTTTGTTTACCTGGCGGCGGACGTTTTCCTCAAGATTGCCGAAGGAGTGGAAGGCGCAGGGCGAAGCGACAGCCGTACCGGTCTCGCTCTCCATGCGTTCTACCAGCTCCTCGTCCTTGAACGTGAGCATCCCGCAGTCGGTGTGGTTTATGATCATGATCTCCCTGGTGCCCAGCAGGCGCGTGCTGATCACCAGTGAGCGCAGGGCGTCGTCGGTAACAATCCCGCCGGCGTTGCGGATAATATGGGCGTCTCCGGTTTTAAGACCCAGCAAATCCTCAACTGTTACTCGCGCGTCCATACAGACCACCACAGCCAGCTTGCGCCCCGGCGGCATGGGTAAATCAGCCAGTTCAAACGAGCTTGCGTAAGCCTGGTTGGCTTTCAGGGTTTCGTCTGTCACGGACATGCATTCCCCCTGTTTTTAGTTCACTGTGTCGATTGATATACTGTATAATAACGTCGAGATTCTTTACCGTCAAGAAAACTTATTTCCCGGTTAATCACCTGAGTAAAATTACGCTTGAAAGCCTGAACCAAGTCCGTTTTTCGGCCATTTTATCGATAAAAAGTCTTAAAAAATTGAACCCCATCAAAGAAACGATGTTATGCGGGAAGTGATAACAAACAGGTTTAATCGATTGATGCTAAACCCTGTAGCATTGGTTATCTCATTCTGTCACAACCAGTTACAACACGCACTGACGCAGGCGCGGAATAGTCTGTCCGCTGGATTGGCTTGCCCGGCAGTGGGTTATGCAATAAAACCTAAAAAGAAAAAAACCGTTGAATACTTGACAAAGACTTTTTTTCTGGTATAATGCAACCATCGGCGGGTGCACAGGGCCATGAGGGCTGGTCCCCGCTGGTATTTGCCGCCAAACGGTAAATCCCAAAAAAACATACCCCGCGACAACCCGGCAGACGGATCTGCCGGGTTTTTGCTTTTTGGTTCTTGTACCGCCCTTTACCGTTCCCCCGCTCAGCTATTCCCAACCACCGCAATCAGCCCGCTTCACCCGTTTGCATATTATTGTCATTGCCCACATAAGTGCATGTATACTAACCATCTTCGCTGGACACAACGGCCTCTCTGTGTTATTTTAAGACCCGTTTTCCACTAGTGGGCAGAACTGATTTATCAGCCGAGGGAGAGGGTGAGATGGCCAGGCCGCAGACGGACTACGTGCTGCAACACACGCAGGAAATCGAAAAACTGCTCCGCGAGGCCGGCTCCGGCCGGATCGACAGCGAGGTGGAAAAGCTGATAAAAATAATCGAAAAAAAGCACGGCGAGTTAAATGACATTGGCAAGCACCGCCGCTGGTCGGAAAGCCGTTACGAACTGGCCAACGCCGGCAGGAAGCTGATAGCTAAAATCCCGGAGGAAATCAGGGAATTCCGCAAGGCCCGCGAGTATATCCGCAGCCACAACGGCAGTACATTGCGCATCGCCATGCTGGAGCGGGTGACAACTAAGCTCACTTTCACTCGCTCCAGACTGGAAAGGAGTATCACGGGCCTGACGCGGATGGGGTTGCCCTCGGCCGGGTTCGAGGGCAGGGAGCTGAACCCGGCGGCGTTCGAGCCGTATTTCACGCTCCGCCATCCGGGCAAGAGCGCGGGGGGAATGCCGCCGGCCACGTTCCGCTTTACCGGCCCGGCGGGCAGCGAGGTGACTATCGAGATGGAGCACGTGCGGGGGCTTACCTATGGCGGCCACGGGCACGCTATTGCGCCGGAGCATCTGGGCACGTTCCGTAACCGGAACGCCAGGAGCTTCAAAGTCTTTTCAGCGGGCAAGCTCCGGTTCCAGTTGCGCGATGAGGGAGAGACATCGGTGCAGTACCTGGCCTCCGACCTCTGCACGCGGCGCAAGTTCACCGTTACCCAGCTCTGGCGTGGCGCGGGCATGCGCCACGGGCTGTTTGTGGACGTGCGTTACGCCAAAAAACTCTACGACCTGAACCAGTATGATTTGAAGTATATGAAACTGTACACGGGTGATGGTACCCACCCCGATAGTGTTTGCCACTACGGCAGCAAGGAAATGATTGAAGCCCTTCAGAGTCTGAATCATTCTTATGGCCGTGCGCTGGAGTCCGGGGAATTCGATGAGGCAACAACAACTGTCGGTGATCCATTGGCATTGACGGTAACGTACCGGAGGCCGAAACAGACTAAAATCTTGGTCAATGATTTGAGCCTGCCTTGGGGAGGGAGATTTAAATTCGAAGGCAAGCAAAAGAAAAAAGGGCATAGTTCACATAAATGGGGCAATGATGTCGATATCAGCATCAATCCAACAAATGGAATAACAGCACTTCAAGCCAATTGGTTACGGAGGAGGGGACAAGAAATAATGGGAGTACAACCACTAGATGAGGGTGATCATCTACATTTCAGAGTACAACAAAACTAATCGGCACCTTGAAGCTGTAGCCATATGCCATCTTTGTAATAGTATACTGTGGACGCTATCTCTACCAAGTATAGGTTTATTGCTTTATGGTTGATTTCAGGAGGTTCAGGGCCACCCAGAGCTTCATAATGCGTTTTAATGTATTCCTGTCCTACAGATTGTATTTTGTATGAAAAAAGTGAGACATTATTTCGTACAGGCAGTATCCGCCAGTAGTAAGGCTCTATTTCTTCATCTACTATAACTTCTACTGAAGACAGCAAACTTGAAGGGAATACTATCAATTTCATTCTATTTGAATCTGTAACGAGCACAGCGCAATCTTGTTGATCTTCTTCTTTAAAATCACCAAAAATCACATTTGAGTGCTTTCCATTCTCCGGTACATAGCACTGCGGTATTGTATATCCCCGCTCTTCCAACCAAGCTGCTATATTCACTGGCAGTCCCGGATACTCCGTCGGTATAACGCGCATTGTGTCAATTTTTTGAGGTTCCGGCTCTGCCCGCTTGCGGTTCAGCTCCTGAACATCAAAACTTTCCGGGGCGGCGGTGTCCCAGGCGCGCCGGGCCGGTTTTTTTGCTGCTGGCGGCGGCGGCGCGTTTAGGGCGGTATCCGGCGCGGGAGCGGCAGAACTTTCGCCCGGCGGGCGCACTTTGTCGCTGCCACTGTCGCCGGAGGTGCAGGCGAGAGAGCAGAGCAGCAGCGGGATTGTCACCATAATATGGCGCAAGGTTTTCGTCCGGGGATGGTGAGTTAATCGTTTCGCTAACTAATTCTAATGGCTTTGCAAAAAATCCATCTACTTCGTTGCGTTAGATTATCTCGTCACTGCGGCGTGCCTTAAGTACGCCTCATTCCTCGAAATCCACGCGCCTCGGATATGAAATGTTTTGCTTTGCCACCGGCAAAGCGGACTTTTTACGACATCATCAATTTTAACCCGGCGTTTTCTGACCGTCAACGGTTACCGCCTCCGGCCCGCTCGCATCAGGCTGAGCGGCTTGGCTGCGCTCACTCCACGACCACCACCCCGTACAGATCCACCTCCGGCACAATAACCGCCCAGCCCTCGCCGTAGCGGCCGATATCGAGCTCAAGCGGCTCGTGGTCCGGACTTAGCAATTTCGCACGTTTCGGCCTGAACCCCGGCTCGTTGAACACCACCGGCACGTGACGCACCGCAAAACCGGGCCGGTAGTTGACCAGGTGCACCTGACGCTGGCCGCCCTTGCGGTACTGCTGTGCCACCACCCAGGGCATTGTTTCCGTCGATATGGTAAAAGAACCGCCGGCCGCCCAGCGCACGCCATCGATGAACCGCTCGCTGTTTTTCGGCAGGTACCAGTAGTCGGGATGAACCTCGTCGGCGATTTCCGGCACGGCCTCGTGGTTCTCGAACGACGGCAGGTAGAACACGCGGCCCCGCCCCAGCTTTTCTCTGGCGGCACGGTCCGGTTTATCGCCGATCTCCGGCAGGCCGATCATGCGCCAGAACGTGTCTTCGCCCCTGCGTTCCCGGCGCCGGGAATCGAACGCCCCGGTGCTCTCGTCCACCACCACCAGCGAACCGCCGCCGCGCACATAATCGCGCAGCAGGCCGATCTCGCGGTCGGAGAGGTTCTGCTGGGCCGCCAGCACAACCACTTTCCAGCCAGCCAGCCGTTCCCAGTCACTGTCGAAGAGCAACGTGAACGGAGCGCTGCTCTGAATCAGCGCCTGCTCCGCCTGCACCGTGGCCAGGAACGGGATCCAGCCGCCGAACGTGAGCGACTCGAAATCGCGCATCACGCCCACGTCGTCCAGCGTTTCCAGCCCCCGGAACAGCTCCTTGTTGTTGTTGAAAAAACCGATATAGGCCAGCTCGCGCTTCCAGGCCTCCGGCTCGGTGGCCATCTCCCAGGCCACATCGCCGATACACATCCTGCCGAACGCCATCGCCTCGGCAAGCTCCAGCGCACTGTTGTTGTAGCTGAACAGGGCGTTGCCGAACCTTCGCCCCAGCTTGTAGGAGCGGATCTTGCTCACCAGCCGCCCCTGATCGGCAAAATAGTGGGCGTGGTCGGGGTCCTCGCTCCAGAACATGTCCGAGAGCGCCAGCAGGCGGGAGTGGTCCATTCCGTTGGTATAGGCCGTATTCTGGCCCCAGATGCCGTGGGGGTTGAACTCCACCGCCGCCTTGTCGCTCAGGGAACGGATATGTTCGGAAAGCTCGCGGATGAAACCGGTCAGCTGCTCCACCCGGAAAACTATCCACTCCTGGACCAGCGGGTCCAGCACCGGCTCCATCGGCCGGTCGGCCACCCGCGGCGGGCGGATATGGCTCACCGTGGCGAACCCCAGCCGCTCGACACGTTGCTCCGCTGTGTATTTCTGCTCAAGGTACTCGCGAAAAAGCTGCTGGATCCGCTCGGTGTAACCCGCGTCCATCGGGAACATGGTATAGAAATTATCGAAATGGATCAGGTCCAGGTCGTACTGCTCGATCCCCAGACGCACGACCTCCTTGATCTGGTTACGGTAGCCCTCGGTGGTAAAATCAGCCCGCTCGCGGAAATACTGGTCGGAGTAGACTATCGGCTTACCGTTGTGGTCGAGCTGCTTCCAGCTGTCGCTGCCGGGCACCTCGGCGTAGAGCGTCTCGTTGAACAGCGTGCTGCCCACATAGCCGCCCACGTACTGGCCGTTGGCCCGGAGGTATCCTGTTATCTTGCGGGTATACTCCAGCGCCTCTCGTTCATGCGCCAGCCCCAGTCCCTTGTAGAAATGGGTCAGCACCATGTTGATCCCGGCCGCGTGCAGCTTGTCGATCATGCTCCTGCTGTGCTTGAACTCCCAGTCCGTGCGCCAGTCGTGGGACACCCGGCCCCGGCGAAGCTGAAATTCCAGCGGCTCCCAGTTGCCCACGAAACAGATCCCGTCGCGAAGCCACCACGCCGGTTTCTGCTCGATGGGTCGCATGGCGCCTAGCTCCACCGGCAGCGTGATCCCCAGCGCGACAACCGCTAAAACAACCAGATACATCACCCTCTTGCCGAACGACATTTTACCTCCGCCAGGTCTGAATTATTGCTATTGATTCTCGGCTTCCGCCCGATCCATCGCCATATTGGCCAGCTCGTCGGCCCGTTTGTTCTGCTCTCTTCGCACGTGGGCCGTTTTGAAATACTCCAGCGCGGAGATAAGCTCCCTGGCCTGGTCGAACAGCGGCTTGAGCTCGGGTGATTTAACCTTGTAGACGCCCTCCAGTTGACGGACCATCAACTGGCTGTCCGCGCGGTGTTCCAGCTTACGCACACCCTGCTGAAACGCCAGCTTGAGACCATCGAGCAGCGCCGTGTATTCGGCGACATTGTTGGTCGCCCGGCCGATAAAACGGCTGTAATCACATGACCAGCCCGTGCTCTGCTGGACCAGCGTCCCGCCGACCCCGGCCGGGCCCGGGTTACCCCTGCTGCCACCGTCGGTAAACAGCACCACCGGGGCCGAGGGGTCGAGCTTGCCGCCGGAGGCAGGGGGCCCGTCCTGGCCCGCCGTCCCGCCGCTCACCGGGTTCCAGCGATAATTTTCATCCAGCGCGGGAGCGGCTTTGCGAAAGTAGCAGCGCACCCGGATAACCAGCAGCGGAAACAGGCCCTCCCGCGAGCACTCCACATCCACCAACTCCATCGGGCCGGGAATGTCTCCCAGCACCCGGACCGTGAATTTTTCTACCGTTTCCCGCCAGGGGGTATCCGCACTCAGCTCAAACTCCGGCAGCCGGGTTTCCTTGCCTCGCAACACCAGAGAGCTGCCTGCCGCCAGTGCTTCCAGCACAATCCTGACCTCGAAATGCGCCAAGTTTTCTCCTTTTCTAATGCGCTAAATTAATTTTGATTTGTTTCCCAATTTACCGGGAGCGCGGCGGACGGGCAAGGCTGCGTGAGTTTTTCCGCCAGATCGAAGCTTGCTTGGCTCATTGGCAGGTGTTAACTTGAGCGTGAACATTATTCGCCTGTGTAACTTATTATATTTCCGTTAGTTAGAACCCTGCCAACGAGTTAGCCCGCTGCGGCCTCCGTGGCCCGGGGAACTCGGTCGGCACGGACCGGGGAGATGACAATGTCCGCCCATGTTAACAAATATTTCACTCTTGTCCTGATGCTCCTGCCCTCGCTGGTAATCCTCACCGCCGCCTGCGGCGATCTGGGCTGGAACAAGCCCCAGGCGTTCGGCCGGCAGAAAGAAATCCTGGTTATCTGCGACGACGAGCTTTGGGATAAGATCGAAATCCCGTTGCGCAAGCAGGTGGAGCGTAAGCTGCGCGCCGTGCGTTCGGAAAAAATATTCGAGCTCTCGCAGGTGTCCGCCGAGAACGTTCAGAACTACAAGGAATGGGACAAGATTATCCTGATCGAGTCGCTGGAGCACGCCAAACTGCTGAGTTTCGTGGCGGCCGACAGCACGATGGCCAAGCTGCGCGATGGCGAGGGACTGTTTTTCAACCAGATCGACGTCTGGGCGAAAAACCAGCGCGTGGTGGGCCTGGCCGCGCCCAAAGACGAGGAACTCCCGCGACTGGTGGCCGCCCACGGCGACCGGATCTACAACGCCTTCATCCGGCAGGTGGAAAACCAGGAACTCTACCGGATGTACCACAGCGGCCGCGATACCCTGCTGGCTGATTCGCTGGCCGTGGCGCAGGGATTTTCGATCGTGCTGCCCAATGTTTACGCCCGCGTCCGGCAGGACTCGCTGGCGGAGAACGAAATGTTGTTTGTCCATCAGAAGCCGGTACGCAGTATCTTTATTACCTGGGAGAAAATTTCCGGGCCGCTGGACACCTCCCGTGAGGCCCTGGCCGCCAACCGCCTCCGCCTGACCGGCAAGATCTACCCCGCGCAGGTAACGCTGGCCGGGCGGGTGGACACCTCCACGGTTATGGTCAACAATGTAAAACGCCTGCGCGTGTACGGGGTCTGGGAGAACCGGCAGGAGATCAGCGGCGGGGTTTACATCTCCCACCTGATCGACTGCCAGCAGCAAAACCGCCGCTATTATATCGACTGCCTGCTGTTCAGCCCGGACATGCGCAAAAACAAGTACCGCTATATTTTCCAGTTGGACCAGATTCTCAACTCGTTCCAGCTCAACCTCGACCATCAGCCGCCGGCCCAGGGCAGGCATTGAGGTAATAAATGATAAGAGAAGCATTTGAACCCAACATAATCTTACAGGGTGATTGTCTCGAATTACTTAAATATTACCCTGACAATTATGTGGATTTAATTATTACTTCCCCTCCTTATGCAGACAGAAGGCAAAACACTTATGGTGGCATACACCCAGATAAGTATGTAGAATGGTTTTTACCCCGCACAGAAGAGTTTTTAAGAGTCCTCAAAGCAAGCGGTTCATTTGTACTTAACATAAAGGAACGAGTTGATAATGGAGAAAGGCATACTTATGTTCTTAATTTAATTATTGAAATGAGAAAACAGGGCTGGTTTTGGACGGAGGAATATTGCTGGCATAAAAAGAACTGTTATCCAGGAAAATGGCCTAATAGATTTCGTGACTCATGGGAAAGATGTTTGCATTTCAACAAGTCAAAAAAATTCAAGATGTATCAGGAAGCGGTAATGGTTCCTGTTGGAGAATGGGCAAATACCAGATTGAAAAAATTAAGTGAAACTGACAAAGTACGAGATGAATCAAAAGTAGAAAGTGGTTTTGGGAAAAATATTTCAAATTGGGTTAACAGAAAACTCGTTTATCCAACTAATGTACTACACATGGCAACCGAGTGCGGAAACCAAAATCATAGTGCAGTGTTCCCCATAGACCTGCCTAAATGGTTCATTCGTTTGTTTACCCAAAAAAATGATATCGTACTGGATCCTTTTATGGGATCAGGCACATCAATCATTGCTGCTTATGGTCTTAAAAGAAAGTACATTGGTATTGATATAAAAGAGGAGTATTGCCAATTAGCACAAGAAAGACTAAAGAATGCCTTTCCCAAATACCAATTTGCATTGGAGTCAAAATGAGGCCCCTGGACATGGATCAGGTCAACGGTTTCGTGAATGAAAATATTGTTCTCTTTCACAATGCTCGGCTAGAAAGAATTAAAGCGATAAAGCTAAAAGAAGTTCTAAGAAAGAAAAATCCGTACCTATTTAAAGCCAAAAACATACAGAAAGCTTCTGATTTGATTCATGGTATTCTCGATGCCTTCATTTCTGCTTCTGAAGAAAAAATGTTTGGTGATTTTCTAGAGGATTTAGCAGTTTATATTTGCGGACAAGTTTACGGTGGCAATAAATCTTCCGCGACAGGTATTGATCTGGAATTTAGGAAGGATTCTATACATTTTCTAGTTTCCATAAAGTCTGGCCCCAACTGGGGCAATAGTAGTCAATATGCCGCGTTAGAAAGAAATTTTTCCACTGCTGTTAGGATATTGTCACAATCAGTGCATACCATCCGCTCCCAACCGATCTTAGGCATTTGTTATGGAAAAACAAAATCTATAAACCGTGGTCTCTATATTAAGTACACCGGTCAAAATTTCTGGTATTTTATTTCTGGGAATCAAAATCTTTTCACGGATATTATCGAACCTATTGGCTATGAAGCAAAACAACACAATGACGCCTATCAAATAGAAAAAAGCAAAGTATACAATCTGTTCGAACAAAAATTCTTAAACGACTATTGCTCTTCTGGCCTAATCGATTGGGCCGCTATAGTCGAATTTAATAGTGGCAATCTGGATATCTAAAGATGAAAAAACCGTTCGTCCATCTGCACAACCACTCGGACTACAGCCTGCTCGACGGGGCGGTCAAGACCAGGAACCTGGTCCACAAGGCTGTCGGGTTCGGCATGCCCTCGCTGGCACTCACCGACCACGGCAACATGTTCGACGCAATCGAGTTCTATAACACCGCGCGCAGCGCCGGTCTCAAACCGATCCTGGGGATCGAGGCCTATATCACCGCCGCGAGCCGTCACGACCGCAAGCCGCCCGCGCGGGGCAGCGTGGCCAACCACATCACCCTGCTGGCCGAGAACCTTACCGGCTACCAGAACCTGATCAAGCTCACCAGCCTGGCCTATCTGGAGGGGTTCTACTACAAACCCCGCATTGATTTCGAGCTGCTGGAGAGCCACGGCGAAGGCTTGATCGCCCTCTCCGGCTGCGCCAAGGGGCTGGTGGCCGATGCGATCTCCCACGACGACAACAAGCTGGCCCGCGAGCTGGCCGGACGGCTGACCGAGGTGTTCGGCAAGGGCAACTTCTATCTCGAGATCATGAACCACGGCATAGATATCGAGCGCAAGCAACTGCCGGAGTTGGTTAAGATATCCCGCGAGCTTGACATCCCGCTGGTGGCCACCAACGACACCCACTACCTCTGCCGCGAGCACGCCGAGGCCCAGGACGCGCTGGTCTGCATCCAGACCGGCAAAACAGTGGACGACAAGAAACGGCTCAAATTCAGCATGCAGGAACTCTACCTCAAGAGCCCGGAGGAGATGTACGAGCTGTTTGCCGGCTACGAGGACGCGCTTGAGAACACGATGGAGATCGCCGGGCGCTGCAACGTGGAGCTCGACTTCAGCGGCGACTACCTGCCCACGTTCCCCCTGCCCGCCGGCTACTCGGAGATGGACCTGCTGCGCGAGCAGGCGTTCGAGGGCGCCAGAGGGCGTTTCGGCAGGGTAGATGAGCGGATCGAGGCCCGGCTGAACAAGGAACTTGATATTATCAGGAATACGGGCTTTCCCGGCTACTTCCTGATCGTTTCCGACCTGGTGAGAGCGGCCAGGGAGATGGGCGTGCCCGTGGGCCCGGGCCGCGGCTCGGCCGCGGGCAGCCTGGTCAGCTACTGCCTGCGAATCACAAATGTAGACCCGCTGCAATACAACCTCCTGTTCGAGCGGTTTCTCAACCCCGAACGGGTGACCATGCCCGATATCGATATTGATTTCTCCGACCGCGAGCGCGACCGGATAATCCGCTATATCCACAAGAAGTACGGCGACCACAGCGTGTGCCAGATAATCACGTTCGGCACGATGGCGGCCCATGGGGTGGTGCGCGATGTGGGCCGGGTGCTGGGGATGAGTTTCGACGAGGTGGACCGGATAGCGAAAATGATTCCCGAGGAGCTGAAAATCACCCTGTCCGATGCGCTCCGGCGCCGCCCCGACCTCAACGAACTGGCCGAAAAGGACAAACGGGTGGGCAAGCTGATCGAGATCAGCCTGGTGCTCGAGGGCCTCTGCCGTCACGCCTCCACCCACGCGGCCGGTGTGGTGA
>JAJRTS010000041.1 GCA_024278175.1 Gemmatimonadales bacterium | reverse complement strand
CGTCTCGTCCTCGATATCACCGAGGAAGCCCAGCTCATCGAGCATCGTCCAGCCGGCCAGCCAGTTCGTCTTGTTATCGAAAGCGCCCTTGTAGCTCACGTCGCTGAAAAACGCGTCGCCCACCGGAACCGCACTGCCGCCGCTCACCGCCGGGCTCGTGCTCAGCAGACGGGGGTCCAGGCCACCGTCCGCAGCGCGGCTGATACCGCGCAGCTTCGGATCGACTATGACGTTGGCGTTGGCCGCGTCCGACATGTAGGTCTGCACAAAATCCTGGCTCGCGATCTCCGTCCACGCGCTCCCAGCACCAAAACCGTACCACAGGTTGTTCTCCAGCTTCAGATCCCCTGCCTCCAGACGAGCACGACTATCCTCGCCGCTGGCCAGGTCCTCGATCTTCAGACCCTCGTTGTTGAAATCCGTGAAGATACTGTTGTGGTACTCACCACCGGCGTTGTCGCGGAAGATAAGGGCCAGGTCGTTCTCCACGTTGGCGCTACCAGCTCCGCCGCCGATATAGGTCGCGTTGTAGATCACAGGCAACGCGTACGGCGTACCGTCCTCGGGCTGGGTGCCGCCATCGTGCTCCCCGGCCCGGTTACCAACTCCGTTCACGTCGCTGATGATCGTGAACCAGAACTGGCCCTTGCCCCGGAACCCCTCGTCGTAGTCAAACGAGTCGTCGCTGTTGAAGTACGATGCCAGCCACTTCGTGTTCACCGTCCCGCCGAAAAACTCGAACCCGTCATCGTCGTTGTTCATCACCTCGATGTGCTCGATCACCGTCCGGTTGCCTACTCCCGCAAGGGTCAGCCCGTTGATCTCATCCCCCTCGCCAAGCTTGCTCCCGCCGTAGCGGATCGAGATGTAGCGCAGCACTCCCGAACTGTCGTCGTCAACACTGCCCCCGTACGCACCGCGGGGCTCCGTGCTCGGGATGCCCTCGATCTGGTTCACCGAATCGGCCGTGTTCAGACCCGCACGGCCCAGCAGCAGCACGCCCCCCCACAGGCCACGCGCATCCAGCGGAAGGTCCGCCGGATCGTCCACGTCATCGTTGATCGTGGTGAAGATGATCGGTGCCGCCGCCGTGCCCTGGGCGTCTATCGTCCCCCCACGGGCCACTATCAGCGCACTGGCGTCAACGCCCGTGCCCGACTGAGCCTTCACTATCGTACCGGCCGGGATCGTCAGGCTCTCACCGCTCTCGATAAACACAAAACCGCTCAGTACGTACACCGTGTCAGCACTCCAGACCACCGAACCGCTGATATCAGCATCGCTGATATCTCGCTGGGGCTTGCTCTGGGCAAACGCCATCGTGGCGAACAGAGGGATCAGAACAAACAACGCTAATCTTTTCATCTCTTTCCCCTTCCCGTGAAAATGAATATCGAACTACTGCGCCGGATCATTCCTTGCAATATATTAAGATATATTTAAATATATTTTTAAACGGACCTAGCCCCTCTCGTCCACCGTTTGCCAATGGACAACGTAATTAACTTTTTACCGCCTTTTTCCGTCCGGGCGCGGTTACTTGCAGCGTTTCCGCTATTCCCGGGAAAAGTCGTAGCTGAGCCCCAGGGAGTACGAGCGCCCGAACCGGTAGCTCCGGGAAACGAAATCATTACCCTTGTAGCGGTAGACTTTCTCGATCCTGGAGTCGAGAAGGTTCCTGGCGGAAAGTTTCAGGCTGATGTTCCGCCAGACGCGCTGCTTGAGGTTGAAATCCAGCAATCCACGCGGCTGTTCCATCACGTCCGGCGTACCTCCCAGGCTGACCTCGCTCAGCCGCTGGCCGAAAATGTTATAGAGCACGGTAGCGGTGGTGCCGGAATAATCATTGATGTAGCTGAGATTGACATTCAGGATGTAGGGCGACTGTCCCTGCATCCTGCGCCGGGCCGGTGCGTTTTTGTCAAAGGCCCTGATCTTGCTCAGTTCTTCCTCGGCGATACTCACTTTAGAGTAGATGAACGAGAGGTTGGCGCCGACCTGGAAGTTGGCGATGGCGGGATGGATTTTATCCAGCCGTTGGCGGGCCTCGAGTTCCAGGCCCACCAGGTCGGCCCGGTCGACATTCTGGTACTGCACCTCGCCGTTGATCGTTTTGATCACGCGCTCGATCGGGTTGGTAAATTTTTTGTAGAACACGCTGGCCGCCAGCACCTCGCCGTTGCGTACGAACCATTCCCAGCGCAGATCGAAATTATCGATCAGTGTACGCTCCAGCTTTCCGTTGCCGGTGAAGATCAGGTCGTTAACGAAGTCGAAAGAGCTGTACGGGGCCATCTCACGGAAGGTGGGAAGCGCCAGGGTGCGTCCGTAGGCGGCACGCAGGTTCATGGCGTCGCTCAGCAGGTAAATCAGGTTGGCCGCGGGCAGTAAGTCGGTCTCCCTGATCGTTCCCTGGTCCAGGCCCTGATCCAGACTGGTGACTCTCATATCCGTGCGCTCGACCCTGAGCCCGCCGATAAACTGGGCCCTGGGGGTTAACGCCAGCTCGACCATCGCGAACCCGGCCGAGACAGTGCTGGCGCCGTCGTAGTTCGCCCGCTCCTCGCTGGCGTCCACCACATAGTTACCGAACCGGTTGAGCGTACCGCTGGTGTCGACCAGTCCCACATTGTCGTTCCGCCAGAAACCGTAGGGGTCGCCCGAGTAATAGTGCTCACGCATGTCCGTGCGGAACTCGTAGCGACTCTCGCGGAACCGGCGGCCGGTGCCGTTGATCGCTCCCCCGACTTTAAACAGACTGTGCAGTCCGTTCCACTGTTTGAACGGCAGGGCCAGATCAAGGTTGAAATTATAGTTATCTTCTTTCAGATTACGGAAATAGCGATTCGGCTGGGGATAGATCGAGGTCCTGATAGCATAGGTGGTGTCAACCGAGCCGTTGCGCTGGCGGATAGTGTAGTTGTCGGTGAAGTAGCGCAGGTCGGGCTCGCTCTGACTGGTGCCGCTCAGCGAGGCGACCCACTCGATATGGGCGTCCCGCCACTGCGGCACGTCGTGCTCGCCGCGGAACTGGTAGCTGTCGAGCGAGCGCTCGGTGAACTTCAGCACACGGGTCTCGTATACCGAGTTGCCGCTGAGGTCGCGGGGGAAAGCTCCGGCCAGGTAACGGGCCTCGCTTTCACCGCTCTGGTTGTGGATAAAGTTGAATCCGATCTCGTTGTCGGGAGTGAGCTTGTAGGAAAGGTTCATCAGAGTGCCCCACAGCGCCTCGCTGCTGCCGCGGGTATCGTTGAGCAGATAGTCGTTGTTCAGGGTTTCGACCTTGTTCACGTCGCCGGTCAACTGCCAGCGCCCCACCGTACCGTCGTTGTAAAAATTCGCCTTGTGGCTGTAGCTGAAACTGCCCAGCACACCCAGCGGCCGACCGAACAACTGGAAGCGGTTGCCGACCGACATCGAATAGCCCTGGTTCATCGGCAGTTTTTCGCTGCTGGGAGCCATCACCGGGCTGAACGCCCTGGAGATGGCGTCCAACTTCAGGGCGGCTTCGTTGTCACCCCAGGCCTTGCCGATACTGGGGATTTTGAAACCGGGCTGCTTGAGCAGATTGGGCAGCCCGCGGGTACCGTCGTCCATACCGAACCAGTCCCTGTTGCCGCCGGGATAGAGAATGGCGCTGTTATTAAACGTGGCACGCTCGTTATAGCTGGCGGACTGGGAGAAGCTGAAAGTAAACTTTTCGGGAAACCGCTTGGTCCACAACTCCACCACGCCGCCCGAAAAATTACCGGGCTTGTCCGGACTGAACGTCTTGATGGTGACGATTTTATCCAGCAGGCTGGAGGGGAAGAGGTCCATCTGGACCGCCTTGCGGTAGGGGTCGGCGCTGGGAAGCTCCGAGCCGTTGAGCCGGGTACTGCTGTAGCGATCGCCCAGGCCACGGACATAGACGTACTTGCCGTCCGCCACCGAGGCGCCGGTGACCTTGCTCACCGCCTCGGCGGCATCACTGCTGCCCGTGCGGCTCATTTCCTCGTTGCCGATCGCGTCCTGGACTTCCACGGCCCGCTGGCGCTCCTGGAGCAACTTGTCCTCCTGCTGCTGCTGCTCGGGAACCTCGGCCTCGATCACCAGTGTTTCCATCTGGATCACCTGCACCGCGAGCTCAAACTCGAAACGCTGCTGCTCGTTGGGGAAAACGCTGACCTCGGCCTGCCGGGTACCGTAGCCGACCTTTGATACATGTATCGTATAAACGCCGGGAGGAACGGCCTTGATATTGAAACGTCCCTCGGCGTTGGTGAGAGCGCCGATACTGGTACCCGGCAAAAACACGTTGGCCGCCTCGACAGGCCCGCCCGTACCCGCCTCGGTCACCACACCGTAGATCCGCCCTTTGTTGGCGCTCTGGGCGGACGCCTGCCCGGCAGCGACCATCAGACCACAGCTAATAAAAATCGTCAGAAAAAAGCCCGTTAACCTGTTCATCCGCATCCTATCTCCCCGGATAGACATTGATTATCGCGGCACTCACAACGCTGCCGCCAATCACGATCATGGAATCCGTGTGTAATATATTCCGGTGGTGATAGGTGAATATTGGAGTTGCGTTAGATTCTAATTAGGCTGGAACCGCGAGATCGATCAGGAGAGAGGCAGGTGGATGGTAAACAGGCTGCCCTCGCCGGGGGCGCTTTGCACGCTGACCGAGCCGGAGTGAGTGACAGCGATATGCTTAACGATCGCCAGACCCAGACCGGTACCGCCCAGATTACGGCTGCGGGCCTTGTCGACACGGTAGAATCTTTCGAAAATACGCTCGTGATGGCCTGGTGGAATGCCGCAGCCGCGGTCGAGAACCTGAATCCGTATTTCCTCGCCGTTCTGGATTCCGTCAATCTTCACTGTTCCGCCCGGGTCGCTGTACTTGAGCGCGTTATCGATCAGGTTGACCACGGCCTGCTCAAGCAGCGGAGGATTGATCCGGGCCCGGAGCTTGCTGTCGCAGGTCAGTTCAAGGGTGATTCTCTTGTCGCGGGCCTTGATTTCGCAGCCCTGCATCGCACAGAGCAGCACTTCGCGAACGGCGCCCGGCTCCAGTTCGATCCCGGCCGATTCCTCCTCGCGCTCGATTCTCGACAGGCTGAGCAGGTCCTCGATAATGGCGTTCAGCCTGTCGGAGTGTCTGGAGATGATGCCGAGGAACTTACGCGTGTCCTCCGCCTCGTTCAGATCCCCGTCGAGCAGGGTTTCCACAAACCCCTTGATCGTGGTGATCGGGGTTTTTAACTCGTGGGAGACGTTGCTGACAAACTCGCGGCGAAGGTCTTCCAGCTTGCGAAGGCGGGTCTGGTCGTGGAACACGGCCAGCGCACCGATAAAATTACCCTGGGAGTCCAGCAGCGGAGTGCCCTGGCATTGCAGTATTTTTTGCTCCTCGTGCAGCACGATCTCACCGTCCACAGCCTGGCGGCCGCCGAGAATTTTGAGGATAAACTCGTGGAGCAACCGGTTGTCAACCACCTCTGAGATGTGCCTGTTCCTGGCCCGGCCGGGATCGACATTGAACATGCCCGCCGCGGCCTGGTTGATATTGAGCAGCCGTTGCTCGCTGTCGACCGCCACCACTCCCTCGACCATGCTGGCCAGCACGGCGGTCTGCTCGTTTTTCTGCTGGACCACCGTGCGGATCCTGTCGTCGAGCTCGGCCGCCATCCGGTTGAGCGTCTCGGCCAGGCTGCCCAGTTCCTCGGATTTGTCGTCCACCGGCAGCTTGACGTCCAGTTCTCCGGCCGCGAACCGCTCCGCGCCTCTTTTCAACTCCTCGAGCGGCCTGCTGATCCGGCGCGAGAACCAGAGGCTGAGCGCGGCGGCCAACACGGCGATAATCACCCCGCCCAGGGCGATCCGGCGGTAAATCACGGCCATCGTGTCCTCGATAGAGGTCACGGGTATCGAGGTGCGCACCACACCGATCATCGAGTTGCGCCGGTATACCGGCAACGCCACATACATCATCCGCTTCTTGACCGTGGTGCTGTAGCGGATCGAACTGCCGACCCTGCCCTCGAAAGCCTGCCTGATCTCCGGACGAGAACCGTGGTTTTCCATTTTCGAGGGGTCTTCCTCGGTGTCGCCCAGCACCAGGCCGGTGGGCAGGATTACGGTGATCCTGGTTGCGGAACTCTGGCCGAGCTGTTTGCACAGAGCGTCGATTTCACTCCGGCGGCCCCGCTCGATCAGCAGACGAAGCTGGGGCAGCACAAGCTGGCCCCTGGCCTGAAGGTCGGAGCCGATGGAGTCAAAATAATTCTGCCGGTAGGCGGTGGACCCGTACCATGAGACCGCCGCCAGCGAGAGCAGGGTGATCAGCAGGAAGGATGGAAAAATCTGCCAGAGAAGCCGTTTTCTGACCATCGTAAGCCGCTACTCCTTAAACCGGTAGCCAACGCCACGGATCGTTTCGATATAAGCGCCGGCGGCGCCGAGCTTTTTGCGCAAACCGACAATCTGGAAATCCACCGAGCGATCGGTAACGGGGTAGTTCATCCCGTGTACCGCGTCTACTATCTGCTTACGGGTAAATACCCAGCCGGGACGACGCGCCAGGAAATGGAGAATCTTGAACTCAGTGCTGGTCAGCTCTACTTCCCCATCGCCGGTCTTCACCTCGTGACGGCCGGGATGAATCACCAGTTCGTGGACCCGCAGGGTGGTGGTCTCGTCTTCCACCTGCCTGCTCTTTCGGCGCAGCACGGCGCGCACCCTGGCCAGAAACACCCTGGGGCTGAACGGCTTGGTGATGTAGTCCTCGGCGCCCAGCTCAAGCCCGGCCACGATATCGCTTTCCTCGCTCTTGGCTGTGAGCATTACGATCGGCACGGCCTGCGAACGCGGGTTGCTCTTCACCTGACGGCAAACCTCCAGGCCATCCAGGCCGGGCAACATCAGGTCCAGTACGATCAGGTCCGGCAGTTCGCGGTTCACGGCAATCAGGGCTTCCTCGCCCGTATGAACACCCCCCACCGTGTAGCCCTCGCGCACCAGATTATACGATACCAGCTCCAGAATGTCTTCTTCGTCTTCAACAACGAGAATGTTCTTCTTGGCCATTGTGATTCCCACCTGAGAATGGAGTATTACTGATGGCAAAAGCGTGAAAAGTCTGCCCGTACATTAACTCCGGAGGATTGAATCACTGTTAGCTTTCTGTGAGTTTTACGTTTGCTCGCCCCGAAAGGACTCTCGCGGCTAACAGGATTCTAATAATGCCGCTCTCCGCCCCACCACACCAACAGCCCACAGCCCTTCTTAGCGCGCCGTATTCCGCAGCTCTCCCACACCCGCCACTGTCACTTTCAGTCTGTCGCCACTTTTGATAAAGACTTGCGGGTCGCGCCCGGCCCCAACGCCATCAGGGGTGCCGGTGAGCAGGAGGTCGCCCGGCAGCAGGGTCATTGTCCGCGAAAGGTAGCTCACCAGTTCGGCCACCCCGAACACCATCCGCTTCGTGTTCGAGTCCTGCATCACCCGGCCGTTGAGCTCCATGCTGATATCCAGCGCCTGCGGGTCGTCAATCTCATCGGCGGTGACGATCCACGGGCCCACGGGGCAGAAAGAGTCGGGGCTTTTGGCCCGGGTCCACTGGCCGTCGCTCTTCTGGGCGTCGCGCATGGTAATATCGTTGGCGCAGGTATAGCCGAACACGCAGCCGAGCGCGGCCGCCTGGTCCACGTCCTTGCAGCGCCTGCCGATCACCACCGCCAGCTCGGCCTCGTAATCGATCTCGGCGCTCACCGGCGGCAGGGCGATCTCGGCATCGGGACCCGTGAGCGCGTTGGCGTACTTGGCGAACAGCACCGGGCGCGCTGGCAGGCTGCTGCCCATTTCCTTAACATGGTCGGCGTAGTTGCGGCCGATACACATGATTTTCTGCGGACGGACGAGCGGTGCCGTCAACCGCGGGTTTACCAGCCGGGGATAATCCCGGTTCACCACATCGGCTGCCTCGCGCCAGGCGGCGTCCCCCGCCTCGATCAACTCTTCCAGACTTTTCCAGGGCAGCCCGGCAGCCCTCAGCTCGACAAATGCCCCGTCGTTATCCACCACCGCCGGGTGAGCGCCCCGGTCGGTTTCAACCATCGCCAGCTTCATCTTCAATCTCCCCGCTATGCGCGTTATTGCTAAATTTGACGGATCCGAAGCAAGGTTAATTCTCCACGCCGGCAAAAGCAAGCTTTCGGGCGTTCATTCGCATACCCGGCCGGCGGTTGACAACGCTCACGGGTACGGGTTATTGTTGGCCTTTATAAGTATTCGGCCTGCTTTTCGAGTGATTTTACCGTGTTGCTTCCTTGCATCAGATCAACCAAGAGGACAACCATGACGTCTTTTAAACACTTACTGCTTGCAAGCGTACTGACCGGGGTTTTGCTCTTGCCCGGGCTGCTTGACGCCCGGCGGAATCCGGGTTACTCCGTGGCCGGGATGGTGACCAGTGCGGAGCCGTACGCCACCGCCGCGGGGTTTGAAATTCTGGCTGCCGGAGGCAACGCGGCCGACGCCGCGGTGGCGGTGGGTTTCGCCCTGGCGGTTACTTTCCCCAACGCGGGCAATATCGGCGGGGGAGGGTTCCTGGTCTATCGCGCGCCCGACGGCACCGTGTCCACGCTCGATTTCCGCGAGAAGGGGCCTGCCGCGGCCACCGCCGGCATGTTCCTGAATCACCTGGGCGAACCTGACCCGGAACTCAGCCGTCGCGGCCTGCTAGCCAGCGGCGTGCCGGGCAGCGTGGCGGGCCTGCTGGAAATCCACCGTCGCCGGGGCTCCGGCAAACTGACCCGCGAGCAGGTGATGGCCCCGGCGATCCGCCTGGCCGAGCAGGGATTCCCGGTTAGCTACGGTTTCCACGAGAGCCTGATCAATAATAAAGAGTGGCTTGGCTCGATAGAGCCCACCGCCCGCGTTCTGTACCCGGAGGGCAAAATCCCCGCTCCCGGCTCCATGTTCCGTCAGCCGGAGCTTGCCGCCACGCTGAAAGAAATAGCCGCCAAAGGCCGCGATGGATTTTACACAGGCTGGGTAGCCGACAGCCTGGTGGCGCTGATGAGCCGCGAGGGCGGCCTGATCACCCATGACGACCTGGCGGCATACCGGCCCGTGGAGCGACAACCGATTTCGTTCCGCTTCCGCGATAAACGAATTTTCTCGATGGGCCCGCCCAGCAGCGGCGGGATAGTGCTGGCCCAGATGCTGGGCTTGCTGGAGCCGTTCAAGCTCAAAGAGCTGGGCCACAACAGCGCGGCCTATACGAACCGCGTGGTGGAAGCCGAGCGGTTGGCCTATGCCGACCGTAACCATTGGCTGGGCGATATGGATTTTACGCCCGTGCCGCTGGCCGGGCTGCTTTCGGCTGAGTATATCGACAACCGCAGGAGCCTGATGCCAATCGGGCGGGCGGGCAGCAGCCGTCTTGCGCCTCCCGGCCACGCCGAGCACCTGGAGACCACTCACTACTGCGTTGTGGACAGCATGGGCGGCGCCGCTGCGATCACCACCACGCTCAACGGCGGCTACGGCAACGGCCGGGTTGTGCCGGGCGCAGGCTTTTTCCTTAACAACGAGATGGACGACTTCAGCGCCGCTCCGGGCAAGCCCAACATGTTCGGTCTGGTGCAGGGCACGGCCAACAAAATCGAACCGGGCAAACGGATGCTCTCGAGCATGACCCCAACGATAGTGACTACTGTACAGCCCGATGGCGGTGAGAAGCTGCTGCTGGTTGCCGGAGCCGCCGGTGGACCGACTATCACAACCACCACGATGCAGATTATCCTCAACACCACCGTGTTCGGGATGAACGTGCGCGAGGCGGTGGACGCCCCCCGTTTCCACCATCAGCACCTGCCCGACGTGATCACTCGCGAGCCGGACACGTTCAGCGCGGAGACAGCCGGACGGCTGCGTGAGATGGGCTATGAGTTCCGCCAGCGGAACCAGATCGGCAGCGCCAGCGCGATCATGGTAGCACCCGGCGGCTGGCTGAGCGGCTGGTCGGACGGGGCAGGCGCGGGCTGGAAGTGAACCAACAGACCCAAAAAATCGACGCACCGTTTAATGTATGAAAAACCTTTGAACGCTCGGGCCGCGCCCGTGGCGGCAGCCGAAAAATTTTACCCACCAGTGAACTACCACCAAGCAAGCTTGGCGGTAGTTCACTCTGACAGTTTTAAACAAATTGTTTTCAGGTGGTGACCGTTCTATATTGTCCCGAAAGTATATAAATTCGTATCTCACTTCTTCCCCGGCGTGGTGCCCCCATGGGTTTCAGGCTCACCTGTTTTTCCCGCAATAAAAAATTTCTCTTGAACCTGGCGCTGTTTCTGCTGGTTTCCTTGTTCCTGCCGCACATATTCCCGCGGACTCTGACAGCTGCAACAGACGGCTCAAGCCCGGCCCCGGGCGACACCACCGCCGCGGCGGAGCTGCTTTCGCGGGCCAGGTACGCTCTTGTCAACGGGAACCAGCCCGGCGCGCGGCTGGCCCTGGAGGAGCTAGCCAACCGCTTCCCCGATTTTCACCGGCCCGAGCGTACGCTGCTTGACGCCCGCTGGCGTCTTGCGGACGGGGATTCAGCCGGTTTTGAGCAGGGTTATTTCGAAACCCTGGAGATTGCCACCCGGAATGATGATTTCGCCGCGCTGCTTGAGGATCTGAAGCCCATTTTCACTCCTAACGAGGCCCAGCAGTGGGAAGCCCTGGACTCTCCGGAAGCACGAGCCTCATTCATCAAAAAAATCTGGCGCAGCCGCGACCCTGACCCGATCAGCCCCGAAAATCCACGCCTGCAAAACCATTACATCCGTCTGCTGGTAGCCCAAAGTAACTATTCCAGCCCTGTTTACGAACTGCCGCGGTCCTCGCGCAACCATGGCGCCGGCAAGTCTCCCCGCTTCGATCCCACCGCGCCGCTGGTAGATTTCCCTTTCGACCAGCCACGCCCGGAGTTCAAGCGGCCATCGAGCTACGTGCTCGACCCCCGCGGTCTGCTCTACCTCCAGCACGGTCCGCCTGACCGTGTGGTACGCGGCACCTCCCCGACAACCGGTGGGGGAAACGAAACATGGCATTACGGCAACTCCTCGTTCACTGTTGAAGGGCTCCAGAGTTCCGGCACTTTTTCCCCGGTACCGGCGGGCAATGCGAAAGCCGGGCTGTCCACAGGCGGCGAAACCGATGCCGCCGAACCAGGGGATATGTATCAACGCTACTATGCCGCTGAATTCAAGGAGCCGGGAGATTCGGTGGAGTTGGAGTTCTACCAGTCTTTTCCGGCCGACAGCCTGGACCCGTCCGCGGAACCGGCGGCGGTTGTCGCCCTGTTCGACACCACCTGGCAACAGATTGCCATCTCCCGCTCTCCCGCCCGCAGGATGGCAGTCGGCGGCGACACCCTTTGGGTTGCGGTCAACTGCCTGAAGACCGTTCCCGGAGCCTTCTACTACGTACTGCGCATGGACCTGGCTCCCTTTCATCCCGTGATCCGTAAAAGTATGGACATCGTACAATTCGCCCCGGATTCGATCAACCTGAGTGGGATAATATTCGGCCATCCGCTCGATATCGACAATACTATTCCCAACCGTTCGGCGGAGGGTCTGCTGCCCCGGCCCTCGCTTATTTTCACCGTCGGTGAGGTCGTGTCCGTGTATTTCGAAATCTATGGCCTGAAACCGGGCCGCGACGGCATCCGGGAATACAGTGAGATGATCACGGTGAGCAAGGTCAACCCCGACGACGCCGAACAAGACGAAAGCTTCAGCGGCGATGTGAATTCGCTCAAGCGTTGGACGGAGAACCGCAGCAACAGCCGCAGCTTCTCTTTCGACCGCCGCTCCGGCAGCGGGCGGAAAATCAGCAGCGAGTACTTCAACATCGACACCTCCGACCTCGAACCCGGCAGCTACAGTCTGCACCTGGAGGTTGAAGACAAAACCACCAGTGAGCTGCGCGATGTGACCTGGTTTTTCGACCTGACGGATCCTGCCGACCGGCAGACTGACGACCCTAAATAGCGGGAGAATCCCATGAAATACCTTCCAACCACCCTCGTCTTTGTGCTTACAGCGATTTCCTGCACCATCAGCCCCTCCGGCGAAAAGCCACCAGCCCCAAAAACCTGGTTCCGGCATCATTTTATCCAGCGGGAGCTGGAGTCCGACGCCTGGGGTCAGACCGCTCTCTGCGATCTGGACCGTGACGGGGACCTGGACTTCGTTACAGGCCGTCGCGCCGGTGTGATCGTCTGGTTTGAATTCAGCGCTCCGGAGAGCTGGACGAGGCACGTGATTGCCGAAAAATCACCCTCGGACGTGGGCGGAGCGATGCTGGACGTGGACCGCGACGGCTGGCCGGACATGGTGGCCGGCGGCAGTTGGTTTCGCAACCCCGGCGGCGCATCAAGCAGCCTCTGGGCCGAGCACGTGTTCGACCCAGACCTCCGTTCCGTCCATGACCTGCTGGCCGCCGATCTGGATGGCGACGGTGTGGAGGAGATTGTGACGATGGCCGGAGAGATGCAGGGCGTCACCAGTTCGGATGTCAAAAACCTACGCTATTACCGGATCGCGGCCAACCCGCGTGATCCCTGGGAAAAAGTGGTTGTCGGAGAGTCGGTGCACAGCGGGCTGGCGGCGGCGGATATGGATCTCGATGGCGATATCGACCTGCTGCGCAGCGATATCTGGCTCGAAAATGACGGAGTCGGCAGGGGCTGGGCCGCGCACCGGATAGTGGATGCAGCAGCCTGGCACCTCGCCAGCCAGGCGGCTGTGTGCGATATAAACCGTGACGGGCACCCGGACGTGGTGCTCTCCGAGGGCGAAATCCCCGGTGCGCGGATCGCCTGGTTCAGCTCCACCGGCGACCCCAAAGCCGGACCCTGGCAAATCCACATTCTGGCCCAAAGCGACTCAAGCGCTCGCGGGCCGTACCACTCGCTGGCGGTGGCTGATTTCGACAATGACGGAGACCCGGATATTTTCGCCGGTGAGATGGAATGGCTGGGAGAACCGCCCTACCGTTGGTTCATCTGGGAGAACGACGGCAATCGGCAACCGGGCTTCAGCGAGCACGTTATTCTCGACAGCGGCCTGGGCACCCATAACGCCGTGGCCGGCGATGTGGATGGCGACGGCGATATCGATATCGCGGGCAAACTCTGGCGCGCAAGAGAGAACAATGCCAACGGCGGTGCAAATCACGCCGATTTTCTCGAAAACCTGACCGTTCCTTGAGCATAATTTCCAGCGACAGACTTTCTCATTCTTACCGAGGAATAAAGCGGGTTTGACCAGTCTCAGTGCCACGGTTGGACAGAAGCAGGATTGCAATAAATATCCGCTGCACGGGAAGCAGGTTCCGCAACAAAAAGGCCGGGACAGATGTCCCGGCCTTTGCATATAGGGATACCCTTTACCTCTTTACTCAAATTCGATCACAAGCCGCGGCCGTAACGAGGGAATGTCGTACTCGCTGGAGCGGAACGAGATATTGTAGTTCTCGCGCAGGGGGCTGATCACCCAGCCACTGTTTTCCCGTGGGTTGTCGAGCCAACGCTTCACCTGTTCGACAAACCCGTCCAACTCGACAGTCAGTTTGATCTCGGGCCGTATTTCCTGCACATCGGCGGGAACCGGCCACTCGGCGGTTTCGACCGCAAGTGAGTTGTCCGATGCGGGATACCAGCCCGGCCTGCCGGGGCGCGTGTCGAAAGAAATTTGCTCATCCCACTGTCCTCCCGGCACACCCACCCTGTAGAGGTTTTCGCCGTCCTCGTACGAGAGTTTGTTCTGACGGCAGCAGAACAGCTCAAGCCGCACGCTGGAAACTCGCGCCGATGGCCGGGGACGGATATCCTCGAGGCCGAAGCGGATATATATCTCGCTGAACTCCCGGTTGCCGTCCGGTCCGTAAACCCAGCAGTCAAGGTCTTCTCCCTCGCCGTTGGCCCGCGGGTCATGACGCTTGACCGTGATGTCGGCACAGCCGGCGTAACCGCCGCGGCCCTGGCTGAGCACCACGGTATTTCCGACCGCTATCGGCTCGGGTACATACAGCGTGGCCGTGGTGAATCCCAGCGAGTACAGCCCTTGGGAATCAAGGCCGCGAAGCCACAGCAGATGGTGGCCGGGTTCCATTTCAGCCGGGTCCAGGGCAAGAGACCATTGCCCGGCGCCCTCCGCGCCGTGCCATTGCCCATCGTCAATCCGCCACTGGACTGCGTCCACGCCGCCGTCATCGTCAGCAGTGCCCCGCACTCTCACTGGCTTGTCGAGCACGAAATACGCGTTGTCGTTTTCGACAGTTACGGTGGGCGGGGCGTTGTCCGGCTTTTCGAGAGCGAGGTCCATGAAGGAGAACTCCTCGATCTTTTCGATTTTCGTCCCGTTCAGGGTGATCTCGTAGAAATGACCATCGCGCGAGGCATTCATCGAGCAGTTGTCCAGGGTTTCACTGCGTATCGTGCCGACAGAGTCAGTTATCCTGCGGTGAGTGTGCCCGGAAAGGGCAATCGCCAGATCGTCCTCGCGCTCCGCCAGCAACGGCCAGGGGCCCTCGTCCGGAGCGCCGGAATACGGTGGCGGGAAGTGCTGGCAGAACACGATCGGCTCCCCACGGGGAATGGAATCCAGCGCTGCCTCCAACCACGGCAGGGGAGCTTCGCGGTCCTGGCTCCAGTTCATGATAAAATGGTAACCATCGTGGCTGAACCTGTAGTATGGGGACGGGAAAACAGATGTCCACCACTCCGTATTGTGGGCGTAGTTATCGTCGTGGTTACCCGGCAGCAGGTACACCGGAAGCTGTGCGCCCCCGGCTACCCTTCGCACCCCGGGAAGGTACTCCGGCTGGTGGGCTACAATATCGCCCAGCACCACGACAAACTCCACATCGCGACTGCCTACCGTGTGCAGAAAGTCGCGAAAGCGCTCCAGGTCCTCACCCGTCGCGATATGGGTGTCGCTCAGGGCCAGGAACTTTATCCGCCGCTGGGTACGCTCCCAAGTGCAACCGGCTGTGACAAGGCTCACCAGCAGAACAGCCAGCAGTGCCGGACTCGCAAGCCTGATCCTGTTTTTTCTTTTGCCGTTCATCACCGGTATTCTCCGTTTGCGATCTAATTGTTTTCCTCAAGGCCATTACTAAGGATGCCCACCAAAAAACTTAGCCTTAAAGGGCCGTTGAAAGAGATATTCAACGGCCCTGAAATTAACTTTTAACTTTTTCGCGGCGTCATGCCGAAGCGATATACTGTTCCAGCTTCTCGCGCAGGGTTTTAAGCGTCCGCGCCCATTTGGCGTCATCCTGTTCCAGCAGGGTCATGCGGAAACCGGGCACATTTGTGTTGAACCCCGAGAGCGGCACCACGCAGATCCCTGTGGCGGCCAGCAGGTGGAGCATCAGACGCTTGTCCACGGAGAGTCCCGGACGCGCCAGTGCATCGTCCAGGATGGCTTTTACTTCGGCGTTCTCCACCGGCAGGCTCTGACGACCGTTGAGCACACCGTCCTCGAACGCCACCGGCGCGTAGAACGCCCCGTCTGGCCGCACCGCCAGCACGCCGTCCAGAGCGCTGAACGCCTCGGCGAACTCCCTGGAGCGTTTGCCGTAGGCCTGGCGACGGCTTTCCAGATGGCCCTCGTAGCGGCTGTCTCCCATCACCCGCGCCACAGTCATCTGCGGCTGGGTGGTGACGCAGACTTCCTGCATTTTAGCGTCGAACATGCAATGCACGTAGCGCTTGAAATCCGGATCGCTGTCCACGTTGTAACATTCCATCCATCCGCACCTCGCGCCCGGCCAGGGGTACTCCTTGCTGATCCCCTTGAGCGAGATCGCGGGCACACTGCCCACCACCGAAGAAAGCAGCGTGCCGGTCTTGCCGTTGTAGGTCAGCCGGCAGTAGATCTCATCGGCCACCACGAACAGCCCGAACTCACCGGCAATCTCCACCACACCGCGCACAGTCTCTTCGGGCCAGACCGCACCGGTGGGGTTGTCGGGGTTGATAATCGCAATCGCGGCGATAGCGGGGTTATCCTTCACCTGCCGGCGGATTTCGTCCAGGTCGGGCAGCCAGCCGCTGGCCGGGGTCATCGTGTACTGCACGGCCTCCGCTCCCACTCCCGCGTGGAAACGCTCACGGCTGGAGTGGATCGGGTAGCAGGGCGAGGGCGCAAGCACGCGCGCGCCGCTGTCCAGGTAACCGTAGAGCTTGTTGACCGCATCGGCCAGACCGTTGTAGAAATAGATATCGCCGGGGGTTATCTGCACGCCGCCCCGGGCGTTGTTGGCGCCGGCCAGAAAATCCCGGGCCTCGTCCACGCCCTGGGTTGGGCTGTAGCCCCAGCTTTTGTAGTCGGACACCACGGCCCGCATGTGCCCGATAAGCCATTCCGGCACTCTTTCGCCCTTGGCCACCGGGTCGCCGATATTCTCCCAGACTACCTCCTGCCCGGCCTGTTCCATTCGTTTGGCGCTCTGCACCACGCCCCTGATCTCGTAGACCAGCTCATCGGCCTGGGGGTGTACGATATTACGGCGCATTGTTTCCAGACTCCGTCCGAACCGGATGTTAGCCACCCGCCGGAGCGGTTCAAATCAGCCGGCGGAACGTAATAACTGTTGTCAGCAAAGGGATTAGGGCGATAATCTACTGCCGTGCCGCGGGTTTTGCAAGTGGGTTGGCGGGTAAGCTCAATCCAGCGTGCGGCCCCGGCCGGTCAGGCCGGGGCCGCACGCTGCGGATGCGTTTCCTTTAATTCAGGCCGGACTCTATTGTGGCCCTGCCCCTGGCGCAGGTGGCGGCGGCGGTGACGAGAGCTCGAGCACCAGCGTTGAGGCCAGCATGTCGTGCAGGGCCTGGCTGCGCGGAGCCAGCAGGGCCACGAAAAAACCTATGAAACAGATCGCCATCGACACCAGCCGGCCGAATCCCCGGCCCAGGCCCCTCCTCCAGCTGATGCGCCGGCCGAGCCGGTCAGTGACGAAAATCCCGAACAGCATCTTGCCGGGAGTGGCCTGGCGCGGGCCGGCCTCGAACGCTGCATGGTAGAGGGCGACTATAACCAGCACGAGAAAACTCGGTATATCCGACGGCTCGCCGCGCAGGAACCCCGGCAGGTGGTAGACCATCGAGTCGAAAGCGTGGCGCAACCCGATCCACTTGGTCAGGTAACCGATAAAGTCCAGCGGGAGCCACAGCGCTCCCAGCGCCGCCTCCAGCGCACCGATCAGCAGCAGTACGATTACCACATCCACGATCAGCGCGCCGAAGCGCTTGAGCAGCGAGGCGTACCTGGTCGGTAACATCATTTGTTCTCCTGTTCCGGTTTATCCTTGCCGGAATCCTGCTCGTCCGGCTTTTCTTCGGTTATTCCCGTTCCCGGTTCCGGCCGCTTTTCGGTCAAATCCTTCCCCGGCGCGGGCTGAATATACTCCGGCGGCCCGGTGACGGGAGCCGGCTGCGGGGGAACTTCCACGGCGGCCAGGTCGGGAGTCGGGGCCGCGCCGGGCGGGACCACGCCGGGCGGAGCCACGCCGGGGGCCGCATAGGCCGGTTCCAGCACCAGCGTATCGGCGATCAGGTCGTGCAGGGCCTGGCTGCGCGCAGTGACCAGCGCCAGCAGGTACCCCAGCCAGCAGAACAACTGGCTCAGTATTTTGCTCAGCGTGCGGCCCAGGGCGCGGGGGAAGGTTATCCGGCGGCCGTGGGTATCGGTGACGAACAGCCCGAGCATCATCTTGCCCGGCGTGGCCTGGCGCGGGCTGCTCTCGAATACGGCGAAATAGAGCCAACCGAGCACTTTGTAGAGCAGAAACCAGAAAACGATCAGCGCTACCGGAATGGACGAGAGCGTCCCGAAACACTCGCCGAACATACCTGGAAACATGGCATGTGGTATGGCAATCAAGTCGAAACGCCAGCCGTGGCTGAAAATATTGTCTATCACCTCGCCCCCGGCCGTCATCAGGGCGAACGGGAGCAGCACGAACGCGGACAGCAACCCGGCCAGGATCTTGTCGATTGCGTAGGCGACGAACCGTTTGTGAAAAGAGGCGTACTTTGTGGGCAGCATCGGAACCTCATGGTAAGGATGGCAGGTGAGTTATCGGGTCTTCTTAAAAAGTCCGACACCGCAACATCCCCGGCGGTTCAAAAAAATGTTCTCATCCGCGACAGACCCGCTTTGACAAATTAACTTCTTTATGGAAAGTTTCAAAGTTTTATCCGGGTTTTGTAGTGGAAACGCCTATATGCAAATCCACGTTCAACTGTTATTGTTAACACACAACTGAACCACGGGTTAACAACTCATATCTCCAGAGGAACGGATGACGTCAATCTCCCGAACGGTATTTTCGCTGACAATGTTAATCCTGCTGGCGGCTATCCGGCTTAACGCCGCGCGGCCTTTCCCGAAATCGGTGTACGATGAGCAGAACCGGCGCTCGATTTTCATCTTCAGCGACCAGCTCAGCAGCAGCCTTTCCGAGGGTGAGGCGCGGTTCGCCGCCACCCATTACGTGGGCTGCCAGAAAGTGACCCGCGCCGCTATCGACCGGATCCGCAAGTACAACGAGAATTTCATCCACATGCACTACAAGCTGGGCGTGACTGTCGATTCCATGGACACCTACTGGATGGTGCTCAAAGGTAATTGGGTCAGCGACAACTACCAGGAAGGCACCAACTGGTTCACCGTGCGCCAGCACCCGGACTGGCAGCTCAAGAACGCCCGGGGGGAGATGGTGGTCCACGGCAGCCCGTACCGCAGGGTGGTAATGGACCTGGACAACCCGGAGTATCGCCAGTGGTGGGTCAACTCCTGTATCGAGGAGATGACCGCCAACGCGGCCGACGGCGTGTTTGCCGACACGTACACCGTGCCGGCGATCTGGGGCCGGACCAACTACCCGGAGCTGTTCAATGACAGCGTCACCGTAACCCTGAGAGACTGGATCCCCAAACTCAACGACTACGGGGCCTATCTCTACAGCCGGCTGGACTCGGCGGGTTTCTATTTCTACCCCAATATCGACAACCTTCAAACCGGCTGGGCCGACCGGGCTACCCACTACTGGACGGGCGACAGTATCCACGCCGCCATGCTGGAGAGCTGGGGCAACTGGTCCAACAGCACCGACGCCCAGAGCGCCATGCAGCAGGCGGCCCTCATTCAGCATAACGGCAAGTTCCTGCACGCCGAGGGCTATTTCGGCGAGGGCCGCGGGCCGAACTACAACCTTACAGACGCCCAGTCGCGGATGTGGCTGGCGGGCACCTACCTGCTCTGCAACCAGGGCCGGATGTACCTCTCGATGTACGGTTCCGGCGAACAGTGGAGCTTCAAGCCGCTGTGGTTCCCGGTTTACGAAATCGACCTGGGGCCGTTCAAAAGTACGTGGAACTCTCTTAGCCAGGTGCTGTGGGGCAATGTTTTCCGCCGGGACTACGAGAAAGGCTTCGTGGTGCTCAATCCTTCGGACAACGCCCGCAGCGTGGACCTTGGGGGTGCTTTCTGGCTGGCCGAGGACCCCGGAACCACCCAGCAGTACTGGGCCGATGAGAACGGCAACGAAAACGTGAGCCTCGCCTACCGCCAGGTCTCCAGCCTGGAAATGCCCGCTTTCAGCGCCGCGATCCTGCTCAACGAACAGCCCTGCAACCTGGACCCGGCCGGGGATTACAACGGTGACGGAGCGTTGGGCATTCAGGACATTATCGCGCTGGCCCGCGGCCTCGGCGCGGGGACAGAGGACCCGTGCCTGGATTACAACGGCGACGGGCGGCTCGGCATTCTGGACCTGGTCCAATTGATGCTCGCTATCGCACGCAACTGACCGAAGGGGCGCCTGAAAAAAGACGTTCAGCGCCCATTCAGCCGACAACCTGAACCAACAGGCATCCCCAATGAAAATCTTTTATCCGCTCACCTGTCTCACCCTTCTGCTTGCCTGTTTTCTGTCTCCCGCCGCCGCCGCGACGCGGTACTCGGCCCCCACCGGGCTGATCCTCCCGGCGGAAGTAGCTGTAGGCGAGGGCTGGACGCAGCGGGAAAACCTGTTCGTGCTGAGCGCCGACACTCCCGGCGCGCTGACCGCCGAGCCCTGGTTCAGCGGCAACCGTCCGCCGCGCGGCCAGTGCGTGGTGCTGGAAGTGGAGTACCTCGATAACCTGACCGCGCCGGTGCGGGCCGAAATCTACAGCGGCCTGGGCAGCGGGGAATACTACAGCGAGCTGCACCGTTTCGGCGGCCTGTACGACGGCCGGTGGAAAACCGCCCGCGTGCCCGCCACCTCGGATTTTATTTTCACCCACCTGCCGGAGAACAAGCTTCGCTTTCAACTTGTATCCGAGGACGGCCCGCTCACTGTCCGCGCGTTCCATCTGGTGGCCCCCGAGCCCGATGAGCGGGAGCGGTTCAACCGCGAGTCCCGCCAGTGGGTGGCCAGAGTTCAGCAGCGCGCCGATATCGACTCCTCCTACTGGAAACTGGCCCGGCCCGCCGTTATCCCCGCCGCCTGGAGCGCCAGGGCGCTGGTGCCGTTCGCCCGCAACTGGATGGACCTGGTCCGGCCGATCAGCACCCCGCGCGAGGGCGAGGCGGGAGCGGAGCTGGCGGCCCGGATGTTCCTCAACGAATGCGAATCCGTGCAGGTTGGAGTTTACGCCAACGGCCGGGAACTGAAAAACGTGACAGTCAGCGCGGGGCGGCTCACCGGCCCCGGTGGCAAGGCGGTGGCGGAAATCGAGGTCCGGGTGGCCGAGTACTCGAAAGTCCACGGCAAGCTGGTCAAGGACTATTTTGTCGAACCGTGGCCCCAGCGCCTGTGGCCCGCCTATGCGTTCGAGGTTCCGGCCGGACACAGCCAGTTGGTCTGGATCAACGTCCGCACGGACGAAAGAACAGCCCGCCCCGGCGCTTACAGCACCACGGTCCGGTTCGAGGCCGCTGGCGTGGAGCCCGTCGAGATTCCGCTGAGCGTGGAAATAATAGACAAGCGGCTGCTGACGATGGAGGAGGCCGGGCTGAAGCTGGGCGGCTGCACCAGGCGTTTTATCCCCGAGTTCGAGATGGAATGGCTCACTACCTACAATCACAACATGATCAATATCTGGTACCAGTCCGAGCGGCCGGACCTGACCAAAGAGGGCGACACGTTCGGCATGGGCTGGCGGATCATAGACGACTGGATGGCCTCCGCCAGACGTGCCGGTATCACTGACATGGTCTACTTCCTGGGCGGCAACCCCTACGGTTTCCCCAAAACCATGCACCTGCCCCGCACACTGGCCCGCACGATGCTGGAGTTGAGCGAAGAGCAATGGGAAGAGCTGGCCTGGCGCGACCCCTACAACGTGCCGCCGGAAGTGGCCCCGTACGTAACGCAGTGGTCGCGAAGGTTCGCCGCGCACGCCCGCGCCAACAACTGGCCCAACATCATAATCACCCCGTTCGACGAGCCGGCCAAGTACCACCAGTACAGAGAGGGTATGGGGATGCTCTATTTCATCAAGCCCCAGTTCAAGCAGCAGGTGGCGCTGCTGCGCAAGGGCGACCCGGCGGCGCAGGTCTACGGTTCGATCCATCACTACTACGGCGGGATCGACTTCCTGGAGGATGTGGACATCTTCTGCACCAACGCGATCCACGAGAACTGGGAGCTGCCCGACGAGGTCCGGGCCGCGGGCAAAACACTCTGGCAGTACAGCTTTACCGACGACAGCAAAGCCCCCGGTGTGCCGCGCTACACTTTCGGCTACTATTTCGCGGCCCACGGCAGTGTGGGCTCGCTGGTCTGGGCCTACAACTGGGGCAACCGGTTCGACACGCTGGACGGCTACAACTGGATGTACGTGTTCACCACCCCGTTCGAGGTAGTGCCGATGCCGTTCGCCGAGGGGCTGCGCGAGGCCTGGGACGACCGCCGGCTGATCGAGACGCTGAAGCGGGCCGCCGGGGAAAACGGCGTGGACCTGAGCGCGTTCTGGGAACAGTTCTTTGCCGAGGTAATGGACAACCGGGGAGCGGGCGGGAGCAGTACGCTCAACGACTTCTGGGAGCAGTCCAAAGAAACCTCCGCGATGGACCGGTGGCGGAGCCGCCTGACAGACAAACTGCTGGAGGTCAGCGAAAGGTAGCTAAAGGAAAAACCAAACTATCGGTTTGACTCGGCTTGCCCGTTAGCCTATCTTTGAACCAGAAGTTTTTTTCGTATTTCGCTTTTCAGCAGAAGCACGGCGAAAATCTTACACCGGGTGTAGCGGACAGAGCCGATTCCAACGACGAACAAGGAGGTTGATTTGGCAAAGAAGGATTTAGATTTTTTCGAGTTTTCCACCCGCGCTATCTTTGGCCCTCCCAGTGATCTCTCCGGTGAGGACGCCGCAAACTACGTGGCCGTGTTGCTGGAAATCTCCCGGGTGGGAGGGGCCAGCGTGGATGAACGTAAGTTCCAGTATTCCATCGAGCACAATCTCGGTGTCGAGCCGGAGGAAATCGAGCGGGGACGGGAGAAGGCGCAAACTCACCAGGGCGAACTCGGTGAACTGGTGAGCGGAATAACCAACCCGGAAACCTGTGTCTACCTGTTCCGCGACGCCTACCTGATGACCCTGGTGCACAACGGGAGCGACAGCGTGGAATGGCAAATTCTGGAGCGGTTGTCCGGTGCGCTGGGACTGTCCACTTCCCTGACGAAAAAGATTGTCAAAATGGTGGACGACTCGCTGAAACTGCACAAGGACTTTCTGGCCGTACTTGAGGAAGCCGGTATAAAAAAATAGCGCGAGAGTAAATATGTGCGGTGCGCAAAAACCGGAGTTTGTCGCCCCGGTTTTTTGCGTTCAGGGCTTAAGCGTTATAATCGCCCTGCGGTAGCCCACCAGCGACGGCTCACCATTGTCCTGCACCGTCAGGATCACGTGGACCGTGCATTCCCGCTCCACTTTCGGGGCGACGAACCCGCTGACCGGGCCCTCGGCGGCAAACAGCCCGACAGCCTCTGTGCAGGTACCGGCCTCGCGGTACTGGAACCAGCTTAACGTAATCCCGTCCCCGTCCGGGTCGCCGGAACCCTCGGCCGAGAGCTTTACCGTATCGCCCGCCGCGGCCCGTAGCGCCACGATCCCCTTGCCCCGCGCGCCGTTGAGGACAGCGACCGGATTATGGTTGGCCCGGGAGTATTCCTTACTGACACACCAGTCCATCCGGGCGGCGAAATCGTGCTGAAAAGCCTCGCGCCAGCGCCAGATCGTGGCCTGGTCGCTGAAATACACGGACCCGCCGCCGACAACCACTTCGTCCCGGCTGTTGGTGTAAATCGGCCGGGTCTCGGCATAGGACTGAATCAGCCGGTAGCGTCCTCCCCAGCCCCCGTAGGTGGGCGAAACGTGGCTGCCCAGCCCGTTGCCGATCAGGTTCAGGAACGACGGGGTATCGCCTTCCATAATCCAGGAAAATTTGGGATACAGCCGTCCCAGCGGCCCGTGATTTTCGATCACGTTCTCGGTCAGCCAGGAGTTGTCCACCAGCTCGAAACGGTAACCGGGGCCGTTGCGAAACCGCTTGTCGCCGGAGATACCGCTCCAGGTTGAGTAATGGTATTCTCCGCCGCCAATCCTGCTGGGGCTGACAATATAGAACAGGTCCGGGAACGTGATCCGCAACCAGCGGCCCGAGTCGTCCTGGTCGGCAATCGCGTAGACTCTCAGCCGGGAGACGAATTCGGCCAGTTGCTCCGGCGAGCGAGCGTGCTTGACATCCCACAGCGCCTGCGCCAGCGTGTTGGCCCCACCCCAGACGGCCACCCAGACGGGCCGTTCATCGGGCCTGTCAACCACCTCGATTATCTGCCGGGAACCCTCGGTCTGCCTGCCCGGGCCCACAGCCTCCATGCCGAACCCGCTCTGGCCGCTACAAATCACTTCCCGCAGCCGTGCGGCCGCGGGGAAACCGTCGGCATGCACCAGCAGGGTTTCACGTACCTGCTCGTAAGCATCCACATCGCGACTGATATACTCCGCGTGAGTGGTGTCGCGCAGCCAGACCGAGGTGGTAGCGATCAGGCCCTCCACGTCGTACTCGTTGGAGTAGACCAGCAAGCGGACCATCGACTCCTCGTCGTCCGGATCGCCGGAGATATCAGTCAGCACGATCACCCGGGGTTTCGGATCTGGGTCCGCCGCCGCGTTCAAGGCTGGTGGCCCTGTCGCCGCCAACATGGCCACCAGAAAAAAAACCACCGCACCAGCCTGCATGATAACCCGCGGTTTCATTATTCGCTCTCTGCGTGAGTTGAATTCGTCCGGACCCAAGGCTGCGATAAACTCTGATGCGCGCTCACCATGGCGGGAACCGCAATCTCCCGGTAAAATATAATCCCGGCAGCCTTGTCACCGGCAGAGCGCTGGACCGGCTTGCCGCCGGCAGAACCCCGCAACCCTGAGCCGGACGTTTGCCATGCCTTCAGGTTATCGGCCAGCCAGATTTGTACGCACAAAAAACTGAATGAGCGCACCCCGCGTCCCGAACAGCCGCGAAGCCTCCCCTTTCTTGCGCATGACACTCATTCCCATTGTCATAAACGTCACCGTGTATTATATTCCAAGCACAAGCAGCCAAACTGTAGAATATAGCACGGAATGATACAATGCAAAGTATTAAACATCCACTGAGCAGGTTTTGCAGCTCGATAATACCTTTTGCCGCCCTAGCCGTCCTGGCCGGCACCGTGGCGGCGCAAGACGTGAGGCAGGCCCTGCCAGCGGCCCTGTCGCTGGAGCTCAACTATGCCGGCGAGGCGCTCGGCACACCGGACGGCGGCGCACGCCACCCGCAAGCCAGCAAGTATCGCGGCAACGTGGAACTGATTATTGAGACCGATCTGTCCGCGCTGGGATTCTGGCCCGGCGTGGTGTTCCACGTACGCGGCGAGCACGGTCACGGCACGGGGATCACCGACGCCCTGCCGGGCGCGTACCAGCCGGCGAGCAATATCGAGGCCCACGATTTCACCCAGGTCAGCGAGTACTGGCTGGGCCAGGCTTTTTACGACGGGCACGCCGTGCTCAAGCTGGGCAAACAGGATGCCAACAACGAGTTCGTGGCGGTTGAATTCGCTTCACTGCTGATCAACGGCTCGTTCGGGGCCACATCCGTCATCCCGCTGCCCACCTTCCCCCACTACGGCCTGGGGCTCTCCGGCGTGTTTCACCCTATGCCCTCGCTCAAGCTGGCGGGCGGCATTTACGACGGCGGCGGGCGGGGTACCACCAGCGGGTTCGACACGGCGTTCGATGGCCACGGCGGGTCGTTCGCTATTTTCGAGCTGGGAGTGGAGCCGTCGTTCTCCACCGGCGCGCAGCGGGACAATTACCGTATCGGCTACTGGAGCCACAGCGCAAACCTGGCGGCAACCGATACTTTTTCCGGCCGGACCCACGAATCCAATTACGGCGTATACGCGGTGGTCGACAAGCTGCTCTGGCTCTCTGGCGACGCGCGGGCGGACGACGAGCTTACTCCGACGCGTGCGCTGGGCGCATTCCTGGAACTGGCCTGGGCGCCGGCCGGGCGCAACGAAATCAGCCGCTATCTGGGCACGGGCCTTCACCTGAGCGCCCTGTGGCTGTCGCGCCCTGACGACCGGGCCAGTATCGGCGTGGCCTACGCCCGGATATCCGGCAACACCGGCGGCGGATCGGAGACAGTAATCGAGTTGACATACAGTTTCGCGCTTACCCCCACGCTGGCCGTCCAGCCGGACCTTCAGTATTACGTCCACCCGGACGGCGCGCACCCCTCGGCGCTGGTTTGCGCAATCCGGCTGGGATACTCGTTCTGAGCCTGCCGCCCGACGGGCTTATCGCTTGACAGGCAAGCCACTGACTGGTATTTTTATGGATTACTGAAAGAACTGCGAAAGTGGCGGAACTGGCAGACGCGCAGGATTTAGGATCCTGTGGGGCGACCCGTGGGGGTTCAAGTCCCCCCTTTCGCACCAAAATGACGACGCCGGCAATTAAATATAGAAGGGGTGTGCAAGTTGAGCGAAGTAGCGGACCTGAAAGTTGAAGTGACCGAAAGCGGTCCGTGCGAGCGCACGATTGACGTGTCCGTGGCGGCCGGGACAGTTAAAGCCGAGCGGGAAAAGCTTGTCAGGCAAATCCGCAAAGAGGCCAAGATCAAGGGGTTCAGGCCCGGCAAGGCGCCGCGCCAGTTGGTGGAAAAGACCTATGCGGATTCAATACGCGAGGAGCTGCTGCAAAACGTGGTAAGCGAAAGCTTCCAGCAGGCACTGAAGGATAACGGCCTCTATCCGCTGGACCGTCCGCTGGTGGAGGACGTGGACCTGGCCGACAATTTCGACCTCAAATACAAGGCCCGTTTCGAGGTTTCTCCCGAAATCGAGCTCAAGAAGTACAAAGGGTTCGAAATCGAAAAAAAATCCACAAGGTCACGGACAAAGAACTCGATAAAACAATAGAGGACATCCGCGACCAGCAAGCCCATTTCGCGCCCAAGGAAGGTCTGGCCCAAAAAGGCGACTACCTTCTGCTCGATTTCCGCGTTTTGGACGAGGAAGGGGCCACGAGCGAAGAGGGCAAACGGGACAACCAGTTGGTGATGGCGGGCCACGAGGACAAGCTGGCCTTGTTCAGTCACTCACTGGTGGGCCTCGGCGAGGGAGAGAACCAGAAAATCGAGATCGATTTTCCGCAGGACTACCCCGACGAGACGCTCAAGGACCGCAAGGTAACCTACGTTGTCGATGTCAAGGGTGTGCGAAAAAAAAAGCTGCCCGAGCTCGACGACAGTTTCGCCGGGCAAGTGGCCCGGTTGGATTCGATGGACGAGTTGCGCAAGATGGTGCGCGAGAGGTTGGAGGACGAGGTATCCCGCCGCGCCGACCATGACGTGGAGCAAGCGCTCCTGGGCAAAATTATCGAGGAGAACCCGTTCGATATCCCGCCATCGCTGGTGGAAGCCACGATCAGGCAGCAGATTGCCAACATCAGGCAGCAGGGCCGCGATGTGGACGAGCAGCAGTTTGCCCCGGCCATGCGGCCCGCGGCTGAATTCAGTGTGCGGCGCGAGTACGTGCTGAGCGAAGTGGCGAAGGCGGAAAAAATCGAGGTGGCCGACGAAGATATCTCCGAGCGGATACAGCAGTTCGCCACTCAGATGGGACAGCCGGTGGAGGAAATCCGGAAAGATTTCCGCAGCCGCGAGGCGATGGAGCGGTTGCACTCGATGGTCCTGGTGGACAAGGTGGTTGATTTTCTCAAGCAGAATAATAAAATCAAGGAAGTGGAAGACTGACCCGGATTATTCACGAAGCCTGATTTGTTCGAGAGCAAGGAAGCGGGAACGAAGCTGCACTTGTGTACCGCAAGTTCCGCGATGCCATAGCTGTTTCGGACAAAGCAGGCGAGCCGAAGGTAAAAATATCGCTCCTTTTTTATTTTGCGGGATTATTATTACAAATCGGGTCGAGTTTTGAGCAGTATTCCGGTAAGTTAATAAGAGTACTTACCGTTAAAGAAGCGGGTGATATTTTATGAATAATGCTGGCTAAGTGAGAGGGAAGGAGCAGGCGCGATGTCTCTGATTCCGATGGTAATAGAAAAAAGCGGCAACACCGAGCGGGCCTACGACATTTACTCCAGGTTGCTCAAGGACAGGATCATTTTTATCGGCACGGCTCTGGACGATCAGGTGGCAAACCTGGTGGTCGCCCAGTTGTTGTTTCTGGAGGCTCAGGAACCCGATAAAGAAATTTTTCTTTACATCAACAGCCCCGGTGGAGTAATATCTAGTGGGCTGGCAATTTACGATACGATGCGCTTTATCAAGCCCGACGTGAGCACGATGTGCGTGGGCCAGGCCGCCAGTATGGGCGCGTTCCTGCTTTCCGGCGGACACAAGGGCAAGCGCTACTGCCTGCCCCATGCCCGCGTGATGATCCATCAGCCGCTGGGCGGCACCCAGGGCCAGGCATCGGACCTTGAGATCTACACTCAGGAAATTGTCAAGACCAAGAAGCTGCTCAACGGCATCATGGCCGAGAACACCGGACAGGAATTGAAAAAGGTAGAGAAAGACACCGACCGCAACTATTTCATGTCCGCCAAGGAAGCCAGGGACTACGGCCTGGTTGACGAGATTATCGAGCACCACTGATAACAGCCGGACATTACAGAATTCAACACGGAGCCAGAACTTAAAATGAAAGATCGCAGCGTCAGCGGCGGCGGGAACGGACCTGTCAAGGGCGGATTATTCTGCTCCTTCTGCGGTAAAAGCCAGAAGCAGGTACGCAAGCTGATCAGCGGACCTAATGTTTTTATCTGCGACGAGTGTATCCGGCTGTGTAACGAAATCCTGATCGAGGACGAGGGGCGCCGTAGCCAGGACGGGACCCGCAAGCTGATGGCCCCCAAAGAAATCAAGGAATTTCTCGACCTGTACGTAATCGGCCAGGAGCAGGCCAAGAAAACACTTTCGGTGGCGGTCTACAACCACTACAAGCGCACCGAGAACGAGCCTAACACCAACGATGTCGAGATCGAGAAAAGCAACATCCTGCTGATCGGCCCCACCGGCGTGGGCAAAACCCTGCTGGCCCAGACCCTGGCCCGGCTGCTCAACGTACCGTTCGCTATCGCCGACGCCACCACGCTGACCGAGGCCGGTTACGTGGGCGAGGACGTGGAGAATATCCTGGTGCGCCTGCTGCAGGCCTCCGACTACAATGTCCGCGAGGCCGAGCACGGGATTATCTATATCGACGAGCTGGACAAAATCTCCCGCAAGAGCGACAACCCGTCGATTACCCGCGATGTGAGCGGCGAGGGAGTCCAGCAGGCCCTGCTGAAAATACTCGAGGGTACGGTTGCCAGCGTGCCGCCCCAGGGCGGGCGCAAGCATCCCCAGCAGGAATACATCCAGATCAACACCCGTCATATCCTGTTTATCTGCGGAGGGGCGTTCGAGGGCCTGGAGAAAATAATCAAGCGTCGCACCGGCCAGCAGACGATCGGGTTCGGTACGCAACTGCGCAAAGCGGCCTCCTCCCAGGACCAGAAATTTGAGTTGTTCAGCAAGGTGGAGCCGGAAGATATGATCAACTACGGGCTGATCCCCGAGTTGGTGGGCCGGCTGCCCGTTTCCACCGCCCTGTGCGATCTGGACCGCGACTCGCTGCTCAAAATCCTGCAGGAGCCCAAGAACGCGCTGGTCAAACAATTCACACGCATTTTCGAGTTAGAGGAAGTGAAACTCAAGTTCGAGGATGACGCGCTGGAGGAAATCGCCAACATCTCGATCAAGCGCGGCAGCGGAGCGCGCGGTCTGCGGGCCGTGATGGAAGAGGTACTGATGGAGCTGATGTTCGAGATCCCCTCGCGCAAGGATGTGGAAGAGGTGGTGATCACCCGCAAGGCTGTAGAACAGCAGGGAGAACCTCTGCTGATACTCAAGGGCAAGATCGACAAGAGACAGGCGTGATCTTTCTTTGGCGTCGGCTCCCCGCCGGCGCATCCATTTTCCCGGTGGCGTAAGATGGTGTCTTTTCCAAAAACGCTTATTTCCCTGGCGGCCTGCGCCGTGCTGCTGATTACGTTGATGACGGCGGGCGGCTGTGGTTCCGTACCGGAAACCCACTACTACACTATCGGCCGCATATTGCCGGAAGCTCCTCCGGCAGCCATGAAGTGGAAGATAACTGTCGGCGTGCCGCGTTTCGAGGCCGACGGGATCTACGAGCGGGACAACCTGCTCTACCGCAAGGGCGATTACGAGATAGCGGTGGATTACTACCGCCGCTGGGGTGTACCCCCGCAAACAATGCTGGCCGAGGCCACTATCGACTATCTCCGCGCCACAGGCCTGTTCGCCGGCGTACTGCGCCTGCCCAGCATGGCCGACTACGACGCCGTGCTGGCCGGCCGGATTATCCGCTTCGAGGAGGCGGGGGGGCAGATGAAGCTCACCCTGGAGTTCAGCCTTCAGAACAGACGCGGCAACGATATCCTCTGGAGGCAGGAAGTCTCAGCCACCGCCGACGTTGCCGTTACAGCCTCACCCGAGGCCCGGATCGCCGCCACCGAAGCCTGCGTGGCCGACTGCCTGACCCGGATGATGGAATCCCTTTCCTCAGCCAATATCAGCCTCCTGTAACCATGATCGGTGTATTCGATTCAGGAGCGGGGGGCCTGGCGATCCTGCGCGAAATCAAACGCCTGCTTCCCGACGCCGACACCACCTACCTGGCCGACACCGGGGCGTTCCCCTATGGCGACAAGTCCCCTGAGTTCGTTATCGAACGCTGCACCAGGATCACCCGGCTGCTGATCGGGCGCGGCGCGCGGGTGATCGTGCTGGCCTGCAACACGGCCACGGTAGTGGCAATCGAGCAGCTTCGCAACTCATTCGACATCCCGTTCGTGGGCGTGGAGCCGGCGATCAAGGTGGCCGCCGACGGCGCAAATCCCGGCCCGATCTTCGTGCTGATGACCGCCAACACCGCCGCGGGCGCAAAATACACCTCACTGGTGGAACGTCACGCCGGGGGACGGACCGTGCGCCCGCTGGTGATCGGGATGCTGGCCGCCGTGGTGGAGGACGGCTCTTTCCAGCAAGAGGAAGTCGCTACGGAAATCAGGCGGCAGGTTAAACAGACGCTCGGCGAACTTCCTCCCGGCAGCCAGGTTGTGCTGGGCTGCACCCATTACATCTTTCTCAAGGATATTTTGCAGACCGCGCTGGACCAGGGGGTGGAAATCCTGGAGCCGGGTGCGGCGGTGGCCCGGCAGGTTGAGAGAGTCTTAAGCAGTCAGGGACCGATTACAACAACCGGCCCGGGCAAGAAAAAAAATATCCTGCTCGCCACCTCGGCCGAAGGATTGAGCAAAGCACTGGCCGCGGGGCTGGCCGGAGCCGCCCCCCCGCCGTGCGAGCACGTTATCCTGTCTTAGCAGAAGTGTGCTTTTTTCGGTTGAGCGGCGGCAACGCCTACCACGGTCCGGCAGAGGGCCAGCCGGGCGTAGAGCCGACAATCCTGAATCTGCCACCGCTCAAGTGGTGAGGTTTACTTCACGAAGCTGATATCGCAAAAGCATGTACGGTAAAAAACCTCAATCCATTCCCGGAATCTTCACATCCGGCCGCATCTCCCGGAAATAGCGCAGGCGCATGTCCCCGAGAAATTCATCGCGGTACGCCCTGCGGTCGTTCAGATCGATATCCGCGTACGCCACGCAGGGGCGGTCCTTCTCCTTTGCAACTGCCAGCAGTTTGCCCCAGGGCGCGTAAATCACGCTTCGCATGTCGTAGCCACAGATCGCCAGGTACACCTGGTTCTCGATCGTACGGGCGGCGGCCAGGGTTTCGTTGCCGCCCCAGATCGGCGAGAGGATGATCTCCGCCCCCTGGAAGGCCAGCGCCTGGGCGGGACGCGTATATTGTAAATCGAAACAGATCATCATGCCGATCCGCCCGAAATCGGTATCGAAAACCGGGAAAGCATCTCCCGGCATAATTCCGCTGGTCAGTTCCTCGCGCGGGATAGTCACCTTACGGTACTTGCCCGCCACTTTTCCCTGCCGGTCGATCAGCACGGCGGTGCAATATACCCCCGCGCCGTCCCGTTCATCCAGGCAGGCGACGATGTACATGTTGTGCTTTCTGGCCACCTCGCCCAGCCTGTCCGTGGCCGGGCCCGGCACTGTCTGGGCCACGTCCGGGTCGCAATGGTTCTTGCCCCGGCGCCCGATCATCGTCATCGCCTCTCCCAGCACCACGATATCGCAGTTCTTTTCGCCCGCCTGCTCGGCCACCCGGCAGAACTCCTCCACGTTTTCCTCGGCGCTGGAGTTGCCCCTGGGGCGGCAGCTCACCGTGGCCAGCCGCACTTTTCTTTGCGGGGGAGCAGGCACCTGTGTCAGGCTGATCCTGTCCCACCAGACTGTCCCCTGCGGGCAGAACCTGAGGTAAAACTCCAGCCGCGCGCTGGCCGCTCCCTCGGGCGCCCGGTACACTCCGCCACCTTGCGCCACTGGCCGTCTGCATCCTGATCGGCCACGTATTCCGGCTGGGCAACCCGCCTGCCGTCCGCATCGCGCCAGTCCAGCATGGCGATCACCTGGTGTCTGGGATTGGGCACGCCACGGGAGCGGTAGAAAGACTCGAACCTGTAAAATTCGCCCCCCTTCACGCCCTGGACAAGATAGTGCCAGCAACCGTTGGCCACGCTTTTCGACGCTCCGCTGATGCCGAGGCTTCCCGCGCCGTCCAGGCTGGGCTGCCGGGAGATGAAAAAGTGCGGGCTGGTTTCCTCGCGCGCACTCCAGTGGCTCCAGCCATCCGCGGCGGCCGCTTCAGCCGATGAAAACGCCGACATCTCGAACAACACTTTCCCTGCGGTTACCTGTGCATGGACCTGTCCGCTCATAACAGAATTCAAACAAAGCAGCAGCGCAAGCTTACAACTGATAATTATTGAAGCGGTACGCATGGTTTCTCCCTGGTTGTTTACAAACGGATTTACGCAATGCTTGCAAGGTCAAGACATATACAAACCGGCGAAGCAGAGCCTGCACTGAAAGCTATGACTGCGGTTTCCCCTTGCCCCATTTCAGGCCCTTCTCGGCCACTTCCTTGAAAAAGGTCATCGAGGGGTTGCGGCGGAACTCGCGCAAAAAAACCTCGATCAGGCCCCGGTCGGCGAAACTGTAGAAGCAGTCCTCGCCGACGATCACGTGATCGAGTAATTTCACCTCGATCAGGCTCGTGGAAAAGACTATGTCCCGGGTGAGCGACTTGTCCTCCGGCGATGGCGCCGGGTCTCCGGAAGGGTGGTTGTGGGCCACCACTATCGAGGCGGCGTTGCTGTTGAGCGCCTTGCGCAGCAGCTCGCGAAGGTAGATCACGTTGTAGCTCATCGTACCGACAAACAGGTCCTCGACACTTATCACGGCCTGGCGCGTATCGAGATAGATCACCTTGAACACCTCGATATCCAGATCGCGCATACTGTGGCGAAGGTAGTCGTAGACGTCCGAGGACCCGGTGAGGAAAGTGCTCTCGGTCATCCGGGTCTCAAGGTACTTGCGCGCCACCTCGTGGATCAGCCGGATCGCCATCGCGTTGGACGGCCCCACGCCCTTGATCGCGGAGAGCTCTTCCACCGGGGTCTCGAACACCCGGCGCAGACTGCCCATTTTATCCAGCAGCTCGCGCGCCGGGGCCTTGCAGTCGCGACGGGGGGTGCCCAGGGTCAGCAGCAACTCGATTATCTCGTCATCGCGCAAAGCGTCCAGACCGCGCTCCAGAAACCGCTCGCGAAGTCGCCCGCGGTGGCCATCGTGCGTTGCGTAGTCCTTTTTCTTCTGGCTCATTCAGACCATATCCGTCAGACTGGATTATTGATTGCTATTCTTACCCTACTGGCGTGTTATTGACCAGACTTCGAGCTCAAAATTACCCGTACCGTCCATTAATACCCGGCGCAGCGTACCGTCCTCGGCCTCGAACCAGAACACCGTGTTGCCCGCCTGCTGGTAGATCGTCACCAGCAGCCCGAAACTCGCCGGGATCGTAAACTGCATGGTGGGCTTGGTGTCCAGAAAATTCTGAGCGTAAACGTAGTGGTAGCCGGTAACAGCGCCCAGCAACAGGAACGCCAGCAGTGCGATTTTCCTCAAATTACGCATCATCGTCCGTCCTCCTTGTGATTGTCAGACCAGCCGCGCCTTCAGCGCCGCCGCGAACACCGGCCGCAGCAGGGCGTGCCTGGCCCTTGTCAGGAAAAACCTGCTCGGATTGTCTGTAAAATAACGGCCTTCCTCTGGCAGCAGCACCAGCGACACTTTCACGTTCGGGGCCACCCCGATCATCAGGCCGCGCTCCATGCAGGCCTCGTACATCCGGCGCAGCACCGGCACCAGCTCCCCGGCATTGGGCGGCGGCAGATGCTCGTAGTCCGTGCCGATCAGCGGCCTGAACACGCAGACAGTGGGCACCGCGCCCACCGAGGTTATCCAGTCGATCGCCTCGATCGATTTCTCCGGCGGCTCCAGCCCCGCTACGATCTCCCCGTTGGTGGTGTTGAATATCCGGGAACAGTACTCAATCGCCTCCAGGTAACGGTCCAGCCCGTACTCGCGATTCTTGCCCGGACAGATTTCGGCGAAGCGGGCGCGGTCCCAGATCTCGAAACAGAAACTGACCCGGTTGACCCCCATCTTCCTGAGCTCCTTGTAGCGGGACAGGTCGTGATGCGGCGGGGTCTGCACACCGATCATCAACCCGTACTCCCGCTTGACCGCCCGGATAAACGGCTCCAGAAGATCGAGGTAGGTATCGCCGGCGTAGTGCCCGGTATTGAAATCCACATAAGTAATCCGGTTTTCCCGCACAGCCGCGCCCACCGTTTCCAGCACGTCGGCCACGGATTTCTCATCGGCGTCGTCACATCCCAGGTTAAGCCCAACCGAGCAGAACTTACAGTTCGTTTTAGCTGGTTTCTCCAGCCAGTAATCGCAGACCCTGGCCGGGTAAATGGCCAGATACGTGCCCTGCAGGCTGCCCACCATGCTCATTTTCTTACCCGTGGCGGTCCGTTGTCCGTACCATTCGGGCCGGGGAGCCAGCCGCACGGGGGCCACCGCGCGCCCGTCAAGGTGGATCACGTAACCGCCGCCGCTATCGCGGATAAGCTCGTAGGGGCTGTCGGCGGCAAAGCTTTCCGTGACCGGGATATTAGTGTACAACCCTCCCGGCAGGATCACCTCCAGCCCGCTGCCCAGACCGGCGCGGGTGCGCATGATCTCCCGGCCGCCGTCCTGGGTTACCCGGCAACCCCCGCCGAGCCTGATTCCCCGGCAATAAAGATCGAGCTTGAGCAAGGCGGGATTTCTGCTTACATCATCGATCATTGAACATCCAATAAAAATATCTTCAACTGTTGATACACGATTAATTAAATACGGTTTCTCCCGTTTTGCAAGCTGGCTGGCGATTCCCGTGACTCAGTTTATATAGCCCAGGGAACGCAGGCGCTGGATCATCTCGCGGTCGTGGCTGTAGCGGCTCGAGGTGTCCAGTCGCTGGGGCGGCGGCCCGAACGAAGTGACATAACGCAGCGGCCTCGCCCCTCCCGGACCGCCCTCGCCGGCATCACGAAGCGCCCGTCCGCTCATGTTGCTCGAAACCGGCAAACCGCTGAGGTAGAGCACCGTAGGCGCCACGTCCTCGAGCATCATCGGCTCCCTGGTACTCGCCCCGGCGCGCACATCCAGACCGTGGAACAGCACCAGCCCCTGCTCCCCGGCCAGACGGGCTTTTTTCCCCGGCTCGCAGACCACCGTCAGCAAGCCCCCCGGATGATACCTGTCGATCAGATACCCCAGCAGGCGGTCGCAATAACGATAATACTCGCGGATCAGCGGTTGAATCTCATCCTTGCGTACGTTGTCGACCCGCTCCTCCAGACGGTCCAGCACGTCGGCCCCCTGGAAATAGACCGCCATGAATTTCACCGGCCTGCGAAGGTCCGCGTCTATCGCCGCCATGCAATAAAAATAGTCGGCGAAACACACCGAACGCACCATCTCCGCCACTTCGTCGCTGTCGCCCCGGGCGGCCATCGCCGCCAGAGCCGGAAAATCCTCCAGCATGGTATCGAACGACCCCAACAGGCGCTGGCGAAGACCCACCAGGGAATCGAACTCGGCGGCCGGGAAAACCTCGCGCTGAAAATAGTTGGCCGGGTTGAGCGCCTGCTGGCGATGGATATATGAGATCTTGGGATACGTGCGCTCGCTGATCGTAAAACCGTTCGAGACCTCGGCCGGCCAGGTGGCCCACCAGTTGACCACACCCGCGCTTGCGCCGAACAACTCGTTGATTTCCCACAGGGTACGGGTCATCCGGGAGGCCGCGCTGACAGGCACGCTGCGAATCATGCCCGCGAACGGCAGAATATGCTCGAAAAGCGCTTTGAGTCCCGGCTTGTCCGGAGCAAGACGGGGTGTGCGGCTCATACCCCAGGGCACGGGCCTGGTGAACCCCTCGATCCCGTGTACCTCCGGCTTGACTCCGGTGGCGACAGTGGTCCAGACCTGCGGCGCCAGATACTCGCCCCGCGACTGGAGCGGAGCGGTGAACCCCCGGGCCATCATCCGTGACAAATTCGGCAGGCTGTCAGCCGCGACCAGACTCTCAACACTCGCGCGATTCATCCCGTCCAGACCGAGTACCAGCACGGGCAACGGCGGCGGCTCGTAAATATCGAGCGCCTCGGCCAGCGTATGGTCCGCGCTGTGATGGCGGAATACCCCGATGGCCCAGGCAGCCTCGAGCAGCACCACCACTCCCAGCGCGAAAGCGTAGGAGCGCGCCAGATGCCGCCCCCCACGGCGAACGCGCTGCCGTGTCACCCCGGAGAGCAGCAGATAGACAAACCCCAGCAGCCGTCCCGCCATCAGCGACACCATGCCGATCGTCGCCATCACGGCCACTGAAATCAGCCCGAACGGCACCAGGGCCTGACTGGAACGAATCACAGCCTGCCACCAGCCCAGCAGGTACGTGCACAGCAAGGCCGTAACGACGGTACTCATGATCACCGCCCTGGTGGGACTGCCGAGCCTGATCCTTCCCAGCGCCGGTTTTTTCCTCCCCGACCACACCAGCGCCGGAACCAGCAGCAGCACCAGCAGCACCAGCGAATAAGCGCCTCCCAGATAGAGCATCATCAGCAGCATGTCGGCCGTGTTGGCGATAAACCCCGGATCGGCCATCAGGTTGCTCACTGTTGTCAGGCCGGCCAGCAGCAGGCCGATCAACAGTGCATACTGCGCGGCCACCGCCAGAGCGCCCAGGCGCCCCCCCCGGCGGCTGACAGCCAGATAACGCTCCACCGGGCTTTCCAGATAGCCCAGGGTCCTGAGACGGGAGCGCACCTCGTCCAGGCTCAAGTTCTCATCACTTGCATCTCTTTGCTCGCGCTCGGTCATCGCTCTCTCATCTGCTGCGGTTGATTACGTAATCGGCCAGCGAACACAGTTCGGCGGCGCGGGCGCCGAACGGCTTCAGCGACAGTTTGGCGGTACGCACCAGGTCCCCGGCCACCGCCCGCGAGCTTTCCACCCCGATCGTGCTGACAAAGGTCACCTTGCCCGGCCCGTCGGCACCATCCTTCCCCAGTTGCCGGGCAGGCATCTCGCTGCCCAGCACGTCGTCGACTATCTGAAACGCCAGCCCCAGGTTCTTGGCGAAACTGGCCAGGCAATCCACAATGCTGCTTTCCGCCCCGGCCAGCCGCGCGCCCAGGGTGGACGAGAGGATAAACAGGCTGCCTGTTTTATGGCTGTGGATATACTCCAGCGTTTCGAATTTTTTTTCGATGGGATTAAGGTCCCGCCACTGGCCGCCGGTCATACCGCTCACGCCCACGCAGCAGGCTGCGTCACGGACAACGGCGGAAGCCGCCACTGGGGACAGTTCGTGGTCGGCTATCTCCCCGGCCAGCAATTCGAACGCCCGCGCCAGCAAAGCGTAGGCCGCCAGTACGGCGGTGGCCTCGCCCACATGGATATGCAGCGCGGGCTTGCCGCGGCGCACGGTGGCGTTGTCCATACACGGCAGGTCGTCGAGAATCAGCGAGCAGGTGTGAATCATCTCTATTGCCGCGGCCGCTTTCAGCACGTCGGCGGCGCTGCGGCCCGCCAGCTCGGCTGAGAGCATTGTCAGCACCGGCCGGATTCGTTTGCCGCCGCCGGTCAGGCTGTAGCGCATGGCCTCGACTACTTCAGCGGCCATCGCTTCTCTCGCCGGCAGAAAATCCTCCAGCACGCCCTCCACTTTTTCCGCCAGTTCGGCGAACTTTTCCGGTAAACCGTTCATATCTTAATCTAGCTCCGGTTGGGGAGGGACTTTCCGGCAGGCACCGCCCTGGGCGGCTAAGCGATACAAGGGGGTAATTTAAGCTAAACTTCTGCGCCGAACAAGTCACGGCCCTCGTACTGGTCGGGCACGGGACAACCCAGGTAGCGAAGGGCCGTGGGGGCTAGGTCGCGAAGGTCCGGACGAGGGAGTGAAAAAGTGCGGTTGGCCAGCAGCACGCCCGGCACCAACTCACGGTCCACCGAGCAATGATCCCCGCTCCATTTTTCCATGTTCGGCTCCAGCACCCCGGCCGGCACTCCGCCCAGGGCGGTCTGCCAGCTCACGCGGTAGTTGCGGCTGAAACCCACCACAAGATCCGGGGCCTCGCCGATCCGGCTGCCGCTGTATACTTTCCTGCCGGGATAAACGGCCGAGACAACCCGGCTCTCGTCGTCCGGGTCGCGAAGCTCCAGCAGCTTATTGCCGATCTCTGCCACAAGGTTGTCATACTCCTCTCCCGGCTGAACGATCCCCCGGCTCTCGCGCCCGGCCAGGTTGATAAAAATCAACCCTAGGCCCAGCGAGTAGGCCCGCGTACCGCGCCAGTCCACGTTGACGAAAAAGTCACCACCGCCGAACAGGTCCTTGAGGTTGTAACGCGGATTATCCTGGCCCTTGAGGCGCATGTACCCGCTGTCCACCAGCCAGGTGTTGATATTCACGCCCTTGCGGAACGAGGAGAACCCGTGGTCGCTGCAGACCATCAGCAACGTATCCTCATCCTCGTAGCGCTCGCGCACCAGGCCCACAAACCGGTCCATCCGCTTGTAGACGTGAAGGATCGCATCGCCGAACCGCTTATCGAGCTTGGGGTCGTAGAGCGGATGGCCCTTGTCCTCCAGGCGCCAGAACATGTGCTGCACCCTGTCCGTGCAGGAAAATACCTCAAAAAACAGGTTGGGTTTGTCGTTGTCGAGCACCTCGATGCACATCGCCTCGCGCTGGTCGATCATCCGGTCCAGGTCCTCGATAAACGCCGCCTCGCCGATCCTGCGTTCCTTGAGCGCCGAGGTCTCGGCGGCCCAGCCGCGGGTTTTGAACAGCCCCGTGTTGCGGGCCAGCCTGGCGGCGAAATCATCCGGGTAGCTGATCGGCAGCACGGGGTGTTCCGGGTGGATTTCGATCGGACTCATGTAGACCCGCACTTCGCCGCCAAGCTCAACCGGCAGGAACCGGGTTATCCCGCGCACCTTGATCAGGAAATTGAGGCTGAACGCCACCTCTATCCAGTCGCTCCACTGGCCCTGGTCCAGGATTGCGCTATGCCCCTGGAGTTCAACCTCGAGCTTCGTCCCGCTCGGGGCCAGGGTAAAAGTTACCGGTACGCTCAGGTAGTTGCGGGCCTCCAGCGCGGCCAACTCGGTATCAAGCACCACCAGTTCCGCCCCGACACCCCCGGAACGTTCCAGAGCGGTGCGGCGCGCCAGCAGGCGGTTTCGTTTTTGGCGGGTGATCGGGTTCCACGGGCCGATTATCTGTGCGCGCGCACGGCCATCGGAGTCAAACTCGATTGGGCTGATCTTGCCGCCGAACTCGGTTTCCTCCATCGGCTCGCTGTAAATATCGGTGGTGAAAAATTGATAGGTGCCCTGGGTCCCGCGCAGGTCGGGAGTGGTCAGCCCGGTGAGCAGCAGGCCGCCGGCCGCCAGGGGAGTGGCCGGAAACGCCACCGGCGCTTCGAGCACCGCGGTTTTAATTCCGTCCTCGGCCGCGACCACCCAGAACGGTTTGCCGCCGCGAAGGCATCTTGCGCCGGGCCTGCCCAAGGGAATCATGTCCCAGAGAAACTCGGGGTATTCCGGCTCCACCGCGGCGATTCTGGGGGCGTAGGTGTCCGTGTCGCGACCCAGAAAATCGTAGATACCATGCACACCCGCCTGCGCCGACACGCTGAAAGTGGACCAGGCCACCGGCGATTCGGGAGGAATGGAGCTGCCCAGCTCGCTGAAAGCCCCGTCGCGGGCCAGGCGCGAGATATTGGGAAGCTGCCCCCCGGCCATCCAGCGGCGAAGCAGCACCGGGTCCACGGCGTCGTAGCCCAGGATAATCACTTTGCGCCTGAGCGAACGCTCCGCCACCGCGGGCGCGTCCGTGCAGGACACTGCTGCGGTGAGCGCCGCGGCGGTGGCGGCCTGTAAAAACCGCCGCCTGGATATTTTGCCGGTACCGGAAGCCATCCCGGCCCTGCTGTCGCCAATCATCGGCATCGCTCCATTTAGCTCAGCCCCGCCTTACCGCGCCCCTTGGGGGCCGACAGCGTGTTAAAAATAACGGTCATCGTGGGAATTCAGCTGTCAAGGGTCAGCCGGAGGCTGATTTACAGGTCCTTGACAGCTAAGAAAAGTAATAGATTTGATGTCAGGATCGTTGAATGTTTTTTCAACGGCCCTCTCTAGAAAATATAGGCCAGCGCAAATCCCACCTGCGCAGCCATCATCAACAGGTACATATGGGTCCACGAGGGGTGGTTCTCGCTGGCCGCCAGGCTGTCCGGGTCGCGAAGAATCGTCCAGGCGGTGTAGGCCCCGTAAGCGGCCAGAAACACTCCCAGCAGTACCAGCAGCACCGGGTTGCCGGTCAGCACCGGCTCCGCCGCGCCGGGCTTGTTCAGCACTGTTCCCAGCGGCAGCAGCAGCCAGGGCAGCACGAACGAGGGGGCGATCATCCATGCGCTACGCCGTACCCCGAAACGCACCGGCATGGTGATACAACCCGCCGCGCGGTCGCCCTCCATGTCGCTGAAATCCTTGGTGCTGGCGGCTCCCAGCAGGAACAGAAAAAACACAGAACCGATATACCACGGCTCGACATCGGTGGCGATCGGGGCGATACAGCTCCAGCCCGCCACCTTGAGCAGCCATCCGCGCGGGATGGCAATCGTAAGGTTGGCCCCGAACCAGTGACGCTTGGTGCGAAACGGCATGCCGGAGTACAGGTAGGTAAACACCGCGGCGGCCAGGGCCAGCCAGAAACACTCGTGACTGCCGCCGGGCGAGACCAGCCAGGCCAGACCCAGCGCGACTGCGTAAAGCACGGCCGCGAACACCGCCGCGGCCGTCACGCTCACCCGGCCCGAGGGCAGCATCCGCTCCGGCTTGTTGATCCGGTCGTTCTCTAAATCGGTGATCTGGTTCAGCACGTTGGAGGCGGCGTTTAGCACAGCGGCCATCGCCGCGCCCAGTGCCAAATAGTATAGATAGATCCAGTTCCCAGGCACTGTAAAAAACTCGAAAAATCCCAGCTTCCCGTGCCAGGCGCTCGCCCCCAGCGCCGTTACCGCCCCGCTGACAATCCCCAGCAGGGGGGGGAGCAGGGTGAACGGCCGGGTGAACTTGCAGTATTTGCCGATCATCCCGGTCACGGATTTTTTTGCCGGGGTGTCCGTTGCGCTTTTGCTTAGGTTATCCACACCATCGCCATGCACAGTAGCGCTCCCATAACCGTATTAAGCAGGTTCATGCCATCGTGGCCCAGTGTCCGCCGGACGGCGGGGAAACCGCCGAGTACGCTCTCGACCGCCGCGGCGGCTGTCGCCGCTGCCACCACCGGAGCGATCAGAGCCGCCGAGTCGAGTAAACCGGACACGTAACCGGCAAGGGCCACCACCGAGGCCGCCGCCACTCCGGCCAGGGTTCCCTCGACCGAGACAGCGCCGGGTGTGCCGGGAGCTACGCGCTTTAGCGAGGCGGCCAGCACGGCGGTGCGTCCCAGCACCGGGCCGGTCTCGCTGCCGGCGGTGTCCGCCGCCGCCGTGGCAAACGAGGCCACCAGCCCCGCGGCCCACAGCGGGTCGCCGCCGCCGTTCAGGTTGTAACCGGCGGCCAGCAGCACTCCGGCGGCGCAATTGGCCGCCGCGTGACGCGCTCCCCTCCGGCCTTTTTTGGCCTGGGCCGCACCGAGCTCGTGCTTGCGGCTGTAACCGAAACGGGTCAGGGCGCTTGAGAGCACGAAAAACACGCCCAGCACCACGAACCCCGGCCAGCCGGAGAAGCGGTAGATCGCGCTGCCGACCACGATTCCGCCCACCAGTCCGCTGCCGCTGACAGCGCCCAGCGCCCGGGCGGCAATCCCAAAGGAGAGGGTGACCCCCACGGCCTCGGCCAGGGGCCAGGGTGTCAGAAAAGCGTTCATGGTTTTCCTCAGCGTCCAGTGCTGAAAAATTGATTCATCGTGGCGAAAAACTGATTACACACCCCACCCGCCTACGACGGGCACCCCTCTTGTTAGAGGGGATTTTTTATCCGGTCCCCCCGCATGGCTTCGCATTTACAAAAAAATCGCCAGCACCCCGGCGGCGGCCAGCGGGCTGGTCAGGTTGTCATCCAGCGGCAGGGGCAGGGTTTCCACTAGCGCCGCCACAATCGACGCCGCCAGGCAGGCACCCACAACAACGGCAAACGGCGGCAACCCGTAGCCGGTAACGGCTACCGCCCAGCAAACCAGACTCACCGAGCCGACCCACGAGGCCAGCACGTAAAACCCGCTGCCCACCCAGGTACGACTGACGGACCAGGGAATTTTAGCGCTGCCCCAGGCCCTGCCCGCGATATTGCTGATCGAGTCTCCCAGCGCCAGCACGGCCCAGCCGCCGCAGGCAATATGAATCCGCTGCCGAAACAACAGCACCAGCGCCAGCACAACAATCGCGTAACAGAGCTTGCCCACGCTCCAGCCACGCTTTTTCTCGTTGTCGCGCATTCCCTGAGAGTTGATCCTGGCCGAAACGAACAGGCCGTAACCGGCGGCCGCCAGACAGGCGAACACCGCCTGCGCCAGAGAAAGATACGGCAGCAGGAACGCGAATCCAAGCGGAAGGATATGCTCGATCTGGCGCTTTGTTTCACCTGTCATCCGGCCAGCCCCTCGCTTCTGATCCATTCCACGGTCTGCTCCAGCCCCTGGCGAAGAGTCCGGGGAGCATAACCCAGCCGGGTGGCGGCCCTGGCGGAGCTGAACACCCAGTTGAGCCGGAAGATGTCGATCACCCCCCGGGTGGTTAGGGGCGTGCGTCCGGTCAGCAGAGCCAGCAGTTCCTCCGCCGCCCCTGCAAGACGGGCCACCGGCCAGGGTAGCGCCAGCCGCGGCGGTGCTTTGCCGGTTAGCTGGCCCATGATGTCGAAAAAAGCGCTCATGGTCACGTTCTCCCCACCGAGAATTATTCTCTCACCCGGTTCCGCTTTATGCAAAGTCTGGTCCACACCCCACGCCACATCATCGACAAACACGAAATTCCAGCTCTGAGTGCCATCACCCAGCCGCGCGGGCAGCCGGGCGCGCATGTGGTCGATCAGCATCCCCACCAGCAGATTGCCGGCGGTCAGCGGGCCGGGGCCGTACATAACGGTAGGATACAGGGTCACCACCGGCGCGCCCTCGGCTACAAGCTCCGCCACCCGAAGGTTGGCCGTGTATTTGGTGCGCTCGTAATCGTTGTAGTGGGTGGAGCGCTGGGCGGGCGTGGATTCATCGAGCACAGCGCCAGCGGGCGAGGGCGGCAGGGCGAGGAAAGAGGAGACGTAGAGGATTTTACCAACGCCACGGGCGGCGGCTTTTTCGATCAGCTCCAGTGTGCCGCGCACGTTAACCCTGTCGAACAGCGAGCGGTCCCGCATCCAGGTGGACACCAGCGCGGCGGTGTGAATCACGGCGTCGCAGCGCTCCAGCGCACTCTCGTAGGACGCCGGGTCGGTGATGTCACCGCTGACAGTGCTGACGCCCGGCAGCCTGGGCACGTTGGCCTCGCGGCCCTGACGGACCAGCAGTACAAGCTCGTGCCCACCAGCGCGGGCCAGCCTGTCCGCCACTCTGCTGCCGAGAAAGCCGTTGCCGCCGGTAAGGAAGATCCTCAATTGGCCTCCACCCGTAAAAAAAGCACACCGGATATGAAGAGCTGCTTGCGAATAATTTTATATCTATTCCGGATAAAACGAAAGATCGCCCCTTTAGGCGCTGGATGCACCCCTACCCGCCAGCCGGGAAATCGAAATGGACCGAGATTTCCGGACGGGTGGCCAGCGAGAAAACGCCCTCGGTCGCGCCCTGGATCAGCAGGGCGGTGGAGAGCGCCTCGCAATCACTGGCCTCCGGGCCTACCACCACCACCCTGCGCACCTGCCGTACCGGTTCGAACGTGCGCGGGTTCATGATATGGCGGATCGTGATCCCGCCGGGGCCGCTACGTGTATTGCGGTAATTGGCCGATACGCTGACTGATTCGTCCTTGAGTACCAGCGAATCGAGCTTAAGTTGCGCCGCGCCGTAGCTCTCCAGCTCCGTGGGCCAGCCGTCCAGCTCGGGTGGAGAACCGGCAGCCATCACCGTGCTCGTTCCCGCGCTGATCACAAAATCGTGAAGGCCGGCCCGGCGAAGGATATCGCTGCGCCGCTGCACAACCCAGCCCTTGGCGAACCCGCCCAGGTCAACAGTCATCCCCCGGCGTGTAAGACTTACCGTCATCTTTTTCGTATCCAGTTTTATCTTATCACAACCTGTAAGTTCGGGCAGTTTTTTTACCGTGGGCGGTTCTGCCTGTGGCAGGGGAGCATTGGAGTAATAGCCGAACGCACGCATCATCGCCCCGATAGTGATATCGAACAGCCCGCCGGTGAACTCCCACCACTTCTTCGCGGCCGCGAACAGCTCGAAAGTGTCCTTGTCCACGGGCACGGGGCCATCTCCGGCGGCGGCGTTGATCCGGTTGACAACGCTGCCGCTCTTGAAAATACTCAGCCGCCGGTCGTCCTCCTGCAGCGTGTCGAACAGCCGGTCCGCCAGCTCGCGCATCCACTGGCCGCGTCCCGGCTCGTGAAAGGCGTGCAGCCGGAAGACCGTGCCCATGATGTGTTCGCGGCCCTCGTAGTATTCCATTTTCAGCTCCGGGAGGGCCGTTGCAAAAACATTCAACACCCCCCTTCTCCTCTGATCATTTTCTTCTTTCCGCTGTGCAATCCCCACGCGGAGGGGACGATCTACCCGTTGGCCCGTGAGGTCTTGATAATTTGCTCCGGTTCTGGCGATCAGCGGGCCCGGGTATTAATATACAGCAGTTGGCCCGCCAAATGAAGCGGGATGAAAAGAGTTGTGAAGAACCATAAAGGGGCGCAAAAAACTCTCAGCGCCCTCTGCAGAAATCGAGACCTCAGCAGTTAAGACAAACAGTTTCCGGAGGACCACGATGAGCGACAACAGCGAGAAAATAATCGTACCCGGCTCCCGTCTCGGCAGACGGCGGTTTATCCGCACGATGGGTGCGGGGGCGGCCTCTCTTGCCGCCGCGGGCCTGGGAGTGTTCGGACGCAGCGCACACGCCTCCGACGCGGTTATCGACCCCTCGGCTCCCCTGCGGATCGGGATGATCGGCACCACGGGGCATACCTACATGGTATTCCAGACTATCGATCAGGTGCCGGGAGCCAGCATAACCGCCTACGCGTTCGAGGACGGGAGCTGGCAGTACAACACCGACGGCAGCGGGCGCGGCGGCCGCTACGACCTGGACTCAAAGCGCAAGTGGGTGCAGAGCCAGCCGTGGTCAAGAGGCGGGACGAAAGTCTACGAGACCTACCAGGATATGCTCGGCAGGGAGGAACTGGATATCGTGGTGGTGGCCCTGCCCTACGCCCGCAACCCGTTCGCCGGCGCGGCGGCGGCCGAGCGTGGGATTCACATCATGAGCGAGAAACCGGTGGCGGTCAATGACGACGACCTGACCATGCTGGAAACAGCGGTGCGCCAGAGCGGCGTGCGGCTTACGGCGATGTTCTCCATGCGCTACCCGGCCCCCTACTACACGATCAAGCAGATGGTGGCCGCCGGGGCGATCGGCACCCCGTCGATGGCGCGCGGGCAGAAGTCGTATCGCTGGGGCCAGGAGCGCCCCTGGTTCTACCGTCACCGCGACATCTACGGCAGCACGATCCTCTGGGTGGCGATCCACGCGGTGGACTGGCTGTACTGGATCATGGACAAGCCGGTGCGAAGGGTCAGCGCGTTCCACGGCAACACCTCCCACCGGGACTACCCCGGCGCACAGGACAACGCGGTGGTCACACTCGAATTCGAGGGCGGCGGCACGGGCGCGGTAACCGCCGACTACCTTCGCCCCTCCCAGGCCCCGTCCCACGGCGACGACCGTCTGCGGGTGATCGGCTCAGAGGGCGTGATCGAGAAGAAGGACCTGGAGGAGAGAGTGGAGCTGATCACCAACGCCAGCGGCCCGCGCGATGTGGAACTGCAGAGCCCGCCCATGGCTTGGCTCCCCGACTTCTGCGCCAGCCTTCGTGGACAGCGCGAGCACATGATCTCGCCCGAGGCCCCTTTCGAGGTTACCCGGATCTGCATCGCAGCCACCGAGGCCGCGGATACGGGCCGGGTTGTGGAACTCTGAGCCGGGGCTGCTTCCCGACTAGGATCATTAATTTAGTTGATTTCCTGCAACAATTACAGCTTGACATCGGTTTTTGTTACTGATAGGATTATACTTCACACAACTTGCAAACACTGGGAACCGGCGCGGCTCGCCGGTTACCTTCCCAGCTTTTTTTAGTGAGTATCCGCACGGCCATCGCCGCCGGTATTTTTGCTGCCGGTGTTGCGAGCAACATAGGCCAATCTTCGAAAAAATATGTTTTTAAAAAGGGTCGTCATCAGAAATCAAGCCGTCAAGTGTCAGCCAAAGGGCTGATTCACACAGTCTTAACATAGAAAGAAAGAAAGAAAGAGAGACCTTTGATTTAATCCCGGGCCGATTGTGAGAATTATTTGTTAGCAACCCTGAATCGAAATATAAATGATAAAATGGACTTTAAACCCAGACATATCACATATTCTGGAGGGGCGAACCTTGTGTTCGCCCGCAAGCGACCAGTCGGGTGCCCCTAATGGTACCCGGATTTTTTTCAAAGGTCTCAGAGAATAACAAATTTGATTTCAGGGCCGCTGAATGTTTTGGGGAGCCCTCTACTAAAGAACAGTATTCAGACAGCCGGAAAGACCTGCAAAACTCCAGGTAGATACCTTTCAAGTACTTGCAAAGGAGCGAAGCGATGGACCCTGCCACGCTGATTCCCACCGCCGAGGTGCTGCCCGCGCCGTGGTGGATCCTAGAGTTTCTGGGAATGCTGACCCTGACACTCCACCTGCTGCTGGTCAACGTCGTGCTGGGCGGCAGCCTGATCCTGTTGTTCAGCTCTTTGACCGGGAGCGCGAAAAGCGCACCCCCCGGCCTGCCGGACGTTCTAGCAAAAAAAATACCCGGCACGCTGGCAATCGCGGTCACGTTCGGAGTGGCGCCGCTGCTGTTCTTCCAGGTGCTCTACGGCCATTTTTTCTACACCAGCTCGGTACTGATGGCCAAATATTGGATCATGGTTGTCCCGGCGGTGATGATCGCCTACTACGGCGCCTATGTAACAGCCCGCAAGTTCAATAAAAACAGTGCAGTCGCCACGGTGTCGCTGGCAGTGACCTCGCTGTTGCTGCTCTACGTGGCGTTCTGTATCCTGAATAATATCAGTCTGATGACCCACCCCGCGCAGTGGGTGCGCTACTTTGACAACCGCTCGGGTACGCTGCTCAACACCTCGGACCCGGCATTGTGGCCGCGCTACCTGCACTTTATCACCGCCAGTGTCGCGGTGGCTGGCCTGTTCAGCGCTATTGTCTGGGACTTCCGCCGCCGGAAAGACATCGAGGGGGCGCAGGAGAAAATCAACAGTGGACTGAAAATTTTCGCGGTGGCCACGATAATCCAGGTCGTAATCGGTTTCTGGCTGCTGATCTCCCTGCCGCGCGAGGTGATGCTGCTCTACATGGGCCGGAACATGCTCTACACGGTTACGCTGCTGGCCGCGATAGTGCTGGCGCTGGCGGTGATTGTCACCGCCTCTCTCAAGCGACTCTGGCCCACCGTTGTCCTGCTGGTGCTGACCGTGGTGGCAATGGTCATGATGCGCACGTTTCTGCGTAGCGGTTACCTTGCGCCGTACTTCCGGATCGAGGACGTGGCGCTCAAGCCGCAGTACGATATGCTTTCGTTGTTCCTGATTACGTTCGTGGCCGGACTGGTGGTGGTGTACCTGATGTTCCGGTGGGCGATGGGTGGCGGGAAGGCGGCGGCGCGATGAATTATCCGATCTGGGAACTGCTTACAGTCGGCGGCGGCAGCCTGATAGCGCTTATCGCCGTACCCCACGTCTATATCTCGCACATGGCCGTGGGCGGAGGACTGTTCCTCTGGCTGACAGACCTCAAGGGCTTCCGCGAAAGCAGCCCGGCGATCCACGCCTACCTGAAAAAACACATCTGGTTTTTCCTGCTGCTGACCATGGTCTTCGGCGGTATTTCCGGCGTGGGGATCTGGTTCATTATCGCCCTGGTCAGCCCGGCGGCCACTACCGTGCTGATCCACAATTTCGTGTTCGGCTGGGCGATAGAGTGGGTGTTCTTTCTCGGCGAGATTGTGGCCCTGCTGCTCTACCATTACCGCTACGACTCGATGGACCGCAAGGCGCGCCTGCGGATCGGTTTTCTCTATTTCCTGTTCGCCTGGCTGAGCATGGTCGTGATCAACGGCATTGTCGGCTTCATGCTCACCCCCGGCGACTGGCTGGAAACTCACAACTTCTGGGACGGTTTCTTCAACCCCACCTACTGGCCGTCGCTGATGTTCCGCAGCTCTATCGCCTTCACGTTCGCCGGACTGTTCGGTTACGTGACCACGCTGTTTCTCGAGGACAGCGCGTTCCGCCAGCGGATGGTGTCCTACTGCACCAAGTGGCTGCTCTACCCGTTGCTGGGCCTGATCCCGGCCGCGGCGTGGTATTTCTACTCGGTGCCGGCCGATGTGCGCGCGGTGGCGTTCGAGATGAACAAGCTCACCGGCATGTGGGTCCATTACCTGATAGCGGCCACCGTGGCGATTTTCCTGCTGGGCGTCCTGATGAGCGCCAGTAAATCGCTCACCGTACAACGGCTGGCCGTTGTGCTGCTGGTGCCGATCGGCCTGGTCTGGATGAGCGGATTCGAGTACACCCGCGAAATCTCACGCAAGCCCTACGTGCTGTTCGGCCACATGTATTCGAACTCCATCCTCAAAACCGACGCGGAGAAGATTAACGCCGAGGGTGTGCTCAAGCTGGCCAGATGGAGCGCGATTGACAGCGTCACTGACCAGAACCGTGTCGAGGCGGGCCGCGAGGTATTCAACCTGCAATGCATGGCCTGCCACACCATCGGCGGGCTGCAGAACGACATCGTCCCCAAGGTGGAATCTTACGGTTTCCAGGGGCTGCTGGCGCAGATCTCCGGCCAGGGGAAAATCCGGGGCTATATGCCGCCGTTCATGGGTACCAGCGAGGAAAAACTGGCGCTGGCCTCGTTTATCTGGAACGGCGTCCTGGGCCGCGAACCGCCCCCACCGGGCTCTCCGTTTGCAGGAGGCACAGGGCGGGGACCCTCGCCCGAAACAGCAAAAATCCCGCCGTTCGACCCGGACTCCAGCGAGTACGTGCTGCTGGCCTGGAACGACCTGGGCATGCACTGCATCAGTGACTGCGACGAGTTTTTCAGCTTTCTGCCGCCGGCCAACACCCTGCAGGCCCAGTTGATCCGTCGCGGCCCGCTACCGGAGCGGATCACCGGCGGCGTGACAATCTCTTACATAACACCAGCGCAGCACGCCAACCCGGCCAGCCATACCCGCTTCTGGGATTTCGCCGACAAGCTCTATGGCGCCCGGCTGGAGCGGAATGTCGGTCTGACGGGCAACGCGGCCGCCGGGGGCGCGTTTAAGTTCGATGATGAACGGGAGCTCTACGAGGCCAAATTCATCCCGTTGCTGCCCTACCGCGATGACGGTAAGTTCGACTCCTACCCCGTGCTGGATATCGAAGCGCGTGACAGCGCGAGCGGAGAGCTGCTGGCACTGACAAAAGTTGTCGCCCCGGTGAGCGCCGAGGCCGACTGCTGGCGCTGCCACGGCGGCGGACCGCGTAAGCTGGACGCCGGTATCTCCGACGAGACGGCAATCAACATCCTCAAGGTCCACGACCGCAACGAGGGCACGCAGCTCTACCAGCAGGCCCTGGACGGAAACCCCCGGCTGTGCCAGAGCTGCCACGCCGACCCGGCACTGGGAACCGAGGGAACCGAGGGCGTGCTCAATTTCAGCGCGGCGATGCACGGCTGGCACGCAAATTACATGGGCGAGGTGCTGGACGAGGCCTGCCTGTACTGCCATCCGGCCTCCAGGGGCGGGATTACCCGCTGCCTTCGCGGCGTGCATGGCACCGCTTTCGAGCCGGGCAAGATGACCTGCGGCAACTGCCACGGCAATCTGAACGAGAGGGCGCTCGGCTTGCTTAAGGGCGAGAAGGACAAGCCGCGCGCGGCAAAACTGGCCGAGCATATTCAGCTCGGGAGCATGCCCAAAGACAGCGTCATCGGCAACACTCCCTGGCTCAATGAGCCGGACTGTTTTGCCTGCCACGTCGATTTTGAGCAGCCCGCGCCGGGAGCGCGCGCGTTCAACAACTACAACGCAACGTTCGAGGAACTGTACCGCAATTCCAGGGACAACGCGCTGATCAACTGCATTGCCTGCCACGGGTCTCCGCACGCTATTTTTCCGACAATGAACCCCTATGGTACTTTCCGCGACGTGCTCCAGCCCATGCAGTACCAGGGTGAGCCGTACGCTATCGGGGCCAACGTGAAAAACTGCACTGTCTGCCACATAGTGGAGATGGAGGACCCGATCCACCACCCCAACATGCAGCGGATGGTGCGCAATAAGGGTGGGTTTGAAAAGCACGGATTCTGAGCGCGGCCGATAAATTGTGCTGAAGTAAAGCAAGGCGCGGACCTGTTGGTCCGCGCCTCTTTTGTTGGTTAATTATAGCAGAACCTCTGGAATTTGAAGGAAATCTATATTCTTGCATATTATTGGTACTATATCATCAACCTCTCGATCATTAATAATTTCAAATTCATAGCTTAATTTTGTCCTGAAAGAGGAGTAATGTGACTGTTCTGATGAGTTCAATTTTGAAGGTTGTAAAAGAAAAATGAGAATTTCTTTTAAGTATACACAAACATGTTTATTAACCTTACTGTATTGCGGGAAAGAAATTCAATTCTTTACGCAAAGTGTCATAATCGTACTCTCTTGATTTTAACTTGTTGACGCCTGATCAAAATAATAGCTGTTGCGAAAGCTTGGCATCAGTGCGTCCAAAACGCCATTTTCGCGCACAGATATCCAAATTCAACACCCGGCGAAGCGCTTTCTCATGGTCGGTATGACCTGAATTCACTTAAATAATCTCATCTTTAACTTGAACTCTGTCGAAATCGAGATCAAATAACTTTTGCCCCTCTTATCGCTGGATTAGGGCTTAAGCTCGATCAGCGACGGGTCGTAGCCATCCGGGGCCTCATAGCCCAGCAGGTTGCAGATCGTGGCGGCCACGTTCGATAACCCCCGCGATTCCAGCCCGGCCATCGTGTACTCGCCATCATAAGCGGAATCCACTATCCAGCACGGCACGGGGTTGAGGCTGTGGCTGGTCTTGACCTGCCTGACTCCGTTCTTGATGCTGAACATGTCGTCGCTGTTGCCGTGGTCGGCGGTGACAATCGCCACGCCGCCCAGCTTATCCACCGCCTCCAGCAGGCGACCCACGCAGGCGTCCACTGTCTCCACCGCCTCTATAACCGCCGGCATCACCCCCGTGTGGCCCACCATGTCCCCGTTGGCCAGATTCAGCCGCCCAAAACGGAATTTTTTGCTGTCAAGCAGTTCCAGGGTCCTGTCCGTTATCTCGACCGCTTTCATCCTGGGGGCCTTGTCAAACTGGATCTTGTCCGAGGGGATCTCCACGTAGGTTTCCAGCTCCTGGTCCAGATAACCCGAGCGGTTGCCGTTCCAGAAATAGGTCACGTGGCCGAATTTCTGGGTCTCGGATATCGCGAACATGGTTGTCCGCTCACTCACCAGGTATTCGCTGAGCGTGTTGTTGATCTCCGGCGGCTGGACCAGGTAGAGCGGAGGCATCTGGATGTCGCTGTCGTACTGCATGATCCCGGCGTAGATCACATCCGGCACGCGCACACGGTCGAACTTGTCGAAATCCTCTTCCACGAACGCGCGGCTGAGTTCTATCGAGCGGTCGCCGCGGAAGTTGAACAGGATCACCGAGTCCCCGTCCCGGATCGTGCCCACCGGGACGCCATCGCTGCCTGCCACCACGAAACTGTCCAGGTACTGATCCGTGATAGCGGGGTCCTCGTCGTACATGGTCTGCACGGCCTCGGCGGCCGAGCCGAACTTGCGGCCCTCGCCCAGCACGTGGGCCTTCCAGCCCCGCTCGACAATCGTCCAGTCGGCCTCGTAGCGGTCCATGGTCACGTTCATCCTGCCGCCGCCGGAGGCGATCCGGTAGTCGTAGCCTTTGTCGGTATTGATTTTTTCCAGCAGGCGCTCGGTGGGTTCGATATACTCCAGGGCCGATTTCTCGCCCACATCGCGGCCATCGAGCAGGGCATGCACGCGCACCCTGGCCACGCCCTGCTGGGCGCAACGGTTTATCATCGCGTGCAGGTGACGGATGTGGCTGTGCACGTTGCCGTCGGAGAGCAGGCCGATAAAGTGCACCGCTCCACTTTTTTTGCCATCTTCTTTTCCGCTGGACACGATTTTGCCCCACAGCTCGGTGTTGTAGATGTCGCCGCTCTCTAACGCCTGGTTGACGCGTTTGGCGCCCTGGGCCACCACCCGTCCGGCTCCAAGCGCGTTATGGCCCACCTCGCTGTTGCCCATGTCGCCATCATCGGGCAGGCCCACAGCCCGGCCGTGGGCCTTGAGCCGGCAGTAGAGCGGGTTTTCTTTCCAGAGCCTGTCCAGCACGGGGGTTTTGGCCAGGAACACCCCGTCGGACTCGTCCTGCTTGCCGATCCCCACGCCGTCCATGATAATCAGCAGCAGCGGGCCTTTGCGGCCCCCGAATTTTGCCAGTTTATTCAGTTTGAGCGGCATGATAGCTCCTCCGCATGTCTATGCCCGATGATCGATATTGATTACAAATGTCAGGGGCGGGTAATATAACAGGGAGAGGGGGGGCTGCGCCAGAAAGGCTTTAAATAGCATGATAGGAGGCTGATTCATAGCCCTCTAATACAATTCAACAAAATTCCTGTTAGCGGAGGCGCGGGTAAGTGGCAATAATGAACTGTCTTGTATTTCTATTAGTGTACAGTTAAAAATACAACTTATTAGTATACAGTTAAAAATACAACTAAAGAAACTAAGTGGATGAACTTGACATTTGCTATCGCACCGCTTATAAATAAGTAATGATATAATGAGAAAACCGTGTGTTAGTTATTCACTATTATCGGGAATGCTGATGGTGTCCTGAAAGTGAGGAAAGAAAAATGAGCGAAAACAATTATAAAACTCTGCTCGCCGCTGGCTGCATTTTATTTGTTGCAAGTTTTGCGGTGAACTGTCCGGTCATGGCTCAAACGGAAGATAATGCCCGAACAGTGCCGGATACTTTGTTCGCGGATTCAATAGCAAACACCAAGGCGATGAAAGAGCTTATAGAGTCATTTAAGAAAGAAGTGAATGTGAATTCTGTTAGAAAAGCTATGGGATTGAGTAGGGAGGGCGCCCCGGCTTTAGCCGGCAGGCGATATGGGAGGAAGAAAGGGCCGAACGAGAAATGGATTGTGTCGTCTGTAATTCCCTGGGACGGTAAAAGCGCAATCAGTATGGATTCAGTTTACTCGCACACACCAGAACAAGAAGAGAAGTTCATTATAGCAACCCTCAAGACAATGAATCTGAGCCATCTGCCAGCGGGAACAAAGGAAGAGATAAAAAACGACTTTCTTGAGGGCCTGCAGGGAGGCATGAAACCATATCTGCGACATCTGGACAGCATGCGTCTCCACCTCGACAGTACAAGCCAAAACCTCGACAGCTTATATCAATACAGGGACAGTCTTTTTCAACACTGGGACAATGTATATCAATCTAGGGAAAATCTTTATAAGCAGTTGAAAAACGTTGACTTCGATTCTCTATAGCAAGTTGTTAGATACAAAATGAAAGGAGGAAAATAACCAAATAATTACTTTGTGATTCTTTTTTCTGATCACAACTATTGGCAAAGACCGGGAGTTCAGATGAAACCGATGGTGTTGTTTTTTTACTTGGGTTTTTTGCTATTTTCATGTTTGGATGTAATGATGCGAAAAAAATGGATCTAAATTCACCAGAGCTTAGTCCAGAGCTTAGTAATGTTGAGTAATGATCCACGTGCATAGCACGTGGCCTTATTTTGCCCCCCAGAGGGGGGCGTTCACGTTGGGAAAGCCCCGTTGGGGCTGATTTCATAGTCTAATCCAACTCTAAAACTTCTTGGTCAGATTCAAGCTTCTCTTGGTTGCGGATGTACTCCTTTATCGTTGCTTCGTCCAAACCTACCGTGCTTACACAGTAGCCTGGTGCCCAGAAATGAAGACCCGTCATCTTTCGATGCTTTAGCAAATTCCGATGAATTCGCACGGCACTCTTCCCTGTCAGGTACCCTATGGCTCGGGATACGCTGAACTTAGGCGGGATACTTAGGCAGATGTGGATATGGTCTGGCATTGCATGCCCTTCTACCATCCCAATCCCTTTCTGCCGGGATAATTCCCTCAGTATCTCTCCTATTTCACGCCGAAGTTTACCATACATTATTTTCTTGCGATACTTCGGGATAAATACTATATGGTACTTGCAATCCCACCTCACATGGGACATACTTTTCCATTCGTGCATAGGTTCTTCCTCCTG
>JAJRTS010000040.1 GCA_024278175.1 Gemmatimonadales bacterium | reverse complement strand
GCCTGCTCGGCCTGCTTGCCGGTTGTGTCGCGCTCGGTGAGGTCCACCAGCACGATATGGCTGTCCGTGCCGCCGGTCACCAGATCGAACCCGGCGGCGGAGAGCTTGCCCGCCAGCGCCCGGGCGTTGTCTATCACCTGCTGTGCGTACACCTTGAAATCAGCGGACAGGGCTTCCTTGAACGCCACGGCCTTGGCGGCGATCACATGCATCATCGGTCCGCCCTGGATGCCGGGAAAAATTTTCTTGTCCACCTGTTTGGCCAGTTCCTCGCCGCAGAGGATCATCCCGCCGCGGGGTCCGCGCAGGGTCTTGTGGGTGGTGGTGGTCACCACGTGGGCGTGACCCACCGGCGAGGGGAACAGCCCGGCGGCGATCAGCCCGGCCGGATGGGCGATATCTACCATCAGGTACGCTCCCACACTGTCGGCGATCTGCCTCAGGCGGGAGAAATCGATCTCGCGGGGATAGGCGCTGGCCCCGGCCACGATCATTTTCGGCTTATGCTCGGCGGCCAGGCGCTCGATCTGCTCGTAGTCCAGCAGGCGGTCTTCCCGGCGCACGCCGTAGGCGACCACGTTGTAAAGAATCCCGCTGAAATTAACCTTGCTGCCGTGGGTCAGATGGCCGCCGTGGGTCAGGTCCATGCCCAGCACGGTGTCTCCCGGCTGGAGCAGGGCCATGTAGACCGCCATGTTGGCCTGGGAACCGGCGTGAGGCTGGACATTGGCGTGCTCGGCGCCGAACAGCTCGCAGGCACGCTGACGGGCCAGCTCCTCGGCCTGGTCAACAAACTCGCAGCCGCCGTAGTAACGCTTGCCGGGGTAACCCTCGGCGTACTTGTTGGTCAGCGGCGTGCCCATCGCCTCGAGCACCGCCAGGCTGACAAAATTTTACGAGGCTATCATCTCCAGCGTTCCGCTCTGACGGCCTACTTCGCGGCTGATCGCGGCGTAGACTTCCGGATCGAACTGCCTGAGGTTCCGCATTGTCGTTTCTCCCGGTATTGAACGTTATTTATTTTCGCTCTCGGCAATCTTCGCCACCCGCTGCGCGTGGCGGCCGCCCTCGAATTCGGTTTCCAGCCAGGTCTTCACTATCGGGCGGGCCTGCTCCGCGCTGATGAATCTGCCGCCCAGGGCCAGCACGTTGGCGTCGTTGTGACTGCGGCCGAGCCGGGCCATTTCCTCGCTTGCGGCCAACGCCGCCCGCACTCCGGCGAACTTGTTGGCCGCAATCGACATCCCGATCCCGGAGCCGCAGATCAGGATTCCCCGCCTGCGCTCTCCACGGCCCACCCGCCCGGCCACCTCGGCCGCGAAATCCGGGTAGTCGACGCTTTCCGGGCCGCCGGTGCCGAAATCCTCCGGCTCGTAGCCCAGCTCCACAAGATACTTCTTCACTTCTTCCTTCAACTTGTAGCCGGCGTGGTCACTGCCGACAGGTATTTTCTCCGCCATCTAAAACTTATCCCTTTCAGCACGGCACCCGCTCCACGGCGGAGGCCGTCAGTGCAATTTCGTGGCCATTTTACCGCTTCGCGATCAGTTCTTCCATTTTATCCAGCAGGCTGTCCATCCTACGCGCCACCGCCTCGATCGGTTCGGGGCCGGTCATGTCGACACCGGCCTTCCTGAGCAGCTCAATCGAATAATCGATGCTGCCGCTCTTGAGAAAATTCAGGTATTTTTCGCGCGCTCCCGGGCGGTCCTCGATAATATTCTCCGCCAGCAGGGTAGCAGCAGCCTGCCCGGTGGCGTACTGGTAGACGTAGAAGTTGTTGTAGAAATGGGGAATCCGGCCCCAGTTGATCTTGTAGATCTCGTCGACCACCAGTTCGGGACCGAAATATTTCCGGTACAGTCCGCCGATCAGTTCACTCAGGCTCTCGGCCGTCAGCGGCCGGCCGTTCTCGGCGCGGGTATGGATTTCCCGCTCGAACTCGGCGAACAGGGACTGGACATAGACCGTGCCCTGGATCTGGCGCACGTGATGGTCCAGCAGGCTGAGCTGCCCGGCCGGGTCGTCGGTGACATCGAGCATGTAATCCATCAGCAGGGCCTCGTTGGCCGTGGAGGCCACTTCGGCCACGAAGATGGTGTAGTCGCCGTAGACCGCGGGCTGGTTGCTCCGGGTAAAGTAGCTGTGCAGCGCGTGCCCCATCTCGTGGGCCACGGTGAACACTTCGTTGAGCGTTCCGTTGTAGTTGAGCAGGATATACGGATGGGTGCCGTAACTGCCCCACGAGTAGCCTCCGGAGCGTTTGCCCCTGGTCTCGTAAACGTCGATCCAACCGCCGGCGAACCCCTCGCCCATGGCCTCCAGGTACTCCGGCCCCATCGGCTCCAGCGCCCGGCTGACCAGCTCAACGGCTTCGTCGTACTCGTACTCCCTGGTCATCTCGGGAAACAGCGGCGTGTAGAGGTCGTAGGGATGGACCTCGTCGAGTCCCAGCACTTTTTTGCGCAGGGCCGTGTAACGGTGCATCGGCTCCAGGTGGTCGTTGAGCGTGGCCACCACGTTGTCGTAGACCGCCACCGGGATATTGTCGCCATCGAGGGCGGCTTCCAGGCTCGAGTTGTAGTGACGCGCCTTCGAGTAGAAAATATCCCGCTTGACAATCGACGAGAGCAGGGCGGCCAGCGTGTTCTGGTATTTGTTGTAGGTCTCGTAGAACGCGGTGAACGCGCGCCGGCGCAGAGCCCTGTCGCCGCTCTCCATGAACGTGCCGTAGCGTGCCTTGGTCAACTCCACCAGCTCGCCGCTGCCGTCTTCGATAGAGGGATACGTCATATCGGCGTTATCCAGCATACTGAAAATAGTGCTGGGCATACTGGTAACCTCGCCCGCCATCGCCAGCAGCTTTTCCTGCTCCGGGCCCAGAGTATGCGGCTTACCGCGCAGGATGTCTTCCAGCCGGTGACGGTAGAGCGCCAGGCCTTCGCCCTGATCCAGCCAACCCATCAGCCTGTCCTCGGCGATTGTCAGGATTTCCGGCACCACCCACGAGGAGGCCGAGCTATACTCGGTCATCAGCGAGGAGGCGCGGTCGGCCATGCTCTGGTACTTGTCCAACGCCGTGTTCTCGTGGCTGCGCATGTTGGCGTACACGTAAAGCTTGCCAAGCGTTACTCCCATGGAATCTTCCAGGGTGAGCAGTTCGAGCAAATTACCCGCACCCGTGGACAGGGTGCCGCGGTATTTCTCCAGAGCCGGAATCCGCTCCCTGACACCGGCAAAATCCTGCTCCCAGGCCTCGTCAGTGGCGTAGATATCCTCCAGACGCCACTTGTACTTCGCCTCTATCTCGCTGCGTTCAACAGCCTTTTTCACTTCCGCTCCAATTGTACCCGTTGAAAAGAACAATCCCGCCAGCACCGCCGCCGCGGGCAGGATGCGAATAAATCCGCGCATGAGGATTTCTCCCTGTCGGAAGGTCCGGCTCCCCCTGCCGTGGGCATCGGTTCCAACCCCCACCGCCGAACAGGGTAAATGCCGGAAAAAAGTGGAACATTAAAGGGGCGTTGAAATAAAACGTTCAACGCCCTTAAATTAAATATTTCGCTCGGCTGGTTGTCAGGGGCAAGCCAAGCCGTTCTGTTACCGGTTCTGCTATTCGTTTTATACTAAGCAGTTAGGTCGCCCATACCAGCTTTCGACAGGACAACGGGGAACGGCCCTTGACAACCGTATGCCCATACTTCTGTTATTTTTCAACACGCTTTTAAACCGTCTGCCAGTTATCTATTTATGTTCCGCCCACAAACAATAATCACCCCCGGCGAACCGACTGGCCGTTGCGGGCGCTTAATAATAAGGATAGGGCCATTTGTTGACAAGTCTGCTGCGAGCCGGTAAATTTGGCACGTTCAGATTTCACTTTCACTCCCCCTTCTCAGCTACCGGAAAAATGATCCGTATCCGCAATTCCATCTATAATCTTGCGATACTGGCCGCCCTGGTGTTCACTGCCCCGGCGGTTGCCCAGCAGGAGCTGGTAACCGTTACCCTGCAACCGGACAACACTGACTGGCAGTGGCAGCCCTACGCCGAGTCAATTTGTTCGCTGTTCGCCAATTCGATCCGGAGCAGGGTGACTCAGGGAATCGAGAGCCGGGAATTCGTTCAGGACACGACCGTTACCACGCTCAGATTCAACATCCGGATCGGAGCCGACGGCGAGTTGCGCCATTTCAGCCCCCTGACGCCTCAAAACCGTTACCACATTTACCTGATTCGCCGAACCGCAGGCCGGGTGCAGCCGTTTGGACCCCTCCCCCGTGAACTGCCCGTGTTTTATTTCGATGGCGTACTCACGTTCGAGTGCCGCTTCCAGCCTACCCGCTGGTACAAGAAGCTTTTTTTTGAGCAGCCGCTAGATTCGCTTGAGCAGCCGGCGTTTACGCCGATGATTAAGGTCACCAGGCTCAGCGACCCCTCGCTGCCCACTTACGAGCCTGTTGTGCAGGACAAGCAGCAGTTGCTGAAGGATTTCAAGCTCAGGATAGGAGTTACCGAAGAGATTACCGACACGAGCAGCTACACCGCGCTCGATGTGGCCGGGCGGGTGTTTTTCGTCCACGTGCCCTACGACAGTCTGGGCCTGGAAGCGATGAGCGACATTCTGCTCAAAGCGAGACTGGAGCTGGCGCTGGAGCAGGCGAGTGCGAGGATTACCAATGATGACTACGACCCGGTTAAGGCTCTGCTTACTTTTGAACAACAGCGAGCCAAAAAAAATAGTGTTGCCGGGGCCGGGCCTGAGGCCATCGCTGTTGCCGCCACCGGCGAGGATAGTGTCGCCGCTGCCGGGCCTGTTTCCATCGCTGTTGCCGCCACCGGCGAGGATAGTGCTGCCGCTGCCGGGCCTGACTCCATCGCTGTCGCCGCCACCGGCGAGGATAGCGTTGCCGGGGCCGGGCCTGTTTCCATCGCTGTT
>JAJRTS010000039.1 GCA_024278175.1 Gemmatimonadales bacterium | reverse complement strand
GTGCTTATAACAGATACACAGCCTGGCAGGCCCTGTCAAGCGACCGGGGCAACTTTGCGCGCTCTTGACAGGGGGGCCGGGAAAAGACTATAACTTAGAAGCGTGTTTTTTCAACACGCTTCTAAACGCCACAAGGATGTGGCGGCAAAATGCGCAAGCTTTAAGGCAAGCATTTTGGAGCTGCTTGCCTTCACTTGTTATGGCGAGCAGCCTTGAAAAATGCCACGGATGGCATTTTTCAACACTCTTTTAGAGGGGCGTTGAAATAAAACGTTCAACGCCCGCAAATGAAATATTTTGTCTGGTTGGTTGTCAAGGGCAAGGCAAGGCAAGCCGTTTCTTTTGCTGGTCATGTTACTTGTGTTATGCCAATCAGTTGAACCGTTTGCGCCGTTTTGGGCTGGCCTGGCGAGAAACGACCCTTGACAACCAGGTGCCCACACTTTCGTATATTTCAACACGCTTTTAGAAGACTTGTGAAAACCTTGGAGGGGCGCCTGAAAAACTCTCCGTCGCCCCTTTAGAAGCACTTACAATAGAGAATGTATTCGAAAGACAAAACAAGAGTTGCGGGGAGGAGCACGCGATGATTTTCGAGCAGGTCAGCACCGGCGGCGACCGGAATTTCGGCTATTTTATCGCCGAGGGCCGGGGCGGGTTTGCCGCGGTTGTAGACCCTTCCGGGCGGCCGGACCTGTTTTTCGAGCTGATCGAAAAACACGGGGTCAGTCTGAAATACGTGATTATCACCCACGACCACTACGACCACACCGGCGGCGCCGATGAACTGGCCCGGCAAAGCTCCGCCCTGCAGGTGCTGCATCGCTCGGCGGGCGACAGGGCGGATTTGCCCGTGGACGACGGAGACGAGCTGGAGCTGGGAAGCCTGATACTGAAAGTGATCCACACCCCCGGCCATACCGAAGACTCGATCTGTATCCTGGTCGAGGATATTCTAATCACCGGCGACACGCTGTTCGTGGGCAAGGTGGGCGGCACGGATCTGGACCGGCAGGCCCGCCGCGAATACGACAGCCTGCACAAGAAGCTGATGAGCCTGCCGGAGGCGACCCGTGTCTATCCGGGCCACGACTACGGGGCGGCGCCGGTGAGCACGATCGGCGCCGAGCAGAAAAACAATCCGTTTATCAGGCAGAAAAGCTTCGAGGATTTTGTGAACCTCAAGGCCAACTGGGCCCGGTACAAGCGCGAGCACGGGATCAGTTGACGCGGCTGCGGAAATACTCCAGGGTCTTCTTCAGCCCCTCGTCCAGCTCCACTTTCGGCTCCCAACCCAGCAGTTCACGGGCTTTGCCGATATTGGGCCGGCGCACCTTGGGATCGTCCTCCGGCAGGTCCTTGTAGATTATCTCGCTGGCGCTGCCGGTGATCTCGATAACCTTGCGTGCGAACTCCATTATTGAGAATTCGGTGGGGTTGCCGATATTAACCGGAGTGTCCACGTCGGAGGTAAGCAGGCGATAGATCCCGTCCACCAGGTCCGAACAGAAACAGAACGAGCGGGTCTGCGACCCGTCGCCGTAGACGGTGATCGGCTTGCCGCTCAGGGCCTGGCTGATGAAGTTCGGCACCACGCGCCCGTCGTTGAGCCGCATCCTGGGGCCATAGGTGTTGAAGATGCGCACGATCCTGGTCTCGACGCCGTGGTAGCGATGATAGGCCATCGTCATCGCCTCGGCGAAGCGTTTGGCCTCGTCGTAGACGCCCCGCGGTCCGATCGGGTTGACATTACCCCAGTAGTCTTCGGCCTGGGGATGAATTTCCGGGTCGCCGTAGACCTCGCTGGTGGAGGCCAGCAGCAGGCGCGCGCCTTTTTCCTTGGCCAGTCCCAGGGCCTTGTGGGTGCCCAGGCTGCCCACTTTCAGGGTCTGGATCGGCAGTTCCAGATAATCCACCGGGCTGGCCGGCGAGGCGAAATGCAGTACGGCGTCCAGCCCGCCGGGCAGGAAAATATATTCTGTCACGTCGTGCTTGATGAAACTAAAACGCTCGTGGCCGCTCAGATGGCTGATGTTTTCGATATTGCCGGTGATCAGGTTGTCCATGCAGATAACTTCGTGATCGCGTTTCAACAGGAAATCGCACAGGTGGGAACCCAGGAATCCCGCACCGCCGGTTACCAGTACTCGCATCTAACACCTCGTTTTTCGGTTGGCTGAATCCGCCGGGCGCCGCTTTATTCCGCTCGCGGAACAGAAACAGGCGGCCCGGCAACTTGAAGAAAGGTAATCATGAGCAAGCAACTTATCAAGCAACCCAACATGGTCGTGTTCTGGCTGGTGTTGGCCAGCGGCCTGGCTGTCGTACTCACCGGTCGGAGCGAAGCCGCCGGTGGAGTGCTCTCGACAGTGGCGCGTACTGTTTTCTGGTGCTCGGTTGTCGCTTATTTCAGCCTGCGAATCTTCCAGTATGCCACGCGCAGAAACGAAGCAGAGGAAACCGAACCCGGTTCTGACGAGAGCCCCGCGGACGATGTTTGAACTTTGTTTGCAACTTGTGGCCCAATCGTGTATAATCGGCTTGATGGGCATTTTTCTATTGCGGCCGGAGACGCCGGCCGGAAGTCCCGGGTGGCCGTGTCCTGTTGGTGGCCGGGCGGCGTTGTCCGCCCGATGAGCCCGCTAGTAAACCTGGCTTGAAAGGAATCCGGCAAATGGCTGAAGGCTGGAGTCAGATCAAGGTCATACTGCGCAACAAGGACCTGGAGGCTTGTGTCATTGTGCCGTTTTCGGGTGATGGGGGGCAGGTCCAGGATCTCCTGACGGTGGACGATGTGCGCAAGGCGCTTAAGGCCAAGGGGATCTCCAGCGGAATCATGCTCGATGAGGTGGAGCGGATTTTCAGCGAGTCCCTGTTCGACCAGGAAGTACTGGTGGCCCGGGGTACCGCGCCCAGGCACGGCGAAAACGGCAAGCTCGAATTTTTTTTCCAGACCAAGAAAGAGTTCCAGCCCAAAGAGGACCAGGACGGCCGGATAGACTACCACGAAGTCTCGTTCCTGGAAACCGTGAAAAAGGGCGACCAGCTCTGCAAGAGAACGCCACCGACTAACGGAATCCCCGGACAATCGCTGCTGGGCAAAGAGATCGGCGCTAAAGACGGCCGTGACGTGGTCATACCACAGGGGCAAAATACGGAATTTTCCAGCTCCGAGGGGCCTGACGTGCTGGTGGCCGCCTGTGACGGCTGCGTGACCCTGAACAAGAGCAAGCTGGTGGAAGTGATGTCCAAGCTGGAGATCAAGGGCGATATCGATCTCAACACCGGCAATATCCATTTCAACGGCGCGCTGGTTATCGGTGGCGATGTGAAGGCGGGGTTCGTGGTCGAAACCACCGGCGATCTGGAAATCGGCGGATCGGTGGAGGACGCTGAAGTTAAAGTCGATGGCAACGCATTGATCAAAAAAGGGTTTGTCGGTGACGGCAAGGGACTGATCTCCACTACCGGCGACCTAACGCTCAAATTCGCGCAGAACCAGCGTATCAGGTGCGAGGGCAACCTGACCCTGGGCGGAGAGATGATGCACTGCGAGACCCGGGTTGGTGGCGATGTGACCGCCAGCGGCCGCAAGGGCGCCATTATCGGCGGCGTCACGATGGTACAGGGCAATATCGAGGTACCGCAACTGGGTTCGGTCAATTTTACCAAGACAACGATCCAGGTTGGCTGCGATTTTAAAATGGAAGAACGTAAGCAGGAAATTGACGAGGAGCTGGAGAAACTGGGCAAGAACGAAGAAAAAGTAAAACAGGCCCTTTACAACCTCTCCCGGCTGAAGCTAAAACAGCAGGGCAAGCTGAGCGAGGAACACCAGAAGCTCTTCAGCCGCCTTCAGGACACGATGAAGTATTATCCGCAGTACCGGGAAAAACTGAGCGCCGAGCTCAAGGACGTCAACCAGAAAATCGGCGATCATCGTAGCGCGCAGATCAAGATCACGGGAACGCTGCACCCGGGTGTGAAGGTGGTGATCGGCAAATTCACCAAGGTATTCAACGAACAAATGGGCCACACAACCCTGCGTGAGGCCAGGGGCGAAATCGTGGGGTTCGCCTGAGCGCTCGCACTTGACTGGACGGCTCTAATGTTGGATATTGTATTGCGCCCTGGCCGGCGCACCGGAAAATTCCCATTAACGTTTCACCGGCCGCCGGCCCAGCGGCCCCATACCTGACGACCCCATGCCGCTTGAAATTGCAAAGCTTGTCGAAGACAACCAGCTCGAAGGCGAGGAACTTCTCGAAAGCCTTATCGAGCGCACCAAGAAGTTCGAGATCAAGGCCATTCAGGACAAGCGCCTGATTTTCACCCGCGTACGTACCTACCTGCAGAAAGTTTTCGGCAGTTTCTACACTACGGAAAAAAGTGAGCCGATGGTGCTGATTGCCCAGTCCCTGGTGCGCCTTAAGCAGAACCCGCATCTCAAGGGCCGCGAGGAAAAGGTCGTGCAGATCGGCAAGCTGATGGATAATCTGAAGGAAAACGGCCTGCTCAAACTTCGCCTCGGCCAGAGCGAGGAACGCGATTACACGATTGTCTCTCAGCGGCTGAGTGTCGATGTGGACGGCGCAGGGGAGAAGGCCTACGAAATCACCCGCCGCATTCCCAGCCAGCACAAGTCGGAAGAAGAGGTGAAAGCCCGCCAGGTTAACTACAAGGAAGAGCTGAAGCTGATCGAAAACGCCAAACTGACCTGCAAGCAGATCGACGGGCTGATCAACCAGCCCCTTGAAGATGAGATCAAGGCCCAGGCCATGGTCAGTGCGCGCGACTACTTTAAGGATGTTGAGTCCAAGCTGGACCAGGCCTTGCGCATCCTGACAGGGATCGGCTTTATCGACGACGAGTTTATCGCCGAACTCAAACTGGAATCGCTCGATCTGGCGGAAGAGCTGAAAGAGAAGTCGATGATCGAGAAGATGATCTTTCTCTCCTCGCTCAACTGGTACCGTCATCAATGGGCCAGCAAAAGCTTCAACGAACCCGACAACCTGGTCTATTTCCTGATCGGGCGGATGATCTTCCGTCACGCCCCCTGGAACCCCAAGGGCAACCAGGGCGTGCGCGAGGCGCTCGGTGCGCTGGAAATCAATTGCGCCGAACTGGAAAAAGCGTTCGTCCAGCAGGCCTCGGGCCGGGCGGCCGGGGAGGGCGCAAGCTCGATCAAGGTCGATCGCAAAAAGGAAAAAATTATCTCCCTGATCGGTCAGCTGGTGGCGCTCAACAACATGCTGGCCCGTCGCAAGAGCGTGGAAAGCGGTAACACGCTGCTCAAGAAATTCCTGCGGCCGGGTATCCGTACTCCGGTCAGCCGTCGCAACATGGAGGTTATCGGCGAGGAAATCAAGTCGATGGTCAAGATGGACTGCCTGGGCAAGGTAATCCGCGAACTTGGTTTCGACGATAAGATCAAGCAGGTTGTGGGCTGGCTGCGGCAGTCGCTGAGCGAGGGCAGCATGGAGCTGTTCCAGCAGTTGCAGGCGTTTCGCGTCGCCCACGGGCTGAATAACCTGGTCGACGCCAAGGAACGCGAGAAGCTCAGCGCCTTTATCAGCCCGATGGACGTTGTGCAGTTCATGACGCACCTGGCAAGTGAGGCTGTCTCGGTCAAGGACTGCTCACCCGAGAAAATGGATATCCTCGCCCGCGGCTCCACCGGCGAGGTGCTCGACACGGCCCAGCGCACCCTGACCAACAAGGGGGTCAGCTACGACAAGGCCGCCGAATTGATCAACAAGGAATTCGAAAACCTGATCCTCAATTTCGACAAGGACGATTTCGAATCCCGCTGCGCCGACTGCAACCCTAATTTCAGCCGCGAACAGGACCCGTTTGTCAAAATAAAGAGCTTCTCCTGGGTGGCGCGCCGCTTCCCGTTCCTCAAGGCCTATTTCGGCGGATGCCTGCTGCTGGTCAGCCCGATCATGCACAACATCCGCGAGGGCGAAAATGAAAAAGAAGACAAAACGATCCACGCGCGCACTGTCGAGTTCATGAACAAGGTGATGGAGTTGCAGGAGCACATGCTCAAAAAGATCAGCGAGGCCGTGGAGCGTTTTGATGTCAGCGTCCTGGACAAGAAGCGCCTGGAAAGCCAGGTGGTCAGCGATGTCGAGCGCGAGGATGATTTGGCTGAAGGCGGAGGGGGTGGCTACACCAACTACACGCTACTGTTGGAGGAAGGCGTGCGCGAGGTCTTTCCCAAGCTCAGTTTCGAGCTTCAGGTGCTGGTCCAGAACCAGGGCGATGAACTGCCGGAAGAGCTCGGCGAGGACGGAGGAGGGAGAGGACAGGACGGCCGGGCCCTCTCCGAGGAGGAGCGGGCGTTCGACGAGAAGTATGCCCATCTGATGACGGACGATCACGGGCCGGCCGGAGAGCAGGACGCCCCGGCTCCGGCCGGGAGCAGGATCAACCCGCGCAGCGTTCTGCGTCTCTCCAAATCGATCGAAAACCTTTCAATATTTTTCGACGCGCTCAAGGCCGAGGGTTACGAGAAGCGGATCCCGGTCATGCGCCGTGATCAGATCGTGATGAATGTCCGTGACGGCTGCTACTACATCCGCGATATCATGAAAAGCCTCGATCCGGACAAAAACGACGCCGCCCTGCTGCTGAAACAGAGCGAGGAGTTGCTGGACAAGACCCGCGAATCGATCCAGCGGGTAGAGATGATCGAGGAAGAAATCAATGTCGAGGAAGAGAACGTGGAGGTGCCGCTCTACGAGATCCACTCGATTCTGGTAACGCTCAGCTCAAGCTATCTGGTCCAACTCAACGGCCTGATGGGCCTGATTGCCCAGAAACACCGTACCAACCGCGGCAGCTTGGTCAAGTCCGACCAGATCGACGGAACCAGGAAGATCGTCCAGCATATCGACAACGCGGTCAGCACACTGATCCGCAACTCGCGCAGTATCAAGCTGGAAAGCCCCAAAATCCCGATGGCCCTTCGCGACGTGATGAGTGTCAACATTAACGCCGCAATCGGCGAGATCAACCGCCTCAAGCGCAGCCAGCTGATCATCCAGAGCTGCCAGCACCCTAACGACCTGCGGATTTACCTCAACCAGGTGGCCCGCTATATCCTGGAAAAAAAGCTGATCATTCCGCTGCAGAATATCCTCGGCACACTCAAAAAAACCCAGACCTACGTGGACGAAAGCAAGTACGCCATCTGGAAGGCCGACGGCAACGAGCAGATGAGCGCCTCGATTTTCGGCCAGATGGACGTACCGAAAATCGGTATCGGCGACGTGCCCAAGGTCCTGCACGCGGTGATCAATATCAGCGACTCGATTGCCGACCACATGGTCCAGCGCGGCCACGAGTTCCGTCAGAAAATCCAGGCGCAGGGCCAGCAACCGCCGGAGCGCACCAATTTCGATGAGTACGCCGACAGGATAAGCCAGAGCGTCTCGGGCACCCTGGGCCAGCTCCACGCTTATTTCGTGCCGGACAAGGACAACAACATCACGTTCGATCCGGAAAACCTGGAGAATATCCTGCGCGTGATCGGCACCTGCATGGGTCAGTTGATTACCCTCACCCGCGAGTTCAACCAGAACAAGGCTGTTTTTGTCAACGAGATCGAGGCCGTGCGCAAAATCGTGCCGGTGCTCGAGGGCATCCGCGACAGCGTGAACGATTACAACGCCAGCTACCTCAAGCAGAAAAAGAGCGCAGACCTGGCCAGAAGCAAGACCAACTGCGACAAAACCCTGATTGGTTTCTGCCAGGAGCTGAGCAAGTACGACGACCCCTCTACCCCGGAATACAAGCTGCTGGTTATCCGCGGACGGGTCTACCTGGCGTTGGAAAACCTGGTGCAGATGATCCTGGGCCAGATGAAAGGCGTGTTCGACGCGCAGAAGAAGAAAAAATACCAGCAGACTGTCAACGAGTTGTTCTACATGATGAGCCATGTAAAAACCGAGACCCGCGACTTTCCGCTGTTCAAGAAATTCCGTGCCAGTGCGCTACGCGAGGCCAAGGGCTGCGGCAACGTCGCGATCGCCGTTGAGGTGGCCAAAGTGGTGGGGAAGGGCGAGGAAGTGGAGGACTGGATCAAAGTGGCCGGCGGCGGGTTCGAGGACGCCACGATCAACCAGTGTTTCACCCCCGGCATGGACGTGGCCCGCCTGAAAAAACTCAGCGAGTCGATCTAGCGCTTTAAATGGAAGTTTTCTCGGTAAAACTACGGGACTCAGCTAATGGGCATTAAGCTGATTCGTCTGGCCGCCAGTAGTGACGATCTTGAGTACATGCGCGAGGAGCTGGGAGATTATATCAAACTCGCGGTCGATATCGACCGGGAAATCCTGGCCGGCGGCGGCGAGTACCACGCCGATTGCGAGGAAACTCTTTTGAGCGCGGGAAGCGGCCAGCAATATATCTGGGGAGCCGACTGGTATCCTGATTCCGGAGATGTTCTGTTCGGAGCGCTGATCAATATCCGCCCCAACCTGGGTAACATGGGCATGGAAATCACCAGCCGGGAGCTGCGCGGTAAAATTGAAAAAATTGTAAGAGCCCTGTTGGAAACGGATAGCAGATGACAGACCTCGAAAAATTGCGGCTGCGTTTTACCAGAGATAATTATCAGGTCCGCCTGGGTAACCTTGCCTCGAACCTGCTGCGCTTGAGCAACACGGTTAAAAAAGGCGGACACCCGGACCTTGAAAAAAAACTACTGTGGGAAATCTGCTGGATGGCCGAGTTGATCGGCGACAATACTCCTGTCGAAATAGCCGACATGCAGCGCGAAATCTGCCGCTGGCGCAGAGTCTGGCCGCTGGAACCGGCGCGCTCATTGCTTGCCCTGCGTTCGGGCAAGTTATCCGAGATCGTCCTGGAAAAATCCGGGCTGGTGGCAAGCCGGTCCAGGAGCGGATAGCCGCCCGGCGCTTCACGCCCGGCATGAACGTGGCCCGCCCGAAAAACTCCGTGCGGCGATCTGGCGCCGCGCCTTGTTGGCCCTCTTATCTGCATTCCGGACGCTTTAACATACAGCCGTTTTCAGTGTCTTCTTTCTCAACTTGAATTGTCGCATGTTCGATGCCAAAATTATCATGAAGATGTTGCTGTACTTCCTGTAGAAACTTATTGTCTATCAAGTCTTTATCAGTTACCAGATGGACAGTCAGGGCCGTTTCCGTTGTACTCAGTGCCCAAACATGCAAATCGTGTATTTCAGATATTTTTGTTATTTTTGTCAGATAGTCTTTGATCGCCGACATGTCAATCCCTTGCGGTACCGCATCAATCGAAAGGTTTATGGAATCTTGCAGTAAATTCCACGTTCCGACTAAAATAACAACCACAATAACAAGACTGATTGCCGGGTCAAGCCACAGCCATCCGGTAATCATAATGGCCACCCCGGCAACGACCACGCCAAGTGAAACGCCCGCATCGGCGGCCATATGAAGGTAGGCGCCCCGGATGTTCAAATCGTGCTTCTGGCCGGAGATGAACAGCAGCGCCGTTGCCGTGTTGATAATGACTCCGATTCCGGCAACCACAATGATGGTCATGCCCTCAACGGGCTGGGGGTTAGAGAGCCGTCCCAAGGTTTCCCATACGATGCCGCCCAAGGCAACAAGCAGCAAAATTGCACTGGTTAAAGAAGCCAGTATCGTTGCCCTGCGAAAACCAAACGTCCTGTTCTGCGTTGGTTGTTTTGACGCCAGCAGACTCGCTCCCCAGGCAAGCAAAAGGCTCATCACATCACTCAAATTGTGTCCCGCATCCGCAATCAGCGCCATGGAATCGGCGGCAACTCCATAGCCGGCCTCAACGGCAACGAAAATGACATTGAGTGCAATGCCAATTGCAAAGGCTCGGTTATAGTTGCCCGTTTCATGGCTGTGATTATGGGACATCTCTATTTTCCGTTTATAAAACCGGCCCGGGTTGATCCCGAAATTGTGCTAAAAACATTTTTCCGGTAAATACAGCCAGATAAGAGAGCGGCGAAAAAGTTTTTTCACGCACCCGTAATGTTTGGTTACGCCATTATAGCAGAGATTGCACTGGAAGTATCTACGGCCCGGATAAAACTCCGCGCCCGGAGTTGCCCCTGGACCATGAAAATCAAGCCGGATCCCGCCGGTGAGACCGACCTTTAGGTCTTCACCCGCAGGCCTGTTCCTGTTTTTCCAGCCTCAGACATCCAGGTTGGTCACGTAGTGGGCGTTGTTTTCGATAAACACGCGTCGGCTCTCCACATCGTCGCCCATCAGCTCGGAAAACAGGCGATCCGCCTCAATCGCTTCGTCCATGCGGACCTGAAGGATCGTGCGGGTTGCCGGGTCCATCGTGGTCTTCCACAACTGGTCCGGGTTCATCTCGCCGAGACCCTTGTAGCGCTGAATGGAAATCCGGGCTTCCTTGCCGCCGAGACGCTTCATGTAGTCGTCGCGCTCCCGATCACTGTAGGCGTAATGCTCCTGTTTGCCCTTGCTGAGCCGGTAGAGCGGGGGCTGGGCGATATAGATCATCCCCTGGTCGATCAGCTCTTTCATGTAGCGGAAGAAAAACGTGAGCAGCAGAATCCGGATATGCGCCCCATCCACGTCGGCATCTGTCATGATGATGATCTTATGGTAGCGGGCGTTCTCGATACTGAAATCTTCCTCGCCTATTCCAGTGCCGATCGCCGTAATCATCGTGCGGATTTCCTCGTTGGAGAGGATTTTGTTCAGCCTGGCTTTCTCAACGTTGAGGATTTTGCCCCGCAGCGGCAGGATCGCCTGGTTGCGCCGGTCGCGTCCCATTTTGGCGCTGCCGCCGGCCGAGTCGCCCTCGACCAGGTACACTTCGCAGTGTTCGGGGTCGGTGAGTGAGCAGTCCGCCAGCTTGCCGGGCAGCCCGGCGCCGTCCATCGCGTTCTTGCGGCGGGTGAGGTCGCGGGCCTTGCGCGCGGCCTCGCGGGCCATGGCGGCTGAGACCGATTTCTCGATGACTTTCCTTGAGACCGAGGGATTCTCCTCGAGAAATATTGCGAGCTGCTCGTTAACCGCGGACTCCACCACGCCCCTGATCTCGCTGTTGCCCAGTTTTGTCTTGGTCTGGCCCTCGAACTGCGGATCAATCATCTTGATGCTGATGACCGTGGTCAGGCCCTCGCGCACGTCATCGCCGCTGAGCGTAAAATCGGCCTTTTTGAGCAGGTTGTTTTTCTTGGCGTAGTCGTTGAGCGTGCGGGTGAGCGCGGCCTTGAATCCCGAGAGATGGAACCCGCCCTCGTGGGTGTTGATATTGTTGACGTAGCTGAAAATCGTCTCCTGGTACGTTTCGCCGTATTCCATGGCGATTTCCACTTGTGTTGTACCGATTTCCTTGGAAAGATAGATCGGCTTATGAATCGGCCTGCGGTTCTCGGCAAGGTATTCGACAAAACTCCTGATCCCGCCGGCGAACTGGAATACCTGCTCCCTGATCTCATCGCCCCGCTTATCAGAGAACGTGATTCTGATCCCCGCATTCAGGTAAGCCAACTCGCGGAAACGGCTGGCCAGCCCGTCAAAATCAAAGAAAATGTTGTCGTCGAATATTTCACTGTCGGCCTTGAACCTGATTCTCGTACCAGATTTCCTGCTCTCGCCGATCACCCTGAGATCGGTGCTTTTAATCCCCCGCTGGTAGCGCTGATGGTATACTTTATTGTTGCGGGAAACCTCCACCTCCAGCCACTCGCTCAAGGCGTTCACCACCGAGACGCCCACGCCGTGAAGGCCGCCGGATACTTTGTAGGAACTGCTGTCGAACTTGCCGCCTGCGTGAAGGATCGTCATTGCCACTTCCACGCCGGGCATTTTCTCCGTGGGATGGTTATCCACCGGGATGCCGCGGCCGTCGTCGGTCACACAGATTTCGTCGCCGGGCAGAATCTCGATTTCGATATGGCTGCAATGGCCCGCCAAGGCCTCGTCGATAGAGTTGTCCACAACTTCATAGACCAGGTGGTGCAGCCCGCGCTGGCCGGTGGAACCGATATACATGCCCGGTCGCTTGCGGACCGCTTCGAGGCCCTTGAGCACCTGAATGCTTTGCGCTCCGTAATCTTTCTGCGCTTCCTTAACCATCTATCCAATCCCTCACGGTAAAGACTATGTCCGCTACCAGCCGCTCACCGAGCAGCCTGTTCATATTCGAGATAATCGTGCGCCTGGAGAGCATCAACTCCTGCTTCCAGACCGGACTGCGCACCTCCACGTGCAGCTTGCCCGCCCGCAGGCAAACCGCGCGGCTGTTGGCGGCCAGGCGTTCGCCCGCGGCCTGTTTCCAGCGGGTAATCGCCGCAATCGACTCCGGAGGCGGGGGAGCGCCGCCTGTGGCCGCCTCCAGCACCTTGCCGATCAGTGAGTCGATTCTCTCCGGCCGACGGTTACCGCTTTGGGCCACGAGAAACCTCCACGGACCTGGAATGATCGCCTGCCGCTACAGCGGCCGAACCTCGCCCTGCTCTACTTTTAGCGGAACCAGGTGGCCCAGCCGGTCGAACACGGCCTCCATCCGCGGGGCAGTGATGAAGCTCTGGTGCCGCCCCAGCAACTCCGCCAGCAGGCGCTGGGAGCGATGGGGGTCCAACTCGCTGAAAATATCATCCAGCAACAGCACCGGTTTAATCCCGCGACTGTGCTGAAACAGCTCAGCCTCCGCCATCTTAAGACAGATAACCGCCGTGCGCTGCTGCCCCTGGGAGCCGAAACTGCGCAGGTTTCTCTCTCCCAAGTCAAACACCAGCTCGTCGGTCTGGGGCCCGCTGAGCGTAGTGCCCCGCTCCATCTCGACGCTCCGGCGCTCTTCCAGCCGTTGTTCGAACACCTGCGCCAGTTTTTCCTGATCCACCGTATCGCCGCCATCATGGCCGGCTGCTTTCAAAAGATCACTCTGGTACCTGAGTGACGACTGCTCACCGCCGCCGAGAGTTTCGAACAGGCGGCCGTAAACCGGTTCAACCTGGCCGGTAAACTCCAGCCGGCCGGTCACCAGCCTGGCCCCGTAAATGGCCATCTCAACTTCCCAGGGCCTGATCGCGTTCGCAGCCGTTGCGTGGCGCTTGAGCAGCACGTTACGCGATGCCAGGGCGCGACGGTAACGCTTAAGACAGTCCAGATAGCCGGGAACGTAGAGCGAGAGCACGATGTCTAGATAACGCCGCCGTACCGATGGGCCTTCCTGCACGATGCCAATGTCATCCGGGCAGATCACCACGCTTTTGAACGCGCCGAACACCTCGCTGACTTTCCTCTTCTCAACCCCGTCGAGAACCAGCTTCTTGCGCCGCCCGTCGTAGCCGACCACCAGGTTTTCCCTGCTTTCCTGCTCGTCGGCCCAGTATCCCCTGATACTGAAATACTCCTCGCCGAAGCGGATGCACTCGCTGTCCTGGGAGCCGCGGAACGAACGCAACAACGTGAGGTAATAGATGGCCTCCAACAAGTTGGTCTTGCCGTGGCCGTTGTCGCCGATCAGCAAATGTCCCCGTCCGGCGAACTCCAGGGTGGCGTTGACCAGGTTACGGAAGTTATCCAGTTTCAGCCTGTCTACTCTCAAGCGTCACCCGCGTCGGGCGTAGATATAATTACGGGAAAATAACGGCTAACTCCTTGAAAGTCAAGGAAATCAAGAAACACCAAGCCTGTACGTGCAATATAATTAATTATACTCCCCGGGCGCAATTGCTCCCCCCGTATTTTTACCGCGGGAACGAAACCGGGTGGCCGGGTTGAATTTATATCTTATTCCGTGACCTTCAGCGGCATGATCACGTTGAGGTAGCGCTGCTTTTCGTTTTCCACGGCCGGAACCGCCAGAATACCGCTCTCGCTGGTCTGCATACAGATTTTTACCTGATCGCTTTCATTGTACTTAAGCATGTCGATCAGGTAACTGCCGTTAAAGTAGATTTCAAGCGAATCTCCCTGGTAATCTGCGTCGATTGTTTCCTCGCCTTCTCCCAGGTCTTCGGTCCTGACCGAAAGGTTGACACTGTTTTCGGAGAACTTGAGACTGACCCGATGAGTAACCGTATTGGCCAGAATCAGCATCCTGCGAAGGGCCTCGCTCATTTTCTCCGAATCGATGATTGCGATCTGCTTGTTATGTAACGGGATGACTTGCTCGTAATTGGGGTAGTTCCCGTCGATCAGCCGGCTGAAAATCACAGTGTCGCCCTCACGGATACCCAAGTGGTTCTCATCAATCACCACTTCCACCTCACCGTCCTGCGTACATAGCTTCTCAACTATCTCCAGGGCCTTTGGAGGCACGACAACGTTGATAGCCTGGTCCACCTTCAGTTCCGTCAAACAACTCATCTTGGCCAGCCGGTGGCCGTTCGTGCTGACCATAGACATCTCATCGGGCTTGATTTCCCAGAGCAGGCCTTTAAGAATCTGACGCTCCTCATCCCGGCCGGTGGCGAAGCTGGTGGCGTTGACCAGCTTGCGCAGCAGTTGGTTGCTCACCTTGAACGCGCCCTCGAAGCTTTTGGTTGGGAACACCGGATAGTCGCTTCTGGGCAGGCTGGGCAGGATAAAATTACTCTTGGCGCAGGTGATTTTCACTTTCTCGTCTACCTGCTCGATTCCTACCGGGCTGTCGGGCAATTCACGGAGAATCTCGCCCAGTTTTTTAGCGGTGATCGTGATCGCGCCTTCCTGCTCCACCGTGGCCTTGATCTTCTGGCTCAGGGAGATGTCCAGGTCAGTGGCGATCAGTTTGAGGCTACCCCCGTCATCGCTGCTTGCCTCCAACAGGATATTATACAAAGCCGGGATAGTGCTCTTTGTAGGGACAATGGGACTGAGTGCTGAAACAGCGTGCAAGAAATTGTTTTTAACCACACTGATTTTCATCGGTGATAACCTCCGGAATAATTCGGGGGGGTTTGCGTCAAGATTAAAAGTTGTCGGTCGTTTGGTTCATCTATGTAATATATGTATGTATATTTAAAAAAGCACTATTATTATTAGGTCCTGTGTATGTTGTGGATAACTTTATAAGATCAAAACCGAGCACTAGTTGCCAAACCGGGCGTGAACGGATAAGCTGTGGAAAAACAGGGGACAGTTGGAGGATAACTATTCCGGCTGGCAGGGAGCCTGTGGATAACTTTCAATCATTGAAAGTTCAAACGGCAAGAGCGCACAACTTATCCACAGGATGTTCAGTTCTCCAGGGAGATGTTGCTGTTGCGAAGTTTGTCCATCAGACCGTGAACGCGTTCCTTGAGTTCGTTATCCTCTCCGCAGCACCGTTCAATCTTTCTCACCGCATGCAGCACTGTTGTATGGTCCTTGCGCCGGAAGCTTTCCGCGATCTCCGGCAGAGAAAGCTTGGTCAGCTTATTGCAGATATACATCGCTATCTGCCGCGGCTCCACGAAACTCTTTTTGCGCTTGGCGGAGAGAATATCCGTGGTGGATAACCCGTAATCACCTGCCACCAGGGTGATCACATCATCGGCGCCGAGGTGGTTTCTGCCGCTCTCGAAAATGTTTTCCAGGGCCATGCGGGCCAACTCCAGATCGATCTTAGTCCGCTGGGTGGCTGAGTAGTGCTTGAGGCTGTTGAGCGAGCACTCCAGCAGGCGGACGTTACCGGTGATACTCTCGGCGATGTAATCCAGCACGTCCTCGGGAATCAGCAGGTTTTCCAGGGCGCTCTTGCGCTTGAGAATCGCCACCCTGGTCTCGTACTCCGGCGCCTGAATATCGGTGACGAGACCCCACTGGAAACGGCTGCGAAGGCGCTCCTCGAGGTGCTGGATCTCACGCGGAGGACGGTCCGAGGTGAGAACGATCTGTTTCTGGCTTTCGTAGAGTGAGTTGAACGTGTGGAAGAACTCCTCCTGGGTGCCTTCCTTGCGGGAGAGGAACTCCACGTCGTCGATCAGCAGAATATCCATCTGGCGGTAGCGGTTGCGGAAAGCCATCGTGCTGCCGCCGGCAATTGCGCCCACAAGCTCGTTGAGGAACTCCTCGGCCGAGATGTAGCAGACCTTGCCCGGATCGATCCGGCTCGACTCGATCAGGCTGTGGCCGATCGCCTGCATCAGGTGGGTCTTGCCCAGACCCACCCCGCCGTGGATAAACAGCGGGTTGTAGCGGTTAGCCGGGGCTTCGGCCACGCTGAGCGCGGCGGCGTGGGCAAACTGGTTGTTGCGGCCCACCACGAAATGTTCGAATGAATAGCGCGGGTTTAGCGTCCCGCTACCAGGTCTTCGGGAGCGGCTGGAGACAGCGCGCGTGGTTGCCGTCGCCTCCGGCTTTCCGCCATCGCCGGAGACCGAGGAGAACGCGCCCGAACACTGCCAGAGGTCCATCTGCTCCTGCTCCCCGTCGTTTTCGGCAAAGACGAACTCGATCCTGAACGGCTGGTTCAGCACCTGGCCGGCCACCTGGTTCAGGATTTCCTGGTAGTTCTGCTCCACATAGTAGACCGTGAACTTGTTTTTAAGCTCCACGGTCAGATCGTCTCCGGAGACCGAGACAGCACGGCTGGGGGAAAGCCAGGTGGCGATTGTCTGCTTGTTCAGCCGACCCTCGCACTCGCCCTTGATGTTGGTCCATAATTCTTCGGCGGTTAATTCCTGCAGCAACTGGAGCGCTCCCCTCAGTCGAAAATGGCGATACTGTTGGTTGGGTTCTCCACCTCGGCCCGGAAAGCGGCCAGCAGGCGGTTGGTAACAGGGCCGGGCTTGCCGTCGGCAATCCGGCGCGCGTCAACCTCGACAATCGGGGCCACCTCGGCGCCGCTGCCGGTGAGGAACACCTCGTCGGCCCCGTGCACGGCTTCGGGCCCGAAATTTTTCTCGTCCGCCCCGATCCCCAGCCGCTCGCACAGGCCCAGGATCGTGTTGCGCGTCACGCCCACCAGGATATTGTCCCGCGGCGGAGTGATGACCCGGCCGTCCTTGACGATAAATATATTGTCGGCGCTGCACTCGCAGACCACGCCCCCGGTGGTGAGCATGATCACCTCGGGCACCTCGGCTTCGTTGCCTTCTATCACGGCCATGATATTGTTGATATAGTTGCAGGTTTTCACGTTGGGCTCCAGGCAGCTTTTGGGCGTGCGCGGCACCCTGGCGGTGATAACGGCCAGTCCTTTTTCGTAGAACTCCCTGGGGTAGAGCTGCAGCTCACGGGCGATAATGAACACCGTGGCGCGCTTTACCTTGCGGGTGTTGATCCCCAGATCGAGCCGTCGCCCGCGGGAGACCACCAGGCGGATGTAGCCGGTGCCGCGGATCTCGTTGCGGCGGCCCAGCCCGCGGAGGATTTCCGCCAGTTCGTCCTTTGTGTAGGGAATCTCTATCTGCAAGTAAGCCGCGGAATTCCAGAGGCGGTCGAGGTGCTCGGCCAGCTTGAATATCCGTCCGTTATAGATGCGGATGCCCTCGAAAGTCCCATCGCCGTAGAGGGCGTTGCTGTCGAGCAGGAAAGAGGCGGGGAGCTGGCCGTTATTCAGGTCGATATAGTTATCGGAAAGGTTGTAGTCGCCGCTGAAAAAGACATACTCTGTGGCCATTTGCGCTCCATGCCCCGTTTGTACAAAAGAATTCGGCGGCGGCCGGGGGTTGCCGCCGGGTAGGTTTTTTACCGCTGTATTGAACGGGGCGGCAGTGGGGGGTGATGGCGGGGAAAGGTGCGCGTTGGGTGTGTTGTGTGTAAAACTCGGCCGCGCGAAGAACCCCCCCTTCAGCCTAGCCGGAAGTTTAAGTTAACGGCTTGGGCGAGGGAATGTCAAGAGAGTGCAAGGAGAATTTCGTTTTGTAATTTGTTGTTTGGCAGGCGTTTACAAAAAACCTATATATGGTGTAGTCGGCAGCGGGGTACTACATTTAGTGTTTGGCGGGCTAACGAATTGCTAATTGGGGAGGTTAGGGATTTTTGCCGTGGGGAGGGGGCTTGAATTTTTTTGGAGAGGGGGGTAGAATAACATGAAAGCGATTTATAGAATAGAGTTATATTGAATAGCCCTAATCCAGCGATAAGAGGGGCAAAAGTTATTTGATCTCGATTTCGACAGAGTTCAAGTTAAAGAGGAGATTATTTAAGTGAATTCAGGTCATACCGACCATGAGAAAGCGCTTTGCCGGGTGTTGAATTTGGATATCTGTGCGCGAAAATGGCGTTTTGGACGCACTGATGCCAAGCTTTCGCAACAGCTATTATTTTGATCAGGCGGCGGCCAGAATACGCTTCCTGCAACGGAGCAAATCCTTGAGCCATGGGTGTGCCCGGGGCACTTTCAGGGTTCTTTTTCTGGCATGCCGCACTAAGACACCCCCG
>JAJRTS010000038.1 GCA_024278175.1 Gemmatimonadales bacterium | reverse complement strand
GTAGGGGCGAACCTTGTGTTCGCCCGTCAATCTGTGCACCTGCTATATTCTTTACGGGCGAACACAAGGTTCGCCCCTACAAGGCAAGGAACGGCTCTTCGAAGGAAAATCAAGCGGACATTTCTTTCGAGAAACGCTCTAACTATTAACTCAGCTCCTGAAGACCTTCCTCGATCCTGTCCAGGGCTTTTTCCAGCATCTCCATCGAGGTGGCGTAGCTCAGGCGCTGGTTGGCGTCGGAGCCGAATCCCGCACCGGGAACCACGGCAACGTGACTCTGCTCCAGCAGGTAGCCGCACAGGTCCACGCTGCCCTCGATTGTCTTCCCGCCGACGCTGCGGCCGTGATAGGCGCTGAAATCGGGGAAGGCGTAGAACGCGCCCTTGGGCATGATACAGCTCACACCCCCGATAGCGTTGAGCCGGCCCACCAGGTATTTCCTGCGCTCGTTGAAAGCCCGCACCATCATCGCCACGCTGTCCTGCGGGCCCTGCAGGGCCTCCAGCGCGGCTGCCTGGGCAATACTGGTGGGGTTGGACGTTTCCTGGCTCTGCAGTTTGCCCATACCCTTGATCACATCCAGCGGCCCGGCGGCGTAGCCGATCCGCCAGCCGGTCATTGAATAGCACTTACTGGCGCCGTTAATTGTGATCGTGCGCTCGAACACGTCGGCGTCCAGCGTGGCAATCGAGACGTGCTCGGCCCCGTCGTAGAGAATCTTCTCGTAGATCTCGTCGCTGATCACGTAGATCCCGCTCTTCTTGATCACCCCTGCCAGCGCCTGCAATTCCTCGCGGGTATAGACCATCCCGCTGGGGTTCGAGGGGCTGTTGAGGATCAGCAGCTTCGACCTGGGCGTAATCGCGCTTTCCAGCTGGCCGGCAGTCAGCTTGTATTCGTTCTGCGCGGTAGTCTCGATAATCTTCGGAGTTCCGCCGGCGGCCTTGGTCATCTCCGGATAACTGACCCAGTAGGGCGTGGGGATAAGCACCTCGTCGCCCGGATCGACCAGCGCCATCACGGCCAGGAACACCGAATGCTTGGCCCCGCAGTTGACAATTACCTGCTCCACGGCGTAATCGAGGCCGTTATCGTTCCTGAATTTCTCGACAACCGCCTTGCGCAGCGCGGGCGTACCGACTGCCGGGGTGTACTTGGTCATCCCCTCGTCAATCGCCCTGATCGCGGCCTGCTTGATATTGTCCGGCGTATCGAAATCCGGTTCTCCGGCGCTGAGGCTCACCACGTCGATCCCCTCGGCCTTCATCGCCTTGGCCTTGGCGGTGATAGCCAGGGTGATCGAGGGTTCTATCCTGGAAATGCACTGTGATACGGCCATCTATTCCTCCTTAATAAATGCTGGAAATGGAGTTAACGGATTTTTCAGTTAATATCGCATGATTGCGGTTACCTGAGTCCCAGCACGTCCTGCATATCGTATAAGCCCGGATCGGCCCGGGCGGCGAACCGCGCCGCCACTACCGCTCCCCGGGCGAACGTGTCACGGCTGTGGGCGCGGTGGGTGATCTCGAACCGCTCACCCAATGTGCCGAACACGGCAGTGTGCTCACCGACAACGTCACCGGAGCGAATGCTGTGCACCGCTATTTCCCTGCGGTCGCGCTCGCCGGTGATCCCCTTGCGGCCCCAGCAACCCACCTCGTCCATCTTGCGGCCCAGGGCCTCGGCTATCACCTCGGCCAGGCGTTTGGCCGTGCCGCTGGGCGCATCGCGTTTGAAGCGGTGGTGGGTTTCCAGAATCTCCACGTCGTAGTCATCGCCGAGCACGCGGGCCACCTCACCGGCCACCTTGAACATCAGGTTGACTCCCACACTCATGTTCGGCGCCCAGACCACTGCTATTTCCGCCGCGGCTTTTTCAAGCACGCCCACCTGATCGGCGTTCAGGCCGGTGACTCCAGTGACCAGCGGAATTTTTTTCTCCAGGCATAGCCCGGCGCTGCGCACCACCGAGTCGGGCAGGGCGAAATCGATCACCACGCCCGCGTTTTTTATCGCTTCGGCCAGTTGGTCGGTTACGGTTACTCCCGCGGCGCTCAGTCCGGCCGCCTCGCCGATATCCCGGCCCAGTTCCTGGTGGCCGGCGTACTCCACGGCTCCGCAGATTTTCGTATCGTCGCTGCCGTCAATGGCCACGGCAATCCGCTTGCCCATCCGGCCGCAAGCGCCCACCAGAGTGATCTCTATCATAACGCAAATCCTTTCCGCTTCCCGGCTCAGCGCCTTCAGACAAGGCCCATTTCATTTAGGACAGCCATCAGCTTTGCGCGGCTCTCGTCGGCAAGAGGGCAGAGCGGCAGGCGGTACTCCTCGGCCACTTTACCCGTGGCCGCCACAGCCGCCTTGACCGGGATCGGGTTGGTTTCCACGAACAAAGCCTTGAACAGCGGCAGCAGTTCCAGATGGATTTTCAGCGCTTCGGCGGTGTCGCCGCCAAGCCAGGCGCGGCACAGGGCCGCCGTGCGCGAGGGAGCCACGTTGGCCGCCACGCTGATCACACCCCTGGCGCCCACGCTCATCAGCGGCAGAGTCAGCGAATCGTCGCCGGAGAGAATCGTGAGGTCGCAGAGCCTGGCGATCTGGCTGGCCTGATCCAGGCTGCCCGACGCCTCCTTGACCGCCACCACGTTTTGCAGCTCGGCCAGCCGGGCGATCGTCTCGGGCTCGATATTGCGGGCCGTGCGGCCCGGCACGTTATACACTATCTGCGGGATATCGACCTGCTCGGCGATCTTGCGGTAGTGAAGGTACAGGCCCTGCTGGGTGGGCTTGTTGTAGTAGGGACAGACCAGCAGCGCTCCCGCGACTCCCAGCCGGGCGGCCTCGGTGGTAAGATGGATCGCCTCGGCGGTGCTGTTGCTGCCCGTGCCGGCAATCACCGGCACTCTGCCGGCCGCTGCCTCAACAACTATCCGGATTACCCGCAGGTGTTCCTCGTGGCTCATGGTGGCGGACTCGCCGGTGGTCCCGCAGGGGAGCACGGCGCTCGTTCCGTTTTCAACATGGAAATCCACCAGCCCGGCCAGCGCCTTCTCGTCGATCTGTCCATCGCGGAAAGGCGTAATAAGAGCGACTATGGAGCCGGAAAACATGGTTCCTCCTTGGAATTGGCAAGCTTGAAAAATATCGATTCAGGTTAGAGAAACTAACGGACACTCAGAAGACGAATTTACTGCCGCTGAGACGGCGGCCGATCTCGTCGGCTATCCGTTTCTCATCCTCCTCGTCCCTGGCGATAAAAGTCGCTCCGGCGCGAAGGTAGGCTCCGGCCGTGTCCTCGGGCACGGTGCTGATCAGGTGCTCGCGGATCAGCCACTGCGAGCACTCCTCCGCGCTGGCAAATTTCCGGCCGCCCTCGATTCCCACGGGGCTTTTCATGAACAGATAAAACGTTCCATCGGGCATCCGGGTCTCGAATCCCATTTTGCTGAAAACCCGGCAGAGCAGCTTGAGCTTGCGCTCGTACTTGCGGGCTATTTGTTCAGTGAGCTGCGGGTTGCGCAGGCCCACGGCGGCGGCTTTCTGGATCGCGGCGAACTGGCCGCTGTCCGAATGGTCCTTCACCTCGGCGAACGCCTTGACCAGCCCCCGGTTGCCGCAGACCCAGCCGATCCGCCAGCCGGTCATGTTGTAGCTCTTGCTCAGCGAGTGCAGCTCGATCGCCACGTCCAGCGCGCCCTCGGTGGAGAGAATGCTCAGCGGCTTGCGCCCATAGACCAGCGCCGCGTAGGCCGCGTCCTGGACAATCGCCACCTGGTACTTGTGCGCCCAGCTAACCACCTTGCGGAAAAATTCAGCAGTGGCCGCCTTGCCGGTGGGGTTGTTGGGATAGTTGATCACCAGCACCTTGGCCCGGCGGGCGGTCTGCTCATCGAGCGAGTCCAGGTCGGGCAGAAAATCGTTATCATCGCGCAAGGGCAGGTTATGCACCTCGGCCCCGTACCAGGCGCTGTGGGTGCCGAACACCGGGTAGCCGGGCACGGTCATCAGCACCAGGTCCCCGGGGTCCACCAGGGCGGCGGGCAGCAGCGCCAGCGCGCTTTTGCTGCCGATACTGTGGTTGATCTGGCTGGCGGGGTCCAGCCCGGCCACGCCGTAGACGTGCTCCATGTGCCAGGCCACGGCCTCGCGGAACTCGTCGATCCCGTTGTCGGTGTAGCCGCGGTTCTCGTAACGGGCGGCTTCGCGCGCCAGTTGCTCCACAATCGCCGGCGGGGTCATGCCGTCCGGCTCGCCCACGCCCAGGTCGATCAGCTCTAGACCCGGATGTTCCTGCATTGCGGCGCGCTTGGCCCGCTTGATTTTCTCGAACTTGTAGACCGTGTCGTCTTTGCCGAAATTGACGCCGCCGATCCTCTTGGCGAATAATTGCTGCACTATTTCACCAGCCATTGATTGTAAGCTCCCGTTCGCTTGCGTTCATTCCGGCCATGAGCCGCGGAAAACTTCCTCGGCCGGCCCGGTCATGAAGACGTTCCCGCCCTCTGTCCACTCTATCTTAAGCTCTCCGCCGTTGAGACGGACAGTTACCACACCCGGCCGCGCGCGCCCCGTGAGCACAGCGGCCACGCCCGCCGCGCAGGCACCAGTGCCGCAGGCCAGGGTTTCGCCGCTGCCGCGCTCCCAGGTGCGCTGGTTAAGCCGGCCGGGGCCGGTCACGTTGACAAACTCCACGTTGGTGCGGTTGACGAACAGCGGATCGTTCTCGATCAGCGGCCCGTAGCGCTCCACGGCAAAATCGTCCAGCGGCTCGTTGAGGAACACCACGGCGTGAGGATTGCCCATCGACACGCAGTTGATCCTGAATTTTCTCCCGCCTGCATTCAGGGGCAGATCCAGCACTCGTTCTCCCTCCAGTCTCATGCCGATTTCCGCCGGGGCAAGCCGGGGAGGCCCCATATCCACCCGCACCGGGCCGACCACGCCGCGCTCCACTTGCAGTTCCAGGACGCGCAACCCGGCCCCGGTTTTCACCTTGAGCGGATTGGCCGTGAGCCGGCCGCTTTCGTGAACCAGCCTGGCCACGCAGCGGATGGCGTTGCCGCACATCTCGGCCTCGCTGCCGTCGGCGTTGAAGATCCTCATCCGGCAATGGGCGTCGCCGCCATCGGCCGGCAGGATCAGCACAATCCCGTCGCCGCCGATCCCGAAGTGGCGGTCGCTCATCCGGCGCGCCAGTGCGGGGATGTCATCCGGGAGGTTGCCGCTCAGCCGCTCGATAAAAATATAGTCGTTGCCGATCCCGTGCATTTTGACGAAATCGATCATTGAATGCTCCTTATAACTGTTCGCCGCGGATCAGGTCGTCCAGGGTTTCCGCTTTGCGGATCACCTGCCAGTCGCTGCCGTCCACCAGCACCTCGGCCCCGCGCGGGCGGCCGTTGTAGTTGGATGCCATCGTGGCGCTGTAGGCCCCGGCACTGTAGACGCAGAGCAGATCGCCCGCGTTCACTCGCGGCATTGTCCGCTCCCTGGCGATCCAGTCGCCGCTTTCGCAGATCGGCCCGACGACGTCGAGCGTGACCTGGTCGCGGCTATCGGGGCGCGCCACATGCTCTATCCGATGATAGGCCCCGTAGAGGCTGGGACGGATAATGTCGTTCATCCCGGCGTCGACCACCGCGAAGTTTTTAACCTCGGTTTGCTTATAATGTACAACACGGGTGAGCAATACGCCCGCGTTTCCGCTGATCGAGCGGCCGGGTTCGATCACGATTCGGCAGCCCAGCGGCCCGGCCACCGGCAGCACCGCCTCGGCGAACTGCCGGGCGGTGGGGGGGACTTCGTCGTTGTAGCTGATCCCCAGCCCGCCGCCGAGGTCGCAGAATTCGAGATCGAAGCCGTCGTCCACCAGTTCACGGAACAGCCGCGCGATTTTTTCGTAGGCGGCCACGAACGGCCCGGTACTGACAATCTGCGAGCCGATATGGGTGTCGATTCCCATCACGCGCAGGTGCTGGTAAGAGGCTGTTTTGCGGTAGCAATCCAGCGCCTGATCGTAGGGGATGCCGAACTTGGTTTCCTTTTTTCCGGTGGTGGTGTACTCGTGGGTGCCGCTTTCCACGTCCGGGTTGATCCGCAGACTTACCGGCGCGGTCAGGTTCATCTCGCCGGCCACGCGGTCGATCAGGTCCAGCTCCGGTATGCTCTCCACGTTGAAACAGTAGATTTCGCTTTCCAGCGCGTAGGCGATTTCCCGCCGTGTTTTGCCGACACCACTGTAGATAATGCGCTCGCCGGGCACCCCGGCCTTCAGGGCGCGGAACAGTTCGCCCCGGCTGACAATATCCGCGCCCGCTCCACGCTCGGCCAGCAGACGGATAACCGAAAGGTTGGCGCAGCTTTTGAGCGCGAAACAGATCATGCGCTCGACCGGGGAAAAAGCGCTGTCGTAGCTGTCGAAAGAATCGACAAGCGAGCGCTTGCTATAGACGTAGCAGGGAGTGCCGACCTTTTCGGCTATCTCGGCCAGAGGCGTCTGCTCGCAGTAAAGTTCGCCGTCGTTGTACTGGTAATTATCCATCCTGTCTCCATTGTCCCACTAATAGCTTAACGGCAAAAAAAACGCTGCCCAAACTTGCCGGCCAGCTTACGGCGCTGCATAACAGAGTCGTTTTTATCCTGGTTGCCCGTGTCATGCTGGAATATAACTCTGGCAGGCCGGTCCGCTGCACAGAGCGTGTGATGCACCCGCCCTGGATTCCGGCGCTGGACAAGCCAGGGATCGGTAGCTTTACGGCCGTTTTTTTTCAGCAACGATTTATGGTGTCGGAAAATTAAGTTTTTCCGGGGGATGTGTCAAGGTAAACCCCCCTTGTAAGCGATTGCGAGGCCGGTGTATGGCCGTGGATTGCACGATAGCGATGGATGGGTGTAAACGAGCGCTGAAAGAGAAGACCACGGCCGGTGGGAGGACCGCTCAGTCGAAATCATCGTAGTCGTATTCGTCACCCATGGAACCGAAATATGAATCGTTGTCCAGCTCATCCTCTTCCTCGTCATCGAAATCCAACTCGTCGTCCTCGTCGTCGAACAGATCGGCGTCCAATTCTTCGTCCTCGTCCTCAAAATCATCGTAACCGTCGTCCAACGCCTGGTCATCATATGAGTGCAAACTCATAGAGCCTCCTGCGAATAACCTGTAATGCCAGGTTTATTTACTGTAAAGGCTTGCGGTTAATAGAGATAGGTGCTATTAGCCCGTTGCGCCGGGAAAATTCGACTTATCTTATTAAAAAAAAGATATGCTGTCAAGGCTTGAGAGCAGTTTTTTCGGGCATTATGCAGCGGGTAACGGAGGCTGGGTATTACTGTTTGAGCGGCCTGGCGACATAGACGTTAAAACGGCGGAATTCCCAGCCGTTGGCCGTCATGCCGATAAAGTCCGAAAATCCCCAGGCGAGACCGGTAATCGTCATCTCGTTGGAGCCGTCCTGAAGATCGTTGAGCGCAATCTGGATACTGTCGCTGTCGAGAATTACGGTCGAGTCCGAGAGTACCACCGTGGCGCCGGAAACGTACAATCTGCCGCTGTCCAGGTCCAGGCGCTGGACGTAACCGACCAGCGCCGGTGAGTCAGTGGGCACACTCTCTCCCAGTTTCTCAATGCGCGTGGCGTGGATAAAACGGTTTTCGGCCAGCTCCACTCCGTAGACAGCCACATTGTCGGCCACACGGAAACTGTCGGCGCGGGTGAGCGGCATGCTGAAAATGAGTGAGCTGTCGGTGCTGAACTCCCACTCTTCTATCTCGCTGGCCTGAAGGCCGCCGTCGGTCCAGCCGATCACCAGCTTGAGCTTACCGTAAGAGAAATTCTTGCGGTAGGGAATATCCACAAAATCGACCCGGGCCTGCAGTTCGATGTCACTGGCCTGGGTTGGGGTGAACACCATATCTCCGCCGGCGTTGGTTATTTCGACATCGATATAAAGGTGCAGACTGTCGGAACCCGAGCTGTCTTTGGCAGCCGCCAGCAGGGTCGGCGAGGAGAGCATCGTCGGCTGCTGGCCCTGCTTGACCTGGAGCAGGATATCGAGCCGCACGTCGGAATCAGGCGAAAAGTCAATCCGCTGGCCGGACGAGTTATTCTCCAGCGGTGGACCGAGCAAGCCGGGCCGGCCGGATTCATCCGCGCAGCACAGTGCCAGCAGCGGCAGCAGCGGCAAAAAATGCTTGGCGATACGGAAAAAAACAGGGAGTGCCATCGGACCCACTGGTTCAATTGCTCAGGGGCCGGGCATCCGGGGCCCGGGCCTGGTAACGATGCCGGCGATATTTGCAATTAGCGTACCAGTTTTTTTACTGTTCTTGCTGGGGAGAGTTAAAGTCTCCATCTTCCAGGCGGCGGCTGCGATGCTCGGCTTTATTTCCGGCGTGCTGTTTAATCGAAAGAATTCCTCGCGGCTGGCCGCGGGGTAGTTCATTATAACTTTTGGCAATGAAGTAAGTTAACACAAAATTGCTTTGGCCTGCGAAGACGGTTTTTTTGCCAAAGAAAACAAGTCGGCGATATTTTACCTTCGGCTCGCCTGATTTGTCCGATTAGCTGCGTCATCAGTGGATTGCGGTACGACAGTACAGCGGCACCACTGCTTTCTTGCTTCTGCTAATAAATCAGGCTTCGTGAATAATCCGGGCTAAGAACCGGGAGTGGGGAAAACCGGCCAAGTCCCGGCGCGGCTTGCAATAAAGCGGTCTGTGTATTAATGTTACAGTTCGGGTTATCTGGTGTTTTGCGCTGTTGTACCGGCGCCGCGATAATATGACGGGGTAGAGAGGGAGTCGATGGAACTGGGCCAGGAACTGATCCGGAAAGTTTTCAGCGAAACCGAGATCATAATTCAGGTGGGTAGCAAGCTGCAGCACAGCGATGAGACACTGCTGAATTACCTCGTTCTGGCCCCCAGCGCGGAGGATGGTAAGCATACGCTCCGTTGGGACGGAGCGGTGCGCATTTCGCCGCGACTGACTATTGCCGCCGACGACCACGCGTCGATCAGCCTGAGAGAGTTTTACGGAGACGAGGACCAGATACCGCCCCAGTTGCGCGACCTGGCGGTTGTGTTCCGCAGCGCTTATCTCAAGCTCGATGGGCCGGGGGTGGAGCGCCAGCATATCGGCCGCAACATGGCCGAGTCCGTGGACATGATGAAAAACCTGTTCGAGCGGATCACCAGCCATCGCTCCCGCGAGCTGAGAGCGGAGAATAATGCGCTGATCGTGGCTCCGAGCGAGTTTGTCTGGCCGGTATCGGTGCTTAAGTATGTTTCCGAGGTGATGGGCCAGGACTTCCGCAGTTTCCACAAGTTCGGTCCCTGAGCCCAACCACCGACACGGTCGGTGTTCCCCGCGCCGGATCTATTACGAATCGACAAGGCAGGAGTGCTCGCAGTGTCCGACTGGCCGATGTTTCACCATGACCCGGCGCGTTCCGGATATGTGCAGGAGCAGCCGGGACAGCCGCGGCGGATTGTCTGGTTACTGGAAACCGGGGACAGTATTTTCTACGCCAGCCCGGTGATTGTAGCCGGGTTGTGTATTTGCGGCTCACGCGATGGGAATATCTATGCGCTCGACAGCCGTAGCGGCGAGTATCGCTGGGAGTGCCGGACCGGTGACGAGGGCAACCTCTCGGTGTCGGCGGCGGACGGGACAGTATTCGCCGGTTCCAGTCGCGATGGCTGTTTGCGGGCGATAGATGCCAATGACGGCAGCGTTATCTGGACTTTCCAGACCCTGGGGCCGGTGTTCGCCACACCCCTGGAAGCCGGGGAGTTGGTGGTTATCGGCTCCTCGGACGGGAAGTTGTATGCGCTCGGTCGCAAGGACGGCTCCCCGGCCTGGCAACTGGAGTGCGGAGGCGAGATCCGCTATGCCGCGGCCCTGGCCGGTAACTCGATATTCGCCGGCTGCGCCGACGGGTACTTTCACGCGGTAAGCTCCGAAGGCGGAGAGCCTCTCTGGAGGTTCAAGGCCCAGGGGCCGCTCAACTGCTCGCCGGCGTGCGGGGGAGAAATGGTATACACCGGCTCGGACGACCAGCATCTTTACGCGCTGGAACTGGGCGGGGGGAAGCCGGCGTGGCAGTTTCGCACAGAGGGGCCCGTGCGCTCCACTCCCGCGCTGGCCGGCAAGGTACTGGTGGTTTGTTCGCACGATGGACGCTGTTATGCTCTGGAGAGCGAAACCGGCCGCCAGTTGTGGAGTTACCGCACCAACGACGCTATCTATTCCAGTCCCGTGATTGCCGGAAAAACCGTGGTGTGCGGTTCCACCGACGGTTATCTTTACGGCTTGGAGCTCGGCACCGGCCGCCTCCAGTGGCGTTATCAAATCGGCAGCGCCATCATCTCAAGCCCGGCGCTCTGCGATGGAAGAATTTATGTAGGCGCTGAAAACGGCCGGATTTATTGTCTGGACGCAGGTTGACACACCAAACTGATTTTTTCTGGAAACATGTTTTGAGAGCATTCCGATGACAAACAAAGTGCGCAGGAAAATCGAAGGTATCGAGCGGGTGGTGGTCAAGATCGGCACACGAGTGCTGACCGGCAGCGACAACCAGATTGACCGTGAGCGGATCGACCGACTTGCCGGCCAGGTTATCGAACTGCAAAAGAGCGGGATCGAAACGGTGCTGGTCTCCAGCGGGGCGGTGGGGGCCGGGATGGGCCGGTTGGGCGTGGAGAGCTACCCCCGGCTGATCCCGGACCGTCAGGCCGTGGCCGCGGTGGGGCAGGTGCAGTTGATGAAGATGTGGGAACACGCGTTCGCCGGCCACGGCCGGAGGGTGGGGCAGGTGCTGGTCACGGCTGACGACCTGCAGAGCCGCTATCGCTATGTGAACCTGCAGAACACGTTCGACAGCCTGCTGAGAATGGGGGTGGTGCCCGTGGTCAACGAGAACGACAGCGTGGCGGTCCGTGAGCTCAAGTACGGCGACAACGATGCGCTCAGCGTGCAGGTGGCCGGTGTAATCGATGCTGATCTGCTGCTGCTGCTGACCACCACCGATGGCCTCTATACGGCCAACCCGGACAAGGACCCGGGCGCGCGGCGGATCCCGCTGGTAGAGGAAATTACCAGCGAGCTTACCCGCAGGGCCAGGGGTAAGTCCAGCGGGGTCTCGATCGGCGGGATGCGCGGCAAGATCGAGGCGGCCTCGCTGGCTGCCCGGGCCGGGATCTGGTGCGTGATCGCCCGGGGCATTGACTCCGATCTGCCGGGGATCGTTGGCGGCCGCGATGTGGGCACCCTGTTCGTGCCCACCTCCGAGGAACTGGGTCGCCGCAAGCGCTGGATCGCGTTCACCAGCCGCTCCCACGGCAGGCTGACGGTGGACAAGGGGGCGTACAGGGCGTTGACCGATAATGGCAAAAGCCTGCTATCCAGCGGGCTGGTGGATATCGAGGGCTCGTTCGAGCCGGGCGATGTCGTGGATCTGGCGGTCACCGGCGAAAAGGAGCCGTTCGCGCGGGGAGTTACCTCCTACAGCGCCGGGGACCTGGCCCGGATCAAGGGCCTGCACTCCTCGCGGATCGAGCAGGTGCTGGGCCGCGATGGCCCGGAGGAAGTGATCCACAAGGATAACCTGGCCCTGCTTGAGTCCAACGGCAAGGCGGAATGATTTTGCGGACTGAAGATAGTAAGTTTTATCGAGATAATATTCGGGAGGATAAATGAGCGAGATCAGGCAATTGATACAGCGGATGGGCCGTGATGGCCGTGCGGCGGCCGCGCGGCTGGCTTTTGCCGCCACCGCGGAGAAGGACAGGGCGCTGGAGGCGGTGGCCGTGGCGCTGGAGAATGATCGTCAAAAGATCCAGCAGGAAAACGAAAAGGATCTGGCCGCCGGGCGGGAGCGGGGCCTGAGCGGGGCGATGCTGGACCGTCTGGCCCTGACCGATGCGCGGATTGACTCGATGATCGCCGGGGTGCGCGAGGTGATCCGGCTTCCCGACCCGGTGGGCGGCACGTTTGACGCGCGCGAGCGGCCAAACGGCCTGAAAATCTGCCGGATGCGGGTCCCGATCGGTGTGATCGGGATTATCTACGAGTCCCGTCCCAACGTCACTGTCGATGCCGGAGCGCTGACGCTTAAGAGCGGCAACGCGGTGATCCTTCGCGGCGGCAGCGAGGCGATCAACAGCAATCTGGCCCTGGCCCGCGCCATGAGCGCGGCCGTGGCCGGCGCCGGGCTGCCCTCGGCCACGGTGCAGCTCGTGCCTACAATTGACCGCGAGGCCGTGGGAGAGATGCTGACCGCCGAGAAGTATATCGACCTGATTATCCCCCGCGGCGGCAAGACGCTGATCCGCCGGGTGGTGGAGAACAGTACGATCCCGGTCATCAAGCACTATGATGGCATCTGCCACGTGTACGTGGACGCGGCGGCCGATCTTGCAATGGCGACCGAAATAGCGCTCAACGCCAAGTTGCAGCGCCCCGGTGTGTGCAACGCCATGGAGACCCTGCTGGTGAGCGGCGCGGTGGCCGGGGAGTTCCTGCCCTCGATTGGCAAGCGCCTGGAGGATGCCGGTGTGGAGATTCGCGGCTGTGAGCGGACCTGCCGGTTGCTGGAGAGTGCGAAGCCCGCCACGGATGAAGACTGGAGCACCGAGTACCTTGACCTGATCCTGAACGTGCGGGTGGTGGACGGGCTGGACCAGGCGGTGGAGCATATCGAAAAATACGGCTCCCGTCACACCGACGCCATCGTTACCGGCAATGCAAACACTGCAAAAAATTTCGTCTGCCGGGTGGACTCCAGCTCGGTGATGGTCAACACCAGCACGCGTTTCAGCGACGGGGCCCAGTACGGCCTGGGAGCGGAGATCGGGATATCCACGGATAAGCTCCACGCCCGCGGCCCGATGGGTCTGGAAGAGTTGACCATCTACAAGTGGGTCGTAACAGGCGAGGGGCAGCTACGGGAATAATTATGTAGTTTTGCACTATTCCACAGATTATAGTGTTTTTCGAAAGTTTTGTCTTTTTGCATAAGGAAAGAAAATCCTGAGAATGGTACGGGAAAACTTCCGTTGTCCGTAGAATATTGTAGGGGCGAACCTCGTGTTCGCCCGTCAACCTGTGCACCTGCTATATGCTTTGCGGGCGAGGCCTGCCTCGCCCCTACGAGGGAAGGAACGGCCCTTCGAAGGAGAATCAAGCGGACAATTGTTTAGAGAACTACTCTATATACGGCATGCCGTCAGGCTGGCGGGCTGTTTTTGAAGATTTTTGAAGAACATATCAACCAGCTTGCGCGGCATTTTGGCTGAGTGGTTAAGAAAATTCGACTGAGCGGGCGGCACCCACCCAGGGAAAAGGATTTTTGAATGACTAAGACGCTTGTTGGAACGGCAATGATTATGATGATATTGCTTTCACAGGCTCCCTTGCTGGCCACCACTCCACCAGAGAGCGGTAAATTCCCGGCCGGGTTCTGGAGCGATGTGCTCTCCGGCCGTGACAGCGTCCGCTACGGCGACCCCGGCTGGGTGAAAAGGGTTGCCCGGCGCAGGGCTACCCGCGAGCAGATTGCCGCCGGGCGCACCACGCTGGCCGCGCTTGACCAGGCGCAATTCACTCTCCCCGTGCTGCTGGGCCGCTACAAAAACGCCACGACAACCTACGACACAACCGATTTCAGGGAACTGCTCTTTGGCGAGAATCCAACAGGGTCGCTCTCGGATTACTATGATGAGGTCTCCTACGGTCAGTTTCAACTTACCGGCAAAGTTTACGGCTGGTTCGATCTGGACAACACACAGTCCTACTATAACGGCGGCGACAACGGACAGGGTTCCGATTTCCCCACTAACAGCGACGGTTTCGTGCGTGACGTGGTGGCCGCTGCCGATGACAGCGTCGATTTTGCCCTGTTCGATAACGACGGCCCCGATGGGCAACCGAACTCAGGCGACGACGACGGCTACGTGGACGGGGTCTATGTGGTCTACCCCGGCCTGGGTCCCAACCAGAGTACCTACGGCGACTCGAGTAACCTCTGGCCGGTGTCCTCCACCCTGGGCGACAACGAGTTCACCACCAACGATTTCTCGGCCAACGGCGGGTTTATCAAGGTCAACGCCTGGGCGATTGCCCCGGAAGTCTACGGCCGCAGCGGAGGGGTGAGCGAAATCCAGCCGATCGGCATTTTTGCCCACGAGTTCGGCCACGTGCTGGGCCTGCCCGACCTCTACGACCGCACGGACGACAGCGAGGGGCCTGATTTCAACGACTCGCAAGGGTTGGGCAACTGGTGCCTGATGGCCGGCGGCAATTATGGCGGCGATGGGCAGCATTGGGCTACCCCCACGCACATGTCCGCCTGGTGCAAGCTGATCATGGGCTGGGTGACCCCGCGGACTATCGAGCAGGAGGGGCAGTACTCCATCACCCCGGCGGAAGCGGCCGGGGATGTGCTCAGGCTCTGGGCCGACGACCATCGGCTGAGTGGATATTTCCTGGTAGAGAACCGCCAGCAGGTTGGGTTCGACCAGTACCTGGCAGGTGCGGGCCTGATGATTTACCATGTGGACGAGAACCGCTGGTATGGTGAGGCGGGGTTCAGCAGCGGGGCCAACAACGATGATGAGACCCACAAGCTGGTGGACCTGGAAGAAGCGGACGGGTTGTTCGATCTCGATAACAGCGAAAACGGGGGAGACGCCGGCGACCCGTGGCCGGGAACCGCGTCTAACTTTACGTTCAACGCCAACAGCATCCCCTCCAGCCGGGACTATGTCGGAGACCCCACCGGTGTGACGATTGAGAATATCAGCGGTTCCGATACCACCATGAGCGCCTGGTTCCGTCCGGCTGTCGAGCAGGGCTACAGTCTGGTCTACGATGAGCAAGGGATCTCCGGCTGGGGCTGGGGGTTAACAGAACCCAGCGACTACTGGGCGGGAGTGCTGTTCACCGCCGGGGACTCCGGCTCTCTGGAGGCCCTGGATATCGGCTTCCGGGCTGACGAGACCACTTACAAGGTGAAAATTTACTCCTCGCTGACTTCGGGGTTCGGCAGCTGGACGCCCTCCGGGCTGCTAGCCTCGTTTGACAGCAGCTCTGCCACCAGCGGCTGGCAGACCGTGATCTTGCCGGAGGCTGTCGAACTCCGGCAGGGCCAGGACTTCTTTGTCAGCCTGCTGATCTACAACCAGGCCTATTCCGTCTCCTACGACCGCTCCGGGGAGCCTGCGGGCCGGAGCTACACCTCGTCGAGCGGTGAGTATTTCTTCGACAATATCAGCACCACCGATGGCGGGGGGGATATCAATATCCGCGCCCGGGTGCGCACGTTCAATCCGCTGGCCGCGCCCCTGCCGGCGCTCTCGGCAGCGGAGATTGACTTCGGCACGGTGGGCACCGGCTCCACGGCCAGCCGGGAGTTCTCACTCTACAACAACGGTGACGCCGGGCTGAGCGCCTCGATCTCGGTAAGCGGATCAGCCGAATTCAGCGTTTCGCTGTCCTCGGCCAGCGTGGCCCCCGGCGACAGCCAGCAGGTTTCTGTCGCTTTCGCGCCCACGGCTGATGGCAGTTACGCCGGGACCGTGACAGTTACCGGTGCGGACACCAGCCTGACAGTTGCGCTGAGCGGCACAGCGGCCACCTTGGCGGTGTTCAAGAACTCGATCGGCGATGAGACGTTCACGGACACAGTCGGCGGCTACGAGCTGTGGGTGGAGCTGAACCCAGTGATAAGCGACCCGCAGGTGAGATTCGTTTACACCCTGGACGGCGATAAGATCAGCGGCGGGGTGGATTGCGTGCTGGTGGATGGCCGCTGGGTGGGCAGCCTGCCCGCCCAGCCGCTGAACAGCACGATCCTCTACTACTTTGTCGTCAGCGGTGGTGGCGAAGAGGTCTACACCCTGCCCGCCGGAGCGCCGCAGGATTCTTACACGGTCACGGTGGCGCTCAACAAGCCCGGCGACCTGGATGGCGACTGGCGGGTGAGCATTTTCGACCTGCTGGAGCTGCTCAAACGCCTGGGCGGCCAGGGCGAGCCGGGTGCCGGCGACGTGGACGGCAACGGAAAAGTGGATATTTTCGATCTGCTGGAATTGCTGAAAATGATGGGGAGGGATTGAGGAATTTTGCTTGAGAAGAACATTTTTGATAGAAAATGTAGGGGCGACGCATGCGTCGCCCCTACGTGCATAACCTTAAATAAAAACATCACAACTGCACCAAAACTAAGAGCGTTATCCCTTATTCTTGATAATAGCCCTTCCCATCGGTACCACGCGCACTGTCGGCTCTTTTACCAATCGCGACAGCAGACTCTCCAGATGATCGGCCCGGATCGGTCCCCAGCCCTCGTCGTCCAGCCCATGCATGGTATACACGAGCCAGCCCGACGGCCCGGCCAGCAGCTCGTCCAGGCGGCGCTCCAGATGCTCCCCGCAGTCGTCGGGCCCGTAGCCCTCGGTGGTGATTTTCAGCGTGTCCGCCGTGGGCAGGGGATTGATCCCGCCGCCCCCCGTGCGGAAGCCCATTACCACCTCCGGCAGCCAGGCCTCCAGCTCCGGCGTGCTCTGGTTGTAGGGGAAGCTGAAGACGCTTTTTTGCGGCTCGAACCCACGCAGCCTTTCGCTGAACCGGTCAAGGCAGCGTATTATCAGGCCCCGGGCCTCGGCAAGCGGCATCTCGCCCAGGTGCGCGTGCCTCCAGCCGTGGGGCATGATCTCGTGGCCGCGGTCGGCCAGCTCGTTCCAGAGTTCCCAGCCGCCTATCGGGTGTTTGGACGCGTAGGGATCGGAGAACCCGGTATCCGGATCGGAGGCCGAGGCCACGATGTTAAAGCAGGCGCTCAGGCCAAACCGCTCGTGGATTTCAGCCACTTTCTCGCACGATTTGCGGAACCCGTCATCGAAACCGAGGCTGACGATATGCACCCTGTCCGCGCTTTCCGCCCCGGCTGCATCTATCGGTGAGGCGGCCGTGGTGATAAACTCTTTGCGTTTCACGTTGTCAGCCTCCAGCGGAAGTGTCCACCTGAATGGTTGCCTCCACCCCCATTCAGTCCAGGCGGCGGTACTTTTCCACCAGCTCCAGGATCAGCCGGAACCGCCGAGCGCTGAGATCCTCGGGGAACCCGTGTTCCATCATCACGAACCCGCGCCCGCAGCCCCGGCCCAAAGCGGCCGCACGGGCGAACAGCGCCTCGATATCCTGGTCATGCTCGAGAAGGTAGTAGTCGCTGGGAATAAACCCGCAGAGCACCACCTTGTCGCCGTAGCGCTCCACCAGCTCGCCCGGCGCGGGCACCTCGTGGGGGTCGAACGGGTTGATAATATCCACACCCGCCTCGACCAGCCTCGACATGATCGGCAGGATGTTGCCGTGGCTGTGCATATGCACCCAGGCACCGCGGCTGTGGCAGAGTTCGCACAGTCTGCGGTAGTGGGGAAGGTAGAACGTATCGAACTGCTCCGGGCTGATCAGCATCCCCTCCGGCGTGCCCAGATCATCGCAGACCTCGATCAGCTTAACTCCGTGCGCCAGGACCTCCTCTACGCAGGCCAGACTCCAAGCGGCCAGAGTGTCAGTCAGGCGATGAACAAATTCCGGGTTGTCGAAAAAGTTAAGCAGCAGCGGCTCGAAATCGTAAAAATTGTTATGCACACCGCTGAAAAAGCCCATGATCTTGGCCGCCGGCATCACACCCGCCACCTCGAACGCGGCCACATCGCCCTCGATATCGACCCAGCGCGAGGGGTCGTGGGGATCGGGCAATTCGAGCGCATCGAGATCATCGTGCGTACGGATCGGGAACGTATACCCGTATTGCACCGAATAGGGATCATAACGCACCAGCCGCCTGCCGCCACCCTCGAAGCGGTAGATCTCGCACCCATCCTCACTCCGGCTTTCCAGCTCACCGATTATCTCCGCCGGACCACCATGGCCGAACGGCATGGCCCCGCCCTTGCCCACGCCCAGTGTGCTCACACCCATGAAGCGGGCATAGTTGACAGCCGCCTCCCGGCTGGCATCGGTACGCTCATCGGAGCCCCAACTGCTCTCCGGCAGGCAGTAGAGATGGTCGTGGTAGCAGTTGTCCGGCAGCAGCTTGCGCACGGCGCGACGGTTCCAGTGGCCCATCGGCGTATAGGGAAACCGCTCCGGGCGCTCACCGCCAAGCACGGCCAGCATATTCTGCATCTCTGTCATTCGTGTCTCCTTTTTGGGCCGGTAAATCTAGTTTTAGTCTTCGTTATGGAGGACAGTCCGCCGGGGCGGGCGGCGCGCGGACGGAAGTCCGCACGCGCCGCAGGCGCGCCTGTGCGGCCGCACAGGCGCCGCCCGCCCCGGGTGTTGCCCGTAATCCCATGAAGCAGGCGACCGGGGGAAGTTCAAATTTCCAGTCTGCTCAGGGCCCGCACACCACAATCCATGCTCAGTTTGAGCACCAGGGCGTGAAAACCGGCGATCAGCGTGCAGAAACCGATCACTTCGCCCCACTGGCCGGCGGTCAGGGCGGTCTGATGGATTGAGGCCATCAGCAGGTGATGGACCGGTCGCACCAGCAGGCCGATAGTCGTGCCGATTATCGCCAGCGATGCGATCATATACAGCACACCGCCGATTCCGGTACTGATCTGGGCGGGGTTTTCCACCTCGAAACGGGGATAAATCGCGCCCATGCCGGTCCCCAGAGCAACAATCGCCAGAGTGAGGGTAAGCACTACGACACAGGCCACGGCGGTGATCCCGTTGTCCGAACCGAGGATCCGGCTGCTGACAAATACCAGGAACTGGCCCAGCGCCACAAGTGGGACAGTCAATACGAACATTTTGGCCCAGAGAAACCGCGTCAGCGAAACGGGAGCGCTTTTGAGCAGCCAGAAACTGTTTCCCTCAAGGCTGACTCCCGGAAATACGAAACGGGTGGCGATACTGGCGATCACGAAACCGGCCAGCCCCAGATTGAGGAAACTGAGCACCACCTGCAGGAAGTAGCGGGGAACGGGGCTGTGTTCCAACGGCAAAACGGAAAAGTTATAGAGGTAAACCGCTATCATTCCGCCGAGCAGGAACAACTGGCTCCACTGGCTCTTGTCGCGGGCGAACGCTTTGAGGTCCTTGATCACCAGCTCTCGCGCCTGAGCGTGCAGGGGGCGAAGGTAGATCGAGAGCAGCCGGTCGATCCAGCCGCGGCCGATGATCCTGCCGGTGACTGCCTCCTGGGCGCGGCTGAAACCGCGACGGTAGCAGAGCAGGGTAACGTAGTAGCCGATGCTCATAAGCCCAAGGGCGGCGGAGGCCAGCAGGAGAGCGAAAAACAGGCCGTCGCTCTTGCCCAGGCCCAACAGGTCAAGCAGCACCCGGCCGGCCCAGAAATGCGGAGAAAGCGGACTGTCCGGGCTTCTGAGCAGGCTAAAAAAAGAGACCACGCTGTCCATCTCGTGACGGATCAGCGCTTTTTCCGGGTTGAGCAGGCGCAGTGCGATCAGCATCCCGCCCAGTACGGCGATCGAAAGAAAAGAAAGTATGTCCCGCGTGCGGCGCGCGACAAACACGTTGACCAGCAGCATGGCGATAATCACCCCGGCGGCCGTGGGGATCATCGCCAATGGTATTACTGTCAGGATGGAGCCCGCATAGAACTCCCAGCCGGCATCGAATACCCGGCCCAGGGCCGCGAATATCGGCACGGCCATCAGCAGCACCATCCAGCTCGCATGCACCATCGTCTCGATAAAGCGCGCCAGGAATATCCGGTGCAGCGAGACCGGGCTGGAAACGAGCAGGTAAAGGTCCTCGCTGAAAAAGAATGTGTTGAACGCGCAAATCAGGTTGCTGACAACCAGGATCAGCAGGAAACTGATCAGCGTCATCGACACCAGCTTGACAGTCAGCAGCGTGCCGATATCCTCCGTGGAACGGAAATAGACCAGCATCCGGTGGAACAGGCTGTAAGTCAGCCCCCAGAACAACAGGGTGACCACCGCCAGCGGCAGCGCCTTGCCCGGCGAGGTTTTGCGCCAGGTTGCCATCGCCGTGCGGTATTTGGGATAAAACAGTACTCCCAAGCCGCTCATGGCTTCAGTCCTGCCAGCTCCAGTGTTCGCTGAAAAAGCCGGCGCTCAACATTTCGGTGGAGAACGGCTGCTGGCCGCCCCTGCGGTAGATCATGTAGTCGGGCAGCATCTTGAACACGCTCCGGAATGTCCAGAGCTTGCTGTAGTCCCATTCTTCGGCGTAATTGAGCAGCACCAGCCGCCCAGGGGCCAGCGGGTTGGGGAACACGCATTTAAACGAGACCTCATTGCGCGGATAGCTGCTCTTGCCCGCTACCACCTTATCGCCCTGGAATTGCACCGGGGTTCTGTCGTTGATTCGCGCGATCAGGGTGTTGGAGCGCTCATCGCCGAAGAGCACCAGGTGGCTGGCGCGGATGTCGGCCTCGCTCACCGCCGAGTCCGGCCGGAGGATGAAGTGCGTGTCGGGCAGATCGCCCCAGTCCACAAAGCGCAAGGCCTGGCGAAGGCTTTCCTCGCCGCCGGGTCCGGTACCGAAAACCAGCAGAACGCGGTCCGAGAGGGCCTCCCAGAGCGGTCCCTCCACTCCCTTGCGCTTGATACCCTTCCCGCCCGCGCCGCCCCGGTGAATTTTGCCGTTGACAATCGAAAGCACTATCGGGCCGGTTGTCCGCACGGTGAAGCGCACGCTGTTGCCGCCGGAGATTTTAACCGTCAGCTTCTCGCCGGCCTGCATTTTAAGCACCCCGGGGAACAGCTTCAGCGTGGCCACGTTGTCCGTGCGCTCCAGCAGGATTTGTTTCTTCCCGGGGTCCCAGGCCGCCTCGATCAGCGCGTAGTCGCCGTAGATGTTGAAGCGGGAAATTTCCAGCCACTGACAACGGGCATCCTGGTAACGGCAGGTGGTGAACTCGATCTTTTTGGCCGGATAATCGCGCCGGGCGCCCATCAGGCTGCGCAGGGTCTCGCCGTTAACGTAGGTCGGGTCCCAGGCGTCGTGGCCCACATTGTCGAAAGTTGACAGCGGGGTCTCGATTCCGTGTTCGGCCAGGGCTTTCACCATCGTGTAGGAGTGCTGGATCGGTACCACCGGATCATCGGTGCCGTGGTAGATGTGTACCGGAAAGCCGTTGGCGTTGCGCGCCAAGTTGACGATCTGGTTGCGGGCGAAGCTCCTGTTCACGAACGGAAACTTGTCCGTCTGGGGACTGAGCACGTTGGCATAGAAGCCTGAGGTGCTTTTGTCGGCCGGTGCGCAGACAGGTGCGGCCGCGCTGAACAGTCCCGGATGACGAAGGGCGATTTCCCAGGTCCCTTCACCGCCCATCGACAGTCCGGTGATCGAAATGCGCTCCGGGTCCACAGCGTACTCCCGGCGAACCGCTTCGAGCACGTCGAGCACATCGCGCGCCCCCGGCCCGTGGTAGCCCATCGTGCCGCGTCCGGAGGGGCAGACGACTATCCCGGCCACCGGCGGCAGCACGGGCATGGTGGGGAAGGAGCGGTAGGCCAGCTCATCAGGTTCGCCGGGCTGGTTGCCGATCCCGAACAGGCGCTTGAGGTTATTGGCGTAGTTGGAATATGCGCCGTGCAGACTGACCACCAGCGGCCAGGCCCGTCCCGGTGCGTCGTAGCCCTGGGGAAGGTAGAGCGCGTAGGGATAAACAGCGTCGTCCAACTCGCTGCGGTAGCTGCGGAAAAACATCCCGTGCTCACGAATAAACAGATCGGTAGCCTGGGTGATGACAACCCGCTCGCCCAGTTCCACGCGCAGCAGGGATGTGAGAACGCTGTTCCCCTCGCCGGGAGTATCGAGTTTGATAGCGAGCGGCAGGGAAGCGGCTTTGCCCGGCCAGGCGTCTTGCCACTGGCCCACCTGCCAGTCGCCTTCTTTATCGACTTTGAGCGAGACCCTGGCCTTGAGCGGCTCCAGTTTTTCCGAATTGAAAGTGAGCACCACGCGGCCCCACAGCGGGCCGCTCTCGCCGGTGCGGAAAGTGGGGAGGTTGATGAATTTCAATTCGGCGTCGATAGTTTGTTCCTCCGCGGCACCCAGGTTAAAACTCAGCAGAAAAAGCGCCAGCAATACGGTCAGAATTTTCATTTGTGCTCCCGGTTTTATAGATAATAAAGCGATTGCCGTTCCCGTGCGACTGTATCCGCGCAGGGGGACATTTAACTTAGTTTCCTCTCAGCCCGGCTGGCGACTCGCGGCCATTTTGGCCGGAAGCGTTTTCCCGGACAACCCAGACAATCATCCCACCCAGCCAGACTCCCATCAGGTTCAGCGCTATATCCTGAAAATCGAACGCCCGGCGCGGGGCCAGATATTGGAACCCCTCCTCTGCCAGTCCCAGCAGCGCGCTGATCGTAAGCGCCATGACCAGTGGCCCGGGCCGGACGAGCAGGCGGGAAAAGACACTCGCTCCCGGTGGATTTTTTTCCGCCAGGCGGCTTAACGCCGCAAACCAGAGCAGCATGCAGGTGGCATACTGCGGATAGTGGATATATTCGTTGACGCTATCGCCCAACTGGCCGAGAAACCAGGCGGTGCTGCCGATAAACGGCAGCAACTGGAGCAGAAACAGCTTTTTGTGCGCAACGTTTGGCCAGCGGATAAAAACGATATACACCAGCACGGCCGCCATGAAAGTGACAATTCCCCTGATGATCCGCGAGTAGACCACCCAGGTGAGTATCTCCGCCGCGCGATTGGTCAGGATGGGCAGGTAGTTGGCGATAAGGAACAGCAGGGCCGAGTAGCCCAGCGCCAGGGAGCAGAACAGAATAGCCGACGGGCGTAGGCGTACGCCGTGGGAGCGAAGTGTTTTGGCTGAATCGGAACGGTAAGAAAACCTCATTCGAGTCTCTTCGAGGTGACCATCACATCCACGTAGCTCTGCGAAAAACGTTCGAGCCTTACGGCCGGAAAGCTGTCCGGGGGGGTAACTTGCACCATCGGCTCCAACCGGATATTCTGCCCCTTTGGCTCGTTGCCGTCAAGCTGGACGAAAGCGGTCAGGTTATTGCGCTCCAGCCTCCTGATCTGTGAAATCGGTCCCTGGACCCACACGTCCAGTTGCACGGGGTTGATCCTGGTCTGGAACTGTGCTCCCCTGATCTGCATTTCCATGCGCTCGAACTTGCGCGAGATGCTTTTTTCCTCGATCCTGATCCGCAGGTTCACGGTTTCCGGAAAAACATCTGCCACGGGGTGGGGAGGCACCAGATGGACCAGACGGTCGAGTATGGTGGCCCGCATCCCGTCGATATTAACCTGCTGGGTTCTGATCTTGTCGATATGCTCCACCACGCTTTTGGGCCCGCTTACTCTTACAATCGGCGGATCGCTGCGGATGGAGGTGATATCGTAGTTTTCCGCCGGCTTGCCCAGGATTTCAGCGCTGACCACCACATTGGGGCGGGTCAACAGTTGCTCGATTGCTATTTTGATCACGCGGGGAAATATCTCGGTGATTTCCGCCCCCGGCGGACGGCCCATCACCATCTTGTCGCCAAGCTGCACCGGGTGGCTGCCCACGCCCATACCGGTAAGATCGACCCTCAGGAACATCGAGCGCTCGCCCAGGGAGCGAATCAGCGTCTCGCTGGCGCGGACCCGGACTGTAACGTTGTTCACTTCCTGCTTGTCGAACATGGTGCCGGTGACAACCAGGTTGTCCGGCAGCCCGTGCAGTTCCAGAGGAATGTTGAAATCGCCGTAACGGTATTCCTTGCTGGTTACGGTGAACCAGAGGAACACCGCGATCAACAGGCTTATCAGTTTCAGCGACAGGTTTCTGGTCAGGTTCATCTCTGCCCCAAAGGCTCAGTACTTCAACAACGGTGCAAGTCGTCGTTCCAGTTCAAGGGCCGTGTCCAACTGGCTCATCTGTCCCTCCAGCGCCAGCGACACAGTACCCCGCTCCTCGCTGACCACGATCACCACGGCATCGCTTTCCTCGCTCAGACCCAGGGCCGCCCGGTGACGGGTGCCGTACTCCTTGCTGATGTCCGTGCGGCTCGTGAGCGGTAGGATCGCCCCCGCGTTGGCTATCCGTCCGGCGGAGATAATCACCGCTCCGTCGTGCAGAGGGCCGTGGGTGTTAAACAGCGAAAGCAGCAGCTCGCTGCGCACCTCGGAGTCGAGCCGCGAGCCGCTGTCCACCAGGTTTTTCAGCTCCAGTTCGCGCTCGATCACGATCAGCGCGCCGATATTACGCTGGGCCATCAGGTTGACTGCCCGTTGCAGCTCCACCAGGTAGTCGATATCCTGCTTGCCGATATGGAAAAAGTCGAAAAACGGGTTGCGGCCGAACGTGGCCAGCGCCTTGCGGATATCGGCCTGGAAGATCACTATCACCACCAGCACGATATAACCCATGAAGTTCTGTAGCAGCCAGGCCATGGTCTGGAGCTGGAAGCGGTCGGAGATATAATAGAGCAGGATCAGGAAAACTATCCCGATAGCGATCCTGGCGCTACGGGTGCCTTTGAGCGGATAGAGGATATAATAAATAAAAGTGGCGACCAGCAGGATGTCGACAACAGAAGTCAGTGTGCTGCCAAGGTTTTCCAGTATCTCCGGCATGGCGGTCCTGCCCGCTTCGTTGGCGGTGGATCAAGACTTACTAGGTTTTAACAAACTTTAATAATAATACTCAATCATTGAGTAAAACAGCAAAAAATCTCAACGGGCGGTACACCCGGCGCGGCCACGGTCCCCCGCAGCCGTGCCAGTTTTATCAAGCCGGGCCCCGGGTGTCAGGGCGCCATCATTTGAGCGATAAAAGGATCAGCCTCAACTCAATGCTTCATAAGTAATTAGCGGTAGTGCTTAAAGGCGCACGTTAAGACGTTTCCCGTTTCTGACTCTGTTCTTCGATCATCCGCTCCAGGGTGCGGGAAAACAGCCTGTACTCGCGGTCGCTGTCGCCGGGGATAAGGTATCCGCGGCGGAGCAGGGTTTTTACCACGAAACGGTCAATCGAATCGAGCGGCACTCCCTCGATGAGCTTGTGGCAGACCCTGAGTTCGTCCGGTCCCAGGCTCTCGATAATGAACTGAAAGTGCATACCCGCTTCCTCCAGGAACTGTTCTTCCACATTTTCCAGCACTGTCTTGCGGGAATCCGCCCGGGCGAAATCGAAATCGAACAGGATCGAGCAGGCGATCGCCATGTAGAACTGGAAATGTCCTCCCAGCTCCACAATCGTCTCTAAATTCTCCTCCAGCGGAATCCCGCATTCCCTGCTGGGTTCGGCGACGAATTTGCGGGCCTCCTGAAGGTTGAACGGGCCGAGGTTGAGGTTGGAGAAAATGTTGAAGAACGGCGAGTCGCTGATCTCGCGGTTGTGGCACATCTCCTGAAGGTTTTTTACCGAGCTGGTTACATAGGCCACGTTATAGTTGTTGGCCAGCGAGCGCAGGAATGCGAAAAACTCCGGCTCGAAATTTCGATTCTTGGTGATGGCCTCGAACTCGTCGAACAACATGATCAGCTTCATCCCCTCCGCGTCGATCCGCTCACAGACTTGCTTGAATCCGTCGTAACCGGGTTCCGGCAACTCACCCAGCTTGTCGCAGGCCTCCTGGCGGAGCAGGTCGAACAGGGATTCGAAAAACTCGTCGGCAGTCCCGCGCCGTTTCTCCTGGAAGTCCATGAAGAGGAAAATGTAGCCGGTGGATTCGTCGAGATAACTTAAGCGGTTGCCGGGATCTTTGATAAAGTAAAGCAGGCTGCTCTTGCCGATCCGCCGCTCGCCGACAATCGAAACCGACTGCGGCCGCGCCGCGCCGATCCGCGAAAATATTGTCGCCACTTCCTTGCGCCGGCCGTGGAAAAGCTTCTTGTCACGGATCATGTTGCGGTTCAGGTAGGGGTTTACGTGGGTGGCGGGAACGCCCCGGGTCTCGTCCTGCTCGTCCTTATCGCCGCGGAGCAGGGATTCGATATCCTCCAGCAGGGCGCTCACATCGCGGTAGCGCCTCAGCGGGTCCTTGTGCATCGCCTTGAGCACGATTCGCTCCAGGGCGCGGCCGATCTCGGGATTGTGCCGCGACGGCGCCACGGGAGTTTCGTTGATATGCTGCATGGCCACCGCCAGCGGGCGGCCGGGGCCGAACGGGAGCCTGCCGGTGAACAGTTCGTACATGATAACGCCCAGCGAATAGATATCCGTTGTGTGGTCCAGTGCCCGGCTGCCGGCCTGTTCGGGAGAGATGTACTCGGGCGTGCCGACAAACGCGCCGGCCTGGGTGATCGAACTGGAATGCTCGCCGATAGCGATCCCGAAATCCATCACCACGCAACGGCCGGTGCCGTTTTCCACCATGATGTTGTGGGGTTTCAGATCTCGATGGATGATGCCCTTGAGGTGCGCCTGCCGCAGCGCCAGGCAGATTTGCCGAAGGATTTCCAGGCCCTCCTCAATCGAGGGTCTGGCGCCGGAGGTGATCAGCTTCTTGAGCTCGGTCCCGTCGATATACTCCATGCTGATAAACTGCACCTTGCCGCTGGCCCCGATATCGTAGATCCGGTAGACGTTGGGATGAGTGATCGAGCGGGCCAGGGCGATCTCGCGCTTGAAACGGGCGATATGGTCCTCGTCGCCGGCAAAATCGCTTTTAAGCACCTTGAGCGCCACCACCTCGTCCAGCTCCGTATCCATCGCCCGGTAGACAGTGGCCATCGCCCCGTCGCCGATTTTTTCCAGGCCCCGGTAGCGTCCGGCAAACGTGGTTGATGTGGCAGTCCCGGCATCAGCCGGCCCTTCCGGCGCGGATTGACGTTGCGGCCGGGCAGGCTCGGTTTCACGGAGATTGGATCCGCAATTATCGCAGTACCAGTTACTGTTGGGATTTTCGGCGTTACATTCGGGGCAAAGCATATTTTATCCCTGGGGCGGGTGTCAGTTGCCGGCAGCCCAGCGGATCGAGTTAACAATCAGCTTGTGCAGCGGCACGTTGTTGACAAAAGGATTGAGGTCCACCGGGTCGCCGGGACTGAGAAACACCACGCGTCCCGCGCCCTCGGTGCGGGTCCAGCCGCAGTCGTTCTGCTCGCCGTTATCGTCGATATCGCAACTGAGCAGACGCTGGATCTGCTGGCCGGGGTAAAACCGGATGCGGAAGTCCTGGTCGTCGCGGACCCTGAATTTCTCCGGGACGCCTTCCAGGATCGGGTGCTCTGCGCCCTCTATCCGGACGATATTGAAATCCCGGTGGCCGATCATCCCGTCGTCCACGTTGTAGAACCCGCCCACCAGCCGGGTCAGCTCGGGGTTGCCGTTGGCCTTGTTGATTACGTGGTGCAGGGCAACCAAGCCGCCGCCTTCGCGGACGAAATCGGTAATTCTTTTCTCGTGGGTGCGGGTGATATCGTTGTGGTTGAACAGCACCAGCACGTCGTAGCGACCTAGCGCACCGGGGGCCAGGATATTTTCCGTATTGGCGAAATCGGCCCTTACAGCCGGGGAACCCGTGCTGTCGTTAAGTGAGCGGGCCAGCTCATGGCCGGCCGGGCCGTAATGGTAGCCGTCGGCGAACACGATTACGTTCAGAGCCGGCCGGGCGCAAAGCGGAGCGGCCAATGCCGCGGCCAGCAGCAGCGCGACAGCCAGCCGTAAGGGATTATTCATCAAAACCTCCTGTATGGGTACGGTTAACGGGCGATCGTTTCCCGGTCGAATTCCCGGGCGATATTGTACAGGTTATGCTCCTCCCGGATCCAGAGCCTGTAGAGGTCCATGCGGAAACGGTAGCTTTCCCTAGGGCCGCGTTCCAGCACCTCGCTGGCGGTCATCTGTTCGCAAACCTCTTTAAGGTCGCTTTCCGGCAGCGTTACCGAGAATTTTTTCAGCGCATTTTTCATCTCGCCCAGATCGGGGAAGCTGTTGACGCCGCGCGCGGCCTCGGCCACGGTGCTCAGGACAAGTTTTTCCACTGCCTCCATCCCGGCCCAGAAATAGATCAACTGCGGTGGCGGGTTGTCGATAATTTCGCGGACAACCTCGGCGATATCCGCCTCGTAGAAGTAATTGCGCCGCTCGGCGTTAAGCAGCTCCACCATGTTGCGGCAGACGAGCTGGGTATAAAACGGCTGGCCGGCGGTCAGGCGCATGATGTCACGCACCGTGGTGCCGAAAAAGAACACCTTGCCGCGCACCGGTTCCTGGATCAGCCGGCGGGTGTCGTTGGGTGTCAGGTAGCTGATATTGCGATAGTCGCAGCGCTGGAGCAGGGGCTCCCAGAAACTGTGGCGGCGGTCCTGGAGACGATGGTTGCCGGCGAATATCAGGAACAGGCCGGTTTTGTGCTCCACCAGGCCGCTGAGGAAGTGGAAGATTTCCTTGCGGATCTTACCGTCGGCCACCTTGTCCTCGATCAACTCGTACTCGTCCACCAGGAACAGCAGCCTGTCCTCGCCGATCTCTTCGAGCGCCCTGTCGATAAATTTCTCGAACAGGGGGTAGGGGTTGCGTGAACGGTCATCGAACACCGAGAGGTCCACCTCTGCCAGGCGCGCCCCCAACCGATCGGCCGTGATTTCGGCCATCCGGCCAAGGAATTCATTGTCGTTGTTGATCGCCATCGCCTGCATGTCCAGGAACACGGGCAGGTATCTGGGGCCCAGCCGTCCGCCGAGTATCTGGTAGAGCACGCTGGTTTTGCCCGTGCGTCTCTCGCCGAACAGGACGATCAGCGAGCCGTATTTTTCGTTGTCCACCTTGTTCTTGACGAAACGGAAATCATCCTCCCGCCCGAAAAACATTTCCCGGCTGCGGATCGGGTTGCCGACAATAAACGGGTTGGGAGAGATCAGCGTAAACGGCCGCCGCCGCAGTTTGTTAAGCAGCAGGTGGAACGTGTTGCGCCGGAGGTAATAATAGCCCGCGGCCACGAGCAGGATACTCAGCACCAGCAGGTAGCGCACCAACGGCAGCTTCCAGAGCGGGGGAGTGTAAACCAGCAGCTTTTCGGTGGACGCCTTGTTGCCGCGCCCGTCGAACACGGTAAGCTTGAGCCGGTTGGCGCCGGGGCTCAACTCGACGACCTGCTCGAAATCCCGCTGTACCGGCGGCTCTCCCGTGCCCTGGTGGCGGTAAATCTCGCTGGAGCCGCCGTTGAGTTCGAGCACGATCCGCACGATCCCGTCGTTGTCCATGGCGTTACCGGAGACAGCGTATTCAGCGCGGCTGACATTGATCTCCGTTTCGCTTTGCCCGGCGAGAACGAGTTGAGGGAGGTCGCGAAGGCGGAAGCGGCGTTCGTTTTCGGTAATACGGTTCTCGATATTACCGTACAGGCTGTCCACGGCGGAGTCCCGGCCCAGTTCGCGGGCGCGTACAAGCAGGTCGCGGGCGGCCAGCAGGGAGTCGTTTTCCACCAGGCGGCGCGCCCGGGCAAGTATTTCGGCTCGCATTTCAGTTTTCCGGCGCTCGGCCAGCAGGCTGTCAGCCCGGGCCATCAACCTGGAAGCCACAGCGTTCGAGGGGTCGATGTTGAGCGCCCGGCCGAAGCTCCTGCGAGCATCATCGTGCTTGCCGGCAGAGCTTGCCTGCTTGCCCTGCTCGATAAGCTCATCCACCAGCCTGCCGCGGCGCAAGCTCTGCTCCGCCATTCCGGCCAGCAAGCCGTCCACACTGTCCCGTAGCGTGGCGGCGCGGGTATTTGAGGAGATAACGGCCGCGGCGGCGAAACTCTCCCTGGCCTGGGGCAGGTTTCCCTGTTGCAATAATCTGTTGCCCTCGGCCAGCAGTTCGTTCAGCCGGCGCTCCAGGGTGCGTAACGAGTCCTGACGGGCAAGCGTCGAGCGGATATCGCTCATATGCTCGGTGGCCAGCGCGTTACCCGGATCCAGCGTCAGTACGCTCTCGAACTTGACCAGAGCTTCTTCCAACTCACCCAGCCGTTCCAGTTGAAGGCCGCGGTTGAGCTCTTCCTCGATTCTGCGCGCCATCTCGCTTTCCGGTCCGGCGCCCTCGTTACGGGCGGCAGCGGTCTGGCGGTAGCTGGAGAGTTGCTCGAGCAATTCGGGCTGGCGCTTGATAGCACCGGCCTGTAGAGAGCGGTCAAAAAACTCCAGAGCACGGCGGTAGTCACCCATGTTGAAATGGGCCAGACCCATGTTGTAGTAGGGGAAATAGTCGCTGCGCCAGACGCCGTAGGTCCGGGCGTTAAGCTCCGGCTCCGGCTTGAGTTCCAGGGCCTGGCTAAGGTTTTTGACACTTTGCTCCCAGCGGCCGGCGGCAATATCCTTAAGGGCGCTCTCGTAGGCGGAGTACCAGGTGACCGACTGCGAGAGCAGGCCGGCTTGCGGCACAAGGGTCGCCAGTGCGATGAGCAACAGTGTTTTTTTGATGGTGCGCATTTTCACTCTACCAATTTTCGGCCGGGCATAAGCAGGAGCGGCCCCAGACGATCTCAATGCCCATACTATTATAATTTAGAACACGTTAGAACCTGAATACCGCCGAAAGCAGGCCCTCGACCACACTCGAGGACAGATTGACCGCGGCGTCGAGCTGGATCTTGTTCTGCAAAACGAACCCGAAACCGAAAGTGCCGTGGATTTCATCTTTGGCCCTGGGAAACAGCCTGCGCAGCGCCTCGTCATCCACGGTAGTGTAGACAACGTGAGCGGGATCGGTGTAAAAACCTGCCCGTACCGGCAGCAGCCATTGCCCGAACAGAAAGTAGTATTCCGCGCCGAAATGGATTTCAGTGGCGTTATCGAGCACCAGGTCCTCTATCCCGTCGCCGTCGACAAAAGCCGAGTAGGGGAACTGCTTGATGCTCACCGCCACATCGTCCTCGCTCAGGTTGCGGTCGAGCGCGGCGATAATGTCGTGGTACTCCACGCGCACCACGTCGAGCGTGATGGTCAGGTTGTTGCGGGGCCGTAGGGCTATCCCCACGCTGTAGACGTCGGGGACCTTGAACACCAGATTCTGGTTGGCCTGGACTATCGGGATTTTGGCGCTGCGGTCGATGTCCTCGATTGTGTTGGTTATCCTGAACCGCGGGCCGCTGCGGAAAACCGCGCCCAGGGTCAGGTAACTGACAGGCTCCACTTTTACGCCCAGGTTGACACTGTAGCGGGTGTCGTTGCTTTTGGAACTGACGCTGAAAACTTTCTCTCGCCTCAGGTCGACGGATTCCTGGAACAGGTTTTCGTAAAAGCTGAACTCCAGAGTGGAAACTATGCTGGAGATGCCGACCGATACGTACCTGTTGGGCTTATAGGCCATCGCCGCACCCCAGTTGTTTACCTGAATATCGCTGCGGGTGTCATTGCCGAACATGAACTGCTGCGGGTCGAGGTCCGGATTGGCGAAAACGTTGCCGAACCCCTGCGCGGTAAAACTGCTCTCGAAGTTGATCAGTTCCTGGCGGTAGAGCGAGAACGAGAAATCACCGGAAGGATAAACCAGCGAGAGATAGCTCTGGCTGCCCACGTCGTTGCGGAATTTCCGTCGCTTGTCGTTCTCCCCGGCAGTGCCCGCGTTCTCCTCGTGGGTGAAGCGGCTGACCTTGAAATGGGAGGATATTTCCGGCTTGGTCAGGATTGTCAGGCCGGCGGGGTTGGCCATCCCGGCGGTGGCGTCATCGGCGATAGCGACAAACGCTCCTCCCAGGCCCACGGCGCGCGCGCTGGGGATATTGAAATTGAACTGGACATTGCGGATAAAAGTGTTGCGGTCGTTCTTGCGCCCGAAACTCTGGGCCAGCAGAGTGTCCGGCGCCGGGAGAATCACGCTGAGCAACAGCGTGAAAAACGCGATAACCATCCGCGAAACAACAATGTGGTGTTCTTGGCGCATAATGTTGTTAATTGTCTGAAAAATAGATGTTTAGTGAGATTACAAGGGGGAAATTAAGGGCTGTGCGGCGGGTACGCAATGATTATCTCTCGCCGGGGGTTAAAAATCGATCATCAACTGGTAACTGCAACTGATGTTTGTGATCAACGCCCCATTGACTATCCGGTAGGTGCTTTGCTCGAAAAACAGTCCGGTGGCGTTGTTGAAAACCGCATCGCCACCGCTGACCAGGCCCTCGCCGCGGATAGCTACGTATAGTGTGTCTCCCAGTGAATCCCCCGGGGCCACGTACAGGGAGTCGGCCACGTTGGTATGATTTACCGAGATCGAGCTTCCATCTTCGAATTCGATCCTTGTGGTGGCCCGGTAGCCTAGGGGCAGCAGCAACGAGGGTACCAGGTCGCCCTGTGGCTTAAAAGTGATTGACAACCTAGTGGGAGTGTAAGGGGCTGCGGCCGATGGCTCGCTGGAGTCGGGTGGCAGGAAAGTCTCGCCGGGGGAAATGATCCGGAAATTGCCGCTCGATCTGAAAGTTTCGAAACCGGGAGTACTGGCGCTTGCTTCAACGGCGTTGACCTTGAACACAAGGTGCTCAGAGGAGTTCCGCTCGGCCTGTTCGCAGGCAGAGAGCAACACAACGAGCACGAATGCCAGATATTTAAGTACGGGATGATTGTGCATTGGGTCGGGTCAGAATAGTTTCAGCAACGCCAATAAATCGAAAATGTTAACTTCCCCATCACGGTTAATATCAGAACTTTTCCGCTGAGTATCGGTAATGGGTTCGCCCGTCTTCACCTTTTCCAAAATCTTCATCAGAGAGGGGATATCGGTTGAATTAATTTTACCGTCGCCGTTGATATCGCCGACAAATACTCCCTGGCTGGCGATAAGAGTGTAATACAGCGATGGGTCGGAGGGCAAGCGTGATAAGTTGCCGTAGGTGTCGAAGGCGGTAAAAAAATACTTCAGGCTGTCTCCGGGGGCCGGAGTAGAGAGGGAAAACGTGTATACATCATCGGTCTTGCTCGCCGAAAGCGGAGTGTTGGAAATGCCGGTGGCGGGGTGGATCACAATCATCGATACCTTGGAAAGACCGCCGTTGTCCTCTACCCTGATCGTTCCGCTCAACGGGAAAGGCGATGCCGTAACCAGTGTTGACAACTCGTCCCGGACTTCGCCTTCAGGGGCGCTGAGCAGTGCCATCGAGGGTGGCGTGAAATCAACGATCAGTTCCAGTTCACCGGGATACAACGGGCCGGGGAGAGTCTGCTCCACACCGTCCGGCCAGCGCACGTTCATACTGTCGGCGGCGGCAGCATCGCCCATGCTGAAAGTAAGAAACGGACCGCTCTGGATTCTGCCGCCGCCGCCGGAGACGGTTTTACAATAGGAGCGGCCGCTGTGGAACAGCCGGACCGAGGTGCCGGGCAGATTGCGATTGTCGGTGCGCTTGAGGATAACCGTAATCGTGTTGGCGCGCCCGGAGTTGTTGCGCATGTAAATCAGCGGCAGAGCGGAACTGATGAACCGGTCGGAGGCGTTGTCCGGCAGGTAGTTGACATAGAGTACGTCGATATCCCCGTCGCGGTCGAAATCTCCCGCCACCGGCAGGCTTGTCTCGCGCGGGAAGCGCAGCGGTTCGATCAGGGCCTCGCCGGCCAGGTTGGCGCTGGCGTCGGCGTCTGAATCGATTAGCGGGTAACCCCTGGCATCGCCCAGGAAAACCTGATCGCGGGGGATTTCCGAATTGGAGCCGAACTGCGAGGTGCGCGTAATCAGCAGGTCCGTGCGGCCATCGCCATCGAGGTCCTCGATGGCAGAGGCGATCCGTGCGTACTGGCCACCGCCGGCGTTACCCGAATAGACGAGCTGGAAACGCTGCGAGGCGCCCGGGCCGTTATTGAGGAACATCATGGCCTTGTCCGCCGCACGCGTGATAAACAGGTCGGGGTAGCCGTCGCCGTTGAAATCACCCCAGCTCTGGCTCTGGCCTAAGCGGGGGAAATCGCTCTCCGGATTCAACCCGCTGAGGGCCGTGGCGTCGTCAAACTGCCCGCCGGACTTGCCCTGCAGCAAGCGGGCGGGGCCGCCGTCGTTGAGCAGCACGATATCCAGCCAGCCGTCGCGGTCCACGTCGATAATCGTCGCGTTTTCGGTCCGGTTGAAGCCGTCGGTGGGACCCAGGTCCGGGCCGCTGTTATCGAAATAGCGCCCACCGTGGTTGGTCAGCAGCCAGTTGGCCCCGTCGTAATTGGTCAACAGCAGGTCCAGCCAGCCGTCACGGTTCACATCGCCCCAGCTCACGCTGGTGGCCCGCTGGCGGTCCCTGCTGTAGCGCAGCATACTGGAGCTGTCGGCAAAAGTCCCGTCGCCGCGGTTGAAGAACAGCTTGTCCGGCAGCCAGAGCCCGGCGACAATAAGGTCCTGGAACCCGTCATTGTTGAAATCGCCCCACGCGCAACTGATCCCGTCGTTGCCCTGGGCCACTCCCGCTTCCAGCGCAACCTGGCTGAAAGTGCCATCGGGCTGGCCGCGATAGAGCGCGTTGTCGCCCGTGTAATTGACCACATAGATGTCCGGCAGGTTGTCACCATTGTAGTCTCCCACGGCCACGGCCTGACCTGCCAGGGTGTCGGCCAGACCCACCGCGGCGGTGGCGTCGCTGTAGGGGCGGCGGATATAACCGGCGTAAATTGAATCAGAAACAGCGTTATGGAACAGCCAGGGCGTCTCGCCGTTTGAATCGGCCGGCAGGGGACCGATAAAAAGTCCCTTGGGGGGGACTGCCGAAAACAGCTCACTTGCTGAAGTCGCGTCCAGGCTGCCGACGGCGGTGCTCCGGTACGCCACCGCCCGGGCATCGATGGCGGAGTAGAGGCCCAGTTCCAGCCGCCCGTCACCATCGGAGTCGAAGCGGAAAACCTTGGTAATGTCGTACAGGCCCGGTTGCAACACTGTTGCGGTGCGGAAGATGAGATTGGCGTCGTAGTCGGCCACTGTTACCGCGCAAGGTAGAGCCGCGGAGGCGGCGGAGGACCAGAGCAACTCCTGCTTGTTGTCCCCGTCGAAATCTACCGAGAGATTGAGCAGCCGTACTTTTACGCCGGGCGGCACGGGCAGTTCCCTGGAAAGTATCCTGCCTTTGCCCTGATTGATATATAGCACTCCGTTGAAAACCAGGTCCGTGCGAGAGTCCCCGTTATAGTCTCCGGACAACAACTCCAGCGAGGCCAGCGGATGGCCGGCTCCGGGTTGTACGACCGGGATTTCCTTGAAAAGCGTGTATTCGTAGCCGCCGCCAGGGCCCGGCTCGTCCCTTGTCATCACCGTAATTCGTGTACTGTCGGCAAACACCAGGTCCACAAGACTGTCGCTGTCAAAACGGACCGCGGTGGCTGCCAGCACAGGCGAAAACAGCGGGGGGAGACTCACATTGAACGAGTCGCCGTCCGCATTGCCAATCAGCAGTCTTACGCCACCGGATTTGACGAACGATACAATCAGGTCGCCGAATCCGTCCCCGTCTATATCGGCGGGAAACACCCGAATAACCTGCCTGTATGTATTCAGGGGAGTAATGGCAAAACGGCCGCCGTCTGATGTCAGAGTGTAGAGGGCGCTATCAGCACTCAACACCCCCTGGCCGAAATGCGAGGGCGCACCGGACGGGTAGGTCCAGCCGCCAACGATTCCATCCGGCGCAGGTTGGGGGAAATAACCCAACGGGCCTGCGAAAGAGAGAGAGCCGCAGAGCAGGGCGGCCGCGGCGGCAACCAGGGTTTTAAACAACGGGCGCACAGCGATTGTCCGGCAATAGTGGATCTGAAACTCAACACCGACGTAAATGCACTTCTGACGGAACGACTATGGATCAATTTCCGTGCCAGAGCTGCGCAATGGAACCCGGCCGCCGGTCTATTCGCTTGTTTGATTTGCACTTAACGGAGTTCTATGTATCAGCGGCCTGAATAATGACGAATCGGAGACGGCGCTCCGGGTGCTTGTAAAATGCCAAGGTGCGCATCAAGCCACATTGTTACCGACGTGGCAACAGTTTTTTCCCTGTCCGCCGCCCGTAACGGGGAAAGGTAAGGTTGCTTGTCCAGTCCCGGATCGGTTCTATTTCTTTTTGGGCTGAATATTATGTTTTTTTACCAGTCGCTGGAACAGGCTGCGGTTCATGCCGGTTTTTTGCGCGGCTTTGGTGATAACACCGCCGCTTTCCTCCAGGGCTGCTTCCAGAAACGCTTTTTCCACTTCCGCGGCGGCTCTGGCGGTGGCCTCTTCCTTGGCTTCCTTGAGCTCTTCGTTGTTACGCGCCACCGGGATCACTCGGCAACTTCCCGCCTGATCGGCCACGGTGGTGACCTGGTTGGAGTCCAGTACTTCCGGTGGGAGGTCAGTGGCCGAAAGGTGGTCTGTCTCGGACAGGATCATCGCCCGCTGAATAATACCCTCCAGTTCGCGAATATTGCCGGGGTAGGTGTAGCGCTGGAGCAGCCGCATCAGTTGAGGGTCCACGCTCTCCACCGGCTTGCCCAGCTTCTCGGCGTGCATTTTGATGAAATGCTCTATCAGCAGCGGGATATCGTCGGGCCGGTCGCGAAGGGGCGGGAAGTGGACCTCGATAATCTTGATCCGGTAATAGAGATCCTCGCGGAACGCGCCCCGGTCCACCATCGCGCGCAGGTCCTTGTTGGTGGCGGCGATAATGCGTACATCCACCCGCTGCAGGCGATAGCTGCCCACCTTTTCGAACTCGCCGAACTGCAACACCCGCAGAAGTTTAACCTGTAGCTCGGGCGGCATCTCGCCGATCTCGTCCAGGAAAATCGTCCCGCCGCTGGCCGCCTCGAAACGGCCGATCTTGCTGGCGTAGGCCCCGGTGAACGAGCCCTTGACGTGGCCGAACAACTCGCTCTCCAGCAGACCGGAGGGCAGGGCGCCGCAGTTGATAGTCAGGAACGGCTTGTCCTTGCGCGTACTGTTGAGGTAAATCGCGCGGGCGATCAGTTCCTTGCCAGTGCCGCTGTCGCCCGTGATCAGCACGGTGGCGTCGGTGGGGGCCACCCGCGCGGCCATATCCATCACCTCCACCATCTTGCGGCTCTTGCCGATAATCATGCTGAAATCGTAGTCGCGCCGCAGGTCCTCGCCCAGGCTGGTGGCGCTGCCCCCCGATGAGCGGGACAGCTCCAGAAAATTGAGTGCGTTGCGGATACTCGACGCCGAGAGTTCGGCCAGGTCCTGGAGCAGCGCCAGGTCTTTCTCCATGAAGCAGTTGGCCATCGAGCGGTTCTCCACATAGATCGCCCCGTAGGGCTCAGCGGAGATCAGCAGCGGCACGCACAGGATCGAGCGCAGGCCCAGGTCCACGATACTGCGGCTCGAATCCGCACCCTCCTGCTGCGCGTCGGTGATAAACGACGGTTCCCCGCTGGAGAGCACTTTATGCACCACTGTACGGCTGACAGTGCGCCCGTCCTCGCTGAGCTCGTCGCCCTCGATGTTGCGCGCCACCTTGACCTGGAAATCATCGGGTTCGCCGGTAACGATAAATCCGCGTTCGGCGCGCAGGATGTCCATGATCTTGTCGATAATCAGGTTCAGCAGACGGCTGTAATCCAGCTCGGCGTAAAGCAGCTTGCTGATCTCGAACTTGATCTCCACCTCGCGTTTTTCATTGCGAAGGCGGTTCATTTCCTTGCGTAACTGGTCCTGACCGCCGGATTGCGTTCCGCCTGGTTGCCTGGGAATCATATTCTCGTCATTTCCCGCGTTGGCGGTCCTCCCTCAAAGGGGGCGGGCCGCGTTACCTGTTCAGAATTTGATGGCTTCGTCAAAAGTCCATCTACTTCGTTGCATTAGATTATCTCGTCACTGCAGCGCAGGCGTAAGTACGCTGCAGTCCTCGTGCATCCATGCGCCTCGCAGATGAAGTTTTTTTCTTTGCCATTGGCAAATCGGACTTCTTACGGCATCATCAGAATTTCATCAGCAAATCCCTGTACAGGGATAGTTCAATCGTCGCATAACCCCGGCTCCGGTCGCTGCCGGTCACGTTGTTCAGCGTGCTCTGGTCCAGCAGGCCGCCACTGGCCTTGACGCTGCACCAGTCCCGTACCTGCCAGCGTAATGATAGCACAGCTTCCACTGTTGTTTCAACCGGTTTGGACGGGAACGGCAAGCCGGCGGATTTGAGCAGGCCGACTGCGGGCGAGGAAATTCGCAACGCCCCACGCTGAGTGTATCCCAGCCGGCCGGAAATATCCAGTCCCGGCGAGAAATAGTGGGTCAGCGAGGCGGAGCCCCGCCGGTAGTCGTTGCCCTGTTCCGCACCCAGGGGGCGCCCTGAGATCAGATAGCGTTCCCAGGGTTGGAACGTGTTGTAAGCGAAGCTGGACACACGCTCATATTCAAGCCGCATCGAATTAAGACCCGGCAGCGGCAGGCGGAAGATATCCGCGCCAAGATTAAGCGCCCAGCGGTTCTGAATTTCATCTTCCAGCAGGAAGTCGTCGAACAGCATCTGGCCGCGCAGATTGACCACCCCCCCGAGACTGAGGCTAAAGTCGCCGGCGACAAACGAGTTGTTGTTCCAGCGCTCCGAGTCCTGCGTTGCCAGCAGCCGGTAACTGGTAAGAGGATTCATCAGCGCCAGGTCCCACACTCTGTTTGCGCCGCCATATACTGTCGTCTCCGTCAGGCCGATCCGCAAGTTGTCCCAGACGCGGTAGTCCAGCCGGTGGGCGGAAAAAAAACGTCTGGCCCGCACGGTTGACGAAGAACCGGCGGGGTAGTAATCCACCGGGTCCAGGGCGGCTACCAGCGAGGTGAAAACGAGATGAGAAGAGCGAAACTGCAGGGCTAACTGATCGAAACTCAGGGCGCTCCGGCCCAGCACAAGGCTGCTGGCGCCGGCCGGGGACCAGTTGCGCCCGATGCGTCCGAGCAGGATCTCCGCCCCGCTTCTGCCGCCGAACACGGGGAAGTCGACCTTGACATAACCCTCCATCGGCCGGATCAACCCCTCCTCGTCGGGTGCGATTACCCGTGGGTCGCGGTGGTCGGCATCGCCGGAAGTAGTCATCAATTGCCGGGCATGAGCAAATCTGGCGTCGAACACCACCCGCCCCATCGCTCCGCCGAACCCGATACCCGCCAGGAAATCTTCACGGTCCGGGCGGACGTTGCGCAGAGCTTCGGTTAGTTCAAAACGGGCTGTAACATTTACGCGCACCGTGTCGGAAAGTACGTCCAGTTCCCTGGCGCACTCCCGTTGCAGCCAGTCCAGCCAGCCGGAGATCACCTCGCCGTGGCTCCGCTGCTGTTCCCACCTGACCACCTCGTTGACCTGGGCGCGTGTATAGGGTCGCAGCGCGGGGTTCAGCTTCAGCAGCAGCCCGCATTCATGGAGCCTGGCAATGTAATCGTACGCCGGATGGCCGAGGGGGAAATATCGGCTGCGGTCCGGTTGGCCGGAGCCCAAAGCGGCGGCCGCCAACAGGCACAGTAGACTCAAGGCTCTGAATATCATCGGGCGGTCCGGGATAATCGTCATCGTTAGCGTGCAAAGGAGCCGGCCGGGCGCTGGCGGCGGATAAGTCATGTCACGACAAGCTATTAATCTATATTTAGATAGCGGCCGTGTCAAACAATCGACGATTCGGCGCCAGGGCGGCCACCGGTGGGCAAATTATTGTTTGACTTTGATGTGGAATGTTTATAGAATATACCAATTGAGCCAAGTGGCCGTATGTCCTGACTTTCCGGGTGTTGCAGCGGCTGAAGGCCAGCGGGCGGCAGCGCTTGAGGGCCGGTGGGTGTTGCGGCGGCTGAAGGCCGGCGGGTGTAGAGGCAGGGGTGAGGGAATTTTGTTGAGGTCGGATATTTATGCAAATTCTGCTTAAACTGATTTTAATTTACCTGGTATACAAGATCGTCACGATCCTGTTGCGCAAGGGAGTTGCGTACTTCCAGGCGTTCAAAACCATCCAGCGCCGCCGTAGAGGGAAGCAGGCGGTGCGCCGTGGTGAAGACTACAATATCGGGGCGTTTGATATCGAAGACGCCAAGTTCGAAGAAATTAAGCCCGGCCGGAAAGATTAGCCCGGTAACCCTCCAAAGTGAACCGTACCTAATTACCGTCCGGATTCAGCTTTTTGCCGGTTGCCGGGCGGACAACGGAGGAGCAATGGCGAGCAGAAGTGTAAACAAGGTCATCCTGATCGGCAACCTGGGTGGAGATCCCGAGTTGCGCCACACGGCCAGCAACATTCCGGTGGTTAATTTCACGGTGGCCACCAACGAGAACTGGGTCAACAAGGAAGGCGCACGCGAGGAACGCACCGAGTGGCACCGGGTTGTGGCCTGGCGGCGGCTGGCGGAAATCTGCCACGAGTACCTTCGCAAGGGAACCCAGGTTTACATCGAGGGTAAGCTGCAGACCCGCAGTTGGGAGGACCAGAGCGGGCAGAAACGGTACATGACCGAAGTGGTCGCCGACGAGATGGTGATCCTTGGCAGCCGCGGAGGCGGAGGCGGTGGTGCGGCAGAGACCGGATCGTACCAGGGCGGGCAGCAGCCGGGCGACGGATCGAGCGATCAGGACTACCAACCGCCGGCGCAGGCGGAGGATGACGACGATCTTCCGTTCTGAAAACAACGGGCAAACGAGATATTTATCGGCGGTTTCGACTGAATGAACGCGGTTAGCCAACGCTATGCAAGAAGGAGTGAAAGGAACCCGGCAGGTCCTTTTACTCCTTCTTTTGCTTGGGAGTGCCGATGACGCATCAGAGAGACGGTTGGGGCAGCCGCCTGGCCTTTATTCTGGCAGCCAGCGGCTCGGCGATCGGGCTGGGCAACATCTGGCGCTTCCCCGCTGTCGCCTACCAGAACGGCGGTGCGGCATTCGTGCAGATCTATATCGTGTTCGTGTTGCTGATCGGGTTCGTGATCCTGATCGGCGAGATTTCGATCGGCCGCAGCACTGCGCGTAACCCCATCGGCGCGTTCCGCAAACTTGCTCCCGGCTCGCCGTGGAAGTTTGTCGGAGTGCTGGGAGTGCTGACCGCCTGGGGCGTGATCAGTTACTACAGCGTAGTGGCCGGCTGGACTTTGAGCTACATTTTCACCACCGCCGGCGGTGCGTTCAACCACACCATGAGCGCACAGGAGATAACCGCGGTCTTTTCCTCCACGGTCGCCAGCCCCGGGCGGGCCCTGTTCTGGCATTTCGCGTTCATGCTGCTCACTGTCGGCGTTGTGGTGGGTGGGGTGAAACAGGGGATCGAACGCTGGAGCAAGATCCTGATGCCCCTGCTGCTGCTGATCCTGATCCTGCTGGTGATCCGCTCGGTAACTCTGGAGGGGGCCGAGGTGGGCCTGGCCGAGTTTTTCCGGGCCGACTGGAGCAAGGTGGGTTTCGGCACGTTTGTCAACGCCCTGGGGCAGGCCGTGTTCTCGATGAGCCTGGGGGCGGGCACGATGATTACCTACGGCAGTTATATGAACCGTGAGGAAAATATCGTCAGAAGCGCCGGGATGGTGGCTATTCTCGATACGCTGATCGCGATCCTGGCCGGTCTGGCGATTTTCCCGGCCCTGTTCACGATGAGCGGAGTGGAGCCCGAGGTCGGAGCCAAGCTGATCTTTATCGTCCTGCCCCGGCTGTTCAGCGAAATCCCGTTCGGGACCCTGTTCGGCACCGGCTTTTTCGTCCTGCTGGCCGTGGCCGCGCTCACCAGCAGTATCAGTCTGCTCGAGGTCCCCGTGGCTTATTTTGTCGATGAGCGCAGGTGGTCGCGCAAGCGGGCCACGGTGTTCTGCGCGATTATCGCTTTCTGCATGGGAATTTTCAGCGCGCTGAGCATGGGAGCCGTGCCCGGCCTGAGTTCAATGCTCACGCTGGGAGAGCGTACCCTGGGATTTCTGGATTTGATGGACCTTATCAGCGGGCAGTGCTCGATGTCGTTCGGGGCGATGATGGTGGCGATATTCGTGGGCTGGCGCTGGGGCACGAAAAATCTGCTGGCCGAAATTTCGCACGCTGGATATGTGGGGCCGGTCCGCAAGCTGGTGGCTTTTCTGATCCGCTGGGTCTGTCCACTGGTGATGCTGTTTCTGGCCCTTTACATTTTAACGCACCCCTCGGCGTTCGCCTGATACGGCTAGCACACCTACCGGAGATTGTGCTCTGATGGAGAAATTGACCGCGTTCGTGCTGGACCTGGAAAAATTTGTGTACAGCGAATGGTTCGTAATCACCCTGCTGGGCACGGGAGTGCTGCTTTCGTTTCGCACCGGGTTTATCCAGTTCCGCAAGATGGGTGCGGCGTGGAAAATGATTTTCAAGGGCGTTTTTGAAAAGCAGGAGCGTGACCAGGCCGGCGACATCACTCCGTTGCAGGCGCTCAGCACGGCCCTGGCCGCCACGGTGGGCCTGGGCAATATCGCCGGAGTGGCCACGGCGCTGGCCCTGGGTGGACCGGGCGCTATTTTCTGGATGTGGATCACCGCGCTGGTGGGAATGGCCACTATCTATGGCGAGGCGATGCTGGCGATCAAGTTCCGCTCGGTGGCCGCCGACGGGTCGATGGCGGGCGGGCCGATGTACTATATTGAAAAGGGATTGAAAAACCCCAGGTTCGGCAAGTTCCTGGCCACCGTGTTCGCCGGCACGGGAACGGCGGCCTGTCTGATGAGCACGGGCTGCATGATGCAGTCCAACTCGATCGCGCTCAGTTTCAACAGCAGTTTCGGAGTACCGTTCTGGGTCAGCGGGATCGGCCTGGCGGCGCTGACCGGACTGGTGACGATCAAGGGTATCAAACGCATCGGCGTGGTGGTGGAAAAACTGGTGCCGTTCATGATCTTTTCCTTCATCGGCGTCTCGTTGCTGATCCTGCTGTTCAAGTTTCAGGAGATTCCGGCCCAGTTGCTGCTGATCTGCAAGAGCGCTTTCCAGCCGATGGCTCCCGTGGGCGGGTTCGCCGGGGCCGGCGTGATCGCCGCCATGCAGTTCGGGGTCAGCCGCGGAGTGCTTTCGAACGAGGCCGGCCTGGGCTCGAGCCCGATCGCCCACGGTGCGGCCAAGGAAGAGGACCCCGACAAGCAGGGGATTCTGGCGATGAACGGTGTGTTTATCGACACGATAATAGTATGCACCATGACCGCGCTGGTGATCCTGATCAGCGGTGAATGGACCTCGGGACTGACCAGCACGGACCTTGCCGCGGCGGCGTTCGAGTCGGTGATACCCCACGGCCATCTGGTTGTTACTTTCAGCGCTCTGTTGTTTGGCTTCAGCACCCTGCTGGGCTGGTCGTATTACGGTGAGCAGTGTATCCAGTACCTGCTGGGGCAGCGGATAGTAACGTTCTACAGGTATATTTTTATCCTGTTTGTCTTTATCGGCGCGGTGATCAAGCTCGATCTGGTCTGGAGTCTCGGCACTATCGCCAATGCGTGCATGGCACTGCCCAATTTGATCGGGCTGATCGCGCTGAGCTCGGTGGTGGGGAAAATCGCGCTCAAGCGCCGCGCCTGAGGTGAAAGAACCCATGACAAGGGTTTGAGCGCCGGAGCAACCAACGAAGCCGGAGACCCGTGATGTTGATAGTCATCCGCGTGTTCTACATTGTCGCATTCGTGTTTTACGCAGCCGCTGCCGGGGCGTATCTCAGGGATTTCCTTACCAGGGGTTCCGGTAACGATGCGCGCGGAGCGAGGCTATGGATGATCAGGTTCGGCGTCCTGCTGCACTTTGTAGGGCTGGCCGCCTGCGTGTTCTACCTCCGCCAGGCCCCGTTCATGGGTGTTTTCCAGGGCTTCGGATTCGCCTCCTGGGTGCTGGCGGTGATGTTCCTGCGGATCAGCCGCAGCTTCGAGGACGCAACCAGTGTCGGGATGATAATAATGCCGCTGGCCGCCCTGTTCGCGCTTGTCGGTATGTTCGCGGCGCTGGCGAAAGTAACCGATCCGCTGCTGAGTGCCAATCCCTGGTTTATCCTGCATGCCTCCATCGCTCTTTTCGGCTACGGCGCGTTTACGGTGGCGTTTACCGGCGCGGCGCTGTATCTGATTCTGCACCGGGAAATCAAAAGCAAGCACCTGGGCAACGTGTTCCAGCGTCTGCCGTCGCTGGACCAGCTCGACCACATGACTTACATGGCTGTCACTGTGGGGTTCGTGGCCCTGACGATCTCGATTTTTACCGGGATGGTCTGGACCATGCTGCGCCTGGGCAGTTTGCTGCAATTCGATATCAAGGAAATCGTCACGTTCGCCAACTGGCTGATCTTCGCGTTCTATCTTCACAGCCGCCATGGTGGTCGCGGACGGCGCGCGGCGTGGCTGGTTATCCTGGGATTCCTGGTGATTCTGATTAATTTTCTGCTGGTGACCGTGCTGCTCTCCAGCACTCATGCATATATCTGAGGCAGGCAAGGGGGAGCGAGGGTGGCGGGAGAAGTGCACGATAGCGAAGCGGTGTTCTATCCGGTCTTTGTCGATCTTCGCGGCAGGCTGTGCCTGGTGGTGGGAGCGGGCAAAATTGCCGCGCGCAAGGCCCGGAGTCTGCTGGAGGCGGGGGCCAGGGTGAAAGTGGTCAGTCCCGAGGCGGTGGAGGCCGTGGAGCGCCTTGCTGCCCGGGGGCTGGTTCAATGGCAGCGGCGTGCCTTTGAGCCGGGCGACATCGAGGGCTGCTTGCTGGTGATCGGCGCAACCGGTAACCCAGAGGTCAACCGCCGGGTGTTCGAGGCCGCCGAGCGGGCCGGGATCCTGGCCAATATAGTCGACGTCCCCGAGCTGTGTAACTTTATCGTGCCCTCGGTGATGAAGCGCGGAGATTTCCAGGTGGCTGTTTCCACCGGCGGAGCCAGCCCGGTGCTGGCCCGTGAGGCGCGCCGACGGCTGGAGCGGAGTTTCGGGCCGCAGTACGGCAAGGTTGTCGGGCTGCTGGCAAAACTGCGCGCAAGTCTCAAGCAGCGGTTACCCGCTGAAGAAAAACGCCGCCGGTTCTGGGAGGCGATGATAGACCTGGATTATTTCGACAACATCAACCCGGAGCGGGTCGAACAGGAAATCATGGAGCGGGCTGAACGATGCCTATCGCAGTTGGAGGACTGAACCACAGAGTAGCTCCGTTGGAGCTACGGGAGAAGCTGGCGTTCAGCGGTCCGGAGCTTAAGGGGCGCTTGTCCGCTTATGCCGGCCAGACTGGCCTGGATGAGCTGGTGGTCCTGTCCACCTGCAACCGTACCGAGGTCTATGGCTACGGCCGGCATCAGGGGCAGCTTAAGAGCGGAATCGAAACCGTGCTGGGCGATAAGTTCGGCTCACAAATCGATCTGGCCGACGTCAATTTTTACGCCTACCACGACCGCAAGGCTGTCAACCACCTGTTCCGGGTCTCAGCGAGCCTGGACTCGATGATTCTGGGCGAGGACCAGATCCTGGGCCAGGTGCGCGAAGCCTATCGTCTGGCCCAAGAAGCGCGCAGCACCGGACGGGTGCTCAGCCGCCTGTTCCAGCAGGCGGTGCACACCGGCAAGCGCGCCCGCGGTGAAACCAGTATCAGCAACGGAACAGTCTCTGTCAGCTCGGCGGCGGTGGACCTGGCGCGCAAGATATTCGGCGAACTCTCCGGCAAGGAGGCGCTGGTGCTGGGTGCGGGCGAGACCTCGGAACTCACGCTCAGTCTGCTGATCAATACCGGTGTGGATTCCGTACTGGTGGCCAACCGAACCTACCGCAAGGCGGTGGATCTGGCAGTGCGCCACCACGGTACCGCGGTAAAGTTCGAGGAATTCCACCCCTACCTGGAGCAGGCCGATATCCTGATCAGTTCCACCAGCGCGCCGGGCTACGTGCTCACGCGCCAGCGGGCGGGCGAGGCGCTGAGCCGCCGCAACAAGCCGATCTTCCTGATCGATCTGGCCGTTCCCCGCGATATCGACCCTGAACTGGCGGAGTACGACAACGTGTTCCTCTATAATATCGACGATCTGACCGCGGTGGTGGAGCGCAACCTGGAGGATCGCAAGAGCCAGGTGGGCCTGGTTGAGGATATAATCGGCGGGGAGCTGGTGCAGTTCATGGACTGGTACGAGTCGCTGGCGGTGGTGCCGCTGATCAAGACTCTCCACGAGCACATGAACACTATCCGCGCCGGCGAGGTGGACAAGGTGATGGCCAAGCTGGGAGCGCTCAGCGAGGAGCAACGCTCCCAGGTGGAACACCTGACAGTGGCGCTGATGAAAAAATTCCTTCACGGCCCCACCAGCAGGCTCAAGGGAGACCCGCGCAAGCTGGCCCGCATGGAGCCGGTGGAGCTGTTGAAGTTTCTGTTTATGCTCGACGAGGGAGAACCGGGTGGCGGAAAATAAGCTGGTTATCGGTTCAAGGGGCAGCAAACTGGCCCTCTGGCAGGCCAATCATATCGCCGGCAGGCTCCGCGGGCAGCACAGCGGCCTGACGGTAAGCATTCAGGTGATCAAGACCAGAGGCGATAAGATTCTCGACGTTTCACTCAGCAAGGTGGGCGGCAAGGGGCTGTTCACCAAGGAGCTCGAGGACGCGATCCTGCGCCGTGATGTTGATCTGGCCGTGCACAGCTTGAAGGACCTTCCCACCGAGGTACCCGCCGGGCTTGAAGCCGGGGTCATCACCCGTCGCAGTTTCGGGGCCGACGCCCTGCTTTGCCGTGAACACTCCGGTCTGGATAACCTCTCCGCCGGGGCGGTGGTGGGAACCAGCAGCCTGCGCCGCACGGTGCAACTGGCGGACCTGCGGTCCGATCTTAAGTTCAGGGACCTGCGCGGCAATGTCGACACGCGCATTCGCAAGCTGGAGGAAGGCCAATACGATGCTATCGTGCTGGCCCAGGCCGGGCTTGTGCGCCTGGGGCTGGAGGGGAAGATAACCGAGTTGCTGAACCCGGCCCGGATTGTCCCGGCCGCCGGGCAGGGAGCGCTGGCGCTGGAGTGTCGCCAGGGGGATGAGCGTACGCTTGAGCTGATTTCTTTTCTCGGCCACGAACAGACCCGTCATCAGGTAATGGCCGAGCGTCAGTTCCTGGGCCGTCTGGGCGGTGGGTGCCAGGTGCCTATCGGGGCGCACGCGGTCAGCCGCGACGACGGCAGCCTGCTGCTGCGCGGGATGGTCAGCGACCTGAGTGGCGGCAGGATTATGCGCGCTCAAGTAGTCGGCGCACCCGGCTCAGAGGTGGGTGTGGAGCTGGCCGAGCGTCTGCTGGCCGATGGGGCGCAGGCGATTGTGGATGAAATCTACGGAGAAAATTGAGTTGTAGGGAGCCCGGCGCGCCGATGAGAAAACTTGTCTTTTTGCCTTTTCTGCTGTTTCCGCTGCTGCTGGCCTGTGGCACTCCCGGCCCTCCGGCTGACAGACCGTACCGGGCCTGCCGGGATGTCCGTGCGCTTGTCGGGACTCGCGCGGCAAAGTTCGCGGATGACGAGGTGCTGGTGGCCAGTTTCTACCGGATCCATCGCAAACTGGCCTACCCCTTGCCTGTCACCGAGATCCACCATCCCGATTTCCACGTTACCGGTATCTCCGGCTACCCCTGGGAAATCTGGATGACGTGGGATCTGGAGCAACGCGTGTTCAGTCTGGGCTGGGCGGCCCAATGGACAGCCAACGAGCGCTACAGGGAGCTTGTCCGGCGCGACCTGGCGGCGTTGGCCGGTTGGCCGCGCTACGACGCCCGCGAGCGACCCCACCTGGCCGGAGCCCACGCGGCGCGGCTGATGGTGGCCGCCTACCGGAACTGGGACTGGCTGGGGGAGAAACTGAGGGGCAGGATAGAGCAGGGGCTGCGCCGGTTTGTCGACTCGGACCCGGAGTGGCTGGGCGACGGTCGTCTGGAGCTGGACACGGCCGAAAAAGTGCTGGCCGTCGGCGGACGGCTGCTGAACAATATCCCCACGATCGCCATTATCGGCCGTTCGATGGCGGCGCGGGTCAGCGGCCACCCGCTGCGCGAAAAGCTGGAACGTCACGCCGAGGCGCTGATTATGGCTCAGCTTAAGCTCAGGGCCACCGGCTATACCGAGGCGGTGGCCTACGACGGCTACATCCTGGATTTTGTCGCGGACTGGCTGCCGGAGGCGCGAAAGGATTTCCGCGCTAAACTGCTGGCCGACGCTGAACTGGCGCTGATGCTGGAGCAGTCGTGGATTATCGCCGCGCCGGGCAACCTGCTGAACGTGGCGCCGCTAAACGACGTGGAGCCGCGGGAGATGCCGTTCCACGCCTCGGCTCATGCCAAGCTGGCCGCGCTGGGCCGTATGAACTCGCGTGAGAGTTGGTATCTGCAAAAAATCCCGCTGGAGTGGCTGCGCAGCGATGCCCTGGCGGCGCTGGACGGAGTTGACCTGTCGGGAACAGCCGAGGCCCCCCCGGCTGCCGGTGCGGTAGAGGGTCTCTACGCGCTGACTACCCGCAGCGGCTGGGACGCCAGCGATCTGGCCGTCGTGATGTCCGCTAGCGAGGCCTCGGTGGGCCATATCCAGCACGACAATGGTACGATCCTGATCGGCGCGGGAGGCAACTGGCTGATCGATGACCCCGGCTACCAGCAGTACGTGCCCGGTCTGGAGCGGAAATTTACGCTGGGTCCCACTGCCCACAACTATCCGGTGATCGGCGATGAGGGTGTGCAGAGAGTTAATAAAGTTAAGCGGCTGGAAGTGGAACAGCGCGATGGGTTGCCCTGCATGGCGGTGGATATTAGCGTCGGTTACGACAGCTCCGCCGGGGTGAGCAAAGTGGTGCGAAAAGTATGGCAGGCGGGCGACAGCCTGGTGGTTGTGGCTGATATCGTTCAGTTCGAGGGCAGTGCGCGGGAAATCAATTATCACTGGCAGGCCAACCCGGCCGGGGCCCTCTGGCTTCAGGACGGCTCGGTTCGGATAATGCTGGAGGGCGAATCGCTGTGGGTAACCTCGGCGGGCCGCCCGCTTGATGGGCAACAGATCAAACGCCTGCCGGGTACGCGGGGTCAGATAACCATTGGACAATCAATACCCGCGGACCAAAACGGTAAAATAATCTGGTGGCTGTTCAAGCGGGGCGCATTGGCGGCGGACTACACGTTAAGCGATGATGGTGAATCGATTACGGTGGCGGACCTGACGTTGACCGCGCGCTAGGAGCGGTTGAATATTATTGTGGAGAGACGATGGCGGAACAGTTAGGCAGAATAATCCTGGTGGGCTCGGGGCCCGGTGATCCCAAGCTGATTACCGTGCGGGGGCTGGAAGCGCTCAGGGCGGCGGAAGTGCTGATTTACGACTACCTGGCGCCCGGTGAGCTGCTGGCGGAAGTCCCCTCCGGCTGCGAGGTGATCTATGTGGGAAAGAAGGCCGGCAGCCATACCATGCCGCAGGATGAGATAAATAAATTGATAGTGGAAAAAGCGCTCCAGGGCAGGCTGGTGGTCAGGCTCAAGGGCGGTGATCCGTTCGTGTTCGGACGTGGCGGCGAGGAAGCCCTGGAGGCCCGGAGCGCCGGAGTACCGTTCGAGATCGTGCCGGGAGTGACCGCCGGTGTGGCCGTGCCGGCTTTTGCGGGAATCCCGGTCACCCAGCGCGGGATAAATGTGGCGGTCACTTTCGTCACCGGCCACGAGGACCCGGGCAAGGACGGGAGCGCAATCAACTGGAGCGCGCTGGCGGCCAGCGGGGCCACGCTGGTGTTCTACATGGGCGTGGGCAACCTGGGCCTGATTTCCGCGCGGCTTGTGGAGGGGGGACGCGCCGCCGATACGCCCGTGGCGGTGATCCATCGCGGCACAACCCGCAGGCAGAGAACCGTGACCGGCACGCTTGCCGATATTGAGCAGACCGTGAGTGCCGCCGGGATCAAGCCGCCCTCGATTATCATTGTCGGCCAGGTGGTGGCCCTTCGCAGCAACCTGCGCTGGTACGAGGACCGGCCCCTGTTCGGCCGGAGAGTGATTGTCACCAGGGCGCGCGAGCAGGCCTCCGATTTCAGCGCGTTGCTCAGCGAACTGGGCGCGGAGGTTATCGAGTTGCCGGCTATTAAAATCGGCCCAAGCCCCGACCCGGCCGCGGTGGATAAGGCTATCGGCGCGCTGGCCGGCTACGACTGGATCGTGTTTACCAGCGTAAACGGAGTGGCTGTTTTTATGGAGCGCCTTGCCGCGCGGGGCGGGGATGTGCGTTGGTTGGGCAGGGCAAAACTCTGTGCTATCGGCCCGGCCACCGCCCTGGCGCTGAAGGAACTGGGCCTGCGTGTGGACGTGGTCCCGGAAACTTATGTTGCCGAGGAAGTAGTGCGGGCGCTGAAGGATGCCGATGAGCTGAGCGGGAAAAAGATACTGCTGCCCAGGGCGGAAATCGCGCGCAAAGTGCTGCCGGAGAGCCTTCGCGAGGCCGGGGCAACTGTGGACGACGTGCCTGTTTACAGCACCCGGACCGAGTCCCCGGAGAACCTGGACGAGGTGCGGGCGCAACTGGAAGCCGGCGAGATCGATGTGGTCACTTTTGCCAGCAGCTCCACGGTTGAAAATTTCGTGAACATGGCAGGTGAGGAAACGGTGAGGAAAGCGGCGGAGCGCGGTACGGTAATCGCGGCTATCGGTCCGATTACCGCGCAAAAAGCGTCCTCATATGGGCTTGAAACAAATGTGATGCCACATGAGTATACAATACCGGCGCTGGCGTCAGCATTGGAGGATTATTTTTTTGGTAAATAAGTAAAAATCCCCTAACATTCCGGCTACTGATGGGATATACTTATACAGCCCGGTTGTTTTCGGAAGATGAGGAACAGTATTTGCAGGTAATTCCCGGCAGACAGGTTCCCCCCACTACCCGATGCAAGGGAGAACGATGAGAGCGCATAGAGCACTGCCGAAGCTGATTTGTTTGCTGTGCGTGTGTCAGTTGTTCGTTGCCTCGGTCTTTGCCCGTAACCTTCAGGACTCGGTGTGGATCTCCGGAAAAGAATGCATCCGGATCGTTCATGAGCAGGGCGCGTTCGGTGTAATGCGGTCTACCCGTTTTTTCGATCGCGGTAACCTCACCACGCTCGACTGCCTCAGCTTCCCGCTTGGCGGCTCTCCGATCATCCGCTCGCTTGCGCCCGAACCGGACAGGCGTTCCCTTGATGAGAAAATCGCCGATACGTTCATGATAGTGACCGCTTATCCCGGCGGTGAGTTGCTCTACAACACTGTATGCGCCGGACTGGATTTTCTGCTTTACTCGGAAGACCTCGCCAGTATCAGGTACGATAACCTGACAATCGGCGGCAGCTATGATCGAACAGGCCGCAAAATTCTCAAAACCGGAATATTCTACAATTTCTGATTATCCATAATTAGTTGTTAATTACCCACATATTGTTACTCCAGTTCATAAACTGTTGCCACCGCGGTAACAGTTTTTTGCGTTCCACCCCGGAGGAGATACCGGTACCGGCCCGGTGGTGGAACAATCCTTGCCTTTTTCAGCTCCGGAACAAAATAAAGATAACCGGCTCGCAGCCGCCGGTGGCTGCCTCAATCCTCCGGCAGGTCTCCATGTTACCGTTTTTGCGATGTTTCAGCGGATTTATGCCGGCGAGGTCCGGGTTGGCAGCCTGCCTCATTTGGGCGCTGGCTGTCGCGGCCATGCCGCATATCCGTCCAGCCCTCGCCGACCCGGAAAGCGAAAACGAAAAGGCCGGGGGAAATTACCTGGCCCGGAGTATTCGCGATGAGCTGGCGGCGGATAAATCCATTTCAGCCACTGAGTTGCGTGTAGAGGCGGACCAGGGAGAAATCGTGCTGCACGGGCGCGTGCCAAGCCTTCGCGCCAGCCGGGCCGCACAGAGATACGTTAGCGGCAGGATCGGTGTGCGTAAAGTGGTCAACCTGCTCGACTTCGAGCAGGATACGGTTTTGTCGGCAGGCGGGATCGATTCGGCCCTGAGCGTGAATCCATACCTGACCGGCCGGACTGTTACGGTCGCTCTCAGTGGGAAAACCGCGATTCTCAGCGGAGTTGTCTACAGCCGGTTCGAGCGCGAACAGGCGCGGAGAACGGCCGAAAGGGTGGCCGGCGTGGATTCGATTATCAACAGGATCGAGGTTGTGGAAAACTATCTGGAAGCGGGGGAGAACGACCAGTTATCTGCCTGGAATGACCCGGCCGTGCAGGGGCTGATCGACTCGTATCTCGATGCCCGGGGGATTGATCACGAGTTGAGCATCACGCTGAACGCAAATATCCCCCGAATCTGGAAAGATTCACTGGCGCCAATCCCGAAGCGCAAGTCGATTGTGGTCAACCCGGAAACCGATAATTACGAGCCTTTCAATTTCTTTGGCCTGGGAATAGCGGTGGGGAAATACATTATCAGCAAAGTACGGGGCAAGGATGATAACTAGCGGGGTGTCCTGCAAATAATGTACAATAAGCACTTATAAATCCCCCTCGATCTCCCTTTACCAAAGGATGGCCAGGGGGGGGGGGGCATACTATAGTGTTTCTCGAAAATAGTGTCTTTTTGCAAGGGAAAGAAAATTCTGAGCATGGTACGGCAAAACTTCCGTTGTTCGTAGAACATCGTAGGGGCGACACATGTGTCGCCCGTCAAAGCTGTGCGCCTGCGGTATCCTTTGCGGGCGAGGCATGCCTCACCCCTACAAGGGAAGGAGCTCCCATTCGAAGGATAATCAAGCGAAAAATTGTTTCGAGAAACACTCTATAAACCGAACGACAGGCTGAAGGAGTGGTTGGCCCCCAGCAGACCCAGGTCGCGCCAGGCGTAATCGGCGCGGATAGCTACCTTGTAGAGCCGGTAGGAATATCCGCCGCCGGCGCTCAGTCCGCGCATGGAGGCGTCGCCGCCGGCCAGGACCTCGTCGGTCTGGATCCGCCAGCCGGCCCTTAGCGCGACCGAGCTCTTGGCGTTGATCCGGTAACTGTACTCCGCTCCCAGGCCTGCGCTGATCGGCAGGTTGCTGTTCTCCGCGAATTCCACCGCCGCCAGCAGGCCATGGCGCTCCCGTTGCAGCAAGGCCGCCGAGGCCGAGATGTGAAAACTGGTGGGCAGTGGGAAAGCAGAAGTCTCCCTGTAAGCTTTCCTGGGCAGACGGCCCACGTCCTGGCCGGGATAAATATCCTCGGCACCCACGTCCACCCGCAGCTTGTCCCCGCCGAAACTGAGATTGGTGCCCATGTTGGTCACCGCGAACGCCAGCCGCACGGGTACGCCCAGCAACTCGTCGTGGTAGTTGGTACCCATGTCGAACGCGATCGCGTCCTGGGTGAGCCCGTTAATGTCCTCGTGGACGTTCTTGACCGTGATCCCGGCGCTGAAGCGGTCGGAGAAATTATATGCCAGCGAGCCGCCCGCGCTCAGGCTGTAGGCGCTGAAGAACGCCCCGGTGCCGTCGGGCTGGGTCTCGGTCGTGATTTCCTGGTCGCCGCTGCCCAGCACGGAAATAAAAGCGCCCAGCACCATCCGCTGGTCCCAGACCGGCACCGCCACCGCTCCGTAGCTGTAGCGGATGTCCAGGGGCCGCTCGATCACTGTCAGTAACACCTCGGGGCGCGAGAGGAATCCCAGGCCGGCGGGGTTCCAGTAGATCGAGGTGATATCGTCGGCCACCGCACGGAACGCACCGCCCATCGCCACGCCCCGCGGACCCACCGGGATGGTCAGGAACTCGGCCGCGCGGGTACCCACGCCGCTCAGGCCCTCAACGCGTCCGGCTCCCGGGTTACTGTAACCAGTTCCCACGCCTCCGGCGCCTGCCAGTGGAGCAACCCAGAGCAGCAGGGCCGCCAGGCAAACAGCGCTATTTTTTTTCCAGAGGGTCATCTGCAATAAAATCCGCTTCTACTGAATGATGATGTCGTAAAAAGTCCGACTATTAAGATGGCAAAGTAAAAAGCTTCATATCCGAGGCGCGTAGATTTCGAGGAGCGAAGCGTACCTGCAGTACGCCGCAGTGACGAGATAATCTAACGCAACGAAGTAGATGGACATTTTACAAAGCCATCACTGAATGATACTGAACTTGCCCAGATGCTTCTCGCCCGTTTCCAGATCGCGCACGTGGAAATAGTAAACTCCGCTGGCCATCTGGTCACCGAAACGGGTGGTCAGGTCGAAAGAGAACTGCCCGCTGTTGCGGTCGCCCACGGCGCCGATACTGCCCTGCTTGCCCGGGCCGTGTTCGAGCACGTTGACCAGGTTGCCGCTGATCGTATAAATCCTGATCTCCGCCCGCAGCGGCAGATGGGTAAACATCACCGTGCGGCGGTTGGGGCCGGTGTCGAACAGGCTCGAAGCGATATACGGGTTGGGTACTACCCTGATTTGCTCCAGCCTCTTTGGCGCCGTGTTGCGGCCGGCCGGTTCCAGTTGCAGGGCCACTCGCATCCCGGCGAACGGCGAAGTATAGCGCACGGTCTGATATACTGACGAGAGAAAATCCATGTCGAGCGTCCAGATATCACCGGCGGCCGGTCTTTGGATGATCTTGCGCAGTTGCAGCTCCACTCCGCGCACGTAGAGGCTCATCATCTCGCTGCCCGGATTGAGCGGGTCGTCGATAAACACGGCCCGCTTTACCAGGCGCGCGACGGGCAGGTCGTCGGGGGTCAGAATCTGGTCCTCGTAGATCTGCTCGTAGGGGTAGTCGTCCAGCGGCAGGAACCCCCAGCCGTCGGCCACCCGCTCGTTGAAGCGTACGGGAACGTTGTTGGCCACGTCCCACAAATCCACCGCCCCGTCGGCCAGCCAGGTGATCGAGATCGAGCCGGGAGCGAACTGGCCCGCCACGTTGAGTCTGCGCGAGACAAGCCCGTTGAGCTGAAGAGCGATAAAGGGCTGATGGACCTCGAACTGTTCGAAAACCAGCAGGCCGACTTCTTCGTAACTGCCGGCCTCTCCGCGAATAAATGATGTATTCTCGCTCGCACCCGCCAGCGTGACCTTAAGCGGGGCCACCTTGGCCATCTCCAGCCCACCCTTGCGGAAATAGGCGGAGCCGTTGAACAGCGGACCGCCATCGACCAGCGGGCCGCTGAAATTGAACGGAACCCGCTGGTCAACCACCTCGTTGCCGGGATAGAGTCCCTCTACGTCGTGCCAGGGAATCGTGACAGTGCCGCTGGTACTGACATTGCCCTGGGGGTCCTCGAAATGGACGAAATGCTTGTGGTTGCGCGTGTCCTTGTCCGTGTGGAGTGTGGAATCGACAACCAGGTACCCGCCCAGCTTCGGGACGTTCTCCGGATCGATAACCACCACTTGGCTCAGCGAGGCGGAAAACGCACCGCTTACCGGCGGGATCGGGTCGGTGAACTGCACCACGTAACCGCGAGAGGCGTTCGCTTCCACCGTGGCGATCTGCCGCCAGGCCGGGACCGGGGAACTCTCGACCGTGTTGCCCGCGTAATCGATCTGCCGCCAGTTGCCGCTACCGGCTACTATCGAAGTGCTGTTGCTGCGGGGGATGACCAGTTGGTAAAACTTGCCGTCGGCGTTCTGGCCGCGGAAATTGAGCGAGCTTTCCAGGGACTCGTCGCCGATCAGCGTGGGATTGAAATCGTAGGCGGCCACGGTGTAGAAAATCGGCACACCGTTGACCAGCCCGCCGATATCCTCGCCGCGGTCGGTGAAGCTGAAGGCCAGCCCGGTGTTGGTGCCCAACGGGATTTCCTCCACAACGTCCTGACGGCCCTGGCTGGTGGCCACTGCGCGGGTGATTTTGTAGCTCTGGTACTGGTTGTCCAGATCGTACTGGGCTATCAGGCGCGCATCGTCCGGATTGCCGGTCAGCGAGCGGTAGACCCGGAAGCCCTCGAAATCCCGCGCACGGTATCTGAGAGCCGGGAACTGCTCAACCGGCTCGTGCTGGGCCGCGGCAGCGGTGAGCGCGTAGGGATCGGCGGCCTCGACAGGCAGGTCGTTCCAGGTGATAATCACCTGCTTGTCCCCGGGGATCAGCCGCATGGCGGGGGCGAGCGGGGGCGAGGGCACGATAAAGCCGCTGCGATGGACTTCGCGGGCCACGGCCCAGAGGTCGATCAGCGGCCGCAGCTCGCCGTTGATGGTGAGGTTGTTGATATCCACGCTGGCGCTGGCGGGGCGGGCGAAATAGATCGCGGCCACCACATGTTTAGCTCCGGAGCCAGCCAGGCTGGGCATCTCAAACGGCCCGCTGACGATGTTCTGGCGCAGGTCGCCGACAACATCGGCGATAATCAGATCGGCATAGGGGTCCCAGCGGGGAGTGAGCACCTCGCCGGGGTCTCCCTTGAGAATCCGGTACGCCTCGGCGTCGTCCAACGGGTCGGGGCGCTCACCACCGTTGGTGTTGACCGTGAACAGGCTCATCCTCTCGGCGCTTTCATCCATGACCTCGGGGTCGAACTCGAAATACATCCCGGTGCGCGGGTCCTTGATCCCGGCGGCCTGTACCTCGCCGAACGTTTCATCGCTCAGGCCGTTGCCCTGGGGGAACAGCGGGTCTTGGTTGTCTATCCCGTCGTGCTCGGTGGGCGCGTCCAGAAAGCTGATCCCCATGAACGCCGGCGGGCCGCTGAAACCCGCCTCGCTGAAATCGCTGTCGAAAGCGATCGACATGTTGCGCACCGGGCTGACCGCCGCGCGGTCGTCGAGCGCGTTGGCGCCGATGTCGAAATCGGTCTTGATATTGACGTAGGCATCGTGGATGTCGTAGCCGGGCACCACGTCGGGATCTGTCACGTAGCGGCTGGCGTTATAGATGTCCCAGGAGACAAACATGATGTCCTGCATCTCGCTCAGGCTGTAGAACATCACGTGCTGACGGACCTCGACACCCAGTCTCAGCGCACCGGCCGCAGTGTTGACCGGTCCGCCGATATCCGTGTAGATGCCCACCACGTCCTGTTCGCTGCGTACATCGGGCACCAACTGGCCATAAGTGGGGCTGGCCTGGTTGGAGTCAGTCACCATGAATTCCGCGGGCCACTCTTCCAGATCGGTCTGGCTGGTGGAGAAGTAGAGCCTGCTGGCCGGGTCGTCAGGGTCGTCGGTGGGACGGCCCTCGCGCCACTCGCTGTCGAACACGAGCTGGGTTTCCACTATATCGCTGGCGATCCCGTCGCCGTCCGAGTCGATAATGCCCATCACGTGCAGCCCGGCCGCGAAAATGTATGCGTCCTCGCTGCCGCTGGGCCAGAACCCGCCGGGGGTGATACTGCCGCGGTTGGGGTCCACGGCCAGATAACCGTTGTTGGCCATGTTGAACTCGATCCGGTTACCGGTGGTGATCCGGGTGCGGAACGCGGCCAGCATCGGCCCCGGGTACGGAGTCTTCTGCTTGCCGGTGGTGGCGGGGGACGCGGCCGAAAGGGCCGAAACAGCCAGCAGCAGCGCCGCGAGCAGAGAGTTATATGTGGGTCGTTTGCTCATCAAAAATCCACGTTGATTCCCAGCCGCAACTCAAAGGGTCGAAGATACGCCCTGGGGTCGTCCAAGCTGGCGATCATGTTGGCCAGCTTGAGGGCCGTGATTTCGTTCTTGGTAATAAACCCGTCGCCGTTGATATCCTGGATCCGGACCAGGTTCTGCGCGTCATCGCCGGGCAGGTGATCGATCTGATCGGCAACCGAGATCCTGTCCACCCTGGCCCCGCTGGCGTCGTTGAAGTCCGGCTGGTCGTTGAACGCCTCGGTCAGCAGGTAGGCGTCCATGTCCGGGGAACCGGTAGTGGGGTTGATATAGTCGATATTATAGTTGGTGAAACCCAGCAGGTTGTAAATCTCGCCGAACAGGGTGAAGCGCATCTGCTTATAAGGAATGGGCAGGCGTTTGTTGAGCCGCAGGTTGAGATTTTTATACGATGGCCCGCGCTCATTATTGTTGGTGCTCGACGGGTATCCGTTCTGGTTCAGGCTGGTGTACGGCTGGCCCGAGCTGAACGTGAAAGTGGCGTAGCCGGTAAGGCCGCCGAGGATCACGTCCGCCCTGCTGCGCTCGGGGAACAGGTCGTCGGGCACGCGAAAATTGAGCTGGACGTTAAGCTCGTGGGTGCGGTCGTAGTCGATAGGGCTGAGCACCCGCGGGGGGGGCTGCACCCCCCGCTGGCCGGTGACCGGATCGAAAAAGGTCTGGCGGCCGAACGTGTTGATGTACTCCTGGGGGTCGCTGCTGGTGGCGCGGGGAAAGCTGAGCGTGTAGGCAATATCGATGCCCCAGACCTGGTCCATCCGCCGGGCGAACGAGATTTCCACACCCCTGGTGCTCATCCTGTCGCGGTTGGCGTAGACGTTCAGGATCGCGTTACTGCGCGTACTGAGGCGATCAGTGATTCCGCCGAGCTCCAGCAGTTGGGACGGTGTCAGCCGCCGCACGGCCAGGTCGCCCTTGCTCTCGTTCTGGTAGCCGACGAAATCGAGCCGCATGGTTTCCGAGAGGATGGTGGTGAAACCGACCTCGAACATCACCGACTGGCTCATCTCGAGGTTCGGGTTGCCGAAAATATTGTTGGCGTTGCCGCCCAGGTCGAAACGAAAATCCTGGTTGGAGTGGGCGTAGACGTCCTTGAACGCCGGGGCCTGGAAAAAATGCCCGTAACTGAGCCGAATCTGCGAGCGGTCGGTGACCGGGTGAGCCACGCTCATGCGCGGGCTGAAGAACAACTGGCTTTTGGGCCGGAACGTGGGGTCGCTCTGGCGCATCTCGCCGATAACGGCCGGGAAGTCGGCGTTGTAGTCCAGGTAGTCGGCGCGGAGGCCGTAGTCCAGCACCAGGTCGCCGAAATCGACAATGTTCTGCACGTAGGCCGCGGCCATCACGGGCCGGGTATCGTAGTAGTCCTGGAACACGCCGCCGGTGGCGCTGAAATCGCGCTCTACGATGTGAAACGACTTGAAATCCACGCCGGTCTTGACCCGGAACACGCGGCCCAACTGGCTTTCCAGGTCGGCCTTGACCGAAATACGGTCCTCGAAACTGTTCTCGAGTCGGGTAAGCAGGCCGCTGTTGATAAACTGGGCCTGGTAGCCGCCGCGTCCCTCGGGCAACTGGGTTACGCTGGTGGCGAACGGGATGTTGGAGCCGGGCACGGCGGAGGGCCAGAGGCCGCGCCCGCTCTCGCGGGTGCTGCTCGTGCCGGAGGGCTCGTGCTGCTCGCCGGGCAGGCCGTTGTTGCTCAGGTTGCGGTAGGTATCATCGAACGCCGTGCGACCCTCGTCGATAAACCGCATCGACTCGAGAGAGAACCCGCCCCGACTGCCGCGCCGCAGGGATTCCAGTGTCTGGGTGCCGACAGTGAGCTCGTTGCGGTAGAAATTGGCCCGCAGCTTGATATTCGTATTGCGCAGGGCGTTCTGCTCAACTATCCAGTCGAACCCACCGGTGGCGTTGAAAGTAGTGATCCTGGCGCCCGGGTTGGAGCGCAGGGGGTTGTTGAATAAATTGGAATGGATATAGGCCATGCGCTGCTTACGGCTGGTTTGTGCCGTTGCCAGCCACTTGAGCCGGTCGTTCTGGTACCAGGTCAGCTTGCCCGAGAACGCGTACTGGTCGTCGCCGTTGCCGGGCAGCCGCGCCGGATTGGGATTGAGATAGGCCCCGGCGCGGTTGACCTCGCGCTTGTCGTCCGCGGTGCCGCTCACGTCGTCGCTCCCATCAAACTCATCGCCGAAAATCCAGCGCCGCTCATCGCCGATCCCGTCATTGTTCAAATCGGCCCACTGCACGGTGCTGAACGAGTGGCGGTCCAGCATCTGGACGCCCTCGCGGAAGCGGTCGGTGTCGACCGCGCCGCCGCCGGCCTTGCTGGCCGGGCTGTTGGGGTCGTAGAGGCCCAGGGTTGTGAGCACCTGATTGACCTTGCCCAGATACTGCTGGTCGAAACCGCGGAACCCGCCTGATGTGGGGGAGCGGTCAGCGCGGCCGAACAACTCGCCGGAAAGGAAGAAACCCGCGCCCTCCACTTGCGGCAACGGCCCGCCGAGACTGGTCTGCAGGCGGTTGTAGCCGTAGTCGTAGCCGCGCGGCATAAACCCGTCGGAGCTAAGGCGCACGTTGCCGCGGTGCTTCGTGCCACCCTCGCGGGTGATCTCGTTGATTACCCCGCCTCCGGCCTGGCCGAACTCGGCGCTGAACCCACCGGTGACAACCGAAACTTCCTCGATGGCGTTGGTGGCCAGGGCCAGCGGGGTGTTGTCGGCCTCGTAGGGCCGCTCGTTGAAGCTGCGCACCAGGATCCCGTCGATGTAGACCGCCTGCCTGCCCTGACGGCTGCCGCGGATATTGAACTGGCCGTAAGGGTCGGTGGCCACGCCGGCCTGAAGGCTGATAAGCTGTTCCAGGTTTTCCACCGGGGCCTGGCCGGCAATCTCGCTGCCGAAACGCTGAGCGGTCTGGACGTTGTCGCGGGGCACCAGCGGCTCCTCGCCGGCCTGCACCACGATACCCTCCAGTTGGAACACGCCCTCGCTGAGACGGGCATCGGCGGTGGCGGTGTGGCCGGCCAGCAGCCTGACCCCACTGAGAGTGATTGTCTGGTAACCGGTAAAACTGAATGTGACCGCCCGCTCACCCACCGGGACGTTGAGGATAAAGTAGTAGCCGTCGCCGGAGGTGATATTGCCCAGCCGCGTACCCTCTACACGGACCTGTACGCCGGCCAGGGGTTTTCCGGTGGCGGAGTCGGTGACAGTGCCCTCTAACTTGGCCCCGGTCTGGGCAAGTAGCGCCACAGGCAGGGAGAGGGTTAAAAAGAGGAGTCGGACAAGAAATCTGGCAGGCGTATTTGCTGTCATGGCACCGTGATCACATCAATTGCGAGTAAGCGCTGCGAGGAGTGTAATTTGCACTATCAGCCAGCAGCAAGGTAGCTTACGAAAAGAGCAAAGTCAAGTCAAAGCTTGCCGGTGCAGAGGTGCATTAAGGGGGGGGAATAGCTCCGGGGCGATACCTGCATGGTTATACATCGTTGGTACCGATATGTTTCATTTATCTTCAGGTTTTTGCGCGGCGAGATTACTGCGAGGCTTGACAGTGGATGGGTGCGGATTTAGATTTCAGCCCTTG
>JAJRTS010000037.1 GCA_024278175.1 Gemmatimonadales bacterium | reverse complement strand
GATGTTTACTCCGCGCGTATGATTCGGGACACCATTATGAGGTTAAAAATTGACTGAATAGGCTTCTATCACAGTATGGAACAGCATGTAGTTAATAATTGTCAGTTCGCAATTTTGCACTACTGGCAGGTTTTTAAATTAGTCTTTCCCCTGGCAACCCACTGTTTGAGTATTTATACTCTTAACTCCTGAAAATTCTAATCACTCCACCACAATAAAATTCAGGCTAACAGCAGCCAATAAAAACACCGGGCACAAACGCCCGTCATTGGAGTACTATATCCACAAGCAGGGGTACAGGTAAAACGGGCACAGTAAAATATTACATTCCTGTATCTTTCGCATTTGCGGCTGCGTTTAATTAATTTGTCCCCCGGAATAAAATAGTGCGCCGCCGGCACTAAACTATAAAATATTACCTGACGACTCACAAGCGCCACCAATCGCGAACAGAAGTTCCAGGAGGAACAGATGGCTCGAATTATTAGAGATGGCTCGATCAGCCGCCGGGATTTTTTTGCTGCATCCGCCACCGCGGCATCGGCCGCGGCGCTCGGAATGGCGGCGGTGGGCGCCGGGTTCGGCAGCGCGATGGCCGCCGAGGAGCTTACTGTCAACGGCCTGCCCGCAGCTGTGTTCGGCAATACCGGGCTGAAAGTGACCAGAATCTCGTTCGGCGGACTCCTAATCACCGAGCCGCCCGTGCTGCTGCGCGCTATCGACCAGGGAATCAATTTTGTCCACACCAGCCCCGGCTACCAGAACGGCCGCAGTATCGAGGCGTTCGGCAAGGCGATGAAGACCCATCGCAGCAAGGTGGTGCTGGCGCTCAAAACCCGCCCCGATGACCTTGACCGCTGGCTCAAGGTACTGAACACCGACTACGTGGACATGCTCGTTCCGCCGCTGCACTCGACAAAGGCTATCGCCGACCCGACCATCCCCGAGGCGTTCGAAAAGGCCAAAGCCGCCGGCAAGGTGGGGCACATGGGTTTCTCCTGCCACAAAGACATGACCAATGTCCTGAATAAAGCCCATGAGCTGGGCTATTTCGAGGTCTCGCTGATGAGCTACGCCGATGCCGCCAACCCGGAGTTCCTGGCCGCGGTCAAAGGGGCTGTTGACGCTGGGATGGGGATCATGACCATGAAGGGCCTGCCCAAACGCGGAGCCGAGAACAATACGCCCGAGGAACGGGCCCGGATCACCAGCCGCTGCACCTCGATGGTGGGTCCGGAGCACGCCCACACGGTGCTGGCCTCGATGGGCAGCTTTCAGGCGGTCGATTTCTACCGCGAGATGCTGGAAACCAAAATCGGCTATATCGACAACGCTCTTGAGCGCCGCTACTGGGCCGATCAGAACGGCAACTACTGCAGCATGTGCGACAAGTGCACCGGCACCTGCCCCAGCGGCGTGGAAGTCCGGCGGATCATGCGCTACCGGATGTACGAAACCGACTACGGCATGACCGATTACGCCCGCGCCAAATACGCCGGGCTCGATGCGGATTGCAACGCGGCATCCTGCGATCAGTGCGGGTTGTGCGAGACAACCTGCAAGCGCAGCTTGCCTATCCGCGCGATGCTTGGCGAGGCCCACGCCATGCTGGCCTGAGAAAAAAAGCCCCAACTGTGATGGCAACCACAAAGTGACAGGCCCCGTCGAGGGACCTGTCACTTTTTTATGTCCTCTCCGCCAATTACCACCTTCGCCGGTTATTTTCAGCCACAGCGCCAAGACGGGGGCCGGCACGTTCATTGCCCGATCCACCGCCTGCGCGTTAACCCCTCGCCCGCAGCGATTCGCAATGAACGTGCCGGCCCCCGTCCTTATATCCTCTCTACTGGAGCACTTCCGCCAGGTTCCGGAACTTCCACACAGGTGCGGAACTTGCCCTGTCCATGTAGAGATCGAGCGCCAGCGGGGTCTGGCCGACCACCCTCACACGTGATCCCATCAGTGAGAGCGCTTCCGGAATATCCGTCTCGCGCAGCACACCGATGTAGAACGGTCCCGCCGTGTGGCTGGCCGGTGGAGAAACGATTACCGTGCCCGACGTGCCCTGCGTTTCGAGTATACCGGCATAGAGGCCGTCGATTCCGAGCGCTCCCTTGCCGATAATAGTTATCCGGCCGGGATCGACCTCGGGAAGTGAGCGCAGCAGCTTGAGTGAACGAAGGAGTTCATAGACCCTCATCCCGTCAAAACTACGGCCGATAATCGTGGCCTGACGGCGCATCTGGTGGCGAAGGCTGTCGTCGATCACCCGGCTGCGGGTATCGAGCAATTCCACGGTCAGCACGGCCCTCTCGCCCCAGTGGTAATTCTCCATCTTTTCCCGGACATCGACCCACAGCGAGGGCTCGTCGCTGCGGATTGCGATTATCCCCGGCAGTTTGGTGTTGGCGGGCGGATGCTCGGGAAGCGAGTAGATGGCGCTGACCTTGATTCCGTCCCAACCCTCGAAACTCAGCTTGCGATGGCGCCGTCCCAGGGAGGTATACTCCTGGCCCCATTGCGGTTGCGGGGCCGGAGAATCAGCGGGGAAGTAATTAAAAACCCGCTCACGCAACCGCGCGGCCAGCTCGCCCAGGCGGGACAGGCGCTCCGCAGAGTTGAAAACCTGCGGGCTCATCACGGCCCGTGGCATGAAATCCTCGTGGATCCGTGTCAGGCGCTCGTCCAGCGGGAAACCCCCGGGCATGGCCACCAGGGCGCTGTCGGCGAACGAAGTGTCAACCGCGCCCTGCTCGGTGATTTCATCGTCCTTGCCCAGGAACAGATTCATGTAGAACCGGTAGACCGGCAGGCGGATTTCCTCGCTGTCGGCATGAGGGCCCGGAACCGTGGCGGTGCTGATTTTGTCCCCGGCCCCGTAGAGCTTGTACACCTGGCGCATCCCCTCGTAAAGCTGGTTGAAATAGGGCATCGGGAACAGGATGTCGCTTTCGGCGTTGCACATCAACAGCGGGAGCGGCGCCGCCAGCGCGCCCATCTCGATATAAGTCAGCCCATAAGAGTTCATCGGGTACATGCAGTCGCAGTGCTGCACGGCCAGCCGGTTTTCGATATGCCCCAGCGCGCTGCACACTCCGCTGACCGGCGCCGCCGCTGCGAGGCGCTCATCGGTGGCGGCCAGAAAAAACGTGGTCACGCCGCCGCCGGAGATCCCGGTGGCCCCGATCCGCCGCGGGTCGATATCCGCCCGGGTGACCAGGTAGTCGATGGCCCGGCGGGCGTTGAATACCTCCACCGCCAGCGGACTGTAGCCCCGGCTGATCAGGTCGTACCAGCGGTTTTGGTAGAGGCCGTGGTGGGTCACCGTCAGCTCACCCAGCTCGATTGAGTCCATGATCAGCACGGCGATACCGCGCGCGGCGAACCAGGCGCCGTGGGGCTTGAAGCGGGTCTTGTTGCCGAACGTGGGGTTGGCCCAGTGGCCGCTCTGGTAGACTATCACCGGGAAGGGTTTCTTACCGCTGCTGCCGGGAATGTACAAATTGGCGGTCAGATAGACGCCCGGCGCCGTTTCAATGACAAGGTTCTCCACAGTAAACTCGCCGCGCTCGATAGTGCAGGTGATTTCCACCGGCGGCGGCTCGACCGGCCATTCCCTGTCAAAACCGAGCGCGTGATCCAGTTCAGCCTTGATTTTCCCGCGCTGAGTCCGCCAGCTCTCCAGATCGGTCAGCCCGGCCAGGACCTGCTCCGTGCGCTCGGCCGTGGCGCGCACCATGTACTGCTGAAGCGCCGTGTAGTGCTCGTTCCAGGCCAGGGCGGATCCGAACGGCAGCAACGAGGTTACGACCGCCAGAGCAGTCAAGATCAAACGGATTTTCTTCATTTGTCCTCCGGGAAACGATTAAGAGAGGTGTACAGACTGAATCTATCAGCAGAACAATCAGTGATCCACAAGTTCCGCCGCCAGCAGCCCCGCCACGGCGTTACTGACCCACAGGCGCTTCGCGCCACGGACGTCATCGGCGCTAAGGTTACGCTCGCGCACGGGCGGCGCGCCACGAGCCTTCAGGTGGCGGCGGTACACCCCCGGCAGCGCACCCGCACCCACAGGCGGCGTATAGAGCACACCCGCTCTCTCGATATACACATTACAAATTGCACCCTCTGCAAGAAATCCGCGCTCGTTGATAAACAGGTAGTCGAACAGCCCCTCCTTCCGGGCAGCCGACCAGGCGCGGTTGTAGAACTCCCGGTCGGTTGTCTTGTGACGGTAGCTGGCGCTGTCCGTATCAAGCTTTTCCGGCCAGAGCGCCACTTTCACCGGCACGAACAACGGCTTAACTTCCGTACTCTCCACCGTAAACCGCCCGTGGTGGTCGAGCAGCAGGCGGACTTTGAGCCGGGCGCGGCGGTCCCTGATTTCCCCGGCGACCGCCCTTCGCGCGGCGCGCCTGTCAAACGGGCGACCAAAATAGCGGGCCGAGGCCCCCATCCGGTCCAGATGGTACTCAAGCAACTCAATAGAGCCGCCCATTGCGAGCATGGTTTCCAGTAGCCGGAACTCTTCCGCCTCGCTGTCCAGCCCGGTGAGAAAGCGCGCCTTGAGCCTGCATTCCTCGTACTCCCCCGGCCCGTCGCTGTCGGCGACAATCCCGCAGCCGGCACCCATCACTCCCCGGCCACCGCTAAGCTCCAAGGTACGGATCGCCACGCTGAAACAGCTCTCTCCCGCCGGGGAAGCAAACCCGATCGCGCCGGTGTAGACTCCGCGGGCAGTGTCCTCCAGCTCCGCGATTATCTCCATCGTGCTGATTTTCGGCGCCCCGGTGATCGATCCGCTGGGGAAAATTTTACCGAGGATCCCCGCCACTCCCAGATTGCCATCGAGTTCTCCCTCCACGGTGCTGGTCATCTGCAGCAGAGAGCGGTAGCGCTCTACTGCGAACAGGCGCGGCACCCGCACCGAGCCGGTCCGGCAGACCCGGCCCAGGTCGTTGCGCAGCAGATCGACAATCATCAGGTTCTCGGCCCGGTTTTTGGGATCGGTCCGCAGAGCTTTCGCCAGGCGATAGTCCTCGCGGATGTCCCGGCCCCGGCCCGCGGTACCCTTCATCGGGCGGGTCACTATCCGCCCCCGGCCATCCGTGCGGAAAAACAACTCCGGCGACAGCGAGAGCACCCGCCAGCGGCTGCAGCGGATCATAGCGGCGTAAGGCACGGGCTGGGCGCGGCGAAGAGCCAGGTACAGCCCCAGCGCATCCCCGCTGAAAGTAAAATTCCAGCGACGGGTATAATTGACCTGATAGGTTCGTCCCGCGGTGATCAGCTCTTTTATCCGCTCCACATCGGCCTCGAACCGCCCCTGGTCGGCATCGAGCTCAAGACCGACAATACTCCAGTTTCCGGCGTTAACCGCTCCGGCGTTCCCGGGCGGCGCACCGCCCTCCCATTCTCCGCTGGCATGATCAAAAACATATGGCCGCTTGTACAAACCAAACCATGCCAGCGGAGTTTCCAGCTTGCGCACGTGCGCCCCATCGAGTGCGCGCTCGATCCCGAAAGCGGCTTCATAGCTCAGCGCCCCGGCGGCCCACAATCCCTCGCTCCCGGCCCGTTCGAGAGCCGCCAGCAGCCCCGCCACCTCGTCATATTCGCGGGCGACAAGCACGCTCCGGGGTTCAAGGAACAGATAACTGCGGGAGTTCTCCCTGCCGGGCAGTGCGGAATCCAGCAGCACCCAATTGTCCGAGCCGGACAACAACGGCAGCAGCTTTTGCAGCGGAAGCGGGAGATAGTTACGCATATTCGCTCGTCAAGGCAGAAAAGTGAACCGGCGTGGAAATCAATGCGGGTAAGATACTACCTGGGTTAATGCGGTGTCAAAGGCGGCCTTATCCGCCTGTCCGATGTGAAATCTTGCCATCGGCTGACGGTCGCTTTATATTTCTGGTTCCCAAGTACGGACAATCAGCCCCTATAGCTCAGGTGGATAGAGCAGCGGTTTCCTAAACCGCGTGCCGCGTGTTCGAGTCGCGCTAGGGGCACCATATATAGCAAGGACTTACGCAATTTGCTGACACAAAAAACCGCTGCTCGCAGTGAGTGCACGTAACAATACGTGACAGAAACGACCTTACGAAAACCCCGGCCTGTCCACCGGGGTTTTCTAGTTATGCAATACTGGCGTCAAGTCTGGTTTTGTCCCCGCGGCTATTGAGATCAATCGTTACACAACCGGTCCGTCATCGTACGATCCTTATGCCCCATCAGTGGTCTATAGTGTTTCTCGAAAATTATGTCCTTAAAGGCGCAAATTTTCTTATTTTATTTTTTTCGGTGGAGAAAAAGGAACAACTCCCCCCTGAACAGTCGGCTCGTTTTGAATTCTGAATCTTTGCGAGAGAATCCGGCAAAATGAATAAAATCTACCTGGACTACAACGCCAGCACTCCGGTCGCGCCGGAGGCTGTGGAGGCTATTAGGTTTTTTCTGATCGATCACTTCGGCAATCCCGCCAGCAACCGCTAAGCTGGAAGACCGCCAAGGAGGGTAAGATTGGTACTTTCCTCTTGCAAAAAATGACATTTATACCGTGTAGTTTAGAATGACATAATCACCGTCTCAAAATATTTTTTAAAGATATCTTGACAATTAGCTCATGCTGATTTAGTATTTAAGTGGATACTAAAACGGAGTCCTCTAATGAACAGTGTGCAAGCTGAGTTATTTAAGGTGCTTGGAGTCGAGTCGCGCATCAGGATCATTGAACTTCTGAAGCAGAAGGGATCATTGTGTGTAAACGAGTTGTCGGGGATTTTAGGCATCAGTCCATCCGCCGTTTCGCAACACCTCAAGGCTCTCAGATATGCTGGATTGGTCCGGAATGAACTGAAAGGATACTGGCTACCATATGAAGTAGACCCGGCGGCCTTGGGAAAATGCCGGGAACTTCTTTCCGAAGTTTGCTCTTGTGGATGTGAAGGAACTGGACAGATTCGTGAGTCGACACTCGGCAAGGCCGGAGACAAACTTGCCCTTTTGAAAAAGTACGAACGCGAACTCGAGAAGCAGCTAAAAGAAGTGCGGAACCGAATCGAGGGAATGGAAGAGAAAGTATGATTTTTTTTACTACTAATTAAGTATTTACTTAAAAGATAAATTATATCGTCTTACAGGCTGGTAGAAAGGAGGAAAATTGCCATGGAACAAAAATCCGAGATGGCCGTTGACGTCACTAACAAATCGATACAGGTACTTGGGGGCCATGGGTATTGCCGCGGCTACATCGTCGAACGCCTCTTTCGAGATGCCCGGGGACTGATGCTTCATTTCAAGACATCCGAGTGGCTTCCGCCAAGACATTGCCAAAGCAACATTGGGATTATGATGTGTTTACTAACTTGAAGCGCGGATCCGTGGACCGCGAGACCATATGGTCACAAAAAGGAATCATATAAACTTGGAAAGGAGGTGATAAAGATGACCGACAAGAAGCGGAACCCTTGTGGATGTGGATGCCTGCCTTCGGAGAATAAAGACTCCAAGGCAAAGCCGAGAGCCAAGAAGTAAAAGAGTTCCATACTCTTTAATCTGAAATATGGCGGGAGACGCGCGCGCTCCCGCCTTGTTTTTTTTGCTCCAAACGACAATTCGTAATATGTTTACTCAATTGTCAGGCTGCAAAAGCCGAATCACGTTCGACAAACTGCGTAAATAATATTTCATTGTAGTTGCATATGAACTACCACAGTTCAGCCGGAACCAGAGATTGGAGGTCTGCGAATTGGAGAGGCGTACTCGAGAAATGAATAAAATCTACCTGGATTACAACGCCAGCACTCCGATCGCGCCGGAGGTAACCGAAGCCATGCGGCCGTTCCTGACCGATCATTTCGGCAATCCCTCGAGTTCCCATTGGGCCGGTCAGCCGGCCAGAGAGGCGGTGGAGCACGCACGCGTGCAGGTGGCGGATTTGCTGGGCTGCCGTCCACAAGAGATCGTGTTTACAAGTGGGGGCACCGAGAGCAACAATCACGCTATCAAGGGAGTATTTTTTTCTCAGCGGGGCCGGAGGAGCCATATTATAACCTCACAGGTGGAACACCCGGCAACGATCCAGCCTTGCCGGTTCCTGGAGAGACTGGGCGCCGAGGTGACATATCTTCCGGTGGATGGGACCGGGATGGTTAACCCGGACGATGTCCGCGGGGCTATCACCGACCGGACTGTTTTAGTCAGTATTATGCACGCCAACAACGAGGTGGGAACGATCCAGCCCCTGGCGGAGATCGGGCGGATCACCGGCGAGCGGGGGATATTATTTCACACTGATGCAGCTCAATCGGTTGGCAAGATTTCCGCCAGCATCTCGGAGTCAGGAGTAGACCTTCTGTCGATAGCGGGTCACAAGGTATATGCTCCGAAAGGCGTGGGCGCGCTTTATATCAAGCAAGGGACAGAACTTGAACCGTTTGTCCACGGGGCAGGGCATGAAGCGGGCAGACGAGCGGGCACTGAGAACGTGCTGCTGGATGTCGCCCTGGGAGCGGCCTGCGACCTAGCCCGTTCCTGGATCGGGATGCCAACAGTGAAAAAACTGCGGGACCGTTTCTGGAACAGCTTACGCGAGTCATTCGGGGAACGTGTTGTCCTGAACGGTCATCCCACCCAACGGCTCCCGAATACTTTGAATGTGTCCTTCGTCGGCCGGTCCGGAGCCGAAATTCTCACAAAGCTCGAGGGAGTAGCGGCTTCCACCGGATCGGCTTGCCATGCAGGATCCGTTGTGCTCTCACCGGTACTGAAAGCAATGGGTGTGACGAAAGAATCAGGGATGGGGGCTATTCGTTTCAGCCTGGGAAGGTCAACGACAATAAACGAGATCGAATACGTGATTGATCAGCTTAAGGAAATTCCGGGCTCCTGAAATGCACTCCTGCTGCCCCCCGCCCGCTTCCAGCGGGCACCCCTTTGCCCCAGGGAGACTTGCTTCCCCCTTTGTTAGAGGGGGGCCGGGGGGGATTTAAGCTCTCCTCTTCTAAATGCTACAGCTTACCCCGCAGCCGAGCCGCGAGGAATTCTCCTCGATTAACACCGAACGCTCGCGGTTTGCCCCTGGGGGACCAACCAGGCGCAATATTTCATTTGAAGGCGCCCGGGAGTTTTATTCCAACGCCCCCCTTAACAACCTCAAGCCGTTGAATATAACCAGTAAAGATGCGCCCATGTCAGCGGCGATGGCCATCCAGAGCGTGGCTAATCCCGCCAGGGCAAGCCCGATAAACAGGGCCTTGACACTCAAGGCAAAAACGATATTCTGCTTTATTATCTTCAGAGTACGGCGGGAATGATTGACCAGCCAGGCGAGCTTGCCAAGGTCGTCGGACATCAGTGCGATATCCGCCGTTTCGATGGCTGCGTCCGTCCCGGCGGCCCCCATGGCCACGCCCAGAGTGGCCGCAGCCATGGCCGGAGCATCATTGACCCCATCTCCAACCATCGCGACATGCCCGTATTGGGCTACCAGAGCTTCGACCTGATGCAATTTATCTTCAGGCAGCAGCTCGGCTTTGAACTCATCCACGCCACTTGCCCCGGCCACGGCGTAAGCCGTGCCTTCGTTGTCACCTGTCAACATAACGATCTTCCGGACACCTGAGCGCTTGAGTTCCTCCATGGCGCTGAAGCATTCCGGTCTGATTGCATCGGCCACGCTGATCAGACCGCACACGTGCCGATCGCTGCCGATTACGACCACGGAATGCCCCGCGCTCTCCAATTCCAAAGCCTTTGCATGGATTGCGGGTGATTCCCCCGCTCTTTCGTGGAGCAACCGGTGGCTGCCGATCCAGAACAGGCGATCGGCGAGATAGCCTTCAGCGCCTTTACCCTTAATGGCCTGAAAGTTTTTTGCGCGCGAAAAATCGATCCCGGCGGCCTCTGCTTTTCGCAGAATTGCACGGGCCATAGGATGATCGCTGGAAGCTTCCAAAGAGGCGGCACGCTCCAGCAATTCATCCGTGCTGTGTCCGTTCAGGGGTACGATCTCCTGGACCTCCGGTTTCCCGCTCGTGAGCGTTCCCGTTTTGTCCACGGCAATTACTTTTAAACGAGCTGGCATTTCCAGGTAGATCCCCCCCTTGATCAGCACGCCGGCGCGCGCGGCGGCGCTCAGGCCGGCAACGACACTGACAGGGGTGGAAATAACCAGGGCGCAAGGACAGGCGATAACCAGGATGACCAGGGCCTGATAGATCCATGTATACCACAAGCCGCCAAAGAACAAGGGCGGTACAACGGCGATAAAAAGCGCCAGTACCATCATGGCCGGTGTATAGTATCGCGCGAAAGATTCCACCCATTGCTCGCTCGCTGCCCGGCGCGATTGAGCTTCTTCCACCATTTTCAGAATCCGCGCCAGGGTGGAATCGCCGGCCGGTTTCGTCGTCTCAAATTCGATGGCGCCATCGTTGTTAATCGTCCCGGCAAAAAGCACGTCACCCGCTTTTTTCCGCACCGGCATGGATTCACCCGTAATGGGGGCCTGATTTACCGTAGTCGACCCCTTGAGTAAAATACCGTCCAAGGGGATTTTCTCGCCGGGCCGGACCAGGACAGTGGCGCCGACCGGGACCTCCTCCACCGGCTTTTCCTCGATGTCACCATCCTCGGAACGAACGCATCGCGCCTTGCCCGGAGAGAGGTCCATCAGGGCGCCGATGGCCCTGCGCGCGCGTCCGACACTCCAGGATTCCAGCAGCAGGGCAACCGCGAACAGGAAAGTTACCGTTGCGGCTTCAAACCATTCCCCGATGGCGAGAGCGCCCAGGACCGCCACAATCATGAGCAGGTTCATATCCGGCCGGAGTTTTTTCGCTGCATAAAACGCCTTTGGAAAGATGAACCAGCCGCCGGTTACTATCGCCGAGAGATAGAAAGCGATAGAAAAAACGGGGAATCGGTGCTCACCTGCTCCACCTCCGGACAATGCGTCGATAAAATTATGCTCCAGGAAATGAACCATGAACCCGAGGGCCAATAAAACTCCACTGGCAACCGTTAAAACACTCCTGCCATGCGCGGCCCAGAGACCTCCATCGTGGCTGGGCTGGTTGAGATGCTCTCCCCAGGGCACGGCCACCATCCCCGTGCCGGCAACAGCACGAATAACGTCCGCTTCAGCGGGCGGCTCTCCCCGGGGGTTCAGAATCAGCTTTCCATTAATCAAATCGAAAGCAAGATTATCAGCTCCCCCCACAAGTGGACCTAATTCGCGCTTGAGGATTGCAACCTCCTCCGCGCAGTCCATACCACGGATCTTGAAACTCAATCCGCCCATCATCACTCCTGATTATTATGGCAGTAACCCCGCGTCAAGCCGCGAGGGTTTTTTGTCGATCAAACCGTTGTCGACAAGGTTGACCTTATTAAATAACACTAATTGTACCCATGCTTAAGCTTGTCAAGCCCGGTACAATGTTGAGACCTTATCAAACCGCACTGTTGCCACGCTCACCGGTTGCAATGCGGACAGCTTCTTCCACGCTGCTTACATAGATTTTCCCGTCCCCCCGCAGACCTGTATGAGCAATATTTTCTATCGTGGAGACGATATCCTCGACGAGTTCATCCAGACAGACAATCTCGATTTTCACATGAGGAATATAATCGACCAGATCTTCAACTATCCGATACGGGGCATCCTTAGCCTTGCCGCGGCCGAATCCGCGTACGTCGACCACGCTCATCCCCGTCAGGCCTTCCAGCTTGTGGAGGGCCAGTGTTACCGCTGTAAGCTTGTGCGGTTTGATATAAGCCTTTATTTCTTTCATCCGATTCTATCTCCAGAGCAATTAGACATCGTTGACTTCGCTTTCCGGATCGATTGCAAACCACTTGTAGAGCGAAGGGATTACAAGCAAAGTCAGGAAAGTAGACGTTACCAGGCCACCGACAACTACCGTGGCCAACGGCCGCTGCACTTCGCTGCCTGTTCCACTGGCAAAAAGCAGGGGAATCAGTCCCAGGGCCGTGGTGGCCGCGGTCATCAGAACCGCCCTCAGGCGGAGGCATGCTCCTTTGGCGGAAGCTTCATCGACGGGAATCCCTTCCCGCAGGAGCTGGTTCAGGTAGGTTACCAGCACCATGCCGTTTTCCAGTGCGATGCCTAATAAAGCGATAAAACCGACCGTTGCCGGCACCGAGAGATTCTGCCCGGTGAGCCAAAGTCCTACTATTCCTCCCACCAGGGCCAGCGGTATGTTGAGCAGGATCAGCACCGAGTTCTTCAGGGAATTAAAACTGGAATAGAGCAACAGGATAATAATCAACAGGGTGATCGGGATAACCAGGGCCAGGCGTTTATTCGCTTCCTGCTGAAGTTTGTACTGTCCGCCCCAGGTAACCAGATAGCCGGGGGGAAGCTCCACTTTCTCGTCAATCGCCTGTTGCGCCTCTTCCACAAAGGAGACGATGTCCCGCTCGTTGACATTGCACTGGATAGTAATAAAACGCTGGTTGTTCTGTCGGGTAATCTGGCGCGGACCGATTATTTCTTTAATCTCCGCCAGTTCCGCCAACGGCACCTTTATATCTCCTGGTCCCAGAATCAGAATTTGCCCGACGCTCTGGGCTGTGCTCCTGTTTTCAGGGCGGTATCGAACAAGAATATCAAACCGCCGGATACCCTCGAATATTTGTCCGGCTACCTCGCCGCCCACGGCGGCACGGATAACCGACTGCACTTCCGAGACGTTTATCCCGTAACGGGCAATGGCCTGCCGGTTGACGCGGATGAGCAACTGCGGAGTGCCGCTTACCTGATCCGCCTGCACATCCGCCGCGCCGCGCACTGCTGTGACAACCGCCGCAATCTCGTCGGCCTTTTGCTTCAATATACCCAGGTCATCGCCGAAAAGCTTGATTGCCAGCTCCGCGCGAACTCCTTCAAGCAACTCATCGATTGTCATCACGATAGGCTGAGTGAAGTTCATCAGGACACCGGGGATATCGCCCAAATGTTCCCGGATTACCAACTCCAGGTCCTCCTGATTCTCGGCGGTCCTCCATTGTGAGCGGGGCTTGAAGAGAACATACATCTCGGCGCTGTTAACCGGATCGGTATGCGCGCCGACCTCTCCCCGCCCGATGCGGCTTACGACTTCGCGCACCTCGGGGATCTGCATCAGCTTTTTTTCCACGATCATGGTAACCCGCTTACTCTCATCGATCGAGATCGAAGGAGCCATGGTCAAGCGTACGACCATAGTCCCTTCCTGCAACTCCGGAGTAAACTCCGAGCCCAGCCTGGTCAGGGCAAAGGCTCCCAGAACCAGCAGCGCGCCCGAGAGCGCAACCGCCAACTTCCTCCGTTCGATGAAAAAGGAGACAACCGGCCGGTACAGAACCAGCAGCCGGCGTATCAGGCCCTGTTCCATGCCGTCTTGCCCGGACTGCCTGACAGCGGGTTTCCGCATGAAAAGGTGGGTCAATATCGGAGCCAGGAACACGGCGTACAGGAGCGAGCCGGTAATTGCCAGCGCGACAGTATAAGCCAATGGGCGGAAAGTCTTGCCTTCTACTCCCTGCAGGGTAAAGAGCGGGAGAAAAACAACAATGATTATTGAAACGGCAAACACAATCGGCCTGCCGACCTCCTCGCATGCCCGGGCCACGATATGAATCCGGGATTCCGCGGGATCAGCCTGGCGCAGCATCCGGTCCGCGTTTTCGACCATCACGATCGCGCCATCGACCATCATGCCGATGGCGATAGCCAGGCCGCCCAGAG
>JAJRTS010000036.1 GCA_024278175.1 Gemmatimonadales bacterium | reverse complement strand
GGGCGGGCCCGGTGGCGGCGGACCCGGCGGCAGGGGAGGTGGGCGGTTCGCCACGGTCAGCGAGCGGCCGGATTTCTACTTTTACGACTTCAACACAAAGCTGACCCTGACGCCAACGGACAAGGACATCTTCTCGCTGAGTTTCTACCGGGGCAAGGACAATCTGGATCAGTCCCGGAACATGAGCGGAAACAACTTCGCTTTTTTGGGCAACAACAATGATTTCGTCGCGGGTCAGGATATCAGCCGTCAGCGAGAGGAACTGACAACCTGGGGCAACACGGGAGTCAGCGGCAAATGGTCCCGCAGGTTTCATGACAGGCTCTATTCCAGCGCGATGGCCTCGTACTCGTCGTATTTCAGCACCTACGAGCGCAGCACCAGCTTTACCGGCAGTGCCCTGGCCGACAGCGTGGGCTTTTTCCGCGGCGGGGGCGCGGCCACAAACGAGGACAACGCTGTTGACGACATCACGATTCGCCTGGACAACGAGTTCCGGGCCAGCAACAGCCACGATCTCAAGTTCGGCCTGGGCGTCTCCATGTTCAAATCCCACTATTTTACCGCTCTCAACGATACGATTCAATTGCTGGCCCTGGGAACAAAGTCGCGGCAGGCTAATTTCTACCTTCAGGACTTGTGGCGGATCAGTCCCGACCTGGAACTGACAATCGGTGCGCGGGGCGTGCATTACGACAAGACCAGCGAGCTGTATTTCGAGCCGAGGGCCAGCATGATTTATTCCCTGTCGGATCGGATTAAGCTTAAGGGGGCCTGGGGACGATACCACCAGTTCGTCAACCGGATCGCCAACGAGAACGTGCTTGATGGCGGCCGGGATTTCTGGATTCTGGCCGATGAGGAAAGAGTCCCGAATTTCGCCGAGCACTATATCACCGGGGCAAGCTACGAGACCGATGATTTTCTGTTCGACGTCGAGGGCTATTACAAGGACCTCGATAACCTGCTGGAGTACACCCGGCGTGTGCAGTACGTGTTGCGCAACGGCCGGCGCGAGGAAGTGGAACGCGGTTTCTTCCAGGGCCGGGGGGGCGCCAGGGGGATTGATTTCCTGCTGCAGAAAAAGAGCGGGAAGCTCAACGGCTGGTTCGGCTACAGCCTCGGCAAGGTGGAGTACACCTTCCCCGACCTCAACGGCGGGCAGGCATTCCCGGCCTCCCACGACAGGACCCATGAGTTTAATGTCGTGGGCAAGTACCGGCTGGGCGACTGGGAACTCGCGGCCACCTGGGTTTACGCCACCGGCAAGGCTTACACCGCGCCGATATCCCAGTATTACGTGGACTTGCTCGATGGAAGCGAGTTCAGTTACATCCACGTCAGCGACAAGAACAGCCAGCGCCTGCCAAACTACCATCGCCTGGATTTGAGCATCTCGCGCACGTTCTACACGGATCCGGCCAAGTGGGTGGTGGGGCTGTCTGTTTTCAACCTTTACAACAACAGGAATGTCTGGTACAGACAGTACGACCTCGACGTCCAGCCGGTTGCGGTTACCGACGTGACCATGCTGGGTTTTACGCCGACAATTTTCGTGCAGATCTATTCACGCTAGGAGGGGCGTTGAAAAAAACTATCAACGCCCTCGAGTGAAATATTCAGCTTGGGCAGGTTGTCAAGGGCAAGGCAAGCCGTTCCTGTTAATAATGCTGCTATTTATGTTATTCATCGCAGTCCCATTGCTCTCGCTTGCTTTTGGCTGGCACAATGAAGAACGGCCCTTGACAGGGTCCGATGCCAATACTTTCATTGTTTTACGACACGCTTCTCAGGAGGGCTGCCGTGCTCAAATACATTACAGCATTAGCGGTTATTCCGCTGCTGGTTGGGCTGGGGTGTACGGACGAATCCCCGCTGGTGCCGGAAGCGGATCTGGTGGTGATCAGGGCTTATCTGTTCGCCGGGGAGCCGGTAACCGAGATCAGGCTGACCTCCTCGCTGGTGCTCGGCAGCGAGGACTCGGTGGCGCCGCCTGTTAGCGACGCTGAAGTATACCTGACCAGGGAGGGGATCAGGTACGCGCTTCAGCCCACCGCCGGACGTCCGGGCTTTTACGATTATCCCGGCAGCGAGCTGAGTGTGGAGGCGGGCGCTGAGTTCATGATCGAAATCGCGTACTTGGACCGGGTAGCTTCCGCCACGACCGTTGTACCTTCAAAGCCCACGCAGGTAGCCGTTTACCCTGATCAACTCGGAGTCCGGGAGCTTGGTTTCGGTCTCGGCAGGCCGCTGTTCCTGAACGATGACACCACTGCGGTACAGGTAACCTGGGCGAACCCGGAGGGCGGGAGCTACTATGTAACACTCGAAAATATCGAGAGCGATCCCACGCCTGTTTTCGAGCCGCCTGCCGGATTCGGGAACCGGCGGCCACGGAGGTTCGTTTCGATTCCGGTCAATTCCGGGGAATACCGGATCACCCGTCGCTCGGTGACGTATTTGGGTACTCACAAGGTAAAAGTTTACCGTGTCAACCAGGAATATGTTGATCTGTTTCTCTCCCGCAATCAGGACCCGCGGGACCTTAACGAACCGCTGACCAACGTTACCGGCGGGCTGGGTATCTTCACCGCTTTCAACAGCGACAGCGTGTTTATCGAGGTCGTGGCGGAGTAACATTGCTGCAAGATGGCGGACACCTCCGGCATGTGTATGCAACAACCGCCAGAGACCTGGGGGGGGCAGCCTTGACGATCTCCGGCTGGAGACAGCTCAACGACAGACCGGTATGTCACATAGGACCGCAAGGCAGTGGGGGAGTATCTTTCTGATTTGCCGAGACTGAGGAAATGAAAAACCCCGGCTGGTGGGCCGGGGCTGTAGCGAGTTTGCCGAAATGGTCAACAAATGGTCAGTTTTCCCGCCACCATAAGGAAAATTACCGAAGGCCAAACCCGGCAAACCCGCGTCAGTATGGAGCGGGCGATGGGACTCGAACCCACGACGTCCAGCTTGGGAAGCTGACATTCTACCATTGAATTACGCCCGCATTTTTTCTGACAAAATTGATTGTAAGAAAGATACGTTTTATGGGAAGGGTTGTCAAGAACGGGTGAGGCTTCACTGTAAAAAATCAGGCGGAGCGGCGCAGGGAATGCAACTGCATTTTGGGTTGAGGAGCACCCAGAGGCATGCTCGGTCGGGCGAAAAACTTGCGTCCGCTATCGCGGCCGTTGAGCACCATCAGCCTGTCGAACAGCCAGAGCGCCAGCAGAGCGCTCAGCGCCATCACCAGACTGGTAAATATCAGTGTCTTTTTCAGCAACAAGGTAGCTCGCCTCCATTGTCCTGCGATTAACAGCGCATATTATTTATATCGGCAGCTTGCGTGGGCGGCTTTAATAATGCACTGCCCAACAGTAAGTTACCCCAAAACAAACCGAGGCCCGCTTGCCCCGGGTCCGTCACCTGCCACGCCCACACTTGTCCCCGCTCCCAAAGCTGTTATTTTAAGCCTACAGGCTCGATAAAACTGAATATCAAGTGAAAGGGAATAAACCGATGAGCGTTACCGATAAAACGATCAGGCCCTGGAACTCCCTGCGGCCCGCCGGCTTCGAAACGGCGGTGTCGATCCACGCCGAGGGCTCATGCATGGCCACGATGGGTGCTACCAGAGTGCTCTGTACCGCCACGGTGGAAGAACAGGTCCCAGCGTTTCTGGAAGGCAGGGGGCGGGGCTGGGTAACAGCCGAGTACGGCATGCTGCCGCGCAGCACCAACACCCGTCAGCGGCGCGAGCGTACAAGATTGGGAGCAGGGGGGCGTGTGCTGGAGATCAGCCGCCTGATCGGGCGCAGTCTGCGCATGAGTGTGGACATGGCCGCGCTGGGTGAGCGCACGGTTACGCTCGACTGCGATGTGATCCAGGCCGATGGCGGCACGCGCTGCTGTGCGATTAACGGGGCGATGGTGGCGCTTTACGCCGCGCTGGCCTGCCTGGTGAGCCAGGGCAAGCTGGCGGCTCATCCCTGCAAGGTTCTGATCGGGGCTGTCAGCGTGGGGCTGGTCGAGGGCAAACCGGTGCTTGATCTCGACTACCCGCTCGATAGCAACGCGGATGCGGATGTCAACGTGGTGATGACCGGCGGCGGCGCTCTGGTGGAAGTCCAGGGCACGGCGGAGAAAAAGCCTGTCGGCCGCCCGGCGTTCGACAAGCTGCTCGACCTGGCCGCCGGGGGGATCGCCGAGCTGATCGAACTCCAGCAAGAGGTGCTGGGCATTGGCTGAGAATAAGCTGCTGCTGGCCACGGCCAACATGGGCAAAATAGCGGAATTGAAGGCGTTGCTGGCCGGGCGGGACATAAAGGTGCTGGGGCTGGCGGATATCCCGGAAGGCGACCGGACACCTCCGGACGAGAACGGCAAAAATTATTGCGAGAACGCGCTGATCAAGGCCGGGTGCTGGCAATCCCGCAGCGCTCTGCCCACGCTGGCCGATGACAGCGGGCTGGCGGTGGATTACCTCGGCGGCGCTCCGGGAATATATTCCGCGCGTTTTTCCGGGGCGGATGCCACGGACCAGGATAACAACGACCTGCTGCTGCGCAAACTGGACGGTGTCCCGCCAGGTGGCCGCGGCGCAGCCTTCCATTGCTGCATCGCGCTCTGTCGCCCGTCAATGCCGCCGCTTACGTTCACGGGCCGGGCCGATGGGATTATCCTGAGCCGGCCGGTGGGCGAGGGCGGGTTTGGTTACGACCCCCTGTTTTACTACCCTCCTCTCGACAAATCGTTCGCCCAACTCGATTCAGCGGAAAAAAACAGAGTGAGCCATCGCGCCGCGGCTCTGCGGGAATTTCTGCGCTGGCTTGAGACGGGTTCGCTGCCGGGATAATTGCCGACAGAAGCCATCACAGGTTGTTGACAAGCGGTCTTTCCCGAATTATGTTGTCTACTAATACAATCGAGATAATGATCTAGAGGGGCGTTGAAATAAAAACGTTCAACGCCCTGGAATGAAATTTGTCGCCTGATTGGTTGTCAAGGGCAAGGCAAGCCGTTTCTTTTGCTGATCCTGTTACTTGTGATATACCTGGCAGTTGCATCACCCACTCCGGTTTGAGCCGGCAACGGCGGGAAACGGCCCTTGACAACCATGTTCCCATACTTTTGTAATATTTCAACACGCTGCTAAAGGGGCGATTGCAGTTGTTGCAGTACCTTGAGTATCTTAGGGGCGATAATGCAGTTGTGGTTTGTTTGGTGATTTGTAGTATTTGTAGTATGTTAAGATTAGCGGTTTCAGCTAAATTGCCGGTCTGTATTCAGAGGGGAGAGTAACCATGGGCAGGATTTATGATGACATTACGCAGACTGTCGGCCGCACGCCGCTGGTCAGGCTCAACCGCATGAGTGCCGGTGTCGATGCCACGATAGCGGCCAAACTGGAGTTTTTCAATCCCCTCGGTTCGGTCAAGGACAGGATCGGGGTGAACATGATCGAGGCGGCGGAGAAGGCCGGCAAGCTCAATAAAGACTCGGTGATAATCGAGCCCACCAGCGGCAATACCGGTATCGCCCTGGCGTTTGTGGCCGCGGCCAGAGGGTACCGTTTGATCCTGACGATGCCGGACACGATGACGGTCGAGCGGCGCAGTATCCTTAAGGCGCTCGGCGCAGAGCTGGTGCTCACTCCCGGTGACCAGGGAATGAAAGGTGCGGTGGAAAAGGCCGAGGAGCTGGCCGCGGATACACCCAACTCGTTCTTACCCCAGCAGTTCAAGAATCCGGACAATCCCGATATCCATCGCCGTACAACCGCCGAGGAAATCTGGAACGATACCGATGGCAAGGTGGACATCCTGATCTCCGGTGTGGGCACCGGCGGTACGATCACCGGTGTGGGCGCAGTGATAAAGGAGCGGAAGCCCGGGTTCAAATGCATCGCCGTCGAGCCCACGGAAAGCGCGGTGCTCTCCGGAGGGAAGCCGGGGCCGCACAAGATTCAGGGAATCGGCGCCGGGTTCAAGCCGGATATCCTCAACATGGATGTGGTCGATGAGATTGTTAAAGTCAGCACGGAGCAGTCGATCGAAACCGCCCGCCGTCTGGCCCGCGAGGAAGGGATTTTCGCCGGAGTTTCCAGCGGAGCCGCTATCCACGCGGCTCTTCAGGTGGCCGGCCGTCCGGAGAACAAGGGGAAGCTGATCGTGGCCGTCCTGCCCAGCACGGGGGAGCGTTACCTCAGCCATCCACTCTATGCGGATATTTAGGGAGCGTGTTGAAAAATAATCAATTCAGGGTAAAAAGGCTGTCAAGGGCCGTTTCAAACCACAATGAGTCACAACGAATATCGGGAGCCGAAACAGACCAATACTGACTATTGTGCAGGTTAGGGGCGAAACGGCTTGCCTTGCCCTTGACAGCCGAGCAAACGATATTTTTCATTCCAAGGCGTTGAAGGTCTATATTTCAACGCCCCTCTTTAGGAACTGATGGAGTTGGACGAGCAACAGATCGAGCGCTACAGTCGCAATATCGTGCTGGCCGAGATTGGAGTGGAGGGTCAGCGGAAGCTGCGCGCTGCCGGCGTACTGATTGTCGGAGCCGGCGGACTTGGTTCGCCGGCTTCGCTGTATCTGGCGGCCGCCGGAGTGGGGCGGCTGGGGCTGGTCGATCCGGACGCCGTGGAACTGAGCAACCTTCAGCGCCAGGTGCTGCACACCACCCGCTCGCTTGGCGCGCCTAAGGTCGAGTCGGCCGCGGCCATGGTGCTGGAGCTCAACCCGGATGTGGAAGTGGAGACCGTGCGGGAGCGCCTGACCGCCGATAACGCCCTTGAGTTGATCGGGCGCTATGACTTCGTGGCCGACTGCACGGATAATTTCGCGGCCAAGTACCTGATCAACGACGCCTGCGTGATAGCCGGCAAGCCGTTTTCCCACGCCGGTGTGCTGGGGTTCGCAGGACAGGCGTTCACCTGGGAGCCTCCCTCGGGCTCCGCCCCCTGCCTGCGCTGCCTGATCCCGGAGCAGCCCCCGGCCGATGAGACGCCTGACTGCGCGGGCAGCGGCGTACTGGGCGCGGCGGTGGGAGTGCTGGGCAGTGTTCAGGCGGCCGAGGCGATCAAGTCAGTCACTGGAATCGGCCAGCGGCTCACGGGCAGGGTTTTGTCTTTCAATTGCCTCAAAATGAGATTTTCATCCGCCGCTGCGGCGGTTGACCCTTCCTGCCCGGTTTGTTCGCGGAACCCGGGGATAACCACTCTTTCGGCCGAAAACTACCGGCGCTGATCATGACAGCTACCGGAAAGCATAAGCTGGACCTCAGGGGAACTCCCTGCCCGATGAATTTCGTGCGGATCAAGCTCGAACTTGACCGGATAGGCGCGGGTAAAGACCTCGTTGTGATCGCCGATGGCGGCGGCACCGGCCGGGATATCCTGCGCAGCCTTCGCGCCCAGGGTTTTGCCGTAAAGGATATTGTCGAGAACGTAAACTGCATCCAATTCACGGTATTCGTCCCCGCCTGAGCTTCTTGACATACTTTCTTTCTCCTTCGTATAATAAAAAAGAATACTTTACCTTCCTTGCGTTGCGCTGCCGACACTCCACCGGAGAAAAACGATGTACCCATGTTTTTTTTCAGGAAAAATCCTGCCTGGAACGTTGAGATGTGCTGTAGCGATTGCTTTTATGGTTATTGGACGGGCCGTGGCCCAGGAGATCGTCTTGTTCGAGGAGCATTTCGACGATGACGACTGGAGCTCGCGCGGCTGGTACGACGGTCCGGACATGGTGCTGGACCGCGTAAACCGGGTGGGCGACAGCGGCGGCTCGGCGGTTTTCACCTGGCCGGCCCAGGGAGCCACGACGGCCAATTCCAAAGGGGCAAGGGTGAAGTTTGATCCGGTCGAGGGGTTCACGATGAGCTGTTATATGAAGTTCAGCGATAACTGGGAATGGACCGGGCTGGGCTGGCACCCGCACCTGAATCTGTTCATGACCAACAAGAACGGCGATTTCGACGGACCGGCGCACACCCATCTGACCCTGTATGTGGAGGTTGTGGACGGAGTGCCGAAGCTGCTGGTCCAGGACGGACAGAATATCGACCAGTCGCGGGTCGGGGAAAACCTGGTCGGGATCACGGAAAATCGCTCGGTGGCCGGCGGTAACGGTGATCCGGACGGCCATGGGGGAAGCGCCTATCTCTACAACGGCTACTACCGGAACAACAAGTACTGGAGTGCGGATACGATCTTTTTTGGCGACGAACAGGGATCTTATTACAAAAACGACTGGCACAAGGTGGTGGCTCATTTTCAGCTTAACAGCATAATCGACGGGATCGGGGTGGCCAACGGCGTCCTCCAGCTCTGGGTCGACGACTCGCTGCTGATTGACCACCACGACGTGATGTTCCGTACCGGGCAGAATCCGGGTATGAAAATCGACCAGTACCTGCTGCTTCCCTACTACGGACCCGGAGTGCCCCATTCCCAGAGCTTCTGGATCGACGAGATAAAGATTATCAGGGACGAGCAGGAACTGCCTGCCGTACCCCCGCCGGTCCAGAGTTTCCTGCTGTTCGAGGAAAATTTTGATGACGCCGACTGGGCGTCGCGGGGCTGGTACGATGGGCCGGGTATGGTTGTCGATCCCGGCGCCGGAGCGGGAGACAGCGGCGGCGCCACTGTGTTCAACTGGCTGGCGCAGGGGGATAAGAGTCCCGGGGCCAGCGGCGGCCGTAAGTTGTTGGATGCCGCGCAGGGGCTGACGGTCAGTTACGACATCAAATTCAGCGATAACTGGAGTTTCGCCGTCGACTCGCTGTTCCCGCCGGCACTGTTCTGGTTTGTCACCGGCGAGGACGGGCAGTGGGCCAATCCGGTCACATCCCGCCTCACTGTCTTCCTCGACCACCTCGACGGCGGGATAAACATCGGGATGCGCGATATCCTCAATATCGACACCCTGCGCCTGGGGGAGGACCTTACCGGCGAGACCGAAAATCGCGCTGTCGCGGGCGGTAACGGCAACTCGGACAGCCATCGGGCGATCTATTTCACCAGGGCCGGGGATGAGGCACTGTTCAACCTCAAGCATCTCAAATCGGACACCGTATACTTTCGCGACGACCAGGGTGGTTATTACAAAGGGGACTGGCATCACGTGGAATCCCATTTTCAACTCAACACCATCGTGGACGGCAAGGGGGTGGCCAACGGCGTGGCCCGCAGTAAATTCGACGGGAAACTGGTAATGGACTACAGTGATGTCATGTACCGCACCGGCCAGTATCCGGACATGAAGTTCAACCAACTGATGCTCCTGCCCTATCTGCCCGGCGGAGCGCCCCAGCCCCAGAGCCTGTGGATCGACAACCTGCTGATCGAAAAAGAGGAGCGGGAGCTGCTTGTCCCCCAACAGTTGAGCTGCGATTTCAACGGCGATGGGAGCAGTAACATTCTCGACGTGCTGGGCATGGTCCTGCTGGGCCGGGCCAATCCGGATGCGAATGTCCTGGACCGCGACGGCGACGGGGCATACAGCCTGCTCGATGTACTCGCCCTGCTGCGGGACATTGTCGAGGGTAAGTGCAACTGAATGCAACTCACTATTTTCCCGCAAGATAGATGCGACCATACCGGTTCTGCTTGACAAACCGTCCTGTCTCAACCTAGATTAAGCCTCTCATGAGTGAGTCCATTGCTGGAGATTATTGCCCTTTGCCGTCTAACTTGCATCGGAGGTCCGCATGCCAGCCGGAGATTTCGAAGTCAATATTCCCGAGATAAAGCTGCCCAGTCTGGGCCGCAACACGATCGTGCTGGCCGTGGTCGTGGTGCTGGGACTGTGGATGGCCAGCGGATTTTACATGGTTCAGGCCGACGAGCTCGGTGTGGTGCTGCGTTTCGGCAAGTTGACCAATGTTACCGAACCGGGGCTGAATTATCACCTGCCCTACCCGGTGGAATCTGTCGAGACCCCCCAGGTGACCGAGGTCAAGCGGGTGGAAATCGGTTTCCGCACGATTTACCGGGGCCAGCAGGCGCGCTACGAAGATATGCCCGAGGAGAGCCTGATGCTCACCGGCGATGAGAATATCGTCGATATCGACCTGATCGTCCAGTTCAAGATCAAGGACCCGGCGGCCTACCTGTTCGAGGTCCGCGACGTTTACAAGTCGGTTAAGAGCGCCTCCGAGGCCACGCTGCGCCAGGTGGTCGGTTATCATAAAATCGACGAGGCCCTGACCGATGGCAAGTTCCAGATCCAGCAGGAAATCCAGCAAAAACTCCAGGAGATACTCGATCTCTACAACGCGGGAGTGATGATCGTGGCCGTGCAGTTGCAGGACGTACACCCGCCCGATGAAGTGGTGGACGCGTTCAAGGACGTGGCCAGCGCTCTGGAGGACAAGAACAAGTATATCAACCAGGCCCAGGGATACCAGAACGACATTATCCCGCGCACCAGGGGCCAGGCCGAGCAGCTGATCCGTCAGGCCGAAAGCTACAGCGAGCAGCGTGTCCTGCATGCCCGGGGCGAGGCCGACAGGTTCGAGAGCGTGCTTAAAGAATACAAGCTGGCTCCCCAGGTGACCGAAACCCGGTTGTACCTTGAGACGATGGAAAAAGTGATGCCGAGGGTGAAAAAGTTTATCGCTAAAACCGGCAACAACGGCACTAACCTGATGCCGCTGTTGGACATGCGCTCCGTTACCCCTGCGGGAAATAACCCATAGCGGCCGGTGGAACGCCGCGATTACTTGTAATTAAATCCGAATTCGGTTGTCAAGGAGCGATAAAATGTCTTTCAGTAAAAACGTAATACTCGCACTCATTGTACTGGTGGTGGTTGTCGGGTCCAACAGCACGTTCCGGGTCTGGGAGACCGAGCAGGTTGTGGTGACCAAGTTCGGAAAACCGGTGAGAATAGCCGATCAGCCGGGGCTGCACTTCCGCATTCCGTTTGTCCACAAGCTGCGCGTTTTCGAGCGACGGCTGCTGGACTACGACAGCGCGCCCACCGAGGTGCTGACCCAGGACAAGAAGACGCTTTACGTGGATAACTACGCCAAATGGCGTATTGCCGACCCGCTCAAGGTGTTGCAGACCGTGCAGAACGAAACTGGAGCGCAAATGCGCCTGGGTGACATAATTTACTCCGAGATCCGCACCGAACTGGGACGGCACGCGTTCCACGATATTATCAGCGCCAAGCGCGCCGAGATCATGGAAACGGTCACCCGCAAATGCAACGAACTCACCCAGGACTACGGGATCGACGTGCTGGACGTGAGGATCAAGCGCGCCGACCTGCCCCAGGAGAACGAGAACGCGATTTTCGCCCGCATGGAGGCCGAGCGCAACCGGATCGCCAACCAGTACCGTAGCGAGGGCGAGGAAGAAGCGCTGAAAATCCGGGCCGAGACAGACAAGCAGGCCATGATTATTATGGCCGAGTCCGAAGGCAAGTCGCAGGAAATCAAGGGTGAGGGCGATGCCGAAGCGACCAGAATCTACGCCTCGGCCTACAACCGCGACCGGGGGTTCTACAAGCTTGTGCGGACGCTGGAGGCCTATGACAAGTCAATCGACAGCACAACCACGCTGATCCTCTCGACGGACGCGGAGTTTTTCAAGTACCTCTGGAAGGGACCGTGATCGGGAGTCTGCCTGAGAGCTTGACGTATTAACGAAGGGACACGGCATGCCGTGTCCCTTTTTTATCCCCCCGGTAGTATATGTTTTAAGACGGAGACGGGCTTATTTGTCCGCCCGCTTTATAACAAACTCCGCTGGTCCTCGGCCACCCCTGGCGGTTTCAGGCCCAGCAACTGCATCATCCGTTTCGCGTTGTTTACCGCCTGGCCGTTGCGATGGTTGTTGAACGCGACGAACGTCTTGTCGCATTTTTCTCCCAGCCAGCTGATTCCGCGTTTCCATTCAAGCAGTTCCTCGTCGGAGTACAGGTAATCGTAGCGCTGAGCCGGGTCGTCATGGTGGTACCAGCGCTCGGTGTTGCGGCCGTGGAAACGCACGTAGCCGATCCGCGGGCTGGTCATCACGGTTTCCGGCGGCAGCAGGCCCTCGAGCGGCGGCTCGTCCACACAACAGATAGCAGCCTCCAGGCCTCGCAGCCACTGCCAGACTCCGGTGTTCATCCACCCGGATGAGCGAAACTCCACCACCGGCACCAACGGTTGTATCCGCTCAATCAGACGCGCCAGCAGGTCCATCTCCTTCTGCCCGTGGCGGAAGCTGTTCGGGAACTGGAGCAGCACGCAAGCTAGTTTCTCGCTCAAGCGCAAAGGTTCTATTGACCCCATGAGCTTGTCCAGATCGGAGAACGGGTCGCGGTCGCGATCGTGGGTAATCCCGCGGAACGCTTTTACCGCCACCTGGAACCCATCGGGAGTCCGCTCGGCCAGGTTGCCCACCAGCGAGGGCGAGGGAATGGCGTAATAGCTGGAATTAAGCTCCAGGCAGTCGAAATGCCGGGCGTACCAGTTCAGGAATTCGCGTTTGGGCAGCTTGCGCGGATAGAACGCGCCCCGCCAGTCGTCGTAAGAGTAGCCGCAGCAGCCCACTTTGATCATCTTGAGGTCTCTTGTTACCGGGCAGGTCCCGTCAGCGTCCTGGACGCTGACGTTAATAACGATAAAAACCTTTTTCGCATGCCTCGCTTTACTGTATCTTACTCTAAAGGGCCGTTGAAAAAAAGCATTCAACGGTCCTGAAATCAATTTTTATCTTTTTTTCAACGCGCGGCTAAACGGTTCCGCGGCGCGGGGCAATATTCATTAGTTGAATTTTAGGTTCGTTCCCGGTACAGAGGGGATTTCGGATGCCGACACCAACGGATTTTAACTTCTGCGTCCAGTACTACCGTCAGCCCACACCCCCGTCCGCCGAGTGGGAGGATGACCTGGCTCACATAGCGCGCCTGGGGTTCACCGCCATCCAGTTACGGCCCCAATGGGTCTGGCACGAGCGGGAAGAGGGTAAGTTCCTCTGGGATGATCTGGACCGCCTGATCGAGCTGGCCGGGCACAACGGGCTCAATGTGCTGTTCAAGTTCTTCCTCGAAACAGCCCCGGCCTGGTTGTACAAAAACTACGACGCCCGGCGGGTCACGCCCGATGGGAGTCCGATTGTGCCCAGGGCGCGCGGCTCGTTCCCTGTCGGCGGCTGGATGCCCTGTTTCGACAGGCCGGTGGTCTGGGAAAAAGCCGCCCGTTTTGTCCGCGCGGGCGTGGAACGCTACCGTCACAAGCCGAATATCCTGGGCTGGCACCTCTGGAACGAGCCGCGCAGCAGGCCGTTCCAGGACTGCGCCTGCGAGCATTCCACCGCCTTTTACCGCAAGTGGCTGGCGGAAACGTTCGGCAGCGTGGAGCATTTCAACGAGACTTTCGGCCTGGCCGTGCAGGACTGGGGTGATATCGATCCGCCGCCGGACATCTCCGGCTACTACGACAGTTGGCTCTGGCGTACCTCGCGCGCCCATGCGGTGGCCGCCTGGATCGGGAGGATGGCCGCTCTGGTGCGCGCGCTCGACCCGGACAGGCCGCTGTTCTGCCACGTGGGGTTCAATACGCTGCTGCAACCCACCTTTACCGACACCAGCCACGACGTGCTCACCAGCCGCGAGGTGGACGTGTTCGGCACCAGCCTCCCGCACTGGACAGGCGATTTCCACACCTTCTTCAACGTGGAGCGCCCGGCCCTGTTCTCCAACCCGCTTTACCGCGATGAATCGTATCTCTACGGCCTGCAGGCCCGCTGGATCGGCGCGGTCAAAGACTATTTCTGGATCAACGAGGTCTACGGCAACTCGTGGAACTACATGGCCGAAGACTACACGGGCGATGACCTGCGGTTCATGCTGGCCTCCACTATCAGCGAGGGCGCGCGGGGAATAGTGGTCTGGCAGTTCAAGGCCGAGCGTTTCAGCGAGGAGTCTGTCACCAGCGGACTGGTGGAAATCGACGGCTCCGATACCGACCGCTCCCTGGCGGTCTCCAGTCTCTGCAAGGCGCGCCAGCGTGCTCCGGCGGCGTTTGCCTCGTGGCGGCCGGAGAAAGCTCGCGTGGCGGTGGTGTTCGATTTCGCCGCGGACATGTACAGCCAGATGGAACACGCCGAGAGCATGGGCAACCTCGGTACCGTACGCTACCGCTACAAGGAGTCGGTCAAAGGCTGGTACGGCATGCTCTGGCGTCAGGGGCTGGCCGTGGACCTGGTGGCGGTGGAATATCTGGAGAGGATTCGGGATTACGAGCTGGTGGTGTTGCCCTACATGCATCTGGTGGGTGAGGAGCAGGCCGGAGTACTGCGAGCGTACGTGGAAGATGGCGGCACGCTGGTGGCCGATCCCGGCCTGGCGTTTCGCGACCGCAGGGCCTGGGTCCAGCCGGTGCGTCCGGGCCAGGGGCTGGATCTCCTGTTCGGGTGCAGGGAACCCAAGCTCAAGGCGATTCCCGAACCGGTACAGGTGATGGCGCTGGACGTGGTGATGGAGGCCCACGCGATGCTGGCCCGGCTGGAGCCGTGCGGCACGGGTTTCGATCTTTCCGGTGGAGCCAACACGCTGATTGCCAACAGCGTGGGCAAGGGCCGGACGTTTTATTTCAGCTTCTACCCCGGCCTCAGCCATCGCGCCGCCGCCGGCGACAGGGGATTCGCGTTGGCCGCGCGCCTGCTGGCCGAGGCCGGAATCGAAACGCATTGGAGCGCGGAGCGGCCGCTGCTGCGCCTACGCAAGGGAACCGTGGGCAATGCGGAAGAAAACTTGCCGGCGGCCTGGGTGCTCAATTTCGAACCGGACGAGCTGCCGCTGCCGCTGCGGAACCTGGAGCCCGGCTCGTACCGTTGCGCGCTCACGGGCAGGAGCGTAAACACCGCTGCCGATGGCGCGGTTATCGCCGGGCGCGAGGTGATGTTCCTGGTGCCTGAGAAGTTCGACGGGAAGGGTTGATTCTCCCGGGGGAAATAATGCAGAGAGACCCTTGAAAAATTGGACGACTAAATTGTTATGAGAAAGTTTTTCATATCACTCATTTTTGTGTATCAAAAGAAAACTCAGGGGTTGTTAATTGTAACTACATGATCTGATTAAAAAAATGCCCCTTGATAGAAAGTTTTGGAAAAAAGAGGGGGAGTGACGATTCTTTCATTTTTTTTGATTAAATCAAAGGTCTCGCAGACATGAACATCCCTACTGCAAAAACCAAAGGAACGCCGCCGGGCGGACGCCCACTGGCACTGGCGGTGCTGGCCGTGTTCGCCGTGGCGATGGCCTACATGGAAGCGGCCATCGTGGTCTACCTGCGCCAGTTGTACTACCCGGACGGATTTGCCTTCCCGCTGGTTGTTATCGAGGGAGATATCCTGCTGATCGAAATCGGCCGTGAGTTTTGCACGATAGTGTTTCTCGCGGCCATTAGCTGGTTTGCCGGACGCCGGGCGGCGGAGCGCTTTGCGATGTTCTGCCTGGCGTTCGCGCTCTGGGATATTTTCTATTACGTATGGCTGAAAGTAATGATCGGCTGGCCGGAAAATTTTTTTACCCGGGACCTGCTGTTCTTGATCCCGCTACCGTGGATCGGTCCGGTGTTGTCGCCGCTGCTGGTTTCGCTCTCGCTGATTGTCGGCTCGGTGATGATCTTGCTGCGCCTTGGCCAGGACGGTGTGTTCCGGCCGAATTTTCGGGAGTGGATTATCGCCGGCGGTGGTGCGCTGCTGATCCTGCTCTCCTACGTGCTTGATCTCGATGCCGGGCTGGGTGGGAAGCTGCCGGCACCGTACCGCTGGGAGCTGCTGGTTGCCGGTATCGCATCGGGGTTTTACGCGCTGATGCGCAGCCTGCACAGAACCGCCGGTGCGGGTGAGGAGACGGAGTGATGAGTGAGACCGCCTATTTCGATTCCAACGCCACGTTCGGCAGGGCCTGCGCGCGGATTGCCGGCGCTCCATATTGCCTGCCGGGCCTGATCGAGGAGATGGACCATTGCCGGATCTCCCGTGCGCTGGTGTTCAACGCCGCCGCCCGCGAGCTGGACAGCCGCCGGGCCAACCGCGAGCTTGCCGCCCGGATAGCCGGTGAGAGCCGCCTTGCGGGCCAGGCTGTGATCAGCACCGCGCCCTGGAGCCGCGTGCGCAGCCTGACAGACGAGCTGAGCGAGTGGCTGGAGCTTGGCCTGCGCGCGTTCCGCGTGTTTCCGCTCTGGAACGGCGTCGATCTGCGTGGGCGGCAGATGAGCGAGGTGCTGGGAGTGCTGGCCGAGCGAAAACTCCCGCTCTGGATCGACTACGACAGCTTATGGTATAATTTCCATCAACTGGGACAACACGAGCAACGCGCGGTCAATCTCGGTCAGATTCGCGCTCTGGCGCAAGAATACCCCGGTCTGCCGCTCGTGCTGGTGGGCTTGAACTGGAACCATCACACGGCCCTGTTCCCCCTGCTGGACGAAGCGCCCAACCTGCTGGTCGAGACCTCGCTGATGCAGGGGTTCGAGGTGCTCTCGTTTATCTGCTCCCATTGGGGGGCGGAGCGGCTGCTGTTCGGCACGGGCATGCCCGTTTTCGCCCCCGGCGCGGCGCGCGCGGCGCTGGCCTATGCCGATATTTCGCACAGCGAGCGGGCGCTGATCGCTTCCGGCAACCTGGAGCGCCTGCTGAGCGCCCCGGCCCCGGCCTCGCTGCCGGAGCGCCCGGGCCGTTCGGCTATCATGGCCGCTGTCGACCGGGGCGAGCCGCTGGGCGGGAAGGTGAGGATCATGGACTGCCACGGCCATATCGCCCCGGCGGGTTTCGACGGGGTCAACGGCCTGACCCTGGGCCCGCAGGACGGGCATTCTATTATCAAACGGCTCGACAGGGTGGGGATCGAATCGTTGTGTGTCAGCAGTTGGGAAATCATGGGTGGCGACGCGCTCAAGGGCAATCTGGAGGCGGCCGCGGCGGCGGCAGAGTATCCGGGCCGGATTCTGCCCTATGCGGTGGTTAACCCCAATTACCCCGAGGACTGGGACAATTTGCTGGCAGAGTGTTTCGAGCGCGGAAACTTTTTCGGCTTCAAGCCGTACCCCACCAGTATGCGCAGGCCGCTCAGCGACCCCGCTTACCGCGATATGCTGCGCTATGCCGACAAGCACAGCCTGCCGATTCTCTGCCATTTCGGGTTCGAGCCGCTGGCGGGAGTTAGCCCAGGCGAACTGCGCGCGCTGGCCCCGTGCTTTCCGGGCGCGCAGTTTATTATCGCCCACGCGGGGGCCTCGTACCGTCTGGCCGGCGAAGTCGTGGAGCTGGCAGTGGAGTTCGACAATATCCACCTGGAGATCAACTACACGTCCGTGCCGTTCGGGATGATCTCCCACCTGGTGCGGAGCGCGGGAGTGGAAAAAGTGCTGTTCGGCACGGACACCCCCATGCGCGACCCCGCGCCGATCCTGGGCTGGGTGGTTTACGACCACATCAGCAACCGTGAGCGCGAGGCCGTGCTGGGCGGTAACTTCCTGCGCCTGACAGCGCGCACGGGGGACAAGCCGGGCAGGTGAGTTTACTTACTCACCTGGTGGCCGAGACGTTTTTCCACGGAGTTGATCTTGCCCCGCAGCTTGCCGGTTACCCCGGGCTGCTCGTCCACCTTGAGCACCAGGTAGATCCGCTCGTGTTTCTCCAGCAGCAGTTTGCGGCAGCGGCCAATCAGCTCCATCACCTCGTCCCACTCACCCTCGATAAGCGTGCCCATGGCGGTGAGCTGGTAGGGCAGGCCGCTCTTGTCGATCCGGTCGATCACTCCGGCTACGTCTTCGCTCAGGCCGCTGGATTTGCCCAGCGGGAACATGCTGATTTGCGCAAGCATCGTTAACTCCTTTGTAATTTGTATGTTTCGGGGCGGTGCAGTCCATCGGTCCGGAATGGTTTTTCGGTTTTCAGCTTGGCTACGATGGACATTTTGCCGCTAACAGGTTACTATGTACAGTGATATCGGGAACACAATTGCCCGGGAGTTGTATTATATGTGTGTCGCTTTTGCTCCCGGAAGTCAATCCCGGCTGATGGTGAGGCAAAAGCGGCTTTTTTTGTTTCGCCGGTGTTCCGGCGAGTTGTGGGGACTTCTGCTAATTGGATTTTGAAACGAGCCCGAGCGAGAAACTGCTCCGGCCAGGCCTGAGGATAAAAACCGCCGGAAGCATAGCAGCGCTATGTTGAGGACGGTTTTTAAACAAAAACGCAGCCGGGCAGTTGTGTAGCACCGGCGCAGCCAAAAGATGATTATCAGAGGTTCCTTTAAGTATTTTATATCGGCCAGCCTGCGCAGTGATGATGGGCGCGGCCGGGGAAAGTAGTGAGTTAGTTAAGATGGGTATCAGCAAGAAAGCTTTACAGAAGTATTTCGAGAGCGCCCGGCACGGAGCGCCGGTCAGGGCCAAACAGGTGGCGAAAGACCTTGGAATCAAGCATAAGGACTACCATCTGCTCAAGGACGTGCTGGCCGAACTGACCGACCAGGGCCTGCTGGCCAGGGTGAAGAAAAATTCGTTCGCCCTGCCGGATTCAGGAGCTGAAACGGTGAGCGGCCGGATGCATATAGTGCGTCGCGGGTTCGGGTTCGTAATTCCCGACGACGGCAGCGAGGACGTGTTCGTTCCCGGCCACAGTCTGGGCGGCTCGTTCGATGGGGACAAAGTGGAGGTGAGTATCACCGGCCGCTCGCGGGGTGACAACCCAGAGGGAATGGTGATAAAAGTTCTCAGCCGCGCCAGACGGCGGTTTGTGGGCGAGTTGCAGAAAAGGAAAAAATTCTCCCGCCTGTTGCCGGGCGAGGAGAGCGTGACGGTGGAAATTCTGATCCCGGCCGAGGAAACCAGCCGCCTGAAGAACGGCCAGAAGATCATGGTCGAGGTGTTCGACTGGGGCGCCCCGGGCTGCAAACCGCTGGCAAAGGTGCTGCGGGTGCTCGACAGGCCGGACAGCCCGCCGGACGAGGAGATAATCCTCAAGTTCGAGTTTCCCGAGAAGTTCCCGTCCGATTTGCTTAAAGCGGCGAATAAACTGGCGGTCGAGCCGGCGGAGGCTTCTTGCGAGGGCCGCAGCGACTACCGTCACCTGGACACGTTCACGATCGATCCGGCCGACGCGGCGGATTTCGACGATGCGTTGAGCTGGCGGCCCCTGAGCGAGGGCGGTGCCGAGGTGGGCGTGCATATCGCCGATGTCAGCCACTATGTGACTCCCGGCAGCCCGCTGGACACGGAGGCCGCCGGGCGCGCCTGCAGCATCTATCTTCACGAGGCCTATGTGCCGATGTTGCCCGAGGTGCTGAGTTCGGGTGTCTGCTCACTGGTGGAGGGCAAGGACCGCTTCGTGGTTTCCGTGCTGATCCGGCTCGATGCCCACGGCAGGATCGTGGGGCACCGGATTACGCCCTCGGTTATCCGCAGCAATAAGCGGCTGGACTACGAGCAGGCGCAGCTTATTATCGACAAGGGTCCGGACGCCGGAGGGTTCAGCGACACCACCGTGCGCGCCGTGCAATCGCTGGCCGCGCTGAGCAGGAAACGGATCGCTCTGCGCGCCGACAGTGGCAGGATGGATTTCGATCTGCCCGAACCGCTGGTTGTACGCGGCGCCGGGGGCAAACCCGTGGAGATAATCCGCAAGCCCCGGCTGGACAGCCACCGGCTGGTGGAGGAGTTCATGATCACGGCCAACGAGCTTGTGGCCAGCAGGCTCAGCGAGCGTAAACTGCCCTCGCTCTACCGCGTTCACGAGCCGCCGGACCCGGAGGGCGTGGACAACGTCAATTTCAAGCTGCGTACTCTCGACAAGTCGCTGGAGATTCCCGCCGGCGCCGACAGGCTTTCGCCGGGAGCGTACGCGGACGTTATCGAGCGGGCCGAGGCACTGGGCTTTGGCGAGCTGGCCTCGCTGATCGTGGTCCAGTCGATGAAGCGGGCGCTCTACAGTATCGAGAACCGGGGCCATTTCGGGCTGGCCAGTGAGTGCTACACCCATTTCACTTCGCCGATCCGCCGTTATCCCGACCTGGTGATCCACCGGCTGATAAAGCACCTGGTCGCCGGGGAGCGCGAGGGCACTCAGCAGCCCGCCGACCTTCTCAGTGAGCGCGAGCTGGTGGAGATCGCCCTTCACTGCAGCAGCCGGGAGCAGATGATCGAGTCGGCCGAGCGCGAGAGCGACGACCGGGTGGAGGCGCGGTTCATGCAACGCCACCTGGGCGAAAAGTTCAGCGCCCGGATCACGTCGGTAAAATCAAACGGCTTCCGTGTCCGGCTTACAGACGTATATGTGGAGGGTTACGTGTACGCGGGCCGGATGGAGGACGACTACTACGAGATGGCCGCTGATCAGGCCATGCTGGTGGGCAAAAAGTCCGGCAGGAAATTCAAGCTGGGACAGGAGCTGGAGGTTGTGCTGGTGGAATCAGACCCCGAGCGCCGCCGGATAGATTTCCTGCCCGTGGAACTGGCCGGGCCGGCCGGGGGTGGCAAGGGGAGGGGGAGAAAAGATTCCGGAAAGCGTAATACCGCAAAGGGGAAAGGCCGGAAAAAATGAAACCCTCGCCACACTCTTAAAAATGATGATCGGAACGGCCCCCGTGCGCAGGCCGGCGGTAAAGACAAAAAGGCAGGCTCCACGCGGGGCCTGCCTCTCGTATATGTACTCAATCGAAATCCTTGTGGCTTCAGGACTTGTCCCGGCCCAGTTTTTCGACATACTTGCTCAGTCTGCTCTTGTAGCGGCTGCCGGTGCTCGCATGGATCACGTTGTTTTTGACAGCCTTGTCCACGCTGGAGAAAACCCGGGGCAGCAACTTGGCCGCTTCCCCGGCGTTATCCGTGGCGCGCAGTTGCTTGATGAATGTGCGCATGGTGGCGCGACGCTTGCGGTTGCGCTCCCTGCGGATCAAACTGGTCTTGTGGCGTTTGATCGCGCTTTTTACATTTAGCACGTCCGTCCTCCATCTACTTGCTTAACAGTTAATACCTTTTATGAGGCGACTATTCAAGGTTCGAGTCCTGTAAGATAATGTTTTGAGGCGGCTTGTCAATGCTTTTCATCAGGAAATATGCCGTGGTTATGCTGCTGGCGGGGCTGTTTGCTTTTATGCCCGCCTCACTCTCACGGGCGCAGTCCCTGCCGAATGCCGAAAACTATCTCGCTATCGGCCGGGGAGTGGTCACTGTGTATTACAGGGCAGGGGACGCTAAGGTGGCGCGGGATTATCTTGATTGGGCGGTGGCCTACAGGCCGCGTCCTGATTGGCTTTCCGCTCATACCCCGATAAGTCTCTCAATCTATATCGTACCCACTCAAAGTGAGTTTATCGCCCTGAGCGGCGGGATGCTGCCCGAGTGGGGAGTTGCCTGCGCCATCACCGGCACGGACGTGGTGATAGTACGCTCACCGAGGATCGTGGAGCTCTGGCGCGAGGACCCTCGCGAGATACTCAATCACGAGATAACCCATATCTTTCTGGATCAATACCTTGAAGGTGCCAGGGTGCCGCGCTGGTTTCACGAGGGTTACGCCCTGTACGCGAGCCGGATGTGGGGCCTGGAGAGTTTTCTGCGCTTCTCGGTTGCCATCCTTGGCGGCAGGGCGTTCTCCCTTCACAGCCTGGATAGCGGCTTCCCGGAAAACGAGGAGCGGGCGGAACTGGCCTACATCCAGAGCTATACTGTGGTGGAGTTCATGTTCGAACACTGGGACGAATCCCAGATGCAGCTTCTTTTTGCGCGCTGGCGCGCCACGGGAGAGTTGGACACGGCTCTTCGCACCAGCCTGGGACTGACCCTGAGCCGGTTGGAGGACAAGTGGCGCCAATGGGCGGGAGTGCGCTACGGCTGGCTCAAGCTGCTCACCAGCGCCACCTTGATGTGGATTCTGGCCGCGCTGCTGTTCCTGGTGGTGTTCGCCCGCCGCCGCGCACGAAACAGGAGAAAACTGGATGAGATGCGCCGCAGTGAAAGCAGGCTGATCGAGTCGAACATTCCCGCCGGGCCTTACCGGCCGGAAGCGCCGCCGGCCGGCCGGCACTCCGGCGCTGAAAAAGATGAACAGGGACCGCGCGGTGGCGGCGTCGCTTGATCAGAGAAACCTTTGGTTTATCAAATATTCTGCAGGGACGGACCCATGGGTCCGCCCCTAAGGGTACTTCGAAATTGTTATTTCAAAGGTCTCAAGATTGAGACCGGCTTTTCAACCCGGTGGAAAAAATGTAACCGAACCGGACAACCGGTTGTCTTAGAGTTGAAAACCGAAAGTGGTATAACCAGCCAACGCCTGGGACCAGATGCGGACCGACAAACAGTTAGTTGATGAAATACTGGCGGGGGCCACGGAGAAATTCAGTGTGCTGGCCGAGCGCTACCAGCAGCAGGTGTACCGTTTCCTGCGCGGGATGAATCTCGACCACGACGAGGCCGCCGACGTGCTGCAATCCTCGCTGATTCGCGCCTACGAGAAGCTGGATACTATTCGCGGCGGCGAGCGTTTCCGGGTCTGGTTTTACACGATAGCCGCCAACCAGGCGCGCAACTACATGCGAAGAAGCAGGCGGGATGTGGCGCTCGATGACGTGGTGCTCAGTGCGGAGGATCAAAACCCGGGCGAAGCGCTGGACAGGGAGCGGATGGCGGCATTGGTGGCGGTGGCGCTCGGCAACCTGAGCGAGGACCAGCGCAAGGTGGTGTTGCTGAGAATTTACCAGGAAATGCCGTTTAGCGAAGTGGCTCAAGCGTGCGGAATAAGTCATGGCAACTCCAAGGTCATCTTCCACCGGGCGCTGAAAACGCTGGCCAGATGGCTGGCCCCGGCGATGGGCAGAATGGACCTGGATTATAAAGAGAGGTGAGCGAGATGCGTTGTTGTGTTGATGACAGAGTGATGATCGAGTATCTCGAAGGCGAGTTGGAGGGTCCGGCGGCCGCCGAGATCGGCCAGCACGTGGCTTCCTGCGATGAGTGCCACACCGCTCTGCTGCGGCTCAGGGCTGTCCGGGCCGCGGTGGCCGACAGGGTACGCGACCTGGCCCCACCCGACGAGTCGTTCTGGAAAGCCAATCTGGAGAGCGTGGCCCGGGCTACCTGGCTCAAGAGTGAACCGGCGGGCGTGGTCCGCCGCGGGCGCTTGCGCAAGCTGGCGCCGATGATGGCCGTGGCGGCGGTGTTGCTGCTGGCGCTGATCGGCGCTTTGCGCACCGGCGCGTTTAACCCGGATACCCGGCGGCCGGAGGTGGCGGTTGCCGGGGCGGACACGGTCAGCGCCGAGGCCCTGGTGGACTCGCTCTACATGCTGGCCAGGCTGGCCGGACAGTATCAGATGGCCTGGAGGACGATGGAGTCTATCGAGGAGATCGGCTCAAGCAGCGACAGCTCCCTCTACGATGAGGTGGAGATGACCTATCCTGGCACGGGCAACGTTTACGATGCGCTGCTGACAATGGAAGATGAGCAGGTGGAGCAGGTGCTGTACGTGCTGGCCAGCAATTGATCACTATTACACGGAGCCGCTGCACCGGAGGCGGCACATTCAGGTAACGGTTTTTACTTAGGAGTTGACGATGAAATGTTTAACGGTTTCTCTGGCTGTGCTGCTGCTGGCGGGCAACCTGGCCGCCGCACCCGATGAGGGCGTGAAGCACGAGGCGCGGATTGAATGGTTTGACGTGGAATCCGCTCTGCCGGATTTCGCTGTTCCGGAGCCTGAATTGCCCCCGCTGCCAATGATGGAAAAGCACGAGTATGAAATGCTGGCTTATGCCGATGAGGACAAGCATGAGCGAGGAAAAAAGATGGACAAGCATACCGAACGGATTCAATTGTACCGCCTGTGGAGAATCATGGAAAACCTGGATCTCACAGACGACCAGGTGGACAAGTTTTTTCCGCTGATGCGGGAATTGGGCAAGAAAGAGAAGGAACTGGCCCGGCAGCGCCACACTTTGGTCACTAAAATGCGCGAGGAATTGAGCAAAGAAGAACCCTCGGAAGCGGAACTGAAGAAGTTGCTGGCTGATTTGAAGCGCAATGCCCGCCAGGTTATCGAGACCAAAAGCGAGGCGATCGACAGGGGCGCTGAAATCCTGAGCATCGAGCAGCAGGCTCGCATGGCCCTGGAGTTGGGCGATGTGGAACGCAATATCTGGGAGTCGATTGCGCGCGTGCGGCATAAGCCCGGTGGCAGAAGCTGGGAAAATTCCGGCTTCGATAAGCAAAAACTCCAGGGTGAAATGCGGAAACTCAGAGAAAATCTCAAGAGGATCAGTAAGGATCTGGAGGCCAGGGGCTTGCCCGGCCTGGATGTGGATAACGATGCGGAGCTGTTCCATCATGGCGGCGGGCAGCGGGATACGACCGCTAAAAAGTAAATGCAGGACAGGCTGAGAAGGGGATAGCAAATCTATCCAACGACCGGTTGCCGCACACTGCGGCAGGGAGGCAGTAATGAGATCGTTCGGGAATTTTCTGGCCGTGGCCGTGCTGATGGTTCTGGTGGGAACGGCGCTTTCGCTCACTTCACTGGCGGCCGCGCAGCGCGAGGGGTCTGCAGCGGATCGCCGGAGGCCAATACGGGAAGAAACGCACGTGAGCCGGCAGGACGCCCGGAAGCTTTTCGAGCGCATGTGCGATTTTCTGGAGCTTGACGAGTCTCAGCGGGCTCAGGCCCGGCAGTTGTTCGAGGCCAGGGGCAAGCAGGTGAAGTCCGTGCGGGAAAAAGTGCGCGCCGGCGAGCTTGACCGCCGGCAGGCCCGTGCACTGTTCAAAACCGAGCGCGACAAGTTCCGTCAGGACCTGACAGGCATGCTCACTGCCGCTCAGATCGAAAAGCTGGCTAGCTGGGAGAAGCAGCGAAAACTTCGGCAAGGTAAAGGCAAAGGCCGCACCGGTGCGGCCATGCGGCAACTCGGCCTGAGCGACAGCCAGCAGGAGCAGTTGGCCCAACTGCGCAAGCGACATCAGGAAAACCTGCGTGGAATCAGGGATAAGGCCAAATCCGAGGAATTAGAGCGCGAGCAGGCCCGTACGCTGCTCGACGCCGAGCGCGACAGGTTCCGTCAGGACCTTGCCGGCGTGCTCACTGCCGCGCAGATGGAGCAACTCAAGACGCTCATGAGCGATATGGCCGGTCCCGGCGGCAAGGGCAAGAGGGGCGGGGGTAAACCTGGGCCGATGGGTCAGCTGATGCATCAAATTCGCGGCCAGCTCCAACTGAGTGACGCTCAACTGGAGCAACTGCGCGAGTTGGCGGCTCCCTATAGAAAGCAGATCAGGGAATCGCTCGGCCTGGCGCGTGAGCAGAAGCTTGAGCGCGAACAGGTTCATCTGCTGATCAAGCCGCTGGTCGATGGGTTTGTCGGTGAACTGGCGGGTATTCTGGACTCCGGCCAACAGGATAAACTGAACGAATTCCTTGGGCAACTCGAAGAGCGTCATCGGCGGCGGGTGGCGGGGGAATCCGCCGGAACCCTTTCCGAAAGCACGGCAGCCAACGCGGAGCTGGCCGCCGGGGTTGAACTGCCCAAAGGGTTTTCTCTGGCGCAGAACAGCCCCAACCCGTTCAATCCCAGTACCACTATCTCGTATTCCGTGCCCGAAGGCGGCGGCGCCATGCCGGTGCGCCTGACGATCTACGACATGCGGGGCAGGGAAATAATCCGGCTGGTGGAAGCGTTTTCCGCTGGCGGCAGCTACAGCGTTACCTGGGACGGGTTGGACGGCAACGGCCGCGGGGTTTCCAGCGGAGTATACCTCTACAGGCTGCAGGCCGGTGAGCACGAGCAGAGCAGGAAAATGGTGATGCTCAAATAAGTTACCGCTTTTGCACATAAGCGCATTGCAGGCCCCCGGCTGGTTGATTCCAGCGGGGGCCTGTCGTTTTATGCCGTTACTTGAATTGTTCGTCTCTGGGAGCTAAGTTAAAGCCCTGTCCTGCTGATCCCCCGGGGCGCAACTTGTGTCGCGCCTGCGGGGCCGGATTGGAATCAACGTGCTGTCCGGAGAAACGATGAATCGCGTTAAAGCTAAATTGCGCTGGGGCCAGGCGGCCCTGCTCGTTGTGATTGCCACGGCAGCCGCTCTGCTCTATAACAGCTTCGGCGGCATTGCGCTTATTGCTCCCGCCGATACGGTCATGCGGGCGCTGGGCCAGGGTCTGCCGGAGCAGGATGGAATCCATCTGGTCGGCCTGGACGCCGCCCGTAAGTTCCTTGACGAGCAACGCGGGTTGGTTGTGGACGCCCGCTCGCCGGAGCAGTTCGCCCAGGGGCATCTTCCGGGTGCGGTGAACTGTTTCGTCTACGAACTCGAGGTTTTTCTGCCACCCCTGCTCGAGCAGGCGAGCCTGGAGCAGCCCATGCTGCTCTACTGCGCCGGAGAGGACTGCGAGGACAGCCGGTTTCTTGCACAAACCATGCAGGAGTTGGGTTTTGGATTGCTCTATGTGTTCGAGGACGGGATCAGCGGCTGGCGCGCTGCCGGCCTGGAAGTGGAAACAGGCGTGGGCGGCGGGCAGCCGGGGGCCGGCAAGCTGACGCTGAAGCGGATGATCGATTTCAGCCGCTACGTGCCGGGCTGGCTCTGGATCGCCGCGGAGTTCGTCCTGCTGGCGTTTGGAATTCTGCTGGTCGCCTATACGCTTAAGGGGCGGCCGGACGCTTTTCCGGCCCTGGTGGGAGTGAAACTTGTCGGGCTGGTGTTCGTGATGGCTTCACTGCACAAGATCTCCTCTCCGGTCCAGTTCGCTGATATCGTGGACAACTACCGGATTCTGCCGCCGTTGTTTGTCAATTTCGTGGCCGTGGTCCTGCCCTGGGTGGAACTGCTGTGCGGAATATTGTTGCTCGCCGGATTTATCCGTGGCGGCTGTGCGCTGGTGCTGGCCGGGCTGACACTCGTGTTTATCGTGGCGATCTCGTTCAATATCGCCCGTGGCCTGGATTTTGATTGCGGATGTTTCGGCAGCGGCTATACGCCTCCCTGGCGGCTGCTGGTGCGCGATATCGGTCTGCTGTTTTGCTGTGTGCCCGCGTTTTTTAGCGGGGCACAAAGCGGCGATTGAGTTGTATTATAGTGTAGTTAATGACCTGTTGGCGTTTTAAGGTGGAGTTGATGAGATTTTTCTTTTCCAATAGATCGATTTTGTTGCTGCTTGGTGCGGTCTGTCTGGCCGCTGGAGCGCAGCGGGCGGGTGCCGCCCGGCTCGATGACCGCGCTTTCAACGATCTGAAAAACCTTTCGCGCACATTTGTCGACCAAGGCGGCCCCGAGCGGGCGATCCCCATCCTGATGCGCCATGCCGACGATCCCCGTGTGCTGGGCCTGCTGCTGAACTATTATTCCAGGGCGGATCGCAGCGGGGAGTTTGTAGCTCTTGCCGCCGCTCAGGCCGCCGCCCAGCCCGCGGAGCTTGATGTGCAGATCGTTTACCTTCAGGCGTTGCACCGCGCCGGGATAGTCGACAGTCTCCTGCCCGTGGCCTCCAGGATAATCGCCGCGACGCCGGACAGTTCACGGGAGGCGTGGCGGACCGTGGGCGGCAACCTGGGCTCTTTCGGGATGTGGGGCGCCGCGCTGGACGTGTTTGGCCGGGGACGCACCGCGTTGGGCGACAAGGCCGTTTTCGGCAGGGAAATCGCACTGGCCCTGACTGAACTGGGACGGATCGGGGAGGCTGCCGAGGAGCTGCTGGCGATGATCCGGCTTAGTCCCGGGGAGAGTGGAAAACAAAAACAGGTAGCCTATCGCATATCGGCAAAAAGTGAAAAGGCAAAAAAACTTCTGCTGAGCCGGCTGAACGGGAGCTTGAAGAAGCTTAAGGGCAAATCGGCCGTGAGTGCGCGTTCGCTGCTGATGAACCTGGCGCTCAGTGATGGCCGTGAGAGGCAGGCGTACGATCATTTCAGGGTCCTGCTGAAAACTCTCGACAACAAGCGCGCGCGCAGGACGGTGCGGATTTTTATCGGCCGGGCAACGAAATTGTCGCTGCCCGGGAGCGCCCTGGCCGGTTATGCGCTGGCCGATACCCTGGAGCTGATCAGCCACGAAATGGCCCTGATGGGCAGGGCCGAAATTCTGCTTCGCCTGGGGCGTTTTCCCCAGGCCGAGCACCATTACGTTGAGTTGACCGGGTCCGGCAGCCTGTCGATCAGGGCGCTGGCCTGGCGTAAGCTGGGCGATTTGTATCTCAACAAGCTGAACCGTCCCGGCGAGGCCCTGGCCTGTTACCGTCGGCTTGAGGAAACGGGCGGGCTGGATAAACAGCAGTTGCTGGAGGCCAAGCTGAGGATCGCGGAGAGCTTCATCCGGATGCGCAAGCTCGATAAGGCCGGAGAACTTTGCCGGGAGTTGCTTGCGACCCCGGACGCGGAACCGGCTGAAACCAGCGGAGCGTTATTGCTGCTGGGCGACGTTTTCTTTTTTTCCGGGCAGCCCGACAGCGCGGCGGAGAAATACTTCAATTTCGCCAGGTTGAACCTGGGCGATGAGCGGGCCAATGACGCCATGGGCAAGCTGTACCTGATCCGTCAGGGTCGCGGCCAGAGCAGTGAGGCGGTCCGCGCGGTGGGCCGGGCGCTTTTTGCCGCCCGCGGAGGTGATATCCAGCAGGCCAGCGATCAATTTGCCGAGGTTCTCCGCCAGCAGGCGGACTCCCTCTACCGCGCGCAGGTGTTTTACCAGATGGGCCGGATGTACGAGCGTGAGGGAGAGTATACGCTGGCGTTGGGCGCTTACGGGCAGTTGGCCGGCGAGTTTGCCGAACATCAACTGGCCCCGCTGGCGGAGTTGCGGATGGGAATCATCCTGTTGGACGAGATAGGCGACAGCGCCAGCGCGCGAGGCCACTTCGAGCGGGTGGTGATGGAATATCCACTGGGTGTGGCTACCGCCCAGGCGCGGCGCCTGCTGCGTAACCTGCTGGACGCGAAGTTGTAGCAGCCCGAAACCTGAATGTTGCGGAGGAGCTTTGATTTTACGCCGCTGTTTACTCGTTGTTTTTCTCTGCCTGCTGGTCGCCGGGTTCAACCGGCACTTGCGAGCGGAAGTGCTGGTCCCGATGGACCTGTCCCAGGCCGACCATCTTAAGGCCTACGGGCTGGCATACAAGGTGCTCAAGGCGGGAGAATCTGTCGAATGGCTGCTCAATTACCGGGGCGGCAGTTTCCTGTTACCGCAGAGCGAGCAGTATATTCGCCAGGCCAGGCTGATGGGGGTAAGCTACGAGTTGCTGGGCCCGGGGCAGGTGGCGGCGATCCACGGGGTGATCGAGCAGGAAAACATGGAGGTTGTGCTGCTGGAAAAGGCTCCCCGTGTGGCGATTTACACTCCGCCGAACAAGAGCCCGTGGGACGACGCGGTTACCCTGGCGCTAACCTATGCGGAAGTTGATTACGAGACGATCTGGGATGGGGACGTGATGACCGGGGGGCTGGAGGATTACGACTGGCTGCACCTTCACCACGAGGATTTTACCGGCCAGTTCAGCCGGTTTTATATCGGTTACGCGGGCCGGGACTGGTATCAGGAAGAGGTGGCGCGCAGCAACGAGATGGCCAGCCGGTTCAACTACGGCAAGGTCTGGCAGCTCAAGCACGCCGTGGCCCGCAGGATCGCCGAATATGTCAACAAGGGCGGTTTCCTGTTCGGGATGTGCCTGGCTGGCGAAACGATTGATATCGCGCTGGCCGCCGGGGATGTGGATATTGTGCCGCCCCAGGCCGATGGCGACGGGATTACGCCCAACGCGCAGCAGAAGCTGGATTACAGCCAGTGCCTGGCGTTCGAAAATTTTGAGGTGCAGCTCAACCCCACAGTGAATTCGTTCTCCAATATCGACGGGCACCAGGTGAACAACCCGCGGCTGCGCCAGCCCCTGGGTTACTTCAAGCTGTTCAAGTTCTCCGCCAAATACGACCCGGTCCCCTCGTTGCTGACCCAGAATCACACGGACTTTATCCGCGGTTTTTACGGCCAGTCGACCAGCTTCAACCGCTCGGTGCTCAAAGACAACGTGACGGTGCTGGCGTCCGAGGAGGGCAAACCCTGGGTCAATTATATCCACGGCAACGCCGGTAAGGGTTTCTGGACGTTTCTGGGCGGACACGACCCCGAGGACCCGGAGCACCGGATCGGCGATACTCCGACCAGGCTGGAGTTGCACAAGAATTCGCCGGGTTACAGGCTGATTCTGAACAACCTGCTGTTCCCCGCCGCGCGTAAAAAAGAACTCAAAACCTGACCGGCCCGGCTGACTGTGGAGGTTGCCGCAATGAGACTTACCGCCATCCTGAAGGCTATCGGGGCCTCGTGTCCCGATCCGGGCATTAGCAGGGCGGAAGTGACGGGTCTGTCGATCGACAGCCGTGCCACGGAGGCGGGAGAGTTGTTTTTCGCGATCACCGGCGCTGCCTCCGACGGCCATGATTACCTGGCTCAAGCAGGCAAAAAAGGTGCGGTGGCGGCGGTGGTCTCAAGGAAAATATCCGGCTGTCCAATTGCGCAGATTGTGGTTGAGGATACCCGCGAAGCCCTGGCGCTGGCCGCCTGTGAGTTTTACGCTCACCCCTCGGATTCACTGCCTGTAATCGGGATTACCGGCACGAACGGCAAGACCACGGTTGCGTGGCTGGTGCAGCAGATGCTGGCCGGGCGCGGGACCGGTTGCGGGCTGATGGGGACGATCTATAACATTACCGGGCCCGGTGAGCGGGAGAAAAGCGAACTCACTACCGATATGCCTCACCATCTGCAGCAAATGCTGGCCCGGATGCGCGACAACGGCCTTCGCGCGGCGGTGATGGAGGTCAGTTCCCACGCCCTGGACCAGAAGCGCACGCTGGGCACAACGTATCGGGTGGCGGTCTTTACGAATCTCACCCCCGACCACCTTGACTACCATCAGGACATGGAACGCTATTTTGGGGCCAAGAGCCTGTTGTTTTCCGGCCTGGACAGTTCGGCCCGCTCCGTGGTTGGTTGGGATGACCCGTGGGGCGAGAAGCTGGTAGGTACTATCGGAGGGCCGGTGATCACGTTCGGCCGCCGGGAGGACAGCGACATCCGCATCCTGGACTGGCATCCCGGCCGGGACGGCGCGGAAATCAGGCTGGATATTTCCGGGCAAAACATCTCCGCCCAGGTGGGCCTGCCCGGTGGTTTCAACGCGCAGAATATCGCCGCCGCCTGCGGAGTGGGAGTTGCGATGGGCCTGAGCGCGGAAACTCTTCAGCGGCTTATCCCAGCGCTGGAGCCGGTACCGGGCAGGATGGAGCCCGTGCGCGCCGGGCAGCCGTTCAACGTGCTGGTGGACTACGCTCACACTCCCGATGCGCTGGAGAAAGCGCTGGACGCCGCCCGCGAGCACACACGCGCCAGGCTGGTGAGTGTTGTCGGTTGCGGCGGTGACAGAATGACCGGCAAACGAGCGCCGATGGGAGAGATATCGGTTCGCAAGGCGGATTTTACCGTGGTGACCTCGGACAACCCCCGCAGCGAAGACCCGCTGAAAATAATAGAGATGGTGCTGGAGGGAGTGCGCCGGGGCGGGGGAGTGGAAGGGGAGAACTATCTGGCCCAACCGGACCGCCGCAAGGCAATCCACGCCGCACTGGCGATGATGGCTGCCGGAGATACACTGCTGATCGCGGGCAAGGGCCACGAGGACTACCAGATTCTCCCCGGCGGCACGATCCATTTCGATGACCGGGAAGTGGCGCGGAAGGAACTTTTGCTGATGGGTTTTGCAGCGGTTGATTAGGCAATATTTCAGGCCAGACGCGAAGCGCCCCCATCGAGGGAGCGCTTCGCGTTTTTTGCACTCCACGCTTTGAAAAAGGATGTTGTGGTTTTAAAGGCCCCTCCCGCGCTCCCGTTTTTCCGTCTTAAAGCCTTACTCGTTCCCGTCGAAAAAATCTCCCTTGGCGTGGCCGCTCATCCGGTTGCCCTTAAGCGCAACCTTGCCGCCGCCTTTGGCCACGTAGACTCCGTATTGCTGGATGCCCGCGCCCGTGTCGGCGATCCGGTTGTTTTCCAGGGTGATGTCCGTGGCGTGCGGCTCCACATAGACGCCGTAGCCGCGTTCGCTGTCGCCGTTATCGATAATCTCATTGTTGCGGAAAGTGTTGCGATGGCCGCTCAGTAGCTCGTGTTCGGGGCGGAAGTACACACCGCTGAACCCGTTGCCCCGGATCGTGTTGTCGGTGAACAGGTTGTCGGTGTCCTTGTGGCCGATAGATATCCCGTAGAGACCGTTGTTCTCGATCAGGTTGCCGCTGAATTTGCCGTAACGTACGCGCCAGCAAAGGAAGAAACCGATCTGGTCATTGTCGTGGAAATGGCCGCCGCTGATCTCGGCGTTGGAGCTGCCGGTGCCGGGGTGGATGCCGAAATTTGTGTTTTCGGACGATTCGCAGTCGATAACTTTGATATTGTCCGTGATCTGGAACGAGATCCCGTCGCCGTTATAACCGCGCACGGTGCAGTTGCGGATCACGCAGTCGGTGCTGCGATAGAGGTAGATTCCGCCGCCACGGCAGCCGTCGAGAAAGAACGGGTTCTCCTCGCGGTTCCCGTCGACCGTGATCCCCTCGAACGTAAGCCCCTTCCTATCGATCCCGCACAGGATCGGGAACTTGTTTTCCACCCGTGAGTTGCCGTTGATGTAGTCGTAGTCGCGCACGGTGCGACGGGTCAGCAGCAGGGTGTCGCCCCTGATCGCTTTGATCCCGGTTACCGAAACAGCCCAGCCGCTGTTGTAGCTGTCATCGATCACGGATATTCCCATGCCCGCTTTGAACTTTTCCGGTTCCGCCACCACCAGCACGTCCTCGCCGAAATCGCCACAGTCCACAACCCTGCTGCCCACGCCGGGGGCTTTTTTCAGGATTGTTTTGCCGGGTTCGCCACGGATGACCACGTTGTCCACCGGGATAAACACACTGTTGTGGATCGTGTAGATCCCGGGGCCGATAACCAGCGTGTCGCCGGGGGCGAGCATGTCGGCCGCCTGCTGAATGGCCACGTTATCGTTACCGGTAACATCGGCAGAGCCGCTCTGGGCCACCCTGATCGTACGGGGAGCTGCCACGGTTTTATCGCTTGCGTTCCGCGGGCCCGGGGTGCAACCGGCGGCCAGCAGAAATGGCAGGGTCAACGAGGTCAGCATCAACGCGGAGATAGAAATATCCATCGGTATCGCCTCCTGAAAATGATAGAGTATCACTTTAAGTAGGTATCTAAAAACTTTAAAAAAGATTGCGTCGTCTGTTCCATGTAAGGCGATCTGTTAAACCAGGCGTGGCCGAGGTCGAAAGCGGTATCCAACTCGGCGGTAATTCCCAGCGAGCGAAGTTTACTGATATAATACACAGCCTCGCCGTAGGGCACGGTAACATCCGCGGTGCCGTGGAGCACAATCACCGGCGGGTCGTCCGGGTCCAGATACGTCTCCGGCTCGGCGGCGCGGTAAGCCTGTGGGTTCCGCTCGTACCCGGCGCCGATCAGTTCGAGTCCTGAGCCCCGGCCCTTATGCTCAAGTTTAACCACCGGATTGAGACCCACGCCCGCCTGTACGCCGCTCGACTGGTCCTGCCAGCCGCCGTTGCCTTCAAGCCCGGCGACACCGCCGCTGGCCGCGGCCAGCAGAGCCAGATGCCCGCCCGCGGAGCCGCCTGCCACGGCGATTCGGGTCCTGTCTGTCTTGTACTGTTTCGCATGGGCGCGCAAGAAGCGGATCGCGCACTTAACATCCTCGATCTGGGCGGGAAAGATGGCCTCTCCCGTGAGCCGGTATTCGATACAGGCGCTGACGTAACCGGCCTCGGCCAGGATCATCGACTGACGGCTGAAATGGCTGGCGCTGCCGCTGCGCCAGCCGCCCCCGTGGACAAATACCACGGCGGGGAACGGGCCGCCGCCGCGGTTGGGGACGTAGAGCGCCAGGCGAAGTTCCCGGCCGCCGCCGCTGCCATAGACAACCGGCTGAATCACCTCTACTCTGGCGTTGCTTTCCTGCCAGCCGTCCACGGGAAATTCGGCGAATGCGGGAGCGACCGCGACCAGTTGCGCCAGAATAAGCAGGGTGAATCTCATGGAGCCTCCCGATAAGCGTGTTGAAAACTAAAGAAAGTATGTGCAGCGGGTTGTCAAGGGCCGTTTCTCGTTATGGTTGACGAAAGACGGCGGGAGCAATCTAACTGCTTGAAATAAAACAAATAGTAGAACCGGTAAAAAAACGGCTTGCCTTGCCCTTGACAACTTGCCTGAGCAAAATATTTCATCCCAGGGCGTTGAACAACGCCCCTCCGGTTAGTGCTGCGCAAAAGTTTAACCGGCGGTCTCCTGTGCCGGTGAGCGCAGTATCCCGGCCACCAGCAGCGCCGCCGTGAAGCTGGCGCAAAAAGCGAGTTCAAGAAACAGCTTCGCCCAGGCATTGGCGATCATGTTTTCAAGATAAATACAAGCGAAGTAACACAAAACGGCCGCTGTCAGCACGGCGGCCATCCGCGCCCAGCGATACGGCACGGGGTAAAGCCTGCGGGTGAAAATATAAAGCAGGCCGGCCTGCAGCATGTACGCCGCCAGTGTGGCCCATGCCGCGCCCATCATGCCCAGCCGGGGGATCAGCATAAAATTGGCCGCCACGTTGAACGCCGCCGCAATCAAGGTGGTCCAGGCGTAATAGTGGGTTTTCCCGCTCAGGTCGCAGCCGACAGTGAGGTTGATATAAATGCCGAAAAAAACGTAGCTGACCATCACCAGCGGAATCACCTGCAGGCCCACCCAGTAGCGGCTGTCGATCAGATTGTAGCCGAACAGTTCCAGCGCAACCAGGTTATCGGCCAGCAGGCTGACAGCCAGGAACAGCGCCGCCAGCGAGGCCACCGTGATAGTCATGATCCGCGAGAACGTTTCGCGGGCGTTCCCGTCCCCGGCCGCACGTACCAGATAGGGCTTCCAGGCCAGCGTAAACGAAGCTACCGCCAGGTTGGAAACAGCGGCCAACTGATAGCCGACGCTGTAGTAGGCGACTGTTTTCGCACCCATCAGGCGCTCGAGGATCCACTTGTCGGCCATGTCCAGCAGAACCTTGCCTAGGCTGCTGAAGATGATCGGAAAGCCGAAGGCAAGATAGATCCGGAACAACTTGCGATCCAGCACCGGGCGAACGTAGCGGACGAACAGGGGAATAAACAGCAGGCTGACAACGCCGCTGCCGACAACGTTGGCCGCCAGCACGCCGGTCATGCCCGCCTTGCGTACTCCGAGAAAATAGACCGTCATCGCGCCGTAGACAGCCACCGAGAGCAGCAGCGCGCCGGAATAGGCAAAAGGCTTCCGTTTGGCCCGCAGCAGGCTGTAAGGCAGGATATTGATCGTTTCGAGCCAGACAACCACCGCGGCCAGCCGGATCAGCAGCGTGTCGCCGGGCTGCGTTTGCGAAAAGTAGGAAGCCGCCACCTCGGGGGCGAACACGTACAGAATGGCGCAGCCGGTGGTGCTGACCGCGATCAGCGGCCAGAAATGGGAGCTGAATACCCGGCTGTCGTCCGTGGAGTCGATCAGGTAGCGCACCAGCGAGTTGCCCATCCCGAACATCAGCACCAGTTGCAGCAGCCCGATCAGCACGTAGGCCAGCTTGTAGTGGCCGAACTGCTCGGGGGGCAGCAGGTTACTGAGCACGGGCAGCAGGATCAGGCCCATGCTGCGGCCGATAACCCCGCTGATCCCGTAGATCGCGGTTTCTTTGACCAGTGAGCGGATCGAGGCCGCGCCCATATGTGCCGCCGCAAAAAGTTAACGTATTTTGATCGTGGCGATACTGATCAGGGTCAGGATGATGCCGACAATCCAGAAGCGGACAACCACCTTGGTCTCGGCCAGGCCGAAATGCTGGAAGTTGTGATGGATCGGGGCCCGATGGAAGATGCGGCGGCCCAGCAGGCGGATCCCGATTTTTTCCTGGATCAGCACGCTGGCGCCCTCGGCCACGAATATGCCGCCGGCGATCAGGAACAGGAACTCCTGCTTGAGCATGATCGCCACCACGCCGAGGATTCCCCCCAGCGCCATCGAGCCGGTATCGCCCATGAATACCTGGGCCGGGAACGCGTTGAACCACAGAAAGCCGAGTCCCGCGCCCACCAGCGCCGCCAGAATGATCGACAGTTCGCCGCTGCCCACGATGTGCGTAAAGAGCAGGGTCCGCGAATAGATCGAGTTACCGATAATGTAGGCGAACAGGGCGTAGACCCCGGCGGTAAGCGAGGCGGGCACAATCGCCAGCCCGTCCAGCCCATCCGCGAAATTCACCGAGTTGGATATCGCCAGAATAGCGAACATGCCGAACGGAACATAGAGCCAGCCCAGGTCCAGCACGGGCTCCTTGATAAACGGCACCTGCAGCCAGAACTTATAGTCCGCGGCCGTTACGCCCTCTATGCCCTGCAGCAGCTTGATCCGCTCGGCGTCCAGCGGGCTGGCGGTGTTTGAGAGGTAGAACAGCATGAACACCAGTGCGAAGCAGGACTGAAAAAAGAGCTTGGCGCCCTGACTCATCCCCATCCTGCTGTCCTGGTGGCGGGCCTTGAGGTAGTCGTCGTAAAACCCTATCCCTCCGAACCACAACATCGCGGCCACCACCCACTGGGCGAACGGGTTGGCCGGGTCGCTCCAGAGCAGGATCGCCACCAGCACCGCGCCGATAATCAGCACACCACCCATTGTCGGCGTGCCGCGCTTGCTTTCCGGGTCCGTGAAGCCGTAGTCGAAAATCGTATCGCGCGCGCCGCTCAGGTACAGGCGGCGGATCGACCAGTTCCCCAGCAGCAGAATCAGACCGAACGCGGTGATCGCCGCCACGATCGAGCGGATGGAAATGTAGCTGGCCAGCCGGGTCCACTCCAGCCCCGGCACCGTTTCCAGCACGTACTTGCAGAGATAGTAGATCATTGCTCCGCCTTCCCCCCGCCGCCGCGCTTCGTTTTATCGCTCTCCGGCCGGTTCAGTTGCCTGAGCCGGTTGAGCGAGCGCTTGAGCGGAAAGCTGGGATTGAAATCCGTACAGGTGGGAATGAGCTGCTCCACGCTTTGCACTAGCGGATGGCCCGCTGTGATTACTCCACGCACCAGCAGGTGTTCAACGGCCCGGAGCAGGGCCTGACGGATTCGCCAGTTGGGATGCAGGGCCAGTTTATCCGATACTTTGACCAGACACTCCGCATCGCCCGTTACTCCCAGGGCCTCGATACAACTCCAGCGCACTTCAGGTGAACGGTGAGACAGATTGCTCAACAGGCATTGTGTCAGGAGAGCATTGTCGCGGGAATGTTGTTCGAGCTCGATGATGCACCGGGCCGCTTCCACCCGGACTTCGTAATAGGGGTCCTCGCGGAGGCATTCGTGCAGCAGAGCCTCCAGGCGAAAATCCCATTGGCCGATCCTTGTCAGGGCGGTAAGGGCGTTGCGACGGACAAACCCCACCTGGCCGGTATTGCCGCTGAATAATTTTTTCCATACAGAGCCGGCGGGGCGCTCCCCGGCCATTGTCAGCAGCAAGTCGCGACGTTGCCGGTGGAAAGCCAAACCGGTCAGTTTGACTCCCATGTTTCTCACCTGCCAGCGTGGGGAAACGAGGTAAACGTCAGCCAGGTAGCGCAGCAGGCGGATATTGAGGTGCTGCTCCACGGCGGCGGCGTCCATGGCGGACAGAGCCTTGCCGGCGTGGGCCAGCACGCCGGAGGGCGAGAGGCCGGCCAGCCTGACCGTTTCCATGTTGCCCCACGATGGCTGCCCGTGGTCGCCCGGAGCAGCGGCGGGCCGCCCGCCGGCCAGCACGGCCGCCACCGAGTTGGCGAAGACCGACTGCTCCACCACCACTCTCATCCTGCTGGCGGCGTGGCTGATTTGCTCAAGACGGCTGCTGTCGGCCAGCATCCCGCTGATAGTGCGCTCCAGCAGGGCAGGGTCCACCACGGCGGTTGTTCCGCAGGGGCCGGCCACGGGAGATTCGAATATGACCTCGGCTGCGCCGGCTTTTGCCAGGGCCAGCGCGTTGACCGCCTGATGTTCCCCGGCCAGGTTGCTTTTGGGGATCACGATCGAGGGTATGCCGCAGGTGAGAAGCTCGTTGAGCGTTCCGGCCCCGCCACGGCAGACCAGCAGGTCGGCGGCGGCGTAATAGGTCTGGATATCGGTAAAATACTGGCAGGGCCTGTAGCGCTCCAACTGGTGCGCTTCAAGGCCCAGGGCCTCCACGGCGCCGGCCGTGTCCGCCGCGGCGTCATACTCCCTGCTGCTGCTGGCCCCGGTGCCGTGAAGCACCACCAGGCTTTTGTCCTTGAGCAGCGCGGGCAGAGCCGCCACCAGCGCCCGGTTGATCGTGCGCGCCCCCTGCGAGCCACCGAACACCATCAGCACCCGTGCCTTTTCGTCAAGGCCCAGCTTGCGGCGCGCGGCCACTTTATCAATACGGGAGATCTGGGAGCGAACAGGGTAGCCGGTGAACTCAACATCGGCGCCGGGGAGGAATTTTGCCGAATCGATAAAAGAAGTCCAGACCCTGTCGGCATGGCGGCTGATCAATCTGTTCCATCGCCCCGGGGCGTAGTTCTGTTCGTGGGTGAATATTTTAGCTTTGCTCAGGCCGAGTTTCCTGAGCACCGAGGCGGCCAGCACGGCCGGTACGCTGGCGTAGCCGCCGGTGCCGATGATGGCGTCGGGGCGGAAGCGGATCAGTATCCACAGCGCCTGCAGGCAGCCGATACCGATTCGCAGGCCCGCTCCCAGCTTGCCGGTGAGCCCGCCGGTCACACCCGCGCTGGCCACGAAACTGATCGGGTAGCCGAGTCCGGGCACGATTTTTTCCTCGGCCCGGCCGCGAACGCCGATATAGAGGAACCCGGCTGTGTCGTATCTGGTTTTAAGGGATTCGGCTATGGCCAGAGCGGGGTAAACATGGCCACCGGTCCCGCCGCCGGTAAGGACGAATTTCACCTGGTATGTCCGCTGGTAGTGTGAGGGTTCGGCAGTTGAAGCGCGCTGTTTCCGGCATATGCGCTGAATAATAGTTTCAGCCGGGTATGCAGTCAAACTATATTTTAACGTAACCCGCTCACGAGCAAACGGCAGGCGGCTTATTCTCCGTGGCGAATATACTGTTGCATTTTGATGGTGTGCGATTATAGATTATTAACGTTGCACCCGGCCAGGCAATAAAGTCATTGCCGGTCGCAGAGCAAAACGGCGGCCGGCCGATTTAACACTAGCTGTTTTCCCACCCCGGGCGGCTCGCTGTACCTGAGCCCTGCCTTTGTTCAATCCGGTATAAACAGCATTGTCTGACCGGTACCGGCGGTGGCTGTCGTGCGGCCTGATGCACGGTTGCCGATAGCAGCTTTACGCGTTTGCGGGAGCAGGAGGTCCATGCAGTTCGCACAATACGGTAAAACCGGTTTGCGGATCAGCCGGCTGGCGTTCGGCGGAATGAGGTTCAACTCTCCCCAGGATACCGGCCGCATGGCCGAAGTCGTGGTGGCGGCCCGCGAGCTGGGAATCAACTATTTCGACACCGCTCCGGGCTATTGCGCCGACCAGAGCGAGATTATCATGGGCGAGGCCGTGCGCCAGCTGCGGGGTATGCCGGGAGAGTTCTACATCTCGAGCAAAACCAGCAAGAGCGACGCCGAGGGTGTGCGCGCCGACCTGGGCCGCAGTCTGGAGCGGTTGAAAACCGACCGGATCGATTTCTATCACTGCTGGTATCTGCTGAGCCTGGAGGGCTGGCGGGCGCGCAAGAGCGGGGGAGCGCTGGACGAGCTTCTGCGCTCGCGCGAGGACGGGCGGGTAAGGCATCTGGTGTTCAGCACCCATCTTACGGGTGAGGAGATTCGCAGCGTTATCGATGAAAACGTGTTCGAGGGCGTGACCCTGGGCTATAACGCCTCCAACTTCGCCTACCGCAAGGCCGGAGTGCAGGCCGCGGGCGAAGCCGGGATCGGCGTGGTGGTGATGAATCCGCTGGGCGGGGGCGTGATCACCCGGAACCCGGACACGTTCGGCTATCTCCGCTCCCATCCGGGCCAGAGCGTGTTGGAAGGAGCGCTTAATTTCCTCTGGGCGCACGAGCAGATTACCGCCGCGCTGGTGGGATTTCGCAATCTCGGCGACGTGGAATCGGCAGCCGCGGCGTGGAAGAAATACAACGACGGGGCGGGGCCGGATTTTGCGCGGCTGGAGCAGCAGGTAAAGCAGGCTTTCGACAGCCTGTGTACCGGTTGCCGCTACTGCCGGGATTGTCCGGAAGGTATCCCGGTGTACAAGTACATGGAAGCCTACAATCAGATGATGCTCAAGGGTGGCGAGGAACTTCGCGACAGACTCAAATGGTATTTCGGGATCGACGATTTGAGTGAGCTCGAGTTGTGCACATCCTGCGGGAACTGTGAGACCGCCTGCACCCAGCATCTGCCGATCCTGCAAAGATTCGAGGAGATCAAGGAAGTTTACGCTCAGTCCGCCCGGCAGTAGCTGGCAGCGGCGGACCAATAGCATAACCCGGAGGATGGATGACGGATACGACATCAACGAATATCGAAGCCGCCTACCAACCATTCGAAAGCGAGCGCCTCAGCCTGCCCGGCAGGCTGGTCCGCGCCCCTGTCTGGTCATCGACCGCCGACGAGCAAGGCGTTGTCAGCGACAACACGGTGGAGTTTTACACATCTCTGGCGGGCAACGGGCTGGGAATGATTGTCACCGGGTTCGCCTTTGTCAGCGAGAACAGCCGGGCCGTACCCAGGATGCTCGGCGTCTCGAACGACGACTTTATCCCCGGCCTGACACGCCTGGTGGAGGCCGTGCATGCAAAGGGCGACAAAATCGCCCTGCAGATAGCCCACTGCGGGCTGAACGCCGACCCCCTCTACGATCCGGACGGACTGATTTACGGCCCGAGCCTGATTGTGCTTAACGGAAGCACTCAGGCTGAAAAAATGGGGAGGCTGCACAAAGGCAACGCCCATATCATGCGTTCGCTCACCCGCGGGCAGATCGACCGGATTATCGACGAGTTTATCGAGGCGGCCGAACGCGCCGAGGAAGCCGGGTTCGACGCGGTGGAGGTCCACGGTGCGCACCACTACCTGATCAGCGAGTTCCTCAGCCCCACGTTCAACAAGCGGACGGATATTTTCGGCGGCGGGTCGCGCCAGCGCGCGCGTTTAGCGGTGGACGTCGTGCGCGGTATCCGCGAGGCCATGCCGAAGCTGCCGATCCTGTTCAGGCTCAACTGCGAAGACTTCACGCCCGGCGGGATTACGCTCGATGACTCGCGCGTGACAGCCGCGATGGTGGCGGAGGCCGGTGCGGACATTATCAGCGTGAGCGGCAACAACCCCGTGCGCACGCGTATAATCAAGCGGGAAAGGGAAGCGTATTTCCGTGAGCAGGCCAGGGTGATCCGTCAGGCCGGCGGGCGTCCGGTAATTGTCACCGGCGGTATTCGTTCACCGGAAGGCGTGGTTGAAATCCTGGAGGGCGCCTTCGCCGACCTGGTGGGAATCGGTCGTCCGCTGATCCGCACGCCCGAGCTGCCGGCCCGCTGGCGGGAGGGCAATTTCGAGCCATATGATTGCATTTCCTGCAACGGCTGCATGCGCGCCGGAATGGAGTACAGCGTGAGTTGCGTGCGGACCGGGGAGAATGGTTCGGAGCAGGAGGCGCTCTGAGTGGCGCTCGCGCCGCTCTTGAGCAACAAACCGGCACAATCAGGCAATGTGCTTGACGGGTCGTAACAGCAGCCAGCTCTGGAGAGCCAGCGAGAGAGCTATCAGCACCAGCGCCAGCAGGTAGGGGCTGTGCAGGTTCCAGAGCTCGGCCACCACGCCACCGGCCAGCGGGCCTGTCAGGATGCCGAGACCGATAACCGCCTCGTGGAAGCCGGTGCGGGTTTTGGAGTCGGGCGGACGGCTGGTGCTGTAGTAGATGCTGGATGAGTAAGTGAAGCCGGCGCTCAGGCCGATCAGCAGCATCCCGGCCGCATAGAGCGCCGGGTGGCTGGTCCAGACCAGCAGCGCCGCCCCCGGAACGGCCAGCAGTTGAGTAAGCAGGTAGGTGCGGCGGTTGTACTGCCAGCTATGCCAGTATTTAACCAGGCAGAACATGCAGAGCTGGCCGCCGTGGATCAGCGCCAGCATCAGGCCCAGCGTGGTGCGGTCCAGCCCGTCCACATCCAGCGCCAGCTTGGGAAAGAGCATTTTTGCCGCTCCCAGGGTGAACACCATCGAAAAATTGGCGATCCAGCCGCAGATCAGGAAACGTTTCCACAAGCGAAGGTTTGTCGCGCCGGGCCGGGCTAGAAAATCCTTGCCCGCCGATTTTTCTCCCGCCTCTTGCTCGGACAGGGCGAGAGTGAGAACCAGCACTGCCAGCGACATATAGACGCACCAGCCGAATGGCTCCGTGGCGCCGTATTCGGTCAGAGCGCCGCAGACGTAGTGACCGATCGCGAAACCCAGGCTCCAGGCAATGCAGAAGTTGCCCAGCGTGTTGCTCAGGTTGCGTTTGTGACGGCTGTCGCCGAGCAGGGTTTGCAACGTAGGCCAGTAGAGGCCCATCGAAACGTGAAACAGGCCGTAGTACAGATACAACTCGTACAAGCGGGTGGCGCGGGTGAACAGCACGCAGGCCCCCAGGCCGAGCAAACTGTAGATGAGCAGGCTGTGCTTGCGGTTGAACCTGTCGCTCAGACGTCCGGATATCAGGCTGCAAACCACGTACAGACCGGCTCCCGTGGCGCCGAGGGCGCCAAGTTGCACTGGTCCCGCACCGAGTTCCAGTGCATAGACCGCCACGCCCCCGACAACGAACGCGCAGATAAAATCCATCAGGAAGCTGCCGGAGTAAATCAGGTAACGGTTGGGTGTAAAACGGCTGATGGATAAGGGGCTCATCGGTTGCCATTAGTTGTTTTAATGGAAATTGGCGGAGAAAAGAAACAAAAATAAACCCGATTCCAACTTCCGGCAAGGACTGGAACCGGAAGTACACTCAGGAGGTTAGTGCCGTGATGGGTACGCTCCCGGCAGAAAACAGGCGCGCTGGCAGGCTCTATAAAAAATTACGCACCGGCGAACTTCTTGTTCTCGGGTTCGCCGGTTTGATTGCCCTGGGCACGTTACTGCTTGCACTGCCCGTGTCGGGCAGCGCCGGGCGTGTGCCACTGATCGACGCGCTGTTCACCGCCACCAGCGCTGTTTGTGTGACGGGACTGGCGACTGTCGATACGGGAACTGCCTGGTCGGTATTCGGCAAGTCGGTTATCCTGGTGCTGATCCAGGTCGGCGGGTTGGGGATCATGACCTTTTCGGTGCTGATGTTTCTGTCGCTGGGACGCTTGCCGACCCTTCGCGATACATGGGTGGTAGAGAAGATGTATGCGGCTGATCCAAGGTTGAGCCTGCGCAAATTGATCAAAAATATTTTCATCTTCACGCTGATAATGGAAGCCGGCGGTGCGGTGATTCTCGTGGCTTGCTGGCTCGGTCAGGGATATCCGGTGGGGCGGGCTGTCTGTTACGCGGTTTTCCACAGCGTCAGCGCTTTTTGCAATGCCGGGTTCTCGTTCTATGGCGACAGCCTCGAGCGCTACGGGGGCAGCGGCCCGATGATGCTGCTCTTCTCCGTGCTGATCATCACCGGCGGGATCGGTTTCTATGTGGTAATGGACATCGCCGAGCGGTTTCGCTCCGGAAAGGGCCACCGGCTGTCCCTGCATACGAAGCTTGTATTGAAAACGTCGCTGGTCCTGATCGTGGCAGGCGCGGCGGCGGTCTTTTTTGGTGAATGGGGTTCCCGCGCCGGGAGCGCGGGCTTTGTGCGGATGGCGATGGATTCTCTTTTCCAGTCGATAACCGCGCGGACAGCCGGTTTCAATACTTTGCCGGTGGATTCCCTGAGTAATTTCAGTCTGCTGTGTATGATGATTCTGATGTTTATCGGAGCCTCTCCCGGAAGTTGCGGCGGTGGAGTACGGACCACCAGCCTGGCTCTGCTGGTGGTATTGATTGTCAACCGCCTGAGAGGTAACGTGCAGGTTAATATCGGCGGCAGGACGATTCCCGCACAAATTATTCACAAGATGATTGCGATAATCGTAATCGGTGCGGCGCTGATAACTCTCAGCACATTGCTCCTGCTGCTTACTCAGGCGCAGGAGTATATGCATCCTCACGAGCGCACTCTGTTCCTGGATTACCTGTTCGAGTCGGTATCGGCCCTGGGCACCGTGGGGTTGTCAATGGGGGTGACGCCGGGGTTGAACATCCAGGGAAAACTGGTGATAATCGTGATGATGTTTGTCGGCAGGGTGGGATTGATAACTCTGGCCTACAGTGTGCTGCGCCCCCGCAGAAGGGTGCAGTTGCGCTACAGTTCAGCAGAGGTGATGCTCTGAAGGAGGAGCGGCAATGAGTAAATTCATGGTAATTGGTCTGGGCAATTTCGGCTCGCAGATATTGAGAACCCTTTTCGAGCAGGGGCACGAGGTGGTGGGAGTCGATCTTGACCGGGAGAAAGTCGAGAATGCGGGCGAGTTCAGTACGCGCTCGGTTGTTGCGGACGCCGAGGACAATGATTTTCTCGAAATAGTCGGCGCGCTCGGGATGGACGCGGTGGTGGTCAGCATGGGCGATCATGTCAGCCAGAGCATTATTACCACTCTGCTGCTGCGGGAAATTGGTGTGGGACACATAATCGCCAAGGCCAACAGCGCCTCGCACGGCAGGGCTCTGGGTAAAGTGGGGGCTCACAAGGTGGTGTATCCGGAAAAGGAAATAGCAGTGAAGCTGGCCCGTCAGTTGACCAACCCATCGATGATAGATTACCTGGACCTGGCTGATGATCATGTGATGGCTGAATTGCTGCCGCCATTGGAATTCACGGGCAAGTCGCTGGCGGAGCTGGATCTGCGACGAGAATATAACGTTCTGGTAGTGGCGGTTCGCGAAAGCATACCGGAGAAGTTCGTGCTGCTTCCTCCGGCGGAGTACGTGGTCAAAGACAGCGACACTCTGATTATGCTGGGCAAGTCCGCCGACATCGCACAACTGGAGAAAATGCGGGAAAAATGAAGGGGCCAAAACAGGTAACGCAAAGAGCGGAAATTAGTTACGCATACCACTTATATTGAGCAGCACCTGGCTTTTCTGGATTTTCGCATTTACCCTTTCGGTTACCTCTTCCAGTATTTCCGAATCGAGCCCCAGCTTTTTCCAGAGACCCTCCGGTACCTCGGGCAGGTAGCCCTCACCGGAGTTACCCACATGCAGATTTCTGCATATCGAGTCCGAGAGAGCAAGCAGGTATGTTTGTTTTCGCTGATCCTCGGGGCAAACATCGGACTCATGGTGATAGCGCACGCAATCGACGATTTTGTTCGGCAGGCCCCAGCGGTCGAGCACGGCCGCTCCGACCTGGGCGTGGTCGATTCCCAGCCGGCCTCTTTCAATCTCGATGATGTTCCAATCCCAGCCAAGTTCGTCAGGATTGTCAGGCAGGCTTTCGTAGGCTTCGCGAAGGTGGGTGGAACTGATCAGCCGGCCGATATCGTGCAACAGGCCGACCACATGGGATTGAGGGCCGTTTTGATCCATGACTTTCGTCATTTGCTGAATCTCTTCCATGCAGATCGCCACCCCGATCGAATGCACCCAGTAATCGATCGGGTCCAGTAACCCGTCCGGCATGTCCGCCACGTAGTTGACCACCGAAATGTCCACTACCAGTTTTCTTACTTCGGTAAATCCCAGGCGAACCACTGCGTCCTGGACGGTGGTAATCTCCCGCCGGGCGCCATAGAGGGCGGAATTGGCCACTTTCAGCAGCATGCTGGTCAGCGAGGGGTCGTCGGCAATGACCCGGCTCAGGTGCTGTACATCCGGTTCCTCGGCGTTGAGCGTCTTCTCGACCATCACGACAACCGGGTTCAGCGTAGGCAGGCGCCTGATATTGATCAGTTGATCAATGATTTCTTTCAAAGTGTACATAATTTTGTCGGAGAATATCTGAAAAAGTGAATTGCCGACGGCTGAGCAGCACTAATCAATTTCTGACAATATACTATCAAATCCTCGGATTGCACCAGAAAAACAGATCGTGCCATCAAGGTTTCATGTTATCCGGCAACTGCATCCGGGCCGTATCACCCGGAGATAACACAGACAAGAGTGCCGCTGTCCTTTCCGTATGGACGACTGCTGTCGAACCCGTCGTACATGGCCACGTCACTTAGCTCCGCATCCCGGCAAAGCCCGGCTATTTGATCGCCGGTAATGGGATAGAGCGTTTCGCTCTGGCTGGCAAGCTTTTGTCCCTCCCCCAGGACGTGCAGGGTAAAGATCAACGAATCGTCCCTGTACTCGTACAGACGCTGAAACGTATAGCGCCGTCCCTCGTGGGTGACTGTTTTATCGGGGAACTCGCCGGGGCGCTCCCGCAGGATCTTGTCGTAGCTCAGGGTATGGATCACCGCTACCGCTCCGGGTGCGAGCGCCGCCGCCAGGGCGCCGAAAAAGCGCGGACGAAGCGCTGGCTCCAGGTGCGGCAGCGTGTTGCCCAGGCAGGTGACGAGTCCCCAGGGGCCATGCCGTGCGGCCAGTTCTCCCAACTGGTCCATCCCGGCCGCGTGGATCGTTACACCGGGAAGGTTGCGGACCGCCAGGGCCCGCAGCTGCGGCGAGGGCTCGGCGCCTTCGGGATGAAATCCCAGCCCGGCCAGTCGCTCCAGGTGACGGCCGGTGCCGCAACCAATGTCCAGGCAGCGAACTTTTTCAGCCGAAGCAGGCAGCGCACCGGTGATAAAAGGGATTTCGCCCGCCAGGCGCCGGGGCCAGTCGATAAATATATCGTAATAGGGAGCCAAAGCTGAATAACTACCCTGATTGCTCATCGTGGCTTTTCCTGTTGCCGGCCGGCGCAAGTGGAGCTTGCCGCTGTCCGGCTTGAATGTGGCTGAGGTGAATTGTATATTATGTAATGATTGCGGATTCAACCGATCCTGTCAAGTATGGTGGAACCTGAAGGCCCGCCCCCGGAAAGACAATCAACGGCCCTGGAATTGAGTTGAATATTATTTTGCAACACGCAGCTAAAGGGAGAGGGGCGGGGATGTTGAGAAGAGGATTGCTGAAAACTCTCGTCCTGGCCGTGATTGTTGGCTTGTCCGGTACAGGTTGCGGGGCGATCAGGAATCTGAATCTCTATTCGACAAAGGAAGAAGTCCAGCTGGGCAACGCCCTGGACAAGGCAATCCGCAAACGGCAGGAGATGCTCGGCGACGCCAGGCTGGATTCTTTTGTAGCCGTGCGCGGCAGGCGACTGGTCGGGCATTCGCGGCGCAGGGACATCGGGTACCATTTCGCCGTGGTCAAAAGCGAGGCGGTCAACGCGTTTGCCATTCCCGGAGGCTACTGCTATATCAATCTGGGACTGTTCCGCAAGAGCCGGACCGAGGCCGAGTTGATCAGCGTGGTCAGCCACGAGATCAGCCATGTGGTCAACCGGCACGGCATGAAACGCCTGAGCCAGATAAACCTGGCGGGCGCGCTGACCGAGACGCTGCTGGGCGGCCGCGGGACGGCGGCCAATCTGGCGGCCAACCTTTTCACCAGCTCCGGGATGCTTTACTACAGCCGCGAGGCCGAGCGCGAGGCGGACCGCGATGGCTTGATCATGATGTACGAGGCCGGCTACAACCCGATGGGGATGGTGGAGATGTTCGAGATGCTCCGGCAGGGGCGGAAATCGGAGCCATCGGCATGGGCCAACCTGTTCAGTACCCACCCGGTTACCGATGAGCGGATACAGAGCGCCCGCACGCAGATTGCTCAGTTGCCGCCCAAAGAAGGGCTGATGAAAAACAGTCCGCAGTGGGCGGGGATAATCTCGTACCTGAACCGGAAGTATCCGCCGCCGGAGGAAAAAGAAGAGTAACGGAAATGAAATCCTGCTTCCGGCCCGTACCGTGCGACGGGAGCGCTTAAGGAATATCGATAAGCAATGCAACAGGTTATCTGCCAGAGAGGGTATGAGCCATGCCGGATCTATCAGTTGAATATATGGGCCTCAGGTTGCGCAATCCGTTGATTGTCGCCAGCAGTGGACTGACACGCAACGCCGCTCTGGTGCGCCATTGCGAGCAGGCGGGTGTGGGCGCGGTGGTGATGAAAAGCATTTTCGAGGAAGATATCAGGCGCAGGGATAACACGTTCGACGATAGCCTCTGCTCGCACCCGGAGGCCAGCGAGTACTTCCGGGCCGATCTCGGCCTGGTCTACGGAGCACAACAGTATTGCGACGAGATCCGTCAGGCCAAAAAGGAAACGAGTATTCCGGTAATCGCCTCTGTCAACTGCACGGAGCCGCGCTGGTGGGTGGATTTTGCCGCGCAACTGGCCGCTGCCGGAGCCGATGCCATCGAGCTCAACCTCTCGGTGCCATCGGTAGAGCTGGAACTGGACATGGAGCAGGCTGAGAATAACTTCAGCCGGATAGTCGCCGCGGTGGTCTCCAAAGTGGATATTCCGGTAGCGGTTAAAATGAGCGGCCAGCTTACGGCCCCCCAGCACACGGCGAAAAAGCTTGTGGATGCGGGTGCCCACGCGCTGGTGACGTTTAACCGCCAGAGCGGTCTGGATATCAGTCTCAACAGCCGCAAGGCTTTCAGCGCCAGGGGTGACCAGGGCCTGACCACTTCCCATCAGATGTATTTTCCCCTGCGCTGGGTGACAATTCTGCACGAGTTGATGCCGGAGGTACAGTTGTCGGCCTCGGGCGGGGTGCACAGCGGCGAGGCGTTAGTCAAATATATCCTGGCCGGAGCCACCACCGTGCAGGTCTGCTCCCTGTTCTACCGCGAGGGACTCAAGCAGGCGGCTGTGCTGCTCGATTCGCTGAGCGAGTACATGGAGCGCGTGGGAGCGGATAATATCGACCAGGTCAGGGGCAGCGTGGAGCGCGACATCACGATCGGCACCCGCGAACAGCAGCGCCTGGAATACCTCCAGCTCTCGAAGGATCATTACCTGGAGGTGGACTCCACCGATGGCGGCGGGCTGACGTACGAGAAGCACGAGAAGCGCGAGAAGCGGCACTGAAACAGGGCGTTTGTGCCGGTGAGATATAGCGAAAAAAGGGGCGGCGCGTACAGCGTTGCCCCTTTTTTGCAGTTGGCGGGATACGGATTCCCAAACGGGATGCACACCGGCGGTTACGGCTTGCGGATCCCGTATTTGTTGATCCAGTTCCAGACAGTTACCCGGCTGACGTCGAAAAAGCGGGCAGTGGCGCTCTGGTTCCAGCCGCTGGATTCCAGGGCGCTCAGCAGTTGCTCGCGGCTCGGGCGCGTGCGCCTGGCGGGAGCGAGCCAGGCTTCATCGAGCGACGGGCGCGTCCCGGCCAGGGAACCCTGCTGGCCCTGGGGGCAGAACTGTTTGCGGTACTCAACGCGAAGGATTTCCTGGGGCAGCATGAACGGGGTGATCTCCTCGCCCTGGCAGATCACGAAAGCGTATTCGATCGCGTGCTCCAGCTCACGGATGTTGCCCGGCCAGCAGTAGTCCATCAGCAGCTTCATCGCTTCCGGGTCGATCCGCCGTATATGCTTGCCGGTTTTGAGATTGAAGCGTTCGATAAAGTGCCCGGCCAGTTCGCTGATGTCGCTCTTGCGGTCGCGCAGGGCGGGCAGGGTAATCGGGAAGACTTTCAGCCGGAAGAACAGGTCCTCGCGGAATTCCCCGCTGCGCACGGCGTCGAGCAGGTTCTTGTTCGTTGCGGCGATCACCCTCACATCGGCGGTGCTGGTTGCGCTCTCGCCCACGCGCTGGTACTCCTGGTTCTGCAGCACCCGCAGCAGCTTGAGCTGGATCAGCGGGCTGATGTCGCCGATCTCATCCAGGAAGATCGTGCCGCCGCCGGCCAGCTCGAAACGTCCCACCTTGTCGCGCACCGCTCCGCTGAACGCTCCCTTCACATGGCCGAACAGTTCGCTCTCCAGCAGGGTCTCCGGCAGAGCCGAGCAGCTCACGGCCACCAGCGGGCCATTGGAGCGGCGGCCAAGCTGATGAATCGCCCGGGCGACCAGTTCCTTGCCGGTGCCGCTTTCGCCGGTTACCAGCACCGTGCTTTCGCTCTCGGCGGCGAAACGCACCAGGCGGTAAACCTCGCGTATCGCGCCTCCCCGGCCGATCATCCCCGGCACGGGTGCGGTCTCATCGTGCTGCTGGCCATCGCGGAAGTTGGCTGTCAGGTCGGGTTTGATCGAGGAAACATCCGTAAGACTCTCCACCGCCCCGATTATTCCGCCGCTCTCGTCGCGGAGCACGCGCGAGCTTTTCAGCACCCGAACCATGCTCCCGTCCGGCCTGCGTAACACGCACTCGCTTGTCAGCGTTTCTTTAGTATTGTTTTCGAGCAGCGAGCATGTGTCGGAATTGTGCTTTTCCTGTTCGAGCAGGGCCGTGCACTGCATGTCGCGGCACGTGTTGCCGATCATCTCCGCGGCGGTGCGTCCGGTTATCCGCTCGGCGGATGGATTCCAGTAAATGACGCGGCAGTCGGCGTCCACGGCGAATATGCCGCACTCAACGTTTTGATGGATCGATTCGAGCATTTGGGTGCTGAGGGTCATGTTGTCACCGTCGGATAATACTGAAAACCTGTAATGGAAGTAAGCGGGCCGGGCATCCGATGTCGTTTTGTATATGTTGTATATTTAACAGGGGAAACCTTTATTATCAAGCAGACGTGGCGGAAGAAGGGCAATGGCCTGAGCGCGGGCCGCGACCAAACATTGACCGAGTCGGAAATAAAGCATAGTATGCTATAAAACGTATTGAAAAAATGGTCGTCTTGGGAATCGAGCTTCCCCGGAGTAATACGAAAGCAGATTTGTTCGCCCTTGAGCGACCGACCGGGTAGAATATTCATTTGCGGGCGTTGAGTGTTTTTTCAACGCCCCTTTAAGCAATAGAACCCTTTTCAAAAAGTGGGGATTTATATGCGCCTGGCACAGGTTCCCGGCAAGAGCGGTATCGAGCAGATAATGTCCGCCACGGAGCGGATTCTGGAAAACACCGGTCTGAAAATTGAGCACGAGGCTGTGCGCACACGCCTGCTCAAAGCCGGCGCCAAGTCCGGCGCTGACAGCGAAGTCGTTCGTTTCCCCGCGGAGATGGTCCGTGAGTATCTGGCCCTTGCGCCGGCGCAAGTGAACCTTCCCGGCCGCACGGCTGAGAGCGGCGCGATTGGCGGGGGCGGGAACCCCGTGTTCTGGACCGCGGCGGCGATGAACCTGGCCACCGCCGAGGGCCGGCGCGAGTTCGAGCGGGCCGACCTGGCCAGGCTGAGCCGTCTGGTGGATATTTTGCCGAATGTCGATGGGGTAGTGGGAGTGAGTGTCAAGGATGCGCCGCCCGGGTTCCGCGATGTGGCCGGTTTCCGGGAGATGATCTCAAACACCGGCAAGCACGTGCGGATTCTCTCGTTCACTCCGGCGGGCGTGGAGGCGATTCTCGAAATGTCAGCCGTTGTGCTCGATGGCCGCTCTATCTCGGAAAAGCCTATATTCAGCATGGGATTCACCGCGCATGGCCCCCTGCGCTGGACCAAGCTGGCGCTGGAGATTTTTTCCACCAGCGCGGGGCATGGGATTCCGGTGATGGTCAACGGGGAGCCGATGGCCGGCGGAACAGGTCCGGTAACGCTGGCCGGGACAGCCACGATGGGTAACGCGGAAATTATCGGCGGGATCGTGCTCAATCAGGTGTTGGAGCCGGGGCGGCCCTGTATCCATAACCTGGGGTTTGCCCACGTGATGGACATGCGCACGGGCGTGGCGGTTACCGGGGCGCCGGAGAACTGCCTGCTGGCGGCCGCCGGGGCCGCTCTGGCCCAGGCCTACAACCTGCCCTCGTCCTCCTGGATCAGCAGCGACGCCATGCTCACCGATGCCCAGAGCGCAGCGGAAAAAACCATGGCCGCTATCGTCCACGCCGGGGCCGGGGTGGACGTGATCTGGGGAGTGGGCACCCTGGAGAGCGAGTTGTGTATCGGGCTGGGCCAGATGGTGCTCGATGACGAGATAATCGGCCAGACGAGGCGGCTGCTGCGCGGGATAGAGGTAAGCGAGGAGACTATCGCCGCGGACCTGATCGAGGACGTGGGGCCCTGCGGCACGTTTCTGGACCGCGAACACACCATGCTCAATTTTCGCAGCGAGATCCACGAGAGCTCGTTGTTCTGCCGCAAGCAGCGTGAGAACTGGGAAGCCGACGGGGCGCTTTCGTTGCAGCAGGCCGCCGAGAAGCGCGCGCGGGAGTTGATCGAAGCCGCCCAGCCGCCTTCGCTTACCCGGGAGCAGAATGAAGCACTGGACAGGATTGAAAAGCACTACACCGGCAAAATGTTGAACAGTTGACGATTTGCCGGATTAAATGATTCCATGCATTGAGGCTTTTCCTGAATTACGCCTTGCTCTTACCGCAATGCCTGTTATTTTATCTTTATCATATAGTCGTCACTATTACGATAAAACAATAAAGTTGGCCGCATGAGCATGACTCAAGGCTCTTCAGGTACGGAATCCAGCTTGAAACCGGGTAGCACCGAATACGGCACATCGATAAGTGATGTATTGATTCTAACAGTTGTGGGAATACTCGCCCGCCTGCCCGATTTATTTTTGCGCGGTTTGCCCGCAAGTGATGAGGCTGGGTATCTGGCCGCCTGTTTCAAGTTATTCGGAGTAGAAGCTTTTGCAGGGCGGCTGAATCCGGTGGATTACGACAAAGTGTTTTTTTTCCTGGTCGTAAGTCCATTTGTCAATCTCGTACACTGGCTGACCGGAAGTTATGAAGTTGCCGCATCAAGTGTAGCCTTCTCGTTCGGTGTTCTGTTTATTCCCCTGTATTACTTTGTTGCAAGCAAGATGTATGGACGGTCCACCGCTTGGTGGGTAGGCCTTCTAAGCGCTCTGTTGCCGGCGATGATCATCGGTTCTTCAAAGTTGTTGACTCATCAGTTTTACATGTTCTTCTTCGTTATCGCCGCATATATGCTTTGGAGCTATCTGCATAAGGGGAAAAACATATATCTTGTGATATCTTGTATTCTTTTCATATCGATCGCCAGAATTCGTTTTGAGGGAATTCTTGTGTTTTTTGCTTTTCTTGTAGTGATCTGGTGGACGATGAGAGTCAGGCGAGTCAGTCTCAAGGACCAGACCCGACGAATAGCGATGCTTTTGGGTTGTGCTCTTGTGATGCTGATAATATACAGGTTTGTTTCAGCCACGTTATACGGATCTTTCGCGCAAGGCGGCTACGGACGGCTATTCTCACTATCACTTGGATATTTAAGTAACAAATTAAGAGTATTGTTTAATACGCCCACTCCGGGAGGTTTTCTTGAAGCTGACAAGCTTCATTACGTAATGGCACACTTGGATGTTATCGGGCTTGCGGTTCTCGCTGTAATATACGATTTGCTCAAAACAATATTAATCATTCCTGCCCGCTTGATTCCGCCATTGCTGTTTCCGCTGTTTGGATTCGCCATGACCGGTCTGCCCGGTGGCGAGTCGCGATCTCTGGCGCAAAAAGCGGTGGATGCTGTTTATTTGTTGAGCCTGCTCAGTATCCTTGTTTATCCGGTATTCTGGTTTTCAGCTTCCCGGTTTGCTTTTCTGCTGGTTCCGGTTGCAATCCTGTTTCTGGCGCGCGGTCTTGCTGTCGCAGAGTTTCGTTTACGCAACTGGTTCGTTATCAATAGGAAAAAATTATCCGCGCGAGCAGTGCTACTTGCGCCATTATTGATTTATATGTTGTTCATTGATATACAGATATTCATTCCTGCATTAAGGGCAGTGGATAAAACAGATTCAATGCGTCAACCGGTCGAGTGGATTAATACCAGATATAAAAATAGTCATATACCCGTTATTGGCCTCGGAGATTGGATTGCAAGGCTGGATTTGCGCTATATAAGACTGCCGATGAAAACCGTGCGTCAGGATGGTTTCTGGAAAGCTGTTCCCATCTCTTTTGAGGAAACCCTGCAAATGATGAGGGACGAGGATGAGGCGCTGCTGGTCTTGGTGCATGGACAGGTAATCCCAACTCAACAAACAACCGGTTTCAACCATTCAGCTATGTACTTTTCCGAATCCGCCAAGCGAATTCTTCCGTTCTCCGATGAAGACCTCGAAAACATGGAATGGTTTCGTACACAACAGAAAAACTATCTATATCAGGAGTTTCAGCCCCTATTACGCGGAGAGGTGGAGATTCCGGGTCTCGAACTTGCCGGCACAATAGGTTCCGGTTTTAATATGGTGTATGTCTATCACTATAAAACACCAGTACAGTAGGAACTATGTGCGATGCCTGCAACGGGGAACATCTTGTTTTGGGCTTTGAACAATACGGTGGCTTTATGGTGTTTTTTAGTATTTTTCTGTTCCTTACTGTTAATAGCGCTTCACTATGTAGATGGATGACAATTCAAACGGCTGAAAAGGAATTTCGGAGACGCGATGAAGCTTTCGGTGATAATACCGGTGTTCAACGAGATGGCAACGGTTAAACAGGTTGTCGAGCAGGTTAACAAGGTGGACGTGGACAAAGAAGTAATAGTGGTTGACGATGGCAGTACCGATGGTAGCCGGGATGAAATTTCCCGGATTGAAGATACTGTGGCCAAGGTTTATCATTCCCCTGTGAATTTTGGCAAGGGCGCGGCGATAAGAGTCGGACTGACCTATATCACCGGTGATGTCGTGGTGATTCAGGATGCCGATGGTGAGTTGGACCCCAACGAGTACAAGTCTTTGCTGGCCCGCATTGAACAGGGAGCTGATGTCGTCTATGGCTCACGTTTTCTGGGTGATAATCCTGACATCTCCAAAATTACCAAGCTTGCAAACCGGTTCCTTACGTCCCTCACCAATATTTTGTTTCGCAGCAGGCTTACCGATATGGAAACCGCTTATAAAATGTTCAGGGCAGATGTGGCCCGGCAGCTTAATCTTAAGTGTGTCGGTTTTGAAGTGGAGCCGGAGCTTACCGCTCAGTTTCTCAAGCTGGGTTATAAAATTGAAGAAGTACCGATATCCTACCACCCTCGCGGTACGGATGAAGGTAAGAAAATAACTTGGATGGATGGCTTGAAAGCCATCTATTATCTCTTTATTTACCGCTTTTTGCACTGATCGGAATTTTTTCGGCCGCATCGCCTTTCCATTCAATAAGTGAATAGTCCTATGCAAATTGTCAGATCGAATATCACGGCCAGATTCCTTTTTATTTCAGTTATGGTTTTACTGCTTGCCGGCCAGAAGCTTTCCGCCTACCAGGATTTTCTCGACCGCTCCCACTACAGCCGGGCTTTCGGCCAGTGGCGGCACTACCGGATCCTGCTGCCGCCCGACTACGAAACCAGCGGCAAGCACTACCCGGTGGTCTATTATTTCCACGGCCACAGCTCACGCTACATGGGCGAGCCCTATGGCGACGGTCTCCAGGTGAGCCTGCCGGAGATGATCGACTATGTGAAAACCCACGATGTGATCTGCGTGCGCTGGGATGGCTACGTGGAGGACCGCTACTCCAGCTTTTACAGCGGAAGCCCTTACAACATCCAGTCAGACGATTACGGCAAGCAGCCCCTGGGAGAGCTGGATTTCGGCGAGTACTTCCTGGAACTGGTGGCCCATATCGACAGCAGCTACCGCACTATCGCCGACCGTCAGCACCGGGCGACCAGCGGGCTTTCGATGGGCGGGTTCATGTCGCTCTACCTCAGCGCACGCTACCCTCAGCTCGTGGGCAGCGCATCGAGCTACAATCCCGGCCACGAGTTCTGGGTCGGGCCGCCGGGAGCAAAAAGCCACTACATGCTGCGCGATTTCACCGCCAACCACGGGGCCACGATGGTGCGCCTGATCAGGGCCTCGGGCGACTATATCAGCCAGTACCACGAGGAGCTCAACGAAATCTACAGCCGCAACCCCGATGTCGACTACGAGTACCGCCGCGAGGAGTACCATCGGCACTGGGTCACCGGTCTGGACGAAACGCTGGATTTTCACATGCGCGCTTTCGAGAACAAGGCGCTGAACGACACACCCCGCTCGTTCGATCACGATAATGCTTTCGGTAAGTTCGATGTCTGGGGTTACACGGTCGAGGTGAGCGGCAAAAAAGCCGGCTACACCTGCCTGCGCCGGGTGACCCGCAACCATTTCCGAGTTTTTACCCGCGCCTGGCAGCCCGACGGCCCGGTGCTGGAGGGCCAGAAGATCACGATTACAACGCCGATGCTCTACGGCAACCGGCGTAGCTACAAGATCATGGATTACAATCATGCCGGTGGGGAAGTGAGTTATTACACCCTGACAAGCTCGGAAAAGGGCAGGCTCACTTTCGAGCTCGACGGCGAGGGTCACGATATCGCCGTGCTCGACCGCAACGAGGGCCGCGCCCCGGTGCTGCTGCCGCTCGCTGGCGCCGGTGTGCCGATAGTGGAGCCGGACGTGGAGCAGCACTTGCCGATCAGGCTGCTTAACAGCTATGATTTCACCGTGCGCGATATCGGAGTGAGTCTTACGTGCCGGTATCCGACAGTAAAAATCTCCGGCGGTGAGTTCACTATCGACTCTATCGCCCCCGGCCAGGTTGTGGACCTGGGTGAGCGGATAACTCAGCGGTTCGTTTCCACCACGGGCTTTTTTCAACACTGCCGGCTGAACCTTCACCTTCGCTACGACGGGTGGCACGGCGAGGACCGCCGGATCGATGTCCGCGTGCTGCCCACTCCGCTGGCAACCCCGGACTCGGTGGTGGTGCTCGATGGACGCACGGCCACGTTCGACGTGTTCCGGCAGGGCGGGAACCAGGGCGGAGGCTTTATCCGTCAGCGTACGGTGAGCGAGGTACAGGGCAACGGCAACGGGATCGCGGAGCCGGGCGAGGAAGTAACTATCTGGGTGCGCACCGTCCAGGGTCTGGACCCGCTGGACAAGCACAGTTGGCACAGGACGAAAATCTACTCCGCCGATCCGCACCTCGGCGCGCTGCGGGATATCGCCGAGAGCAAGGAACGGGAGTGGACCAGCGTCAAGGACCATACCTCCGCGGTAATGATTTCACCGCGCTGCCCGCCGGGCAGGCCGATAGAACTGCTGCTGGAAAGCGAGAGCTACAGTTTCGTCTGGAAGCCCGATTACCGTTACGGCGAGCAGTTGCTCCAGCAGGCGTTCCAGTTTCATCGCGACAACGTGCAGCGCTATGTGCTGAGGATAGGGCAATAAGGTCGTACGGAGTTGCCCGGGGCGGAAAATCAACTTCGCTGGTGCTTGTTGCGGGCCCAGCGGTGCAGCAGGTTCCACAGGACAAAGCACACGGCGCTCCAGAGCAGGCTGAACAGGGCGGTGTCGCTTTGTCCGCTGACCATGCTCAGCACCATCCGTACCAGATAGGCCAGCACCATTACCCACAGCCCGGCGGCCACACCGGCCAGCAGGGGCCAGCGTTTATATGCGCCGGGTAGCTTGGCGATCAGCATGCGGCGGCGGATGTCGTCCCTGTCGAAAAACATCAATTAACCCGATGGATTATGGTTGCGGGTATCCATGGATGCGGCAAAGCGAACAGCGGCTGGTCTGCCGGTCTATTTTAATATCACACGATTTAAATATCCAGTCAGATATCAACTGAACAGGCGCGGGGATGACAATGGTAAACGCTGACTCCGGGCGATTGACCGGGCGGGGCCGTGTACTGGCGGCTTTCAAACATCAAATCCCCGACAGAGTGCCGAAATTTGACCAGACCGTCACAATGGAAGTGGCCTCGGCGGTGATGGGCCGCGAGGTACTTGTCGGCGGCGGCACGCTGCGTTTCCGCGAGGTTCAGGCGCGGTTCACCGGCGCAGGCCCGGCGGCGGAGTTCGAACAGCGTATGCTGCGCGACGTGGCGGACTTTTACATTGAGCTGGGCTATGACATGGCCCGTCTGCCCTGGCGCGACACCCGGCAGGCCTCGCGTAAAATTGATGAGTTTACTTATCAGTTCGGTGATCCCGACGGCGATGGCCCGTGGGACACCTGCCGCTACGACCCGGACAGTTGCAACTGGCACCAGGCCGAGAGTTGGCTCTCCGGCGGCGATGTGGATAAGCTTATGGTCTGGCTGAAGGGTCAGGCCGATAACTGGGACGGCCCGGATACGGACCCCGCCCGCATGGACGGCCTCCGGCGCTTCAAGGCCCTGCTGCCCGGGGGGATGGCTCTCTGCGACACGGTGGCGTATCTCGGGATCCCGATGTGGGACGCGGCCTGGCTGATGGCCCTGGAGCTGGCTCCGGAGCTTGTCGCCGCCGAGCTGGACCGTCAGTTGGAGCAGGGCCTGGCCGATATCGAACTGGCCGGGTCGCTGGGAGTAGACGTGGCCCTGGCCGGCGGAGATTTCTGTACCAAGAGCGGCCCGGCGTTCAGCCCGGACACGTTCGACACTCTCTTTCTGCCCCGGCTGAAAAAGCTTACGGAGCATTGCAACTTACATGGTTTGTACTACGTTTTCCGCACCGACGGGGTCACCTGGCCCGTGGCCGAATCGCTGTTCGAGCGCAGTGGTATCCACGGCCTGGGCGAGATCGACTACGGTGCCGGAATGCGTCTGGGCGAGCTCAGGCGCAAGCACCCCCGGCTGACCCTGTTCGGCAATCTCGACTGCGGCGGTGCGCTGGTGTTCGGCACGGAGCAGGACGTTCGCCGCACGGTGCGGGAAAATCTCGATGAGACCGGGGGAGTGGGCCACGTGGCCGGCTCCTCCAACGCGGTGATGCCAGAGACGCCGCCGGCTAACTTTCTGGCGATGTTGGATGAGATAGATAATTTTACGCCACACAGTACGGGCGGGCGGGACAAAGCGAGGGGAAGGCGATGAAGAGTTTTATTAATTTGCTCTGGGAGGCGGTTTCCCGCGGCGAACACATATTCATGGGCAGCCAGCCCGCCGGCAGGCGCTGGATCGTGCCTCCTTCGCAGGGCAACGTGCTGGCCCTGGCGCCGCATCCCGATGACCCGGACGCAGTGGCGGTTTCGCTCAGGTTGTTCCACAGCGCGGGCTGCCGAATCCGTTACGCTGTCACCGGACGAGCCCACGGGGGAGTTACCGACAAGTATGCACACGAAATGGCGCGCAAACTCGGTGATCTCCCAAAGGACCTTCAGGACTATAAAAGTGCCATCAGGCGGCGGGAGCAGGTGGCCAGTGCGGAAATGGCGGGGATTGTCGATGGCGAAGTCGTGTTTGTCGAGGCGGCGGCCGAGGACGAGTCGGGCGACATGCTGCATTCGCTGGCCAACGCCAGACTTGTCCGTAATCTGTTGCGCGAGCAGGACCCGGATATTGTGCTGATGCCCTTTGGAGCCGACACCAACACCGGCCACGTGGCGTTATTCAAGCTGCTGGGCGATGTGGCCCAGCCCTTTGCCGTCGAGCGCCAGCGGCCGCTGCTGGCCCTTTTTGCCCGCGATCCCAAAACGACTTCTATCGAGCAGCAACTGGTTGTGCCGTTCGATGGGGATGCGGCCCGCTGGAAAGCCTCCCTGCTGCGCTGCCACGACTCCCAGATGCAGCGTGGAATCGAAGTGCGCGGCCACGGGCTGGACGAGCGCATCCTGAAGCTTAACCGCTCTATCCAGACTGAATTGCAGAGTTCGGTGATCGAGCCCTGGAGGGACGAATGTCTCTACGCCGAAAGTTTTCAACTGGAGTTGTTCGGCTGAAAAAAAAACAAGCCGGGTTTAGCGGGGCGCCCGCAAAAAACACGTTAAGTTCCAGCGGTTTGGGGCTGTTGTAACAACCCCCGCCTGCTGCGCAGGATTTTTTACCGTGAAAGGCCCCCTTTGCAAGGGGGAATCGCCAGCCCCCGCCTCTGTTGTTCGTGCGGCAGGCTGGGCGATGGGCATCCAGTCCCCGTTTTTAAAAAGCCTGAATTTATTTGATTTTGGAAACAGGCAGGCGGGAAAACAAAAAGCCCCGGAACCAGCTGGTTCCGGGGCTTTCAATCAGGGCAGTCAGTTCGCTATCATCCTTTGACAGGGACGACGTTCTGCGACTGCAGTCCTTTCGGCCCTTCAACGATCTCGAATTCAACTTCTTGATTTTCGTAGAGAGTTTTGAAACCGTCCGCTGTGATGGCGGAATAATGGACAAATACGTCGGGCCCATTCTCCTGCTCAATAAATCCGAAGCCCTTGGACTCATTGAACCATTTCACTTTGCCGGTCGCCATCTTGTAACACTCCTGCTGCAAAAATGATGATTACAGGCCGCGGAATACATCATGTATTTCGCCAGCCTAACAAAAAGCAGGGAAAGCAAGCTTCCCTGCGTCAATAACAATATAGCACGAACAGACGCAATAAGCAAATAAAAATAATCCGGCTATCCGCTAACCTGATCAAACTGTGCAAAAAAGCTCAAACCCAGCCCACGAACCGCTTGAAATTCCCGCCGAACAGATTGGTGATATCGCGCCTGATCTCCTCTTGCGTGGGTGACCAGCCGGTGCGAAGAATATCGTCGTATTTCTCAGCCAGCACCCCGGCGATCAGCTCCCGGGAGTGAGACCACTTGTAGATCAACTGGTCCAGCACGCGGGCGTCGCTGTGCTGGGGCACGAAGCTGGTGCCCAGCAGTTCGATCCGCTCGGCCGTGATCTCGGCGATAATGCTGGGGTTGTTCATGTACCACCAGCAGCCGAACAACATCACGTTGGCGAACTTGCGCGCCATGATGCAGGCCTCGTGCTGGTTCTCGCGGCTGAGAAACGTGACCAGAAACTTGTTGTCCGGAAAATTGGCCGCCAGGCGTTCCACCGTGCCCATGTCGCTTTTGCCCACGCCATCGCCGGCAAGGCCCAGCCGCGGGTTGATCAGCTTGTTCACCCCGATCATCATCGCGAACGGCAGGGCCGCCTGGCGGCAGACCGGCAGGATGCAGCTCTCGATTATCTTAGCGCGCTTGCTCTGTTCCGGGAAGCGGAACGAGGGCGGCAGCGAAACCGCCAGGTAGAGCGGGTTTATCTTGGCGATCCAGTCCTCAAGGAAGCGGCGGATCTCGGACAGGGTCCGGTTGTCCAGTTCTTTGGCCGTTTTGTAGCCCCAGCTTTCGAGGCGGCCGGCACAGTTGTCCCAATCCATCAGGATCGAGTCGATCCGCAGCGCCGCGCGGAACCTGGGATCGCCCGCGCCCTCACCGCGCTCCCACACCGCCCGCTCGGCGTCATCGAACGGATCGTTGGTCATCACCACCGCCTCGACATTGGCCTCCTCGAACACCCGGTCCACGTAGTTTTCCGCCTTCCGGGCGGAGAAGAACTCGCGGAAAGCGGCCAGATCGCGGCTGCCCGGTTCCAGATCCAGGCTGTCAAGCACGGTCAGTACGCCGCGGTTGGACTCGGAGACAGGGCTGTGGTCGATAAACAGCTCCTGCCAGATCAACTCGGCCTGGCGCTGCTTGTCCAGCTTGAAAAAGTCCTCCGGGGTGGCGTTGCTGTAGCGGAAATACTCGGCTGCCAGGTAATGGTAGGTCAGCAGCTCGTCCACTCCCCAGAGCAGCAGGCCGCCGAAAGCCGGGGGATAGATATGGGTGTGCATGTCCAGGACCGGCGTCTGTTCCACCGTATCGTAGACGAAATCGAACAATTGTTTGCTGCTGCTCAGGGATGTCATTAGTACTCCGTGTTATCTTTAAATCGAAGAGTTAATAAAAAACTACTTGCGCTCAAGCTCGCTCTTCTGGCCGCTCTTGACCGCAATCGCATCGATTTCCAGCAGCGCGCCGGCCACCAGGTCAGATACCTCCACAGTGGCCCGGGCCGGGCGGGAGGAACCGAACATCTTTTTGTACGCTTCGTTCATCGCACCGTAATCAGCGAGGTTTTTCAGAAACACCGTGGTTTTGACCACCGCGCCAAGGTCGCTGCCGGCGGCCTTGAGATGCCGCTCGATATTGGCCAGTACCTGGCGGGTCTGGCTGGCGATATCCGCTCCGGCCAGCTTGCCGGTGGCGGGGTCGATACCGATCTGGCCGGAGACAAAAATAAAATCGCCGGCCGTGACTGTCTGGGAAAACGGCAGGTCCGAGGAGGGCAGCGGGGCTTTTTTCTTGCTTGCCGATTGAGCCGCCAGCAGGCTGAAACAAACCAGAACCGCAACAGCGGCCAGCAATAGCGCGGAGCGGAATTTAGCAGTAATCATCGTTCACCTCGGAGCCAAGTTAATAAAGAATACGAGACCTTTGAAAAAAATCTGATGCGCCCTTAGAGGCGACCGTCGGTCGCCCGCAGGCGGACACATGGGTCAGCCCCCTACAAAACATGTAATATAATTGAGTGCGAAGCTCACTTTATCATCTATAATTCGATATAAGGGTGCTAATAATATTTTTTGCAACCGGTCCGGGAGTAAATCAAAGGGCTCAATAATGTCCAGATAAAATAAAACTCCCGCCCGTCCGATTCAACTGTAGACCAGCGCTCCCTGCTCGCGGGCGCTCTCGTACATCGCCAGGATATTCTCCAGCGGCGCGTCGATCTGGATATACGTGTGGCCCGGCCCCAGAATAAATCCTCCTCCCGGCCCCAGGATTTCGATATTGCGCCGTACCTCATCGCTCACCTCTGCCACGCTGCCCTTGTTCAGGGTTTGCACCAGGTCCACCGAACCGTAGAACGTGAGGTCCTTGCCGAATTCGCGTTTGAGTCCGGCAAGGTCCATCCCGTGACTTCGGCGCTGAACCGGTTCCAGAATGTCCACTCCCGAATCGATAATTTCCGGCAGCAACAGGCGTACCGAGCCGCAGACGTGCAGCAGAAACTTTTTGCCGTGGGCGTGTACCCTGTCGGTGATAGCACGCAGGTACGGCTTGACCATTATCCTGAATACGTCGGGGCTGAACAGCGGGCCGCTGGACATGCAGTAATCGTCGGCCACGTAGAAAACATCGAACCCGTCGGGGGCCTGCTCCAGCAACTTGTCCAGCGCCTCGATCAGGTATGCGCTGGTGCGCTCGACCAGCCCACGGGTCAACATCGGGTCCATCGCCAGGTCCACCAGGAACTGCTCCATGCCGCGCAGGAACGTGGCGTTGAAATAGCCCCCGTGGGTGATATGGGCGATTATGGCCCTGTCCGGCTGGGATTTTCGCAGATCGTTAAGGTGAGTGAAATCGAGCAGGGAGGGGTCGGGCCAGTCGTGCTTGTCCAGATCGCGGGCGCAATCGATATCGGCCAGCGGATGATAGACTATCTCGTCGTAATAACCGGTTTTCCCGTGAGCTTCATAGGGCTGTTTTTTCAGCCGGTACCCCCATCGATTCTGGAACAGTCCGTTTTCCAGTTCCTTCTCCCGCGGGTCATTGACCACCGGGCCCACGAGCCAGGTATCAACGCTCAGGGCGTCCCAGAGCTGCTCGCGCTCAGAGATGCCGAAGTGAGCGTAAAGCAGGTCGTAAACCTCGGGCTGGGCGTCGAAAGTGATCGGCACGCGATCAGGTTCACGGTGGTCAATTGCTGTCAGTACGCGTTCTCGTCCGTTCATGGCGTCTCAAGGGGTGTTGAAATAAAACGTTCAACACCCTTAAATTAAATATTTCGTTTTGTTGGTTGTCAAGGGCAAGACAAGCCGTTCTTTTTTGCAATGTTGTTACTTGTATCACACCAGGCAGTTGCATTGTTCACGACAACTTTCGGCCAGCATGACGGGGAACGGCCTTGACAACCCCTATTCCCATTCTTCGTACTTTTCAGCACGCGTCTCATCGCTCTGGAATTGAGGGCTGCAACCGGCCGCGCGCAGCAAGGAAAATAAACCGGATGAGTGGTTGCCTTAAGCGCCTCCGCCATGTCAACGGTGATCATATTAATCATTTTGGGAATGATAATCAACAGCGAGATTGAATCGCCTTTGCCGGCCGGCGTTTGAAAAACGTTATTAGACATTGACTGGGTGCGCCGATAAACCATATACTATTGCAGTTACCCGCCGTGCCCGGGCGGACGTCCGAAACCAGGAATCAGCAAGCGGAGCAACCGCGATGGCAAGTACTGAAACAGTGTTCGAAAGACTGCGGCCCGAGATCGGCCAGATGCCGGTGATCGATTCCCACGAACATACCCGCAGTGAGCGTGAGCGGATCGAAACGCCGCCGGGGCCGGATCAACTGGGATACCTGGGCTGCGATCTCTGCGCCGCCGGCGCATCGTGGCGGGAAAGCGAGGCGCTGGAAAACGCGGCCGATGACCCGGTGGCCGCGCACGATGTTATTCTCAAGTACTGGCCGGTTATCCGCACCACCGGCTACGGGCGCAGTATCGAGCGCACGTTGCGCGGGGTGTTCGGGATCGAGCGGCTTGACCGGCAGTCCTACGATGAGCTGGCGACGGGGCTTCGCGATGGGATAACCGGCGGAAGTTACGAGCACTGGTTCCGCGACAAGTATAACATCCGGGCGGTCGTGCTGGACGTGGACGGCGACGAGGATTATTCTCCGCTCTTTTTCCGGGGGCTGCGTCACGCCACGTTTTTCGTCCTGTGCGACAGCCGCCACGAGCTGGAAGAGCTGGAGCGCCGCACGGACAGCTCGATCCACTCGGCGGCGCAGATGCGCGATGCGATGTGGAGCTACCTGGAACGTCTTACCAAAGAAAAACCAGGGGTGGTGGCGCTCAAAAACAACCTGGCCTATAACCGCTCGATCGCTTTCGAACGGACCACACTGGCCGGGGCCGACAGGGCGTTCAACCTGCTGTTCGCCGACAAGTACGCCCGCCACGCGCAGAGCTGGATCCCCTCGCATCACAGGAGCTACGACGAGCTGGCGGCGCTGCAGAATTTCCTGGTTCATGAATCCGTGCGGTTCGCCGAGGAGCATAAGCTGGTCTACCAGTTCCACACCGGCCTTCAGGCGGGCTACACAAACCGGATTACCGACAGCCGCCCCACCCACCTGATCAATCTGGTCAGCGAATACCACAAAGTTAAATTCGTGCTCTTTCACGGCGGATTCCCTTACGGGCGGGAGTGGGGCGTGATGGGGAAGAATTTCCCCAACGTGTACCTCGATCTTTGCTGGATGCATATTATCAGTCCGTCCACCACGGTGCGGATGCTGGACGAGTGGCTGGACTACGTACCGTCGAACAAGATTTTCGGTTTCGGGGGGGATCTCAAGTTGGTCGAGAGTATTTACGGCCACCTGGAGATGGCGCGGGACAACATCGCCCGGGCGCTGGCGCGCAAGGTGAGCCGGGGAGATTACGACACGGCCACCGCGCTGAGTATCGCCCGGCGGATACTGTTCGACAATCCCAACGATGTTTTCGGCCTGGGGATCGAGGCCCCGCTGAGTTGAATACGGGGGAACCGGTGATCTACATGGCGGCCGTGGGGCCGAAGGGGCAGGTTCAGGGAGGTTCGGTCAGTAGATAAGCACTGGATATGAGAACGGGAAATCGACATGGACATACTTGCGCACGGGTTATGGGGAGGACTTGCCGCCGGCTGGAAAAGGCGGTTCGCTCTGGCGTTCCTGTTCGGGATCGCGCCGGACATGTGTTCGTTCGGCGCGCTGGCCGTGATCAGATTCGTGCAGGGCACGTTCGAGCCCGGCAAGCCATCGATCCACACCCTGCCGGACTGGCTGTATGTCTCCTATAATTTCAGCCACAGCCTGATCGTTATCGGCGCGTTGTGGCTGGTGCTCTGGTTTTTCGCCCGCAGTACATCAATCCCGTTTCTGGCCTGGCCGCTGCATATCCTCTGCGATATCCCGACCCACTCACAGGCGTTTTTCCCCACGCCGTTCCTGTTTCCGCTGAGCAGCTACACGTTCGACGGGTTCAGCTGGGGCCAGCGCTGGTTCATGATCACCAACTACACAGGATTGCTGATTGTGGCGGTCGCCTGGGTGGTCTACAGACACAGGCGAAGACAAGCCAACGGCCTGCACAGTAAAAAAATCATGCTCACCGACCCGCTGGCCGCGGGAAAAACTCAGCCGGAATCTTTTAGCTCTTCCAACATATCAGCGTAGGCACAATCTATCAGGTCAGCCTGCCGGATGCCCAGCTTGTCCATGTAGCTCTCACAGACCGTTCGCAGGCTTTCCACCGGGTCTGCGCCGCGTTTGCCCAGGATTTCGATCTCGATAAACTCGCCCAGCCTTTCAACCCGGTCCAGATGGAATTTTACATTGCCCAGCAGCCAGCGCTCCCTGTCCTTGTGCACGATAATCCTTACGCCCAGCCTGGCGGTGAGCACGGCATCGAGCAGCTCCGGGTGCTCCGTCGGGCAAAGGTCCACCACGCAGTGCTTGGGACCGGCCTGGTCCGGGCGTTGGTAGCCGATCAGCAATTGTTCTGCCGATGACACTCGCAGCTTGAGCCGTCCTGAGGGCACGCGGTAAAAAGTGTCGGTCTGGGTCTCGCGGCCCAGCAGCTTTGCGCCCCAGCCCCGGATGAGCTTGCGCGCGCGGGCTAGATTGCGGCAGCGGGCCTTGATTTCCACGGTCTGATCGTGGGGGAGGGGAGGGGGCAACGAGTGAATCTCCGTTTTTGTGGTTTAGAACTTATCCGTAAATAAGCTTTACTTTTTGAAATAATTTTGTCATATTGCTTCAGGTATTGAAAATTATACCTTGGAGGTGCTATGGCAATAATTCACTCTTGGGAAGTGTCCGATGCTTTTTG
>JAJRTS010000035.1 GCA_024278175.1 Gemmatimonadales bacterium | reverse complement strand
GCTCAGCCCGACGGGTGAAACCTGCGTCCTCGCGGGCCGTGAGCACCATCTCCAGCGCCATGGCGGTGCCCGATGATACCAGCAGCAGGATAATAACTGTCAAAAACGGCATCCGGGACAGTCTCATCGGCGGTTGCTCCTTGCGAAATAATTTGGATTATCAACGCTGGTCGAGATGCAACATATCCAATATGGTTGTTCATCCTGAGTCAGGCAATGATATAAAACCCGCTTGCAGGGGCAAACCTGCATATTTATAGTAATGAGAACCATTTGGAGACCATGGAAGATAATCGCGGACGGCGAAAATATTTACTTCCGGGTTGTTTGTTATGTATATTCCCGCAGCGAACAGCAATGCGGGTTTAATGTTTGCGGGCGATCCGAGCTTGTGTAGTATCCATCATAAAAACAAGTAAGCAGGGAGGTTGGTGGCAATGCCCCGGAAAATCAAGTTCAAGGCCGAGTTGAAGCAGATGATGGACATCATCATCCATTCGCTGTATTCCCATAAGGAGGTGTTTCTTCGCGAGTTGATCAGCAACGCCAGCGATGCGATCGACAGCCATCGCTTCCGCTCGCTCACCGAACCCGAGCTGGCGGGCGGCGATGAAGAATACCGGATCGTGATTACCGCCGACGAGGAGGCCGGGATTCTTACTGTCGAAGACAACGGGATCGGCATGACACGCGAGGAAATAGTCGTCAACCTGGGCACCCTGGCCCGTAGCGGCACCCGCGAGTTTCTCGATAAGCTCAAGGAGGCAAACAGCAAGGACTACCCCGAGCTGATCGGCCAGTTCGGCGTAGGGTTTTACAGCGCGTTCATGGTGGCCGCCCAGGTGAGTGTCAAGTCGCTCTCGGCACTGCCGGGCAGCGAGCCGGTGGAGTGGACCAGCAGCGGAGATGGAGAGTTCAGCGTGGGCAGGGGAGAGCGCCGGACGCGTGGTACACAGGTGGTGCTGGAGCTGGCCGATGACAGCAAGGAATTTCTCCAGCGCTGGCGGATCGAGGAACTGGTGCGCAAGTTCAGCGACTTTATCGAGCACCCGGTGGTGCTCACCGGCGGCGAGGACGGGCAGCGCGTGCTCAACAGCCGCAAGGCGATCTGGCTTCGGCCCCAGAGCGAGGTCAGCGAAGAGGAGGATGTGGAGTTCTACAAGCACCTCTCTCGCGACACCCGGGACCCGGCCCGGACAATCCATTTCGCGGCCGAGGGCCTGCTGGAGTACAGGGCGATCCTGTTCGTGCCCGCGCGCGTCCCGTTCGACCTGCTCTGGTCGCCCCAGAGCGCGGGGTTGCAACTGTACGTCAAGCGCGTGTTCATCACCGATGATTTCGACAAACTGCTGCCCTCCTACCTGCGCTTCGTGCGCGGGGTGGTGGACTCCTCCGACCTCCCGCTCAATGTCAGCCGCGAGATGCTGCAACAGAACGCCGTGGTGGAAAAAATCAACAGGGGGCTGACGGGCAAGGTGCTCGGTTCGCTGGACGAGTTGAAAAAGGAGGACCGCGAGCGCTACGTGGAGTTCATCCGTCAATTCGGCCCGATCCTGAAGGAGGGGGTCTCCGCCGATCCGGGCAACCGGGAGAAGATCGCCGGTCTGCTGATGTACGAGTCGAGCCGGGAGGGGCCGGGTAAATATGTCTCGCTCGACGAGTACGTGGACGCCGCCGCCGAGGGACAGACCGAGCTCTACTATCTGCTGGGCGAGGACGCCGCCGAACTGGCCGCCAGCCCCTATATCGAGAGTCTGAAACAGGCCGGGCGCGAGGTGCTGTTCTTTACCGACCCTGTCGACGAGTTTGTGGCCGGGCACCTGGGCCAATACAAAAAACTCAAGTTCCGGGCGGTGGATCGTGGTGAGCTGGAGGGGACCCAGGACAAAGAGGACAAGGAGCAGGAGAGCAAGGAGTTCGAGGGTTTTCTGGAATTTGTCGGCGACAAGCTGCCGGAGGTGGAGTCGGTCCGGCTCTCGGGCCGCCTGACCGGCAGCGCGAGTTGCCTGGTGGCCGGAGAGGACGCGATGGGGCCGCAGATGGAGCGGCTGATGCGGCGCATGGGCCGGGATGAGGATCAGCTACCAGCTGGCGGCAGAATCCTGGAACTGAATCCCGGGCACCCGGTGGTCGTAAAACTGCGCTCGCTGTTCGACAGTGGTGTCGGCCGCGAGAAAGTGGCGGACTGGGCCAGGCTGCTCTACGAGCAGGCGGTGATCGCCGAGGGCAGCCGCCTCGCCGATCCGGCCTCGTTCGCCAAGCGGGTCAACAGCCTGCTGCTTTCCGAGCTGGAAAAAGATAGCGGCTGATTGTTGTCGTTTGTCACTTCGGATAATCAGGAAGTGCATTTCGGGCGGTCGCACGTCCGGGGCGAACGCAGGCATGCAGCACTGGTAGCGTATTTGTCGCCAAGTTTACAATCAGGTAATTGAAAGCTTAGAGGGCCGTTGAATGTTTGTTTTCAGGCGGCCCTCAAGACCCCGTATCATAACTGTATTCAACAAGCGGAGAATGTGATGCGCCTTACTGCCCTGTTACTAGCCCTTACCCTGATCCCGGCCATGCTGGCGGCCGAGGCTGTCCGGCTGGAAGTGACTGCTGACGCGATGGTTACCAATGAGCGGGGGCATTCCCGCGACAACTGGGGGCAGTCGGTAAGCGTACCGGTCCGCCAGAACCAGAACTGGAGTGGATTCGAGACAAAAGCCTACCTGGCGCGGTTCGATATGTCGGCCCTCGAGGGCCGCAGCCCGCAAAAAGCCTGGCTGAACATTTTCCTGGCCCGTGGCGAGCTGTACGGGATCGGGCTTTGCTCGGTGCTCTCGCGCTGGCACGAGGGCGGCGGGCTTAATGGACAGACCAACAAGGGCGGGGCGAACTGGAACTGGGCCGATGATCCCGGAGTGGACGCCGAGCCCGGAGCGGCCAATTACTGGGCCTGGCCCGGTAGCGGTGTTTACAGCGTAACCTGGGCGCATCCCGATTTGATCTATTCCCACGCCGGGCCGGCTGAGCTGGTCAAGAACCGGCTGGACGACGGCACCCTGCACGTGCGCCTGTCTGTCTATCCGGAGCTGGTGGCGGCGATGGCGGCCGGTCTGTCCGACGGGCTGCTGCTCACCGACGACAAGGGGCAGGTGGCCGAGGGGCTGAGCCTCAAGGGCAGTGGTAAGCCGTACCGCTACAACCTGGCCGAGGATATCTATCTGTTCACCAGCGAAATCCAGGAACCGGCGCTGCGACCCTTCCTGGAAGTCGAGACGGCTGCCGGGGACACAAAGGCCCCGTCGGTAATCGGAGCGATCGAGCTGGAGAGCGTGGACCCTTTCAGCCGGATGGCGCTGCTGACATTTACTGCGCCGGGCGATGACGGCCACACGGGGGGCAGGGTGCTGGGCTACGAGGGCCGTTTCAGCGCGGATGACAGCGGCTGGGATGCGGCAGCCGCGTTGCCCCTTTGGGAAATGCCCCGGCCCGTGGCGGCCGGAGCGACACAGAAACTGCACCTTGCCAGTTTGAAGAGCGGTACGTGGTATGTCTATCTCCGCGCGGTCGATGAGGCCGGTAACCGTGGTGAGCCCGGTGTGGTCAAGGTTACGATGCCAGGCGTGCCGGTCGTCAAGCTTACGGTTCCGTCCGGGGACGAGAGTCCGATCGGTACGGCCGAGGTTACGTTCGGCGGCGTGCTGCGCCTCTGGGCCTGCTCCGACCTGACAAAGGTCGATCCGGTGGGCGGCGGAGTGCTGACCGACGGCACCAACTACCGTCCCGCCGGGGGGGAGCGTTTCCGCAACGCAGTCTGGTCCTCGCGTGATAAAAAGGTCCGGTTGACCTCAGCCCGTGGCGAGGTGACCGCGTTCCAGTTGATCCTGGAGCGGCTGGGCGAGAGCAAGCTCAGTAATGTCTCCGTGCGGGTCAGCGACCTTGCGGGCAAGCGGGGCAACATCAGCGCCGCGCCGAATATCGAAACTTTCCGCCTGTGGTACATGGACGTGCAGCCGCGGCCCGAGGAACTGATCGGCCCGTGGGAGCTTGTGGAGCACAAGGACCACAAGGCGGCCTGGCACGCCGACGCCTGCCTGCCGCTGAGCGAGCCGTTCAGCTCCACGTTCAGCCTGCCGTCAGGGGACAACCTGGGCGAGTTCCAGCGCAACCAGTCGGTCTGGATTGACCTGTTCGTGCCCAACAAGGCCCGGCCCGGCACCTACCGGGGTACAGTTTCCGTTAGCGCCGACGAGCTGGACAGGCCCGCCGAGTTGGCTATCGAGCTGAAGGTGCTGCCGATCGAGCTGCCGAAGAAAGTTAGCTGGACGCTGGAGCTTAATGGCTACAGCTACGGGATCCAGAACCTGTTCGGCGAGCAGGTGGGCAGGGACCCGGAGCGGTTGCTGAAGATCGAGCGCCGTACGTATCAGTTGGCCCACAAACATCGCAGTACGCTCAATATTCTGCCCTACAGCCAGTCGGGCACCGTGCCGGAGGGCTCGGCGCCACTGCTCAAGGGCGAGGGGGCGGACATCAAGGTCGCGTCCTGGACGGACTGGGACCGCCGCTACGGCGATTTGCTCACCGGCCGGGCGTTTACTGCCGGGCAGGGTTACCACGGCCCCGGCGAGGGCATGCCGCTGGAGCATATCTACCTGCCGTTCCATGAAAACTGGCCCCTGCCTGTGGAACCGTACTACGCTGATTTCGCCGAGATCCGCAGCCGCGACGAGTTTACCGAATGGGCCAAAAGCTCCCGTGCGCTGCGGGAGGCTTTCAGCAGCGAATACCAGCAGGGGATAACTTCGCTGAGCCGCCGGTTTTTCGAGCATTTTAAGCGTAGGGGTTATACCGGCACCAACTTCCAGTTCTATTTCAACAACAAGTACTATTTCAAGAGCCAGTTTTTCGGAACGCGTAACGAGGGCCGCGGCAGCTCGTTCTGGCTGCTGGATGAGCCGGTGGACTACGATGACTACGAGGCCAACAATTTTTATATTTAGCTGGTCCGCGACGGGTGGTTGCAGGCGGACACTACGGCGGTGAAGGCTCATTTCCGGACCGATGTGAGCCAGCCGGAGATGACCCGCGGTCTGTGGGACGGGCTGTGCAACTTGTGGAACAGCAGCGGACTTCGCGATTATGCCACCACGGCCAGCTACCGGATGGCCAGAATTCCGGGAGAGAAATACTGGCACTACGGCGGCGGTCCGCCCGTGGCAGGACGGCTGGCGGATTTTCAGAGTAGCTTTTTTACTTACTGGTCTATCGGCAGTGCGGGCGATCTGCCGTATTGGGACAGCCTTCGCGGCGAGGGCTGGTTCAAGCCCAGCGACCTGGCAGTGTTCTACCCCGGCACGGATTACGCCGGCAGCGGGCGGGACTACGACGGGCCGATCGCGGGCGTGCGGCTCAAGGGAATCAGGCGCGCACAGCAGGATGTGGAGTACCTGATGTTGCTCTCGGCCAAAAAGGGCTGGAGCCGTTCGCGCGTGCGTCAGGCTCTGGCCGGCTGGGCGGACGACCCCGGGGCGGTCACACTGACTTTCAACAATCTGAGCGCCGGCGGGATTCGTGGCATTCGCCGGGCTGTCGCCGCCGAGCTGATGAAATAAAGCCCGGTTTAGAGGGGCGTTGAAATAATACGTTCAACGCCCTCGAATGAAATATTTTGCGCGGGCAAGTTGTCAAGGGCAAGGCAAGCCGTTTTTTTTTGCTGATCCTGTTACTTGTGTTATCCCAGGCAGGTTACGTTGCTCACGCCGTTTTGAGCCGGCCTGGCGGGAAACGGCCCTTGACAACCTTATTCCCACTTTTGTTATTTTTAGACATTCTTTTTCAGGAACTGAAAAAAAGGCCGTTTCCCCGTGCGGGGGGAACGGCTCTTTTTATCCGGGAGATGGGCTACTGCCGTGTTACAGGTGAACAGCCTTCCGCCGCCCTAATACAGTATGTTGTTCAATTCCTTGGAAACCTTGAATACCGCCTTTTTCCGGGCGGGCACCATCACTTCTTCATTGGTTTTAGGGTTGCGCGCCTTGCGGGCCTTGTGATTTTTAACTTTAAACGTGCCAAAACCACGGATTTCCAAATGATTGCCCTCGGCCAGACAATCCTTGATCTCCGTCAGGCATTGCTCCACCACAATTTTAACATCCTTAACGGTGAAGCCCGTTTTTTCGGCGATTAACTCAACGATGTCAGCCTTAGTCATCGATACTGCTCCCCGGATTAATGGTGAATCGGTTGAGGGCGGCGGTAGAGTAGAACAGTGGATTAGCGATCCATGTATCTTTATATGCCAGATTGTGTTAGCAAGTATAACCCAGCCTGGCCGGATGGTCAAGTAGTAAATTCAATTTTTTTCGCGGCTGCGGCCGGTTAAGCAGACGCCCGAACATTAACTGAAAAAGATGCGCTGGTCCGGTGCTGAAGCGTCCGCTTTCGCACTTTGACGGCAAAGGGAAACTGCCTGCTGTTAATCGCCGCCGCCGGGCGTTTACCAGATACCGAGCCAGACAAACAACTCGCGGCAGGCTGCTTTAACCTGGGGGGAGTAATAGTAACCGGCCGCCGATAAAAAAACGGCCAGCCCGGTTACAAGATAGCGTGTTTTGGCGCTGGTCCGGTCCTCCAGACGGACCCAGCCCACCCCGGCGAAAACGATCAATACCGGTATAATAGGCAGGCGGAGCCGGGGCGAGGCGTAGGTGGCGAAACTGATAGCGGCGAAATAGAACGGAACGGCGGCGATCATCGCGCGGCCGGCGTTCCAGCCTGTCGTGGCCAGTCCCACGGCCGCCAGTACAGCAATCCAGGCGAACCACGGGTTGAATAAGCCGTCGAGATTGCCCATTATTTCCCAGTCGAACGGAGAGAGGAAATACAGTGTTTTTAACAGCGTTTCCCTGGGAATTTCCTCCGGGTGGCTGACCAGGTGTTCCAGGGCCAGGTTTTTCAGCGCCCGGTTGCGCTCCAGTTCGGGGAGATCGAGTATATAGCGGTCCTGCGGGGCCATGTAGTTTTTCTGCAGGTCGAAGCCGAACAGTTTTTCGTTGCGGGGCATTACGCTGGTGGCCAGCACCATCCCGGTGTTGGTGCTGGTAAAGACCGGTTCGCCCAGTTCCCGCCAGTTCCTGAAGGCCCAGGGCGAGAGAGTCAGGTAAAAGCAGGCCAGGTAAAGCGCCAGACTCAGCAGGCGAATATTCAGCTTGCGGCGCGCAAGCGCGGCCAGGGCCGCCAGCACCAGCAACAGAGGGAAATAGAAAATTACCGGCCGGGTCAGGCTGGCAAGTCCGGCCAGAATACCGGCGAGCACAAAATGCCTGTTGCTGTTTTCGCCGATGGCGTACAGTGCGCCCAGCAACGAAAAGACCAGCAACGGAATGAACAACGCCTCGCTGAGCACACTGGTCGAGATCGTGATCAGCGGATAGTACAGCGCACAGAAAACAGCCGACACCAGGGCGGCCCGCTCATGGAACAGCGCTCTGCCGATCAGATATATTGCCGGGGTCATTAACGCGCCCAGCACTAGCTGGGCCAGCAGCACCGCCAGACGGTAAGAGCCCGGAAGGGCGTAGCAACCGGCGACAAACATCGGGTAGAGCGGAGCGATGCTCGCCAGCTGGCCATTGAATATCAGCGTACCCTCTTGCAGGAGAGTAGTGGCCATGATGTCGTAGCGCTGGGCGTCGCGCTCCAGGCCAATCGTGAGCAACTGCGGGTTGAGCGCCAGGCATGCCAGCCTGATAACCAGCGAGCCCGCGAATACCATACTCGCGTTGGCAAGCGGGCCGCGGCGTTGGAAACGGGATATTATGCTGTTTGCTCCGGACACGATAGCAGGTGCTCTTTACGGTTATGGGTTAACAACCCGGCTCGGCGGTGACCAGGCTCCGCCCGCCGGGTTTGACGCTTTGACAGCGGATCGGTCAATAATAAATACTTGCCCGGACGATAACAAGAAAGGTAGCGATATTGGCTGCTTTTCGATAAGCCGGAAACGGCAGGTGAATATATTGGCGCACGGCGGCGGATTTTTTATTAACAAGACGTTGTTTTTTCGGCGGGCGAGCAGCTTAAACGATTTCTTAAAAACGCAGTGTCAGAGGCGGCTCCCGCCTCTGATCGGCTACGGTTCGGGAATAAAGAAGCTCTGCCGTAGAAAAGGGAGCCGGCAGACGCTACGCTGGCTATCAGCCCGCCACCGGCTGGGCGAGCTTGTTCTTGTTGGCCTGCTCCAGGCTGGCCTGGTTTACCCGCTCCTGCAGGCGGTTGATCCAGCGGCAGTCGCAGGAGAGGATCGAGTGCTGGGTGCGATCCTTGAAATCGATCACACCTTCCACGCCTTTGTATCCGGCGGCGCGCAGCATCAGGAACTGCACATCGGTTACCTCGGTGACAAAGCCTCGCCGCTCCAGCTCGGAGCGCAGGCTGCCGCAGAGCTCGAAAATCTGCTTGATGCCCATCCCGTTCATTTTCAGGCCGATGTCGGGCCACATGTAGAGCGGCTTGTAGAGCACATAGTCGTATTCCAGCATGTCGCGGACAAAATTCTTATCGAGTTCGAAACCGAACTCATCGAGCCGTTCGAACCATTGGCTGCCGGGGAACGGGGCCGGTGGGCTGACCAGGATCGAATCCGGCCGGGATTCCTCCACCAGGGAGATATCCTCTTCCATCATCTTTTCGAGCGAGACGATGCCCAGGGTCGGCGCCGGGTAGATCAGCGAGATTCCGATGTCAATCGGCACGCCCTCGAGCCTGGACGCCTCCCGGATGGCTTTCACCGTACCGATAATATCGGCGCGGGAAACCCCTTTGTTCATCACGCCTTCATTTATCTCGTCTATGCCACTTTCGGCTCCCAGGAAGATAGCGCGGAAGCCGGAGCGGATAAGCACGCGGTAAGACTCGACAACCTTCTTGAATTTTTCGGGATCGGAGGCGCCCAGCTCCGCCCTGCCGAACATCGAATAGACAACCTTCAGATCGCGGTCGATAAGCTCCAGGGCAATTCTGCGCGCGTGTGAGAGGGTGGTGGAACTGCCCGCGTAGCGGAAGATTCCGATCCCATCGGCCAGCATCTTCTCGAACTCGTCGACCACCGATGACGGCTTGCGGATCGAGTAACTGCCGTAGGTGCAGGAATGGGTGCAGAAGCTGCACTTGCCCCACGGGCAGCCCAGGGATTCAACAATCACGTGAATGTTCGTTTTGCCCGGTTGCAGCTCGTAGCTGGGGATGGTTTTGATATCGGCCTGCAGCTTGCGCCGCCGGGAAATTTTGTATCCGCCGTTGTGGCGATAGATCGTGTTTTCCAGCAAGCCGCTCTCGGCGTCACGGGTAATCAGCTCGATCAGCTCGGAGCGCTTATCGGTTTCCCCGGCTCTCTGCAGAATCCTCAACAGGGTGTCCTCGCCCTCGCCGACCACCGCGAAATCGAAAGAATCATCCTCCAGGATCGCTTCCCGGTATGTGGAGGCGTGGGGGCCGCCGGCAACCACCAGCACCTCGGGGGAAGCCTCGCGCAATTGCCGGGCAAACTGCCTGGCGGTGATAAATGTTTCCCCGTACCAGGTTTTTATGCCCACAACCTTGCAGCCGGTGTCGCGGATGTGGCGGACAAGGCGGCTGATCATGCGCCGCTGGGCCAGGCGCTGCATGAAACTGGTCAATTCCTGGCTGACCATGAACGCCGCGCCCAGGATTTTTCGTTTGCGACCCTCCTTGCCGGTGCCGATCAGCCTGGAGGCGAGAAACCCGTTGAGCCTGGCCAGCATGACAGGCGTCATTGCTTCCCACTGGCGGCTGTTGGCCCAATCGACAACTTCGACTTTGTAGCCCTGCAATTCGAGATAGGTACGCAGGATAGCCAGGCCGTTATCCAGGAAATCGTCGGTGGGAGAGCGCCGGCGGGTTGCTGTGGAATTCCAGAGGATAAGGTCGCTCATATTGTCAAACCTCGCTGGATTTGGCGTTTGAATTAAGTACGCCCCGTTGTTGCAGGGTATCGATAAACAAGCCGACCAATGTGGGGTCCCAGGCGGAGCCCGCGCCGCTTTGGAACTCGGCCATCGTCTTTTCCAGCGAGAGGGCCTTGCGGTAGGGCCTGTCGGTGGTCATGGCGTCGAAACTGTCGGCAATCGCCACAATGCGCGCAAAGAGCGGGATTTCCTCGCCGGCGAGCTTTTCCGGGTAACCCCTGCCGTCATAACGCTCGTGGTGGTGGAGCACGATAATACCCACTTCCTTGAGCGAACGCAGGGGCCGGAGGATTTTTTTACCCTTGAGCGGATGGGAGGCGATCATGCGGAATTCTTCATCGTTCAGGGGGCCCTGCTTGTTGAGCACGTTGTCCGGGATCCCGATCTTGCCGATGTCGTGCAGGATGCCGCCCATCCTGACCTGTTCGATTTCCATCAGAGAGAGGCCCGCCCGTTCGGCAAGCATCACGGCCAGCTTGCTTACCCGGTCGTTATGTCCCTCGGTATACTTGTCCTTGGCTTCGATAGCGTTGGCCATGGCGGCGATAACCGTATCCGCTTTGTCCAGCAGGTCGTTGAGATGTTTCATCTTAAGCAGTGAGCGGGTACGAGCCCTGAACTCGGCCAGGTTGACCGGCTTGTTCAGGAAATCATCGGCCCCGGCATCGATCGCCCTGATTTTTTCGTTCTGGTTATTGACCGCGGTGATCATGATAATCGGGATCAGCCGGGTTGCTTCGCTCTGTTTCAGGCGCTGGCAGACCTGCATTCCGTTGAGCTCGGGCATCATCAAGTCCAGCAGCACCAGGTCCGGCTGCTGGCTGGCGACCATTTCCAGGGCTTTTTCCCCGTTGTGGGCTTCGATAGTGAGGTAGCCCTCTTTTTTTAACAGGAAAATCATCCCTTTTCGCAGCGCCCTGTCATCGTCCACGACCAGAACCAGAGATTTACTCCGCTGTTTCGGTCCGGTTTTTTTCTTCGGCATTTCAAGCGTTGTATGGCCCATAATCTGTTATTCCGGCATGGGTTTGGCCAGCAGGTCCTTTATTACCCGCAGCAGTTCCTTGTATTCAAACGGCTTGGTCATATAATAATCGCCTCCGGCCTCCAGTCCCTCGGACTGCTCGCGCATCTGGCCGCGCGCGGAGAGGAACATGATTTTGATTCCGCAGGTGAGTTGCTCTTCTCTGAGCTTGCGGCAGACCTCGATTCCGCTCATTCCGTGCATCATAACATCAAGAATCACCAGGCCGGGCATGTGTTTGCGCACCATTTCCAGTGCCGAAGGCCCGTCGGCCGCCTGCAGTGCAACGTAGCCGGTGCGTTCGATGCATCTGGCCAGGCCGATGCGCAGCGGCGCCTCGTCCTCAACTATCAGTATTTTATTCTTGTCGAATCCCATTTGCAGCCTGCTTTTCCTCAAGCTGATTGTCCTGAACACGACCGGAGCGCGGAAGAGTGAAAAACACTGTCGTGCCTTTGCTTAGCTCACTCTCAATCCAGATTTCGCCACCCAGTCTTTCAATTATCGATTTGCTGATGGTCATGCCCAGGCCCGAGCCTTCCGAGTGGTGCTCGATACTCTCGATATGGCTGAACCTGTCGAATACTTTCGGAATATCTTCCTGGTTTATTCCTTTACCCGTGTCGGTAATGGCAATCAGGCCCTGCCGGCCACGCTTACGCAGGCTGACCGTGATTGAGCCACCCTCCGGAGTGAATTTTACTGAATTGGAGATAACATTGGTCAGCACCTGGATAACCCTGTCGTGGTCCCCCCAGAGTTTCAGGCCGTACTCCACTTTTTCCGCTGAGTAGACCAGTTTTTTGGCGTCGATTGTCGGCTTGAGCCCGGAGATTGTTTCGGCCAGGATATCGGCAATGTCAATCTCGATCAGTTTGAACGGCATGCGGCCGGCTTCGATTTTGGACAGGTCGAGCACGTCGTTGATCAGCCTGGTCAGCCTGCGGCAGTTGTCCACGATAATCGAGAGAAATTCCTGCCTGGTCTGTCTGGAGTCGTCCATCCCATCCAGCAGCATCTCCGAGTACAGCAGCACGCTGCTGAGCGGCGTGCGCAACTCGTGGGAGACCAGCGAGAGGAAATCGTCTTTGGCCTTATCCAGGGTCTTGAGCGCCTCGTAGGCGACTTCAAGCTCCTGGTGCTTTTCCTCCAATTCCTTGGTGCGCGAGGTCACCTTGGCCTCCAGCTCACGGTTCCAGGCATCGATCCGCTGGCGTGAGACCCTGAGCTGGCGGGTCATGTGGTTAAAAGAGCTGGCCAATACACCGATTTCATCACTGCGGGTCACCAGCACTTCCTGCTCCAGATCATCGAGCGCCACCGCCCTGGTGGCGTCGGCAAGACGGTAGATCGGCAGGGCTATTCTGTGAACCATGTAAATTGTCGCCAGCGAGCCGGCGAGGATAACGACCAGGGTAATCAGCAGCGCCTGTCGCGTGCTGGCGGCCACGCCCTGCTGCATGCTCTCGAGCGAAACTTCCAGCACGGCGTAGCCCAGTTTCTGGCGAATGGATTGCTCGCTTGCGGCGCCCGCCGAACCGGTTTCCGGTGAGCTGAAAGCGATACTTTCGCTGTTTTCCGACTGTCTGCGTTCAATCTCGATCAAGGCCACGGTGCGCCGGATATCTTTTATTTCCGAGGGCAGCCACTGCGGCGAGTCAAGGCTGTCGAGCTGGGAACTGAACGCCACCCTGGCACCGATAAGCGAGGTATCGAGGTCGGCGACGATTACGCCCCGCATGTCGATAATGTAGGCGTCCTCGATATCGCTTTCCTGCCTGACTCCGGAAATGGAGATCAGCATGCTCTCCACATCTTCGCTCAAAGCGGTGAACTGGTTGTTGTAGGCCATGTTACTTGCAAGCGAAAACGCTCTCTTGCGTAATTCTTCGGTCAATTCAGCACGGTGCCTGGTGATAAAAAACATCGTCAGCGCCGCCGAGATAGTGGTCAGCAGAGTGATCACGGCAATAATCGACTTGGTGCCCAGGCGCAGGGAAAATCTTTTTGATCCTTGCGGAGCGGCCATTATCAACTCCCGCTTTTGACAGGTACTGTCAGGCTGATCATATCGTCGGGTATCCTGATATTCAGGCTCGAAACGACCCCCTCGTTGATAAAGAGCAACAGGCTGCGGGGTTGTTCGATAACCGGTCTGGAGAATTTGCCGTTTTTGAGTCTTTTAAGCACCAACTCAGCGGTCTGGCGGCCGATGTCCTCGTAATCCACTCCCAGCGCGAACGGAATCCCTGCCTCGGCGTGGCGTCTGTAGACCGCCACAATCGGGACCCCGTTCTTGAAACATTCGAGAACGACAAAACGGAAGATGATATTTTCGTACATCAATTTATCAGGCGGCATCCAGAACGCATCAATGTCGGGCAACATGCGACGGATAGCGTTGGGGACATCCCGTTCTGAATTGGCTTTCTCCACGACAAGCTGAAGACCTTGGGATTTGGCGCTTTTGCGGGCGTCCTGATAGGTGGACTCCGCTTCCGGGGAATAGATGAATCCAACCCTGCGGGTAGCGGGAAGAGCTTTTTTCAGATATTTGAATTGAGCGTCCACTGAAATACCAAGCGTAACACCTCCAATGTCACGTTTTGTGGACGAGCGGCCGGAAATGTCGGGTTCGTTGAGAACCATGGTAAAAAAAACCGGTATGTCCGTGCAGTGCTGCAGCGCACCGCGAGTGGCCTGGGTGCCGATAGTAAGCACGAGTCCGGGGTCGTTCTCTTTGAGATCACGCCAGAACCGGGTGCTACCATCGCCGCCCACGTAGTCGGATTGCCGCACGATAATATTGCTCTTCGCTCCCTGCAGCCTCTCGACAATGCTGCTGGCGGCCAGATTGAATTCAGGGATATTGGCGCTCTTGACCACGGTGACAACTCTGGCAGGGGCCGGCCCGGCCCGTCCGGGGGTTAGCAGCGCTCCAAGCAGAATAGTTATCAGCCAGAACGACACTCTGATGCAGGATGTATTATCTGAGCGAATCACTGGTATCTCGGTAATAACATGAAGTTCAGAAAGTAATCCGGCAACCGGTCGTTATACGTCGCTGGATCGTTTCGCCTCGAGGGTATTCGCGATACCCGCGGTTGAGCAGGTTATAGCCGGCCACAAACAGTTCGGCTTTCCGCTGGAGGGTCTCCCAGGCCAGGCGTGTGTCCAGGCGGGTGTTGGATGTCGCCTCCACGGCTTCGTACAGGCCCTTGGAAGTGGGAACTTCCCAGACCGACTTGCTCACCCGGCTGACGGCCAGGTAACACGAGAGGTTGTACGGCAGGTTAAAGAAGGATTTAAAGTTCAATTTGTGTTTTGCCGGGAGCTGTTTTTCGAGTGCCGTGTAGTTGTTGGTCAGGTTCTGGAAGCTGTAATTGGCGGAAAGTTTCACCCAGGATGCCGGTAAAACATCCAGGGCCAGTTCGAACCCGTGGTTGCTGGCGCTGCCTGCATTCGCGTAAGACTGCTCCAGCCTGGCGCTGGCCGGATTGTAGTCCAGCGAGTCGACACCGATGTAGTCGTTAAAGCTATAAAAGAAGAAGTTGAATTCGGCGCGGAAGAAATGACGGGGAAAATAGGTATAGCCGAATTCATAGGTTGTGATCTTTTCGCTTTTCAGGTTGGTTTTGCCGACCACGGCAAATTTGGGAGCACCTGGAAAAGCGGATGGAACGCGAAGATCGAAATACGATTCGGTGAAGGCGGGATTGCGGAACGCGCGGCCAACACTCGTTCTGAAAGTATGGCGGCCCGTGGGGGCATAAATCAGACTGGCGCGTGGACTGAAATTAGTGCCGACAAGAGGATGATGGTCAACCCTCATCCCGCCCAGCAGGCTGACCTCCGGGATGGGACGGTACTCCTCCTGAAGATATGCGGCCAGCAGGTTCTGGCGGTGCTCTGGTCCGGTAAGGTTGGACTTGATTGTGTTGTAGCGGTATGAGCTTCCCACAACGAGCGTGTGCTTGTTGGCCAGCTCCAGAGTTTGCTGCGCTTCCAGATCGAAAGTATTGTAAAGGATTTCCGCGCCGTCGGTTTTGGAAAAAAACGGATCACCTGTTTCATTGCCGTGGTTCCAGAAAGACTGCAGGCTGAAGTTCCCGTGCTCGTAGTTTACTTTGGCATAGCTGGTAGTAGCTTTGAAATCATTGTCGAGCAAGCGGACTTTCTGGTTGACCGTTCCGTTAATCAGCCCCGCCTCTACAGAGAGCATCCGGTCGGCGCTGAAGCGGTGGGCCAGATAGATGTTACCCAGGATGTTGTTTTCGAATTTGCGATCGGGGTTGTCGAAACTGCCCATCTGCCTGCCGCCGAGCGCGAAGCGCACCGAGGTGTCGCCGTGGCGCCTGCCGTGGACCAGCGAGGAATAGATCGAGCCCTGTTCTCCGCCACGGACAGTGACTGTGGTGCCGTTGATCTGACGGGGCGATTTGGTGATGATGTTGATAACCCCGCTGAAAGCGTTGGCCCCGTAAAGCGCCGAGCTTGGGCTCCGCACGACTTCGATTCTGTCGATCTGGTCGATTATGATCTGCAGGGCGGGCCAGATCACGCCGCCGAAAAAGTCGAAATAAGCCGAGCGTCCGTCGATAAGCACCAGCAGCTTGTTGGAGAGGATTTGGTTCAATCCGCGGGCGTTCACCTCGAAATGGGATGAGCTGACAGTGGTAACATCCAGGCCGGGCACGAGCCGGAGTAGTTCAGGGATATTCATCGCTCCGGAGGCGCGAATTTCCTCGGCGGAGATTACTGTCACGGTAGCCGGAGCCCGTTCGATCCGCTGCTTGGTCCGGCCGGCCGTGATTACCGTTTCGATTGGCTGGAATATCATTTCCTCGGTGAAACCCTGGGCCCCGGCAAGTCCCGGCAGGGCCAGGACGCCCGCCAGTACAGCCGCCAGCCGGACGGCTGTGCGAAATCCTGTTAAATGCATTTAAAACGGCTCCCCGGTCAAAGCTTAGTCACCGTAAGGTGGTAAGCAATTCAATCAGTCCGGGGAGCCGGCTGACGCCGGCCCCCCGGTTAGGCAGTATTCGCAGTGGTCGCTGCATTTATATGCATTGCTGCCCTTGTTCATCCGGCAAATGGAATGGCGTTGTGAATTTGCTCGATCAGTACCGGCTGAGCTACCGGCTTGATCGGCAATGTGTTCAACGCCACTGCCTTGTATGGTAACAAGGCTATCAACGCAAACCCGGCACGAGATAACGATGAGGAAATCTGCCGCCCGCAATTTCTTATCGTGCGCAACAGAGCAGATAGCGCCCCTGCCGAAGTCGGCGTAGTCCACCACAAGAGTTTTTCGGTATTCGCGTTCATCCAATCAGCCTCTGAACCAGTGCAAGAAGAGATTTTTTATCGAATGGCTTAAGCAAGTACTCGTCGGCTCCGTTATCCAGCACCAACTCACGGTCATAGGCCTCCGAGTGGCCGGTGATGGCGAGGATCTTGATGCCGTGCGTGTAGTTATGGTTCTGGCGAAGGCGACGGCAGACCTCGAGACCGTCGATTTTCGGCATCCGGATGTCCATAATCAGCAAGTCGGGCTTGAAATCACCGGTGGCGATCAGGGTTTCATAACCGTCGTGTGAAACCCTGACCTCGTATTTGTCGCTTTGCGCCATCAGCAGATAGCGGATGGCGTCCACCACCGATTGGTCGTCATCGGCAACCAGGACCCTTTTCCCCTTTTCGATTTCCCTGAAGAACTCATCGAGCACAGGCATACCGTTGCGTTCCAGAAAGCTGCGGAATTCCTGGCGGGTGATTCTGTTCTGGCCGCCAGGATTACGAAACGCCTTGAGGTTTCCGTTTTTAATCCAGCGATTGACCTGCATAACGGTTGTATGGCAGTAGCGGGCAATGTCGCCGGTTGTCAATGGAGGATCGGGTACGGGCAAGGTGCTGTTCAAGATAATCTCCAAACTTGATAATGCGTAACATAACAAACTAAAGTCACAACCATATCAAACATAACATATGCAACTCAGGGAGTCAAGAAAATTTTATTCTTAGGCAAAATAGTTGTTGAGCATTGGAAAAAAAATTGATCCACCGGTCGAGAGGATTGGTTTTCGCAGTGTGCGCGACTCAGCGGGTGGCAGGTTATTTGCGCATGAGAAAAGAGAAGTGATGGTTGATTTATGTGCAACAAAGATAACAAAGATATAGGACATAACATAAAGAACAGTAATAACAATGTATAACATACCGAAGAAGATAAAAAATTAATAGAAAAACTTGACATTCTGGCGAGCGGAGACCATCTTAAGTTGTACGCCGTTATAATGCAATAAAAATCGAACGCTCGATCTGGAAGGAAAAAAATGCCGGTATGTCAAAGCATTTATCAGCGCACTTAGGCAAAATCTGAATTTAACTTTTTAAAGATTATTCCTGATTCGCCCGAATCTTTACTTAGAGTCCCCAGCAACAATTCTCCTGAACAACTTCTAAACGGAGTGAGATGAATGAAAAAGATTATGCTATGGGAACCGGATCTGGATCTTCGCAAGGCACTCACGTTATACATAAATCGTCTTGGATACAAAGCAGTGGCTCTGAATCGTTTTCTGGAGTTCAAAAACGCGATCGAGCTTGAGCGGCCTCTTCTGTGTCTGTTGCCGACCGAGATGTGTAAAGGCAGTCGTATCAAGTTGGACGACATCAAGTGCAGGCCCGGATACAAGGGAGAGATGACGGTTGTGTTGCCTCTGTTCGAGGGGGACTCTTACAGCGGTGACGCTGCCACCGGGATTGTTGTGGATCGGCTTCGTAAACCGTTTGGCATCCAGGAGTTGGCAAGCCGTCTGGATGCGGCTCTGGCGCGCAGGGAAGAACTGGAATGTTACCCCGGCACATGGGAGCAGAGCCTGGAAATCCGGGCTCTGCGTAATTTTTCTGAACTCCGGCAGGCGCTGGAGCTGCGTTATGAGGTCTATCGGGAAGTGGGGTATATGGAGGCATCGGAATACGGGCTTGACCTGGACCCGTTCGATTTTAAATCGACGATATTCGGAGCGTTTATCACCGGGAGCGGCCACAGTGAGCTTGCCGGTACGATTCGGATCATCCAGCAAAAGGGTTTCGGCCCTCACCGGAAGCAGGTAGCCGAGATAATGGGTCAATACGGCATAGACCCGGCAGCGGCCGAGTTAAGCGCCCTGAGTCCAACGCTGCCAGCCTTGCAGACTTTCCGCCTGCAGGCTGCGGATTGCCGCGGCCTCTATCCCGGTTTCGCCACGGAAACAAGCGTTGGTGTGGAGCCGGTCTGCAGCCAGGCTCACGAGCTGTCGAGACTGGTGATAGGCAGCAAGCACAGACGCAACCGGGCGGGTATGGAGCGCCGGTTATACGAGATGGTGATTGCCCACTGTTGCGCCCAGGAGCCCATGCGCAACTGGTTCGTGATCGCCGTACACCCGTCGAAAACGCGGAAATACGTCCGTTTCGGGTTTCAGAACATCTCTCAACTGGGGATCAAGGCATATACCGGGATCGACCAGCCGGCGGCATTGATGGTCTGGGATCTGCAAAGATACCTGCGGATGCCCAATCCGTTTACCACTTTGCTGGATGAGAATATTGTCGAATATAACTATCGTAATGCACTGGTCAGCCCGTTCCATGACCGCACCGTCGTCAGGGCCGGGGAAGTGGAGAGCAGGGCGGAACTGGCTGTGTGATTCAGGGAATCTGTTCCTGCGAGCGTGCGACATCAAAAAGAAAGCCCCGGCGTTTAGCCGGGGCTTTCGCATGTCCTGCGGCACAATTCAGACTGCATTTGCCGGGGCATCAGGATTTCAGCGCCGCTTTGAAGAGTTCGGCGTAGCGCCCGGCGACTTTTTCGGTGGTATATGGTTCCATGGCCTGATATGATTTTTCCGACCAGGTTTGCAGCAGGCGCCTGTCATCGAGTATACGATCCAGGGCCTGTTGCCAGTCCTGCTGTGAATCACAGATCATCCCGGCATCGGCCCTGCCGATTACTTCCTGGTAGGACATCAGCGGGGCGCCGAGCGACGGTACGCCCTGGGCCATGAAAACACCGATCTTGAAATGGCTGTGACCCTTGTTGTACGGATTGTCCAGCCGCCGGGGCGCTACGCAGATATCGCCTTCGAGAATTGCCCGCGGGAAAGTGTGATAAGACCAGGGGATGAATGTAAAGGGGCCGGGCAGCTCCGGCCTTTGCTCGCTGATGACAATCAATGGAATGTTTTTTTCCCGAAGCAGGGGGTACAACAGCGCCAGCTCATTGATTTTAAGCCACATGCCGCTCCAGATTGCCCTTAATGGCTGCTTTAAAAAGTCGTTTTGATTTTTGCGGAAGCGGAAGTGATACCTGTCGATCGATTCCGGCAGGTACACCGCGTTATCATGGAAGTCCGAGGCGCGCCTCCGGATGAACTCCGATCCGCAGATTACCGTGTCGGCCAACCCGACCATTTTATGGCACTCGTCGATTTGTTGCCTGGAAGTTCCCGCCGGGCCGTCGATATTCTCCGCCTCATCGAAATAATTCACGACCAGGTCGAAAACAATATACTTACCCTGCTTTTTCAGCTTACGCGCCAGTTTGTACGCCTGTTTATTCTGGTAGCGGATAAATAGCTGGATTTCGGCAGGGCCGAACGGGTCGTTGATCGTACTGTCCACACCCATGGTTTTCAGGTAGGGGATAAGCTGCATGCACCTGATCCAGACCGATGCGGAGAGCTTGTCGTAGTCCTGGTGAACGGATCGCAGGTTCCAGTTTACAAGAATTCTACTCATAACAATTGATCCCGTAGCATAGAGTCAGGAGCATAAAAGTACCTGAGCAAATGGTAATTTCTCAGGAGTCATTTTTCCTGCAACTGCTTGAATTTGATTATGTTGTAGAAATAATCCCGGCTGAAGTCCCCGTATCGGTCATGGTGGCCAAAGATGTTTGCAATAGTGTCCTGGATCGAATACTTGGGGGCAAAGCCGAGATATGTTTTTGCTTTCTCGTAGGAAACTTTATAGTTGCGAAAATCCTGCTGGTTGTTTACCTGGATCCTGATGGTTTTTCCGGTAAGCTCCTTGAGTTTGGATTGCACCAAGTCACCCACCTGGCCCACGGTGTAATTCCCTCCAGCGACGTTAAAAATTCCGCTGACATCCGGGTCGGCCTGAATCGCCCGGATAAATGCTGAGCAGGTGTCCCGTACATCGATAATGGGCCGCCAGATTGAGGGATTGTTCACGGTGATTTTATTATCAAGCATGGCGCATTTATACATTGTGTTTACTATCAGGTCGAATCGCATCCTGGGGCTGTAACCGCAGACAGTTCCCTGACGGAGGGCAATCGTGGAGAACGAATCGCTTTGCATCTGCATAACGCCCCGTTCGCCCTGGAGTTTGGAGATGCCGTATGGGTAAGCGCAGGTGACGGGCGAGCCCTCGTTGAACATTTCATTGACGGTATAGCCGTAGACTGAACAGGAAGAGGCATAAATAAAGCGCCGGACTCCCGATTCTCTCGCTAAATAGGCGAGATAAGAGGGCAGAGCGGCGTTATAGGAGAAATTCATTGCCGGACTGAACTCTGCCATCGGGTCATTGGATAATCCTCCGAGAAAGACCACCTGGTCATATCCTTCCAGGTCTTTTTGCTGACAGGAAAACAAATCCTTCTTGATTATTGGGGTCTCATCAGGCAAATGATTACCGAACCATAGCAAATCTATAACGGAAATATCATATCCCCGTTCGATCAGCAATGGAGCAAGTACAGAGCCGATGAAGCCTGCTCCACCCGCAAGCAAAATCCTCACAACTCCCTCCTGGAATTGGAACTATTTCTTCTGGGAAAATAACTGCTCGAATTTGCCGCAGTCCAGCGAAGTATCCTTGGGAATTTCGAAATCTACATCCTGGACTGACATTTTACCGATTTTCCTCGCAGGTTTCAGGCCGGATGCGTAGGCATGGACTGTCAATCGTGGCTGGCCGACATGAAGAACGCCGGTAATAGCTGTTTCTGCAAGCCGCCGCAGTGATGCGGCGAAACTGTCCACGCTTACCCTGCTGGTCCATTGGTCTGCAAATGCCCTGTCGTAGGGAAAGGGCTGGGGGCCGAAACTCGTCCTGATAACCAGGCTGTTATCACATAGCCTGGCCGCTGCTTCTCCAGCCAGTTTGGACCAGGCGTAGTTGTTAACAGGTAATAAAGGGTCGTTTTCTTTGTAGTTGCCCCTGGCGCCGTCGAAAACATAGTCTGTGGAGATGTATATCAGCTTATGATTGTTGCAAATACAAAGTTTCGCCACGTTTGCCGTACCGATTATGTTTGTTTCCAGTGCCTTGACGGGATCTTTATCGATCCTGGGGGGAGAGGTGAAAGCGGCGGCATGCACTATCGTGCTGAACCTTTGATTCGATTGGGTGATGTAGTCTTCCATTGATGAATAATCCGTCACATCGAAACTGCTGGATGCGGGGTACTCCCAGTGCGGGGCGACTTTACGCATCCTGTTGCCAAGTAAGCCACTTCCGCCGGTAAAGAGAATAATCTGTTCCTCGGACATCGAATCAGGCCCCGTATTGGAAGATTGACGCTTGCTCAGTGTCCAACCACTGCTTCAAGCTTTGAGCCTGCCGGTCCTTGTCGGAAATCAGGTGCCCGGCGGTTGTCAGGCTGACAAATTCATCGCTCAGTGCGCTCTCGCACAGACTCCAGTCCAGATCCGGAGAAAGCGGTGAGATTCCGGCCTCGCATCCAGGGCTGTAGGCCCCCGAGCAGCAATACTCGATCCTGGTGGGTTCGCTGAAATAGTTGCCGTGGGCGAATCCCGGCGGGATCCAGATCCACTGGTCGTGATCCCGCTCAGTATCGGCAGCCATCTCGTAAGCGATAATCTTGCCCAGGGTCGGCGAGCCGAGCCGGATATCGAGCACCAGGTCGACCATCCGTCCATAGATCGTTCTCACCAGCTTGCCCATGTAGGGATTCCACTGGAAATGCATGCCCCGGATAACTCCGGCCGCGGAGAAACTCTCGTTATTCTGTACGAATCGTACGTTTTCAAAGAATTCGAGTCCGTTGGCGGCCACGAAATCAGCTTCGCGGTAAGTCTCGGTGAAAAAACCGCGGTCGTCCCTGAACCGGGCGAATTTGATCACTTTTATTTCCGGGAGCGCCAGACTTGCAACATCGAGAATTTTCAAGATATTTCTCTGCTGGAGTTGGAGGAATGATTAAACTGAATTTTCGTTAAATTAGCAAGCTCGCCGCCGCCAGTCAAGCCAATAAAAAGGCGCTCATTATGTTTTGATGCAGGAAAAAGACGGAAAACAGCCGATACCACGAGAGTAGAGGGTTCGATAAAGCGGTTCACCTTGTCGCCGAATAGTATCTTCTGGAGGGAGCGCTTGCAGTTGCGGGGAAAAAGCGGGATAATCTGTTACAACCCGGCTATCTTGCCGGGTGGCCGGCTCGTCTTCAATGGCGAACCGGCCCCGCAGCGGTTGATGTCAGACCAATCCGGAAGGAATGTGATTCACGCCAGGAACTGAACTGCGATAATCTTCACTGATTTTGGGCAAAGGACAATACCGGCATACTTTTTTGCATCAGTGCATCGATAGCTTCCAGGCACTCCTTAAGCCGTTTGTCCACTAATTCGCCGTAAATACCCATTACTTCGCCCCTGACCGCCGGGATTCTACTGTCTCCTCCATTGCCGATCTCCAGGGCGCGGACCAGAATATCCGCCAGATGAACTATGGCCGTCATATTATAATCGATATTCGCCATGACTGGAGACGGATTGTGGTGGTATCCGATAGCCTCCCTGAGATTTTCCGCGAGAGTCCACTTTTTCGCCAGGGCTAAACCAGCTTCACAATGGGTGAAGCCAAAAACTCTCTTTTCGGCTTCATACAGCAGAACATTTTCTTCAATGGCCATGTCGAGAGCTACTTCAAAATCATCCGGAGTGAAAATATCCAGAACAACCTTGCCGATATCGTGGAGCAGGCCGGCCAGAAAAATTTCACTGGGATTCGGATACCTGACCATGCGGCCGATTGCCTCGCTGGCAACCGCAACTCCCAGAGAGTGCTCCCAGAAAAGAGTTCTGTCGAAAACACCGGTTCGGCCCTTATGCTCCAGGCTGTTGAATACGGCAATTGACAGGGACAGATCGCGCACAGCGTCAAATCCCAAAACCACAATCGCCCCCCTGATATCCGAAATACAACGCTTAAAACCGTAACGGGCCGAGTTGACGGTTTTAAGAACTTTCGAGGATATCGACAGATCGCGGGAGATTAATTCTCCAATCTCGCGGGCGTTCGTTTTCGGGTCGGACGTTTTTCGTGATATTTCAGCAACAACGTCCGGCAGGGTTGGCAGATCCCTGATTCTCGAAATTATGTAATCAATGTTCTGACTCATATCCGGTCCGAAACAGATGGGAAGCCATCGCAACTGAATCCGGGTCTACCCGCCCGTTTTCCGCAGCGGCTTTAGAGGAGAGAAACTCGTATGTGACGGATTTTATTTTCATCATGTTCTCATTTTGCTCGTGCCCTGCAAAGCGGCTGTTCAATTGTGCGGCCAGCGGATCGTTTTCATCCACGGGAGCAGTTCCGCTCCCGGCGTTATCACCACCGGCTTGAGATGTCTGTTGTCGAACCGTGATCTGTTTTGCTCCCGCCGACTTGATCTTCATCAGGTGCGAGTTAGTCAACTCCGTACCTTGATCGACAACGACTGCTCCAGAGCTATCCGTTACCGGCAGCGCGAGAATCATCCCCGCCTGGCCGTAACACAGGTCGATCAGTTCATGTCCCTGCATTCCAGCCGGCGGCAGAACGATATCTCTGAAAATAGCGCTACTGTCCAAATCCTCTTCCCGCCAGGATTCGTAACTTGAATCCAGTCTATCAATGGTCGCCTTGATTGTTTCCGGTGGAAGGGAGCCGATTGAAAGCTTTCCAATGCGCAAGCCGGAAAGAATCTGCCGCACTGTGAAGGCTGCGGCGATAGCAGTGAGCTTGTTGCTGTATTTGGAGAGGGGCAGGATGGTTTTGAGGTGATTTATATTAGTCGACCTGGCAATTTCCTGGAGGATTCTTAATTTGATCTTATCGTCCGAAGTATCAAATGCTTGAATCAGCAATTCGATCCGCTTTCCCAAATCTGCCTGCATGGATTTATCCTGGCTCCGCAACTTTTTTATTGCCCGCTAAAACCGATGATTCAATTTTGCGTCAAGTACTTATCATGATGTCGCAATGACGCTGCAACATAATATCAGCGATTGGCAAATCATGCAATACTAAAGATTGCCGATGTTGTTTAATATCATAGCGATATATCGCCTGATCGTGAAAACCGGTGCAGCATTTCAGGTGCAGTTATTGATTATTGAGCTGCTCACTCCCCGAAATTTCCCGTACCACGCCCCGGATAACCGAGCGCAGGACGGCGCACCCCTTTAAGTCATTAATGACAAAATTAGATAATAGGAGACTTTTGATTTAATCAAAGAATTGAAAGAATGGTCACTCCCCCACTCTTTTTCCAAAACTTCTTATCAAGGGGCAGATCTTTCATCAGATCATGTAGTTACAATTAACAACCCCTGAATTCTCCTTTGATACACAAAAATGAGTGATCCAAAAAACTTCCTCATCACAATTCAGTCGCCCAATGTTTCAAAGGTCTCAATAGGATAGAAACAGAGCCTGTCACT
>JAJRTS010000034.1 GCA_024278175.1 Gemmatimonadales bacterium | reverse complement strand
TTCTCGCCATTTAAACCTCTGCTCTGATAGAAGCCAAATGGCTGAAATTATTATTATCCAGCGTCGCTTGCTACCTCGATTTTATAGGTGGCCGATTTGCTCCGGAATGGGTGGCCGAATTGGTCCGGAATGGGTGGCCGATTTGCTCCGGAATACGCAATAACCTCAAAAGGCTCTTTGCTCTTTATTTCTTCATTGAGAAATAGTCCAATAATATCACCTGATCGCGTGGTTATCTCCGCACCCACAATAACGCGGATGTTAAAGGTTGGATTTTCAAGCGCCTTTTGTCTGGTCAACACCCCACCACTAATTGTACCATGGTCAGTGATAGCAATAAGATTTAGTCCCTTGGCTTTGGCGGTTTTAAGAATATCAAGTGGATTAGAAGAGGAGTCAAAGGATTCTTTGGAATGTATGTGCAAATCCGCAAGATATTTCAATTGATAGGCCCGCTTTAGCGCCATTAAAATAAACGGAATAAGCAACTTACACAACTTTATAAAAAATCTGCAGAATACTCCACCCTGTGGGCGGAGATGAACGCGGAGCAGGTGGCAAGGGGGACGCAATCCCTATCTTTGTCTTTCAAAATGCCTCGCCCTGTGGGCCGGGTAATTTACTTAGAATCTCTTTCACTATCCTTTCAATTTCCATTCTTTCTCCTTCAGAAAATATTTCCCCGCTTAAAGGAACTTGAGATTTCGTCATCATCTCACCATCCCCAGTCAGTACCCAATTAATATTTACTCCAAGCTTGGCCATCCCTATTAAAGCCTTACCAGAGGGCAATGAGATGTCTCGTTCCCACTGAGAAACGTGGGAAGTGCCAACCCCGATTTTCTCGCCGAATTCATTCTGGCTCATATCGAGGGATTTTCGCAGCTCTTTTATTCTAGCAGAAATAGGCATAATGAATAAAGAAATAGTGTTGACATGGTGAAGAAAATAGCATATAATACAACAGAAATGAATATAGGAATTTCTTTATTTCAATATGGTCATAAATAAACGGTTTGGAAAGATATTTTTTGGGATGATTGCAATGAGTGTAAAATTCGACGTCAAAGAATTAGAAAGCCGCAGGGCCCTAACCGTTCAGCAAGCGGCTTTTTACGCAGCTACCAGCCGTGATGTTGTCCTGCGTTGGCTGAATAGTGGCAAACTTGGATATTATGTACTGCCGAATACAAGCTCAGGAAAAGTTCAGAGGCGTATTATTCGAGAGGAATTAGAGAGTTTCCTCGAAGCTCAATACAGAAAAACTACTCCTATCAAAAAACAAAATAATATCGAGGGTACCTCGAGTAAAAAACCAAAACTCGAATTACTCCCCAGGGCGAAATGAGATACCGCGAGCCAATACTCCGAAAGCGCGGCAAGCGCTGGCAGATTGACTATGCAAATCCCGAAGGGTTCAGGAGGCAACTTGCCGCCGGGTATTCCCGAGAGGGAGCGGAAAGGCTAAGAATAAAATTTATCTCATGGCTAATCGATAATAAGGACCCTGAGATTGAGCTGATAAAGGAGCGGGCCGGTCATCGGCACCAGTCAGTAACTATCAGGGAGCTGTTCCCGATTTTCATGGACAGGCACGGCAGAAACAGAAGTAAGAAAATGCAGGTGTCATACAAGAATAGCTTCGGCAACGTCTGCCGTTGCCCGCAGCTTACTGATGCTCCTTTAGTACAAATTGATCAAGGTTTGGTGCAGGATTATTTGAATGCCAGGATCAGGCAGGATGGAGTGAAGCCTGCATCAGCAAACAGAGAGAAAGCCTTTCTATCTGTGCTCCTAAAAAAGGCTGTGACCTGGGGATATCTTGATATTAATCCTCTGGAGGGGATGGAAAGTTTCAGAGAACCGCGCAAACGTGATGTGGAAATAACGCCGGAACAAGCAGCTAACCTTATCGAAGCCCTGCCGTCAACCGGAGTAAAAAGTATTGTTGCTTTTGCAATCTATACAGGCTTGCGTCTGGAAGCTATCCTGGACATACAAATCGAAGATATAAAGATTGATGAAGACATTTCCGTTTCAAGAGCAGTTGTTCAGTACAAGGGAGGGGATGGGGTAGAGCGGATCTTGAGCAAGTACGCAACCGAGATAATCAAATCCTCAATGGGAAACAGGAAATCAGGCCACGTGTTTATCAATCCCGGAACAGGGAAGCGCTATCAAGGGCGGATGGGCAGTTTTGATCGGGCGGTCAAGAAACTAAAACTGCAAGCCAAAGACGGCAGTAAACTCAGGTTCCATGATCTTCGTCATGTCTACGGCAACTGGCTGCACCGAGCCGGAGTCAGCCTGGATGAACTGCGGGTTCTTTATGGCCATCGGGACAGAGCGACAACAGACCGGTACGTAACACCGGATCTGAATGCGATCAGTAAAAAGCTCTCTCTGCAGCCCAGAATCGGCAAAGAAAAAGCCTCCGAAAATGGTGTTTCGGAGGCTAAAAACGAAGAGTTTTCCGCAGCCGGTTTGTGACAGTTGTGTGACACTTTGCAGTGAGGTCGTCTGACTTTGTCACAAAAAAACGGCGTAAACCCTTGCTATATATGGTACGCCCGAGAGGAATCGAACCCCCAACCTTCTGATCCGTAGTCAGACGCTCTATCCAATTGAGCTACGGGCGCATTGATCTCAAAAGTTACCGACCTTACCGGGTAGCCAAACTACAATATCAACTGGTATAAATCAAGTTTTTTGCCTGCCTGTTGTACTCAACGGGTGAATCTTTTTATCGCCTGCCGGCTTTCCGGCATGTTGTCGCCGTACCAGCCGGTTTTGCTGACCTCAAAATTATCGAACCGAGGTACGTAAGGCTTGATATCCAGCAGCGGCGTACCGTCGAGAATATCCACATCCGCCAGATCCAGCCGCAGGCCCTCGCGCCCGACCAGCCGTACGCAGCTCATCCCGATTGAATTCGGCCGCGAGGGGCTGCGGGTGGCGAACACTCCGCGCTGTGATTTGCCTAGATAGGGCACTACAACCAGCTTGCATTCCCTGGCCCGGTTGCACCAGAACAGCAGCCACAGCCGCTCGAAACCTTCGATATCCTTCAAGCCTTCGCCATACTCGGCAAAGACCTCGATCCAGCCGGGCGCTCCCTGTGAGAGCGCCGGCTGGACCGGAGTGCCTTGCTCGGAGTTGAAATCCGAGTGGACAATGCCGATCTGCCGCAACGCGATCTGTTCGACATTGCCGCCGCTCATACCTGCTCCGGAATCACGAACGGAACGCGGTACTCGCGGCGAACCAGTTTCTGGGCCTCTGGATCGCCGATCACCGTCTCCGTATCCGAATCGAAATGGATCTCGCGGTCCATGCGATAGGCCATGTTGCACAGGTGGCACATGCTGGCCGCCATGTGGCCTTCCCGGATGTCGGCGTTCAGGTCCTTGCGCTTGCGCGAGCGCACGGCCTCGATAAAATTCTCGAAATGCGGGCCGCCGCCCGTGCCTCGCGTATTAAGCGTATCGTATTGGGTCTTGGCCTGCTCGTCGGTCATCGACTCGCCCGGCTCGTTCTTACGGCCGTAGAAAGTCTTCCATTCGCTGCCTTCCAGCTTGAGGTAGCCCTCGGTGCCGTGGAAAAATACTCCGGAACGCTCACTGGTGTCGTAGAGTCCCTGGACGTCGAACTGGACGATCTTGCCACTGGCGTACTGCAGGGTCGAGGACTGAACGTTGGGTGTCTCCTGGTCGCAGTCCCACTGGTAGTAGCCGCCGGTGGAAACCGCCTTGACCGGGTGTTCGTATTCCTGCAGCGCCCAGCGGGCCATGTCCATGTAGTGCGGGCCGTTGTTACCGACTTCGCCGTTGCCGGTTTCCCAGAACCAGTGCCAGTTATAGTGGAACCGGTTGTCGATAAACGGACGCTCGGGCGAGGGGCCCAGCCAGAGGTTGAAATGCACGCCCTTGGGCACGGCGGTCACCTTGCCGCGACCGAATGAGTCGCGCGGGCGGACGAACGGAATCCGGACCATGTAGACCTCGCCGATCCCCCCCTTGTGGATGAAATCCATCGCGCCCTGCACCACCGGACGGCTGCGGTTCTGGCTACCGGTCTGGACGATCTTCTTGTACTTGCGGGCCGCCTCCACCATCTTGCGGCCTTCCCAGATGTTATAGCTCACCGGTTTTTCAACGTAAACGTCCTTGCCGCCCTGGATCGCCCAGATTGTCGCTAAGGCGTGCCAGTGGTTGGTGCTTGCCACCGAGAGCACGTAGATATTCTTGTCGTCGCAGACCTTGCGGATATCGACCTCGGTTTTGGGCTTCGTGCCCTGGATTTTCGCCACGTCGTCAACGGCTTTGGGCAGCAGATTCTCATCGATATCGCAAATCATCGTCACTTCCACGTTTTTCATCCGGGCGAAATTCTCGGCGTGCGCACTGCCCCGGCCGTGGATACCCATTACGGCCACGCGGATTGTCTCGTTGGGGCTCCTCTGGCTCAGGCCGCTGGTGACCCACGGGCCGGCCAGGGCCATGCCGGCCGCGCCCACACCGGCTTTTCTGATAAATTTACGACGGTCGATTGATTCCATTTAGGCTCCCGGCTGAAGTTAATTAAAAATGTATTATTCAGTAGTGCGTTGCAGGTTTTCCCTCTGTGGGTGAGTCCGGCGCCGGCGCCGGTAATTAACACCTGATAAAACTGAATATACATCTCCGCAGGCAGTTTGCCAGTAAAAATGAACTCTCTGCTTATTCTATCGCCAACGGATGAATTTTTTTCGCGAACGATTACAAGTTGCAAGAAAACGTGGTGCAATTTCTGTAACAATTATGCTTGACAGATGGCAGGCGAAGCAGTAGCGTTTTCCAGATCGTTTGGGGTTCCTTAACAAAACTTCAAAGGCTAATAAAGGCCCCGGCCGGCCGGTTGTCGGGAGTTCCCTGCCAATACTTGGTTTGCCGGTAAGTGCTGCAATAATGCTAAGTTGGTTCGATGTGTGAACATCGAATCACATTGCGGATCAGAATCTGATCAAAGCGCGGCCAAAACAAGCGGGACACAGGGAAGTAACCGCTCAATTCAAAAAAATGACGGCATAGAGTTTTCCAGATACCTGTCACTGAAATGGACACTTGCGCCCAAAGGAGTGCATCGATGAGCAATCGGGGTAAGCAGGACTCTCCTCCGGGGAGCGGTATCAACCGGCGGAAATTTCTCAAGGGGATCGGGACCGGGCTTGTGGGCTCGGCCACCCTGTCCCAGGGTATTCTGCCCGAGGACGCCCTCGGCCAGACACCCAAAGCCTCGGCCAGGTCCAGCGACATCGAGCTGGCCGTGGTGCGCCTGAAAATCAACGGCAAAACCCACACCGTGGAAGTGGAGCCGCGGGCCGTGCTGCTCGATGTGCTTCGCGAAAAACTCCAGTTCACGGGCGCGAAAAAAGTCTGCGATCTCGGCGAGTGCGGAGCCTGCACCGTGATCCTCAACGGTGAGACTGTCTACGCCTGCATGATGCTGGCGATCGACGCCGACGGGGCCAGTATCGAGACTGTCGAGGGGCTGGGTACGCCGCAGAAAATGCATCCGATCCAGCAGAAGTTTGTCGAGCACGACGCCTACCAGTGCGGCTTCTGCACACCGGGTTTCGAAATGTCGATCAAAAGCCTGATTGACAAACATCCCGACGCCGACCTGCGGACGATCAAAAAAAGCCTCGCCGGTAACACGTGCCGTTGCGGCGCTTACCCGCATATCTTCCAGGTGGCGCTGGAGCTTACGGGCAAGAAGGGAGGGATGTGATCATGGCTCAGTGGATGCCTCTTGAAAAGAGAAAATACGTGGGCAAGAAAATCCCCCGCACCGATGGTCCGGCCAAGGTCTGCGGCACTGCTAAGTACGCCTACGATATCGTGCTGCCGGGGATGCTCTACGGCCGCATTCTGCGCAGCCCGCACCCTCATGCTTATATCAAAAATGTCGATCTCTCCGCCGCCCGGAAACATCCCGGTGTGAAGGCCATGATCGACCTGAACAAGTACACCGTGCGCTACCAGGGCGATGAGATTGCCGCCGTGGCCGCCACCAGCATGGATATCGCCGAGGAGGCGCTGCGCCTGATCAGGGTCGAATACCAGCGGTTGCCCCATGTGGCTACGGAACAGGATGCGATGGCCGAGAATGCTCCACGGGTGTTCGAGCGGGGTAACGTGGCCTGGGACAACGCCGGCGACAAGGAGACGGTGGAGAAAATCCTGGCCGCAAGCGCTCACGTGGTCGAGGACGAGATGTACACCCAGGTGCAGGTCCACAACTGCCTGGAGCCTCACGGCTGCGTTGCCCTGTGGGAGGGTGACGACAAGCTGAAAGTCTGGATCAGCACCCAGGCGGTCCACGGCAACCGTGGGGATTTCGCCAGCTTATTCGATATCCCCGAGGAAAACGTGGAGATAATCTGCGAGTACATGGGCGGCGGGTTCGGCAGCAAGTTTCCCATCGGAGTGGAGGGTAAGGTCTGCGCCAGACTGGCCAGGCAGGCCGGCAGGCCGGTTAAGCTGATGCTCACCCGCAAGGGTGAGTATCTGGCTGTCGGCAACCGGCCCTCGGCCCTGATGCACCTCAAGCTCGGTTGCGACTCCGCCGGCAAAATCACCGGCATGTGGCAGGAAAGCCATGGCACCGGCGGTATCGGCAGTGGCGCCGGTATGCCGTTGCCCTATGTTTACCACGTGCCCAAGGGGGCGTATTACAAAAAACACGGCAGTGTGAGGATTAATGCCGGCTCGGCCAGACCCCAGCGGGCGCCGGGACATCCCCAGGCGGAATTCGGTATGGATATCATTGTCGATCAACTGGCCTATAAGGCCGGGATCGACCCGGTGGAGTTCCGCATCATCAACGACCCCAACGAGACCCGCAAACGTCAGTACAAAATCGGAGCGGAGCGGATCGGCTGGGAACAGAAATTCAACAAGGTCCCCGGCTCGGCCGCAGGCCACAAGAAACGCGGAGTGGGCCTGGGAGTGGGCCGCTGGGGCGGCGGCGGGGCGCGCAGCACCAAGGTGACTGTCGAGATTTTCCCTGACGGCCGCGTAACAGCCACCACCGGCACCCAGGACCTGGGCAGCGGCGTGCGGACCTTGATCCATCAGATCACGGCCGATGCGCTGGGGATCTCGATGGACTGGGTCACTCCCCGGATCGGGCGCAGCAGTTATCCACCCTCCACCGCCTCGAGCGGCAGCATTACAACCGGCTCGGTTACTCCGGCGGTTAAAAACACCTGTGATTCGGCTAAAAAGCAACTCTACGAGAAAGTGGCCGCCGCGCTGGGTGTCTCCCCGGATGATCTCGAAGGCGCCAACGGCGTTATCCGCGCCCGCAGCGACAGCGGCAAGAGCGTGAAGTGGAAAGAGGCCTGTGCGCTGTTGCAGGGCCAGCAGATCAGTGTCACCGACGGCTGGGTCGAGGGGCTGTCTTCCAGCGGAGTGGCCGGAGTGCAGTTCGCCGAGGTGGAGGTCGATGTCGAAACGGGCCGGATAAAGCCGGTCAAGGTCGTGGCGGTCCAGGATTTCGGCCTCTGTATCAACCGGATCACCTCGCTCAGCCAGATCAACGGTGCGATTATCATGGGCCTCAGTTGGGCGCTGAGCGAGGACCGCACGCTGGACCCCAACACCGGGACCATGGTCAATCCCAACATGGAAAACTACAAACTGGCCGGTACGATGGAGATGCCCGAGTTCGACATTGTTATCGACGAGCAGCCCGAGCGCGGCGTGATCGGACTCGGCGAGCCTCCGCGGGTGCCTACTGCCGGTGCGCTGGCCAACGCGGTCTATAACGCATGCGGTGCCAGAGTGACCCGGATGCCGATGACTCCGGACGTGGTGCTGGCAGCTCTGAAAAAAGGAGGCGCTGCAAGATGAAAGCCTTTGCCTATTATAACCCGAAGGACATCGATGATGCGCTAAGCGTCCTGGGCGGCGGCGGCGAAAATCTCGCTATCGCCGGGGGTACCGACTTGCTGGGAGAGATGAAATGTGGCTATGTGTCTGCCGAGCGGGTGGTCAACCTCAAGGCCGTCAAGGGCCTGAACCGTATCCGCTCCGGCGGCGGCGGCCTGAGGCTGGGCCCGCTGGTTAAGCTGGGCGCCATTGCCACCGATAAAAAAATCCGCGGGGAATACGCCGCTCTGGCCCAGTCGGCCGAGAGTGTCGGCAGCCCGCAACTTCGCAACATGGGCACCCTGGGCGGTAATATCTGCCAGCGTCCGCGCTGCTGGTACTACCGCGGTGAGGAGTACAACTGCATCCGCAAGGGCGGCGGTACCTGTTTCGCCGTTAGCGGGCGCAACAAGTACCATTGCGTTATCGGGGGCGGACCGTGCTTTATAGTCCACCCTTCCGATGTGGCGGTTGCGTTGCGGGCGCTGGATGCCAGCGTTACGATCCAGGGCAAAAAGGGCAGCCGTGACGTTAAGCTCGATGATTTTTTCGTCCTGCCCGAGGTGGACTCGATGGCCGAGAATATCCTCAAACCCGGCGAGCTTATCACCGAGGTCAAGGTGCCCAGGCCCGTTGCTGGTTCGGGGAGCTGTTACATCAAGTTCAAGGAGCGTGGCAGCCGCGATTTCGCCCTGGTAAGCGCGGGCGTGGTGCTGGCGATGAACGGAGACGCCTGCGCCAGGGTCTCCATCGTTCTCGGCGGTGTTTCGCCGGTGCCGTTTCGCGCCGAGGCGGCCGAGGCGGAGCTTACGGGCAAGCGCCTGAGTGCCGCCAGCCTGAAAGCTGCCTGCGACGCTGCCTTGGCGGACGCGGAGCCGCTGGAGGAGAACGCTTATAAAATCGATCTGGCCGCCACGATGATAAAGCGCGCGGTGCTGCGCGCCAGCGGCGTTGACATTTAATTCAAGCCAGTCCGGGAGATGGCCCAAATGGCTAATTCTATTCTCAACAGTATCAAGCGGGTTTGCAAGTACCATCGCAGCAAGGAGTACTATATCGCGAACCTGAGCCAGGAATTTTACCTGCCGCTGCAAAGCCAGGACTGCTGGTGCCTGCTCACCCAGGGGGTGGCCGGTCCTGACGACAGCCTGGTGGAAGCCGGGGACTGCAACCCCTCGCGGTCGTGTTTCCGCTCCCAGATTTCCGAATGAGGAGAAGCGGAGAGAGCGTTGAACTCAAGGGTTCGCCGGATGCTATCCGGCGAACCTTTTTCATTGCGTAATCTAACTGGCCTTAGCAGCTTAAGCATAATATGATAAAATTACTCGAACAGATGCTGACCTTGATAAGCGAGGGCCGCAAAAGCGCCCTCTGCTCGGTGCTGGCCCGCTCCGGTTCCGTGCCCGCTCCCGCGGGCAGCCGTCTGCTGGTACGCGAGGACGGCACTCTCGCCGGGACTGTCGGCGGGGGAGCGTTGGAGGGTCAGGTAACTCTCGACGCCCGCGATGCTATCGCCCGGGACGCGCCGGTTATCCGCCGGTTCGATTTCGGCGGCGCAAAAACCGCTGAAAGCCTTCAAATTTGTGGCGGCAGGATAACCCTTTACACAGAGGTTGTATATCCCACCGGCTCAGAGCGAGAACTGGTCGAGAGCACTTTGCGGGAAATGAAAAAAAGCCGCAGCGTGGCGCTGGCCACGGCGGTGATGAGTGCGTATCCGGATACTCCCCCGGCCGGTCACCGGATGGCGTTCGGCCGCCAGGGACCCATTGCCGGAGGGCTGGCGGAACCGGGTTGGAGCGAACTTGTAATAGAAAAAAGTCTGCCGCTCTTTGACGGCGACGATCCGCTGTTTCTCGAAGTTGAGAACCCTGTGCAGCGGTGCTCCGCTCTCAAGGGCTTCCTGATTGATTTCATCCATCCCGCGCCGGTGCTGATCGTGTTCGGCGGCGGGCATATCGGCAGGCCGCTGGCCAGGCTGGGGGCGCTGTGCGGGTTCCGGGTGGTTGTGGCCGACGACCGCGCGGAGTTCGCCTCTCCCGAGCGCTTCCCGGATGCCGATCAAACACTATCAGGCGACTACGGTAAAATAATCGGGCAACTGGAGATCGGCCCCCGGCACTACCTGGTCAGCGTTACCCGCTGCCACACGACCGACCTCCAGGTGATTGAACACACCGCCGGCACACCGGCGGCCTATATCGGCATGATCGGCAGCCGGCGCAAAACGAGCATGATCCGGCGGGAGCTGGAAGGGAAGGGAATCGCGCGCGAGCATCTGGAGCGGATCCACGCCCCGGTGGGAGTGGATATCAAGGCCGAAACTCCGGAGGAGATCGCCGTGAGCATAATCGCCCAGCTTATCGCGGTCCGCCGCGCTCATCGTCCCACGATCCATCACGAAAAGATTTTTTTATAAGAAGAGTGGCGAAAAATGCCTTCCGTGGCATTTTTCGCCACATCCTTGTGGCGCCTGGCAGCGTGTTTTTTCGGGCACGCTGCTGAGCATGAAGGTAACTCATGATCGCCGGACTGATTCTCTCCGCGGGCCGCAGCGAGCGGATGGGCCGCCCCAAGGCCCTGCTGCCCTTTGGCTCAACCACTTTCCTGGGGCATCTCTACCGCGCCGCCCTGGATTCCTCGCTCGGCGAGGTGCGGATCGTGCTGGGACACGAGCCCGGCACAATAATCGACTCGCTGGGCTTGCCGCCGGAGGTGGTGGTGCTCAACGAGCACTACGACCGGGGGATGCTCTCCTCGCTGCAGGAGGGACTGAGGGCGCTGATGCCGCTGAAGCCCGCGGCCGTTGTGCTGCTGCTGGTGGACCATCCGCGGATATCTTCTACGCTGATAGACGCGCTGATTGCGGCGTTCGGCGAGGGCAGGGGCCGGATAATAATCCCGGTACACGGGGGCAGGAGAGGCCACCCGGTGTTGTTCGCCTCGGAGTTATTCGCCGAGCTGCTGGCCGCCCCGCAAAGTGTGGGCGCGAGGCAGGTGGTGCGCGCCCATCCCGAGCTGGTTTACGAACTGCCTGTCGCTGATGCCGGCATTCTGGAAGATATCGACACCCCGGAGGATTTCGGTCGGTTGAAGGACAATCGGTGAGTGACGGCCCCGGCGCGTTTGCCCAATCGGGCCGTAATCCTTATAATGGATCGGGTAACATTTAAAACCGCAGCAGGGCATGATAACCCGGGAGGCCGTGATGAAGCGAAGTGATTTTTTCAGAACCGGTACCGCCGCCGGGCTGGGTCTTGGCCTGGACTCACTGATCGGCAGGGCGTTGGAGGCCAGCGAGCAGAAAAGCCCCGGCCCCATGCCGCGCCGTCCGCTGGGAGCTACCGGCGAGCACCTGTCGGTTGTCGGTCTGGGCGGAGTGACCCTGATGGACGAAACCCAGAGCCACGCTGCCCGGATAGTGGGGGAGGTGTTCGACGCCGGGGTGAACTATTTCGATGTCGCCCCCACCTACGGTAACGCTGAAGAGCGTTTGGGACCCGCGATTGAGCCCTTTCGCCGGCAGGTGTTCCTGGCCTGTAAAACAGTCGAGCGTGATGCCGCCGGTGCGCTGGCGGAACTGGAAAACTCGCTGAAGGTCCTTCGTACGGACTATCTCGATCTCTACCAGTTGCACGCGCTCACCAGCCGCGAGGACGTGGAGCGCGCGTTCGGCCCCGGCGGAGCGATGGAGGTGTTTCGCCGGGCCAGAGAGCAGGGCAGGGTACGCTACCTGGGGTTCTCGTCACATTCGGTGGAGGCGGCTCTGGCGGCGATGGAGCAGTTTGATTTCGATACGATCCTGTTCCCGGTCAACTACAACCTGTGGTACAAGGAGAATTTCGGACCGCAGGTAATCGATGCGGCCGTCAAGCGTGGGATGGGTGTGCTGGCGCTCAAATCCTGCGCCCGTCGCGCCCGCATGCAGGGCGCGACGAATCAGTACGGCAAGTGCTGGTATGTGCCGTTAGAGGAGCGGGAAGAGCTGGCCCGCGGGCTGTACTGGACGCTCAGCCAGCCTGTAACCGCGGCGGTCCCACCGGGCGAGGAGCGATTTTTCAGGATGGCTCTGGAACTGGCTCCGCTGTTCGTGCCGCTTGCCGACGCCCAGAAGGAGCAACTGGCCCTGGAAGCGGAAAAGGTGGAAAAATCCCTGTTCAGCTACCCGGCCTGGGACTGAGGGTACGAGGCGTTTGATCGAAGAGAATTCCCCGGAGCTTGCTGCGGGGAGAATCCATTTATCTGGTGATGAGGAGGTGTTAATGGCGGCGCTTGCAATTGGGGAGAAAGCAGTGGATTTCAACCTGCCGGCCACCGATGGCAACAACTATTCGCTGGAATCGTTCAGCGGCAAGAAAGCCCTGGCGGTGATCTTTTCCTGTGTGCATTGCCCGTACGTGCTGGCCTGGGAAGACAGGATTATCAGCTTGCAGAACGAGTATGCGGCCCGTGGGGCGGCGTTCGTGCAGATCTGCGCCAACGACGCCGCCCAGTATCCCCAGGATAGTTTCGAGAACATGAAAACCCACGCGGCCAGCAATGGATTCCCGTTTCCGTTTCTCCACGACGAGAGCCAGCAGACCGCCCGGGCCTACGGGGCCGAGCGCACGCCGGAGGTTTTCCTGTTCGACAGCGAGGGTGCCCTGGCGTTCCACGGGGCGGTGGACGACAACTACGAGGACCCAGGCAACGTGCGTCAGCGGTGGCTTCGCGATGCGCTGGAGGCGGTGACTGCGGGCAAAACCCCGCCAAAGCAGACCGTTCCGGCGCGCGGCTGCTCGATCAAGTGGAAGTAGATTTCAAGTTAAGAGCCAGTATTCCAAAAAGCCCCGCCAGCAATGGCGGGGCTTTTTTTACCGCTTATGCTGTTTGGCTGTTGACGAGGATCGCAAGTATTCCCTCTCCCTCGCACGTTCCACCCGCGGGCCGCCGCACTCAAGCCCGGAGCAGCTTAAGCAGTTCCAGCAAATCGAATATATTCACGCTTCCGCTGCCGTTCAGGTCCAGCCACGTGTCGTCGCTGCCCGTGGAAATAGCACCCAGCAGCTCCAGCAGGTCGAAAATATTAATCGTGGCGTCTTTGTTGATATCCCCGCGCTCAAACGGCGCATACCACTCGTCCGCCCCCACGTCGGGAGCAGCGCCGCCTGGGCGCGCCTGACCGTCGAAATCCACCGTGACCCACTCCAGCGCCCCGGCAACGTCCACTGGCGGGGAGTCGGGCAGGAGGTGGAAGTCCACGCTGTCGGCCCCCGCGAACCACGATTTCTCCGCGACAGTTATGTTTCCGGTCAGCTCCGCCGAGGCGTCGTTACGGCGCATGATCGCCCCGTCGGTCAGGTTGTAGGCGATCACCCCGTTGGAGTTGTCCCAGCGGTACTCGATAGTCCAGCCGAACGTGCGGTTGAGGATCACCGTGTTGTGGTAGATCGCGGAATCTTTCGCCGTGTTGACCGAGATGCCTACATCCCCGGAGGTGAGCGCCCTGTAGATCACGTTGTTGCGAATAATCCCGCCCCGGTGGTCCCACTGGCTGTCCGGGTCGCGCTTGCTGGCGCCCACTCCGCTGTTGAGCCCGAAAGTGACTCCGAAATCGCACTCGTAGAACAGGCTGCGCTCCACTATCGTGCCCATGCTGTTGTGCCAGAACAGCACGGCGGATCCGGCCAGCACGCCCACCGGTCCGCGGATACGCACGAACTCGCAGTCGCGGATTATCCAACCGGCCCCGTCCAGCACGTCCACGCCGTTGGTATACCAATGCTTGGCCCTGTCGCTGAACTCGAACCGGCAGTATTCCACCAGCCCGCTGTCCGGGAACGCGGTGGGGTTAGAGCCGGGGTTCACCTTGAGGTGCTGCTCGCCGCAGTCCAGGGAGTGGACATTGTACATTCGCGCTCGCAGCGGCCCGGCGCTGCCGGCCATGTGTACGTTGTGGTACCACGCGCCGGTCAGGGTCATGTCCGCGATCAGCATGTCGGTCACGTTCCAGACCGCGATCAGGATGGGCACGGTATCCTTGCCCGACAGGTCGCTCATCCCGCGCCCGGCCAGGACGACATCGGCCCGGTTGCCCGTGGCTCCCCGGATCGCCACGCTGTCCACGGCGTCGAATACCAGCACGCGGGTCAGCTTGTACGTGCCGGGCTCGACCATAATTGTTGTCCCCGATACCAGGTTCGCCACGGCGCTTTCCAGCTCCGCCACTGTCGATACGCTGATCACGGGGCCGGTGGGCGGAGGCAGGGGCGGGGCGGTTTTGCTAATCCAGGCGCTTGCGCCAGAGGGTAACAGTGCTATCAACGCAAACAGGATAAAAAACCGCGGCCGGCACACGGGGGAGGCATGACGAGAAAAAAAGCGCATGAGAGGATGCCTCTGCTCAAGTGAAACGCGATGGGGAAAACGCAGCCGGGGCCGGCGCGCCCCTGCCGGAGACGTCTCCGGCGGCTATCCGCCCCACAGCGGGGCTGGTCGTGACCCCGTGGCCGCCCAGGGCGGCCACCCAGTAGAGCCCCTCCAGCACCGGGTCGTGGCCCAGCATGAATGCGCGGTCCGGGGCGAACGTGCGCAAGCCCGCCCAACTGCGGGCGATCGGGATATCGAGCAGGCGGGGGAACACCTCCGAGAGCTTCCCGGCCAGCAGGTCCTGGACAGCGGGGTCCACCAGCGGCAGGGCGGGCTCGGCGGCGGACTCGTCGCAGGCGCTCAGCAGCAGGCCCCCGCTCTCCGGCCGGAAATAGACGTCGCGCTCCACGTCCCAGACATACGGCCAGCGCTGGTCCGCCCAGGCCAGCGCTCCGGTGTAATACAGGTGCCGCCGCAGGGGCGTAAGCTCCACTTTTACCGCTCCGGCCATGGAGCCGATCAGCCCGGCCCACGCTCCGGCGGCGTTTACCAGTACGCCGGTCTTGATATGCCCCCGGCTGGTTTGCACACCGGCTACCCGGCCGTTGTGCATGTCGATATGCCGCACTTCGCAATCGGTAAAGAGCCGCATGCCCCCGGTTCTGGCCGCTGCCTGGTAGCCCTGGATCAGCCCGTCCGTGTCGGTTACGCCATCGCCGGGGCAGTACACTCCGCCACTTATTTCTCCCCCCGCGGTGCAGGGCACAGCTTCGTTTATCCGCTCCGGGCCACACAGTTCCAGCTCCACTCCGGCCCGGGTTGCGGCCCCGGCGTTCTGCTCCAGCGCGTCCCGTCCCCCACGCCCGGCACTCAGAAAACTGCCGCCTGGGGTAAACGGCGGAGCCTGTTGCCAGCCCGGCGCCTCCCCGGCGAAGAAACGCGCTCCGCTCAGGGCAAGCTGGAGCAACTCGGCGCCCGGCACCACCTGACGGATCATAGCGGCGTTACGGCCCGAGGAATGCATGCCGGGGACGTTCTCTTTCTCCAGCACCACCGTGTCGCGCTCACCCAACACGCTCAACCCCCAGGCTGTGGACATTCCCGCCAGCCCGCCGCCGATAATGACGAAATCCGCGTGAGGGGGTAATTTATTTTGTGCAACACTCATTATTCTCTCCTGACTTGCCGGAAAAAGCCACGCCGGGTGTCAACCCGGCGAATCGGCATTTAAACTAACAATCAGGCGGGGATAATTCAATATCGAACCGTTTGCTTGACAACGCCCGCCGTACTCAGGTAGCTTTGATCTGGTTGTTGCGCCGGATTGAAATTCGTTTGAAACGGACAAGATTGTGGAGAGCGCGGTGGAGATTGCATCGTTTGCAAAGCAATTCAAAGAGGCCGGAAAACGGTTCGGTGAGCTTAAAATAGGCGTGGTGGGCGATTTCGCGGTGGACGCCTACTGGATGCTGGAGGATGGGGAGGGAGAACTCTCGGTCGAAACCGGAAAACGCGCCTACACGGTTACCCGGCAGAGCTACTCTCTGGGTGGCGCGGGCAACGTGATGGCCAACCTGGCGGCGCTGGGAGTGGGACGGCTGGAGGCGTTCGGCGTGCGCGGCGACGACCTGTGCGGCGGCGTGTTGACCGGGTTGCTGACCGATATCGGGGTGGACACCGGCGCTCTGCTGGTGCAGAGAGGGGAGTGGGATACGCATCTTTGGGCCAAGCCCCACGTTGCCGGAAATGAGTTGCGGCGGCTTGATTTCGGTTTCCATAACCGCCTGAGCGATTCTACGCTGACAAACCTGGCCGATTGCCTGGCCGGCCGGATCGGTGCGCTGGATGCGCTGATAGTTAACCAACAGTTGCCGCGCCCGCTGATTACGGGTCGGATGCTGGAGCGTATTAATGAACTCTCAGCCCGCTTTCCCGCCAAGCTGATCGTTGTGGACAGCCGCGAGGATATCGGCAGCTACCGCGGCATGGTGCAGAAAGTTGACCAGGCGTCCCTGCTTCGTGCGTACCACGGTCTGGAGAGCATGGACCAGAACGTGGAGGATTATTCGCTGGGGGATGTGCGCACGGCGGCGGACGGGTTGTTCGCCGGCAGGGAACGTCCGGTGATAATCACGCGCGGCTGCCGCGGCTGCCTGGTGTTCCACGACGGCCACCTGGAGGAAATCCCGGCGGTGTTGGTTCCCGGCCCGGCCGATCCGGTGGGAGCGGGCGATACGATGCTCAGTGCGCTGGTAACTTCGCTGGCCGCCGGCATGAACGTGGACGAGGCCGCGCTGGCGGGCAACTACGCCGCGGCTGTTACCGTGGGTAAACTGCACCAGACAGGCACGGCCTGCCGCGAGGAGATTCTCTCGCTGATCGACAGCGCCAGGCCGATCTACCGTCCTGACCTGGCCGAGGACCCACGGGGGGCGAAGCTGCTCTCCGGCAGCCGGATCGAACTGGCCGACAACGGTTTCCCGCGCGGCAGGGCCGAGCACGTGATTTTCGACCACGACGGGACGATCAGCACCCTGCGCCAGAACTGGGAGTCCGTGATGGAGCAGACGATGCTCTCGGCAATTTTCGGCAAGCGGCTGAAAGAGATTCCCCTGGAGGAATACGAAAGCGTGCGCGAGCGGGTGGCGGATTTTATCGACCGGAGCACCGGTGTGCAGACGATAGTCCAGATGCAGGGTCAGGCGGAGTTGGTGGCGGAGCTGGGTTATGTGCCGGGGGAGGAACGGCTTGACGCGGCGCGCTATAAGAAACTCTACGTTGCCAGGCTGCTGGAGATGGTCGATGACAGGCTGGCGCGGATAGGTGCGGGCGAGCTGGCCCCGGAGGACTTTATAATCCGTGGCGCCGTGGAACTGCTGCAAGAACTTCGCGGCCGCGGGGCCACGCTCTATCTGGCCAGCGGCACGGACCAGGAGCACGTGGTGCGCGAGGCCCGGCGTCTGGGTTACGCCGATCTGTTCAACGGCGGAATCCACGGTAGCGTGAGCGATCTGGCAAAATTCAGCAAGCGCAGGCTGATCGCCGGGCTGATTGAACAACATGGGATCGGCGGGGCGCAGTTGCTCACGTTCGGCGATGGGCCCGTGGAGATAGCCGAAACCGTACGCCGCGGTGGGATAGCGGTCGGCGTGGCCAGCGATGAGGCCAGGCGCTGGGGCGTGTGCCAGACCAAGCGCGCCAGGCTGATCAAGGCCGGGGCGCACCTGGTTGTGGGTGATTTTACGCAGTGGCGGAGCCTGCTGGACCGGCTCAGTGGTGAGAACGATTGAAGTTTCGAACCTTTGTGCCGGATAGAACGCAAAGCGGAAACGGGCTGCCGGAAGGCAGCCCGTTTTAGTTGTCAGGGAGTGTTGGCTTCAGTGGTGTCCGCGGCCGGGGGTATGGAATCATTATCCGCTGCCGGAACCGGGGCCACGCTGCCTGTGGGAGTGGTATCCGCCGGAACCTCGCTTTCGGCCTGCGAAGTGTCCTGTTGCGCGGGTTGGGTGCCGGCGCTGTCGGCAGCCGGGGCCACGCTGCCTGTGGGAGTGGTATCCGCCGGAACCTCGCTTTCGGCCTGCGAAGTGTCCTGCTGCGTGGGTTGGGCGCTGGTACTGTCGGCAGCCGGG